>NZ_KZ679084.1 GCF_003024235.1 Arenimonas caeni | reverse complement strand
GCCGCGCGGGTGCGGGCGGGCAGGGGCCGGCGCGCGGCCTGGGCGGCCCGGGCGCCCACCAGCAGCTCGCCGTAGCGCACGCCGGCCGGGCACACGGCTTCGCAGCGCCGGCAGCCCAGGCAGTGGTCGAGGTGGGTGTCGCCGGCCGCTCCCGGGACCAGCTGGCCGGCGGCCACCGCGCGGATGTAGGCGATGCGGCCGCGGGGCGACTCGGCTTCGTTGCGATCGAGCCGGTAAGTGGGACAATGCGGCAGGCACAGCCCGCACTGCACGCAGCGGTCGGCCAGGGCCACCAGACCGGCCGCGCCGGGCGTCCGGGCGGGTTCGGGGCGGGCCGGGGGCGGCATGTCGGGCATGGCCGGATGCTAGCACGGGGTTAAACCGGGCTTGCGTGGGCCGGAAATGGCCGCTATCATTCCGCCTCTTTCCACCCCGATTTCTATTTGGAGCCGTCATGAAGTCCATGACCGTCAGCGCCAAGCCGGAGACCGTCAAGCAGGACTGGTACGTCGTCGACGCCAGCGGCAAGACGCTTGGTCGCCTGTGCTCGGAGCTCGCTCGCCGCCTCCGCGGCAAGCACAAGCCGGAGTACACCCCGCACGTCGATACCGGCGACTACATCGTCGTGATCAATGCGGAGAAGATTGCCGTCACCGGCAACAAGCTCCAGGACAAGAAGTACCACCGCTTCACCGGCTACGTCGGCAACCTGAAGACCGAGACCCTCGGCCAGGCCCTCGACGCCCACCCGGAGCGCGTGATCGAGATCGGCGTCAAGGGCATGCTGCCCAAGAACCCGCTCGGCCGCGCCATGTTCAAGAAGCTCAAGGTTTACAAGGGCTCCGAGCATCCGCACACCGCCCAGCAGCCGCAGGCGCTGGACTTCAAGGCTTAAGGTAATCCCATGGCTACCCAGCAGAACTACGGCACCGGCCGTCGCAAGTCCTCCACCGCCCGCGTGTTCCTGCGCTCGGGCAGCGGCAACATCGTCGTCAACGGCCGTCCGGTGGACGAGTTCTTTGGCCGCGAGACCTCGCGCATGATCGTGCGCCAGCCGCTGGAACTGACCCAGATGTCCGACAAGTTCGACATCAACGTCACGGTCGAGGGCGGTGGCATCACCGGCCAGGCCGGCGCCATCCGCCTGGGCATCGCCCGCGCGCTGGTCGAGTACAACGACACGCTCAAGCCGGAGCTGCGCAAGGCCGGCCTGATGACCCGCGACGCCCGCGAGGTCGAGCGCAAGAAGGTCGGCCTGCACAAGGCCCGCCGCGCCACCCAGTTCTCGAAGCGCTAATCGTTTCGTAAACTGGCGCGGTCCCGGAATTGGGGGATCGTCTAATGGTAGGACTGCAGACTCTGACTCTGCCTATCTAGGTTCGAATCCTAGTCCCCCAGCCAAAAACAGAAGGCCCCCGAAAGGGGGCCTTTCTGTTTTTGTTTGGGGGGAAGGCAAGTCGGAACTTCGTTCGACAAATTTGTCTGGAACAAATTTGGTCGGCGAAGCCGACCCCGGAGCGAAGTGCAGGGGCCAGGCCCATGGATGGGCCTGGCAATCCTGGTCCCCCAGCCAAAAACAGAAGGCCCCCGAAAGGGGGCCTTTCTGTTTTCGTCGGCGCCGCTACCGCTACCGCTTCCGGCCAGCCGGCGATAGACTCGGCCTATACGTCGTCGGAGCCGTCCCATGCCCGTTCCCGCCACCGAGCTCGCCCGCCTTTTCCCGCTCGAGTCTTTGCGCCAGGAAACCCGGGACCAGCTTGCCCGCGAGGCCGTGCTGAGCGAATACCAGCGCAACGAGAACGTGTTCGAAGCCGGCGACATCGACGAGGACACGCTCTACCTGCTCGACGGCGAACTGCGCTGCACCTATCCCGATGGCCGCAACGTGGCGCACATCGCCACGGCGCCGCATGGCCGCTATTCGCTCAACGACGCGGTGCCGCGCCGTTTCACCGCCAAGGTGGTGTCCGCCCGCGCCAAGGTGATGCGCATCGACCGCCGCTACCTCGAGAAGCTGATCACCTGGGACCAGCTGAGCCGCGACGAGAACTACCGCCACTTCGGCGGCGCGCCGGGCAGCAACGACTGGGTGTTCCGCCTGCTGCGCGCGCCGGCGTTCGCGCGCCTGCCCACCGGCAACATCGAGAAGATGTTCCAGATGTTCGAGCCGGTGACGGTCAAGCCCAGCGAGATCGTCATGCGCGAGGGCGACCCGGCCGACTATTTCTACGTGGTGCGTTCGGGCAGCGCTTCGGTGTCCAAGTACCTCGATGGCGCGCCCCAGGTGGTGGCCTACCTGCGCGAGGGCGACACCTTCGGCGAGGACGCGCTGCTCTCCAACCTGCCGCGCAACGCCACCGTGCGCATGATGCAGGGCGGCCAGCTGATGCGGCTCTCGCGCGAGGCCTTCGAGGCGGTGCTCAAGCCGCCGATGCTGTCCTGGGCGCTGCCCGCCGATGCCGCCCGGCTGGTGCAGTCGGGCGCCGTGCTGCTGGACGTGCGCATGCCCGAGGAGCACGCCCAGCGCGCCATCGATGGCTCGGTGAACGTCCCCCTCTACCGCCTGCGCGAGGACGTGGCCGGCGTGCTGTCGCCGGGCGCGCGCGTGGTCGTGTACTGCAACACCGGCGAGCGTTCGGCCGCCGCGGCCTTCGTGCTCAAGCGCCTGGGCTACGAAGTGAGCGCCCTGCACGGCGGCCTTGGCGCGATGCAGCGCATGCTGGCGGCGCAGGCGTCGGGCTGAGCAAGGCCGGGGACGGGTGCATTTACGCGCCCGGAGGCATTCCTGTCAGCGGAGTCAGTCGGGCGCGTAAATGCACCCGTCCCCCTAGCGGCGGATCGGGCGGACCTTGCCGCCGATGATGACTTCGTCGGCCGGGCGCGCCGCGAACAGGCCGCAGGTGACCACGCCCGGGATCTGGTTGACCTTGGCTTCCAGCGCCACCGGGTCGGCGATGCGCCAGTTGTGCACGTCCAGGATCCAGTTGCCGTTGTCGGTGACCACGCCTTCGCGCCACACCGGCTGGCCGCCCAGCGCCACCAGGGCCCGGCCGACCAGGCTGCGCGCCATCGGGATCACCTCCACCGGCACCGGGAACGCGCCGAGGAACTCGACCTGCTTGGCCTCGTCGATGATGCAGACGAAACGGTCGGAGGCCTGGGCGATGATCTTCTCGCGGGTCAGCGCCGCACCGCCGCCCTTGATCAGGCGGTTGTACGGGTCGCACTCGTCGGCGCCGTCCACGTAGAGCTTCAGCGGCCCGACCGCGTTGAGGTCGAGCACCGGGATGCCGTGCGACTGCAGCTGGCGCGTGCTCTGCTCCGAGCTCGACACCGCGCCCTCGATGCGGCCCTTCATCCGGGCCAGGCCGTCGATGAAGAAGGCCACGGTCGAGCCGGTGCCGACGCCGACGACGCTGCCGTCCTCGACGTATTCCAGGGCCTTTTCGGCAGCCAGTTTCTTCTGTTCGTCGCGGGACACGGGCTTACTCCATCGAAAGGATGCGTTTGTACTGGGCGGCCGACACCGGCAGCACCGACAGGCGGTTGCCGCGGCGGAGCAGGGCGAAGTCGCCGAAATCGTCGGCGCGCGCCTTCAGCTCCTCGAGCGCGACCGTGCGGCCGAACTTGCGCACGAAGCGCACGTCCACCATCCACCAGCGCGGCTCTTCGCGGCTGCTCTTGGGGTCGTGGTAGTCGGACGCTGCGTCGAACTGGGTCGGGTCGGGGTAGGGCGTCGAGGCCACCTCGGCGATGCCGACCACGCCCGGCACGGCGCAGTTGGAGTGGTAGAACAGGATCGGGTCGCCGACCTTCATGTCCTTGAGCATGAAGTTGCGTGCCTGGTAGTTGCGCACGCCGGTCCAGGGCTCGGTGCCGACGCGCTCGAGCGCGTCGATCGAGAACTCCTCGGGTTCGGATTTCATCAGCCAGTGCTTCATGGCCGCCATTATCGCCCGAACGCGAGCCACTCGCGCTCGGTGGCCAGGGCGTCCAGGTCCACGTCCCAGGCTTCGGCGGCCAGTGCCGGCGCTTCCTGGCAGGCGTAGGCCACGCCGACCAGCCAGGGCGGGCCGGTCCGTTCGCGGCGGAAGGCGAAGCTGCGGTCGTAGTAGCCGCCGCCCATGCCCAGGCGATGGCCGGCGCGGTCGAAGCCCAGCAGCGGCACCAGGGCCAGCACCAGTTCGGCCGGGTCGAGCGTCGACGACGGCGCGACCTCGGGCTCGGGAATGCCGTAGCGGTTGTTCACCAGCGGGTCGCCCGGCCGCCAGGGCGCGAAGCGCAGGGACTTGTCGGGCTGCAGCAGCGGCAGGCACCAGACCTGGCCGGGGGCCAGGCGCAGTTGCACCGAGTGCAGGGGCAATTCGCCGCCGACGGCCCAGTAGCCGCCGACATAACCCGGCGCGCGCAGTTCGGGGCGCGCCGCCAGCCGCCGGGCCACCGCATCGGCGGCGGCCAGGCGCTCGCCGGCCGAAAGGGCGGCGCGCCGGGCCTGCAGCTCGCGGCGCAATTCGGGGCGCGTCGGGTTCAAAAGATGACCTCCACCATGCCGATGCGTACGAAACGACCTTGATCCCTGGGATCAAGTGGGTACCCGGACCATCGCTTCAGGCTTTCCGCAACGGGGCGGACATGCACACCACTCTGGCGCCGGATTCCCGTGTCGTGTTTATGGGACAAGGCGAATGTTAGGCACGCTGTCGGACACGGCAGAGGACGACTGGAATTATAGGCCCGGCCGCGGAGAAAAACGTGAACGTCAGCGCGGAGCGTCGAACAGGCCGTCGAGCTTGCGGTTGAGCTCGCCCAGCACCTGGCCCAGGGCCTGGTCGCGCTTGTCGGCCTGGGTCTTGAGCTGCAGCAGTTCGTGCGCGAGGTTGAGCGCGGCCAGCACCGCCACCCGGTCGATGGCGGCCATGCGGTTGGAGCCGCGGATCTCGCGCATGCGCGCGTCGAGCAGGTGGGCGGCGGCCATCAGGCCGTCGCGCTCGCCCGGCTCGACGCCGACGGTGTACTCGCGGTCGAGGATCTTGACGTTGACCGGCTCGCTCACGCGTTGTGCTCCAGCGACTTCAGGCGCGCGATCATGGCCTCGACCCGCGAGCGGGCCTGCTCGTTCTTGTTCAGCAGCTGGGCGCGCTCGGCCACCAGCTGTTCCTGCCCCTGCCGCAGGCTGCGGTTTTCCTCGAGCAGCCGCCGATGCTGCTCGGCCAGGCGCTCGAAGCGCTCGGCCAGGGCCTGGAGCTGGGCAATGGGGTCGTTCGGGCTCATCGCGGCCACCTTAGGCGGGGCGGGTCAGGGGGTCAATACGGCGCCGGGATGGCGGCCACGGTGCCGGGCTGCCAGCTGCGGATGAAGGCCAGGCAGCGGTGCGCGTCCAGCGGCGGCGACAGCCAGAAACCCTGGATCTCGTCGCAGCCCTGCTCGCGCAGGTAGCTCAGCTGCTGCTCGCTCTCGACGCCCTCGGCGATCACGTTCAGGCCCAGCGAGTGGCCCATGGTGATGACCGTGGCGGTGATGGCCTCGTCGTCCGGATCCTTGGTCAGGTCGCCGATGAACTCCTTGTCGATCTTGAGCGTGTCGATCGGCAGCCGCTTGAGGTAGACCAGCGAGGAGTAGCCGGTGCCGAAATCGTCGATGGCCAGGGTGACGCCGATCTTGCGCAGCTCGTTGAGCACGTGCGTGGTCTGCTCGGCGTTCTGCATCACCATCGACTCGGTGACTTCGAGCTCGATGCGGTTGGCCGGCACGCCCAGGTCGGCGATCAGCCGGCGCAGCTGCTCGGGCACGTTGCCGCGCAGCAGCTGCAGCACCGAGACGTTGATGCCGATGGAGATCTCGTTCAGGCCGTGGGCGCGCCAGCGCTTGAGGGTCTGCAGGGCCTCGGCCAGCACCCAGTCGCCGATCTGCAGGATCAGGCCCGATTCCTCGGCCAGCGGCACGAACACGGTGGGCGGGATCTCGCCCAGCTCGGCGCTGTTCCAGCGCAGCAGCGACTCGACGCCGGTGATGCGGCCATCGGCCAGGGCCATGCGCGGCTGGTAGACGAGCCGGAACTCGCCGCGGTCGATCGCCTTGCGCAGCGAAGCCAGCACGGTGGCGCGCCGGCGCGACTCGGCGTCCATGGTCTCGTTGTAGATCTGGTAGGTGTTCCGGCCCTCGGCCTTGGCCTGGTACATGGCCGTGTCGGCGAACTTGAGCAGGTCGGTGGGCACCAGGGCGTGGTCGGGGTAGAGGCTGATGCCGAGCGAGGGCGTGATCGACACGTCGTGCCGCTCGTCCACCTCCAGCGGCATGGTGAAGGCGGTGAGGATCTCGCGCGCCATGCGTTCGACCGCCGGCAGCGACTCGACGTCCTCGAGCACCACCGTGAATTCGTCGCCGCCCAGGCGCGCGACCGTGTCGGAGGCGCCCACCGTGGCCTGCAGGCGCGTGGCCGCGGCCTTGAGCAGGCGGTCGCCGGCGGCGTGGCCGAGCGAGTCGTTGATGTCCTTGAAGCGGTCGAGGTCGAGGAACAGCACCGCCACCCGGGTTTCCTGCCGGCGCGCGCGCACGATGGCGCGGCCCAGCCGCTCGGACAGCAGGGCGCGGTTGGGCAGGCCGGTGAGCGTGTCGTAGTTGGCCAGGTAGCGCAGCTCCTGCTCGGCGCGCTTCTTGTCGGTGATGTCGTTGACCACCGCCACGAAGTGGCTGCGCAGGCCCATGGCGTCGCGCACCTCGCTCATCTCGATCCAGCCGAGGAGTTCCTCGCCGTCCTTGCGCTTTTGCCACATCTCGCCGGCCCAGTGGCCGGTACGCTCGAGCACGTCGCGCACGCGCCGGTAGAACTCGGCGCTGTGCTGGCTGGAGTCGAGCAGGCGGCTGTTCTGGCCGATCACCTCCTCCTCGCTGTAGCCGGTGATGCGCGAGAAGGCCGGGTTGACCGAGATGAAGCGGAAGTCGAGGTCGATCACCGCCACCGCCTCGCTCATCGAGCGCAGCACCTCCAGCGCGACCCGGCGTTCGCGCTCGGCGCGCCGGATGGCGGTGATGTCGCGGGCCGTGCCGGCCATGCGCAGCGGGTTGCCGCTGCCGTCGCGCTCGACCACCTTGCCGCGCGAGCGCACCCACACCCACTCGCCGCGGGCGTTGCGGATGCGGTGCTCGGATTCGAACACGTCGGTATGGCCGATGATGTGTTCCTGCAGCAGCTTCTGCACCCGCGGCAGGTCCTCGGGGTGGATCGACTGCGTGCGCCAGTCGTCGGTGCTCAGCTGGTCCCGGCTGCCCTGGCCGAGCAGCTGGTTGGCGCCCAGGCGGTAGAGGCTGTTGGCGGGGATGTTCCAGTCCCAGAACTCGTCGCCCGAGCCCCAGAGCGCCAGGTTCAGGCGCTCCTCGCGCTCGTGGATCTCGGCCAGCAGGGAGGTTTCCTGGCGGCGGCGGTGGGTCCAGACGCGCCAGAGCAGCCAGCACAGGAACAGGGCGATGGCCAGCAGCACCAGTTGCACGATGCCGCTCGAGCCCAGCCCGCCGGGCGCCCGGGCCATGGCGACGCCCGGAAGCAGGGCCATGGGCAAGGCGCCGAAGGCGGTCCAGCCGCGGCCGGCCAAGCTCCTGTGATGTACAGACAGCGCCATTAGGCCCCGTGGTCCCCGCCTTCCCCTTATCCCCGGGGAGTGTAGGGTGGCGCTAACATCGCCACAAGCGGCGCGCCCGCGCTTGCTAGAATGCCGGCAACCCACGCACGGCCCTTCCGATGACCCCAGCCTCGCTGCCCGCGCACGCCCAGGTGGCCGACGAACTCCAGGCCCTCGAAGCCTCGCTCGATCCCTCCGAGCTGCACGGCTCGCTCTGCGGCTACGTTTCCGGCGGCGGCAAGCACGACCGCGCGGGCTGGTTCGCCGCCGTGATGTCCGACCCCCTGGTGTCCACGCCGGCTGCCGATGGCGCCCTGGACCAGCTCTACCAGGCCAGCACCGCCCAGCTAGAGAGCCCGGACTTCGGGTTCGAGCTGCTGCTGCCCGAGGGCGACCGCCCCGTGTCCGAGCGCGGCGACGCGCTGCTGGCCTGGTGCCGTGGCTTCCTGGGGGGCTTCGGCCTGGCCGCGGGTGCGAACCCGCCGCTGTCGGAGGAGTCGGGCGAGGCCCTGGCCGACATGGCCCGCATCGCCTCGAGCGACCTGAGCTACGAAGAGCCCGAGGCGGACGCCGAGGCGCTGGAGGAAGTGTCCGAGTTCGTCCGCGTGGCGGTGATGCTCCTGCACAGTGACTGCGTGCTCGGCCCCCGGCACCGCCGCAAGCTCAACTGAGGCACGCATGATCAAGCCGGCCGAGTTCGCCCGCCGCCGCAAGCAGCTGATGCGCATGGCCGATGAGGACGCCATCCTCATCCTGCCCAGCGCCCCGGAGCGCGTGCGCAGCCACGACACGCACTTTCCCTACCGCCAGGACAGCGATTTCTGGTACCTCAGCGGCTTCCCCGAGCCCGAAGCCGTGCTGGTGCTGGTGCCGGGCCGCAAGCACGGCGAGGTGCTGCTGTTCTGCCGCGACCGCGACCCCGAGCGCGAAGCCTGGGACGGCCCGCGCGCCGGCGCCGAGGGCGCGGTGGAGGCCTACGGCGTCGACGATGCCTACCCGATCACCGACCTCGACGAGATCCTGCCGGGCCTGCTCGAGGGCCGCTCGCGCGTCTATTACCACTTCGGCCGCGACACCGAGTTCGACCTCAAGCTCATCGGCTGGGTGAACCGGGTGCGCTCGCAGGTGCGCCACGGCGCCCAGCCGCCGCACGAATTCCTCGAGCTCGGCCACCTGCTGCACGAGTTGCGCCTGTTCAAGAGCGCGGCCGAACTCAGGTTGATGCGCCGCTCGGCCGCCATCGCCGCCGAAGCGCAGCTGGCGGCCATGCGTGCCACCCGCGTCGGCGGCCGCGAATACGAGGTCGAGGCTGCGCTGCAGTACACGTATCGCCGCCACAACGCCGTGGCTGCCTACGAGCCGATCGTCGGCGCCGGCGCCAACGGCTGCGTGCTGCACTACCGCGCCAACAACGCGCCGCTCAACGACGGCGAGCTGCTGCTGTGCGACGCCGGCGCCGAGTACGCCGGCTACGCCTCCGACATCACCCGCACCTGGCCGGTGAACGGGCGCTATTCGAAGGAGCAGCGCGCGCTGCACGAGATCGTGCTGGCCGCGCAGGCGGCGGCGATGGCGCAGGCGCGGCCGGGCCGGCGCTGGATCCTGGGCCACGAGGCGGCGGTGGAGGTGCTCACCGAAGGCCTGCTGTCGGTGGGCCTGCTCAAGGGCTCGCTCAAGTCGGCGCTGTCTTCGGGCGCGTACAAGAAGTTCTACATGCACAAGACCGGCCACTGGCTGGGCCTGGACGTGCACGACGTGGGCGAATACAAGGTCGCCGGCGACTACCGCGAACTCGAGCCGGGCATGGTCTTCACCATCGAGCCGGGCATCTACATCGCCCCCGGCAGCAAGGGCGTGCCGGCGAAGTGGCAGGGCATCGGCATCCGCATCGAGGACGACGTCGCCATCACCCGGGACGGCCACGAGGTCCTCACCGACGCCGTCCCGCGCGACACCGACGCCATCGAGGCCGTCCTCGCCACCCGCTAGGGAGACCGGGTCACATGTCGTGCTTGGTGACGTCGAGGCCGAGGGACTTGTAGTGGGTCCAGCGGGCGCGCAGCGGGCCGCGCGCGGACTCGTCGGCGGGCACCACCTCGAGCACGCGCTCGAAGCCCGGCGGCACCGGTTCGTCGCGCAGGTTGAGCACCAGCGCGCGCATCGGCGGCGACTGCTCCGGCGGCGCGATCAGCACTTCGACTTCGTCCTCGTCCTCTTCCGCACCGGCGATCTGGTGCGGAAGGAATTCGTCCGGGTCGAAGGACCAGAGCAGGTCGTCGAGTTCCTCGGCCTGTGCGGCCGAGGAGGCCAGCACCAGCAGCGGCTGGCCGGCGTGCACGGCCTTGCGGGCCAGTTCGCACACCAGCAGCAGCGGCTGCTCGCGGAAGCGGGGCTTGCCGATCAGGTAGAAATCGGCGCGCGCCACGTCAGCCGGCCTGGTCGATCAGCCACTGCGCCAGCAGGCCCACCGGGCGGCCGCTGGCCAGGCCCTTGCGGCCCTCGGCATTCGACACGCCGGCGATGTCCAGGTGCGCCCAGCGCTGACCCTCGGTGAAGCGAGAGAGGAAGCAGCCGGCGGTGATGGCGCCGGCCGACTTGCCGCCGATGTTGTAGACGTCGGCGAAGCCGGACTCGAGCTGGCTCTGGTACTCGTCCCACAGCGGCAGGCGCCAGGCGCGGTCGTACACGTGCTCGCCGGCCGCGAGCAGCTCGCCGGCCAGGTCGTCGTGCTTGCTCATCAGGCCGGCGGCGTGCTTGCCCAGCGCGATCACGCAGGCGCCGGTGAGCGTGGCCACGTCCACCGTGGCCTGCGGCTCGTAGCGCTGCACGTAGGTCAGCGCGTCGCACAGGATCAGGCGGCCCTCGGCGTCGGTGTTGCCGACCTCGATGGTCTTGCCCGACATCGAGGTGAGGATGTCGCTGGGGCGGTAGGCGTCGGCATCGGGCATGTTCTCCACCGCCGGCACCACCATCACCACGTTCAGCGGCAGCTTCATGCGCGCGGCGGCCAGGAAGGCGCCGAACACGCCGGCCGCGCCGCACATGTCGAACTTCATTTCCTCGATGCCGCCCTGCACCTTGAGGTTGATGCCGCCGGTGTCGAAGGTGATGCCCTTGCCGACCAGCGCGTAGGGCTTGGCGTCGCCGGCGCCGTTGTAGCGCAGCACCACCAGCCGCGGCGGGTTGGCCGAGCCGCGGCCCACGGCCAGCAGCGAGCCCATGCCCAGCTTCTCCATGTCGGCGCGCTCGAGCACCTCCACCGTCACGCCCTCGTTCTCGCTGGCGATGCGGCGGGCGGTGTCGGCCAGGTAACCGGGGTTGCAGATGTTCGGCGGCAGGTTGCCCAGCTCGCGGGCGAGCTCGACGCCGGCGGCGATGGCCACGCCGCGGGCCAGCTCGGTCGCGTGGGCCGCGTCGGCGGCCACGTCCAGCGACTTCAGGCCCTCAGGGTCCTTGGTCGAGCGGGTGTGGGTGTAGGCGTAGGCCGCGTGGTCGGCGGCGACCACGGCCTGGCGCACGCTCCAGGCGGCGTCGCGGCCGGCCACCGGCACTTCGGCCAGGGTGAGCAGGGCGCTGCGCACCGGGCCGCTGCGCAGCGCGCGGACGGCGTCGCCGATGGCCTTGAGGTAGGGCGCGGCGGCGAACTTGCCGGCCTCGCCCAGTCCCGCCACCAGCACGCGCGGCGCCTTCACGCCCGGCAGGTCGTGCAGCAGCGCGGTGCGGCCGGCCTTGCCCGAGAGGTCGCCGCGCCCGGCCAGCGCCGCCAGCTTGCCGCCGGTGGCGGCGTCGATCGCCTGGCCCGAAGGCGTGAAGCTGCCGTCGGCGAAGAGGCCAACGATCACGCAATCGTGGTCGGCAGTGGCGGGGTCGGGACGATTCAGGCGAAATTCGAGGCTCATGGGCGGGTCACCGTTACAATTCACAAACCCCGATTCTAGCAAGCCCACCCTCCACGGAACCCGGCGCCCCCGAATGTTGCTCATCGAGCGTTACCTGTTGCGCCAGTTCGCCCGGAGCGTTGCGGCCGTCACCGTCGTGCTGCTGCTGGTGGGCCTGGGCGGCCTGCTGGTCGACCTGATGGCGGAGATCGCCCGGGGCAAGGTGCCGGCGGCCCTGCTGCTGTCCCAGCTGGGCCTGCGTTCGGTGCAGGTGCTGCCGATCCTGCTGCCATTGGCGCTGTTCATCGGGCTGCTCATGGCGGTCGGCCGGCTCTATGGCGACAGCGAGATGGCCGTGCTGTCCTCGGTGGGCCTGGGCCCGCGCCAGCTGTGGCGGCCGCTGGCCCTGGTGACCCTGCCGGTGGCCGCGGTCATCGCCGTGGCTTCCCTGTGGGCGGCGCCCTCGGGCGCGCGGCTGGCGCAGCAGATGGTCGAAGAGGCCAACCGCAGCTTCCTGGTGGCGGGCCTGGAGGCCGGGCGCTTCATCGAACTCCCGGGCCGCGGCGGCGTGATCTACGTCGACAGCATCGACGTCGAGGGCTCGCGCTTCGGGCGCATGTTCGTCCAGGCCGAGCGCGATGGCCGGCTCGACATCGTCACCGCGACCGAGGGCGAGCTGCTGGTCGAGGGCGAGCGCGGCCGCTACCTGCTGCTGCGCGACGGCTTCCGGGTCGAAGGCGACCCCGGCCAGCGCGACTTCCGGATGATGCGCTACGCCGAGAACGAACTGCAGGTGCCCGATCGCGAGCCCGAGACGGAAACCGACCAGCTCGAAGCCATGCCCACGCTCGCGCTCCTGCCCCAGGACGCCGCGCCGGCCCGCGCCGAACTGCACTGGCGCGCCGCCACGCCGCTGCTCGCCCTCGCGCTGGGCCTGATGGCGCTGCCGCTGGGGCGGGGCGAACCACGCCAGGCGCGCTATGGCCGCATGCTCGCGGCCCTGCTGGTCTACATCAACGCCATGATCCTGCTGCTGCTGGGCAAGGGCTGGCTGGCCGCCGGCGTGCTGCCGGCCTGGCTGGGCCTGTGGTGGCTGCTGGTGCCGCTGGCCCTGCTGGCGCTCTGGCTGTTCGCGACCGATGGCCGGGTCCGCCGCCGCCGCGGAGCGACGGCATGAACCTGCGCCCGGGCCGGCTCGATTTCTACCTCGCCCGCGCGGTGCTGCTGGCGACGGCGGCCACGGCGGCGGTGCTGCTGTCCTTCGACCTGGTCGGCGCGCTGCTTAACGAGCTCGACGAGGTCGGCGAGGGCGGCTACACGCTGAGCCATGCGTTCCTGTACACGCTCTACACCTCGCCGCGCCGCCTCTACGAACTCTTCCCCACCTCGGCCCTGATCGGCACCGTGCTTGGCCTCGGCGGCCTGGCCGCCCGCTCGGAGCTCACCGCCATGCGCGCGGTCGGCGTCTCGCGCCTGCGCATCGGCCTGGGTGCGCTGCTGTCTTCGGCGCTGCTGGCCGGGCTGATGGTGGTCAACGCCGAAACCGCCGCGCCGCAGGGCGAACAGAGCGCGCAGACGGTGGCCAACTCGGCCAAGGCGGGCGACGTGGTGATGGCGCGCGTCTCGGGGCTGTGGGCCCGCGACGGCAATACCTTCCTCAACGCCCGCGACGGCCAGCGTCGCGAACTCGACGGGCGCGCCTGGACCGAACTGCAGGGCGTGCGCCTGTTCGAGTTCGACATCGACGGCCGCCTGGCCTCGCTGGTGGTGGCCCGCACCGCCGAACACCGTGACGGCTACTGGACGCTGCACGGGCTGCGCCGCACCCGCTTCGACAGGCGATCGGTGCAGGTCGAGGAGCTCGACACCGAGCGCTGGCAGACCACGCTGGGCGACGAACTGGTCTCGGCCGCGGTCAAGCGCCCGCGCTACATGAGCAGCCACGAGCTTCGCCGCAACATCGACTACCTCGAGCGCAACGGCCTGGACGCCAAGGCCTTCGAGAACGCCTACTGGGCGCGCTGGTTCTATCCGCTCAACGTGGTCGTGCTGTGCCTGTCGGCGCTGCCCTTCGCCTTCGGTTCGCTGCGCTCGGGTGGGTTCGGCAAACGCCTGTTCATCGCCGTGGTCATCGGCGTGGGCTACCTGCTGGCGCAGCGGCTGGTGGTGAGCCTGTCGGACGTCTACCGCTTCGATGCCCGCCTGGCCTACCTGCTGCCGCCGGCGGTGCTGATGGCGGTGTGCTGGGGCCTGTTCGGCCGCCGCGACTAGCGCTCCAGGCGCACGAGCACGGTGCCGCTGGCCAGGTCGTGCCAGGTGCGGCGCTCGCGCTCGAACAGGCTCCACAGGAAGCCCAGGCCGAAGGTCGCCAGCGACAGCGTCGCCACGGCATACCGCAAGGCCAGGGCCTGGCGCGTGGCGCGGCGGCCGTCGGCCGCCAGCACTTTCAGCCGCCAGGGCCGCATGCCCAGGGTCTGGCCGCCGCGCTGCCAGGACAGCAGCGCATAGCCGCCGGTCACCGCCCAGAGCAGCGCGAATTCCAGCCAGGCCGCCAGGCTGCCCGGCGGCACGGTTTCGCCGCCGCGCGCGAGCAGCATCAGGCCGGCGGTGGCGAACCACAGCGCCAGCACCGGGAAGAAGTCGTAGACCAGGGCCAGCAGGCGCCAGCCGAGATGGGCCGGGCGCGCGGCCAGGGCGGGGGAGGCATCGGACATCGCGACAGCATAGCCGGCGCCGGCACCCGTCGCTAAGCTGCCGCCATGTCTTCCCGTCCTGCCGACCGCCGCGCCCGCGCCCGGGACCTGCCGCCCGCCACCGAGGCCGACCAGCGCGCGATCACGGCCTTCCTGGACCGCGCCTGGGCCGAATCCGGGCTCTCGCGGCTCACGCTCGACAGCTACCGCCGCGACCTCGAGGGCCTGGCACGCTGGCTGGTCGCCCGCGGCCGCGGCCTGGGCGGCGTCGACCGCCAGGTGCTGTTCGACTACCTGGCCGACCGCACCGCCCAGGGCTATGCCGCGCGCAGCAACGCGCGCCTGCTTTCGGCGCTGCGCGCCTATTTCGGCCAGCAGGCGCGGCTGGGCCTGCGCGAGGACGACCCGACCGCCCGGCTCGACCCGCCCAAGCTGCGCCGCTCCCTGCCCAAGGCGCTGTCGGAGAGCGAGGTCGAGGCCCTGATCCAGGCTCCGCCGGCCGAAACGCCCGCCGGCCTGCGCGACCGCGCCATGGTCGAGCTGATGTACGCCACCGGCCTGCGCGTGAGCGAGTTGGTGAACCTGCCGGCGGCGGCGGTGAACCTGCGCCAGGGCGTGCTGCGGGTGACCGGCAAGGGCAACAAGGACCGGCTGGTGCCGATGGGCGAGGAAGCCCAGCACTGGCTCGAGCGCTACCTGGCCGGGGCGCGGCCGGCGCTGGCCGGCGGCCGCGCCGCGGCGGCCCTGTTCCTGGGCCGGGAAGCGGCGCCGCTGAGCCGCCAGCAGTTCTGGAACGTGGTCAAGAAGCGGGCCCTGGTCGCCGGCATCGACCCGGCCCGGGTCAGCCCGCACGGCCTGCGCCACAGCTTCGCCACCCACCTGCTCAACCACGGCGCCGACCTGCGCACCCTGCAGATGCTGCTGGGCCACAGTTCGCTCTCGACCACCCAGATCTACACCCTGGTGGCCCGCGAGGGCCTCAAGCGCCTGCACCAGCAGCACCACCCGCGCGCCTGAGCCGGCCCGCCGGGCTGTGCGAGAATCCCTGAACTTTCCGCCCCGCGCCGGGTCGGAGCCGCAACGTTACCGAGGAATCCCGCCCGATGATCCGTCGCTCCCTGCTGTCCCTGGCCCTGCTGGCCACCATGACCGCCTGCGCCGCCGATGCCCCGGCCGGCAGCGCCGATGCTTCGCCGGCGCCGGCCACGGCCGCCGCGCCGACGGCGGCGCCTGCCGGCGCCGCGGTGGGTGACGAAGCCATCCGCACGGCGCTGCAGGCGCTGGTGCCGGGCCTGGAGATCGGCGCGATCGCCGATTCGCCCATCCCGGGCTATCGCCAGGTGGCCCTGGGCGCGCGCGTGGTCTACGTGTCCGAAGACGCCCGCCTGCTGCTGCAGGGCAGCGTGATCGAAATCGCCAGCCGCGAAAGCCTCACCGGCCTGGCCGAGGCCGCGCTGCGCAGGGACATGCTGGCCGGCGTCGGCGACGACAGCCGCATCACCTTCGCCGCCGCCCAGCCGAAACACGTGGTCACCGTGTTCACCGACATCGACTGCGGCTACTGCCGGCGCATGCACAGCGAGATCGCCGAGTACAACCGCCTCGGCATCACCGTGAACTACCTGTTCTACCCGCGCGCCGGCATCGGCTCGGAGTCCTACCAGAAGGCGGTGAACGTCTGGTGCTCGGCCGACCGCCAGAAGGCGCTCACCGACGCCAAGGCCGGCAAGGACCTGCCCGAGGCCAACTGCACCAGCCCGGTCACCCGCGACTACGACCTGGGCCGCCGCGTCGGCCTGGACGGCACCCCGGCCATCTACGCCGCCGACGGCACCCAGCTTGGCGGCTACGTGCCCCCGGCGGAAATGCTGGCGCGCCTGGAGGAACTGGCCGGCAAGCAGGCCCGCTGAGCCGCCCGGCCGGGCCCCGGGTCCGGCCTTGGGTTAGAATTGGCGGCTCGCTTCCCTTGGGAACCATCCGGACATGATCGTCCTCGAGGGCCTGCCGGCCCTGTCGCCCTTCCGGCTTGAACGTCTCCAGTCCCGTCTCCGGCAGGTCGTGCCCGGGGTCAGCCTCACCGGTGCCTGGTTCACCTACTTCATCGAGCCCGAGGCCGGTGCGTCGCCCGACACCGCCACGCTCGGCCGCCTGCTCGAGGGTTGCGTGTCCTTCGAGGCGCCGGCCGACGGCGCCGCCACCCGCTTCGTGGTGCCGCGCCTGGGCACCCAGTCGCCCTGGGCCAGCAAGGCCACCGAGATCCTGCGCGGTGCCGGCCTGGCGGTGAGGCGCGTCGAGCGCGGCACCCGGATCGACCTGGCCGGCCTGCCGCCGGAAGGCGACCCGCGCTGGCCGAAGCTCGCCGCCGCGCTGCACGACCCCATGACCCAGTCGCTGCTGTCGGCCCGCGAGCAGGCCGCCGCGCTGTTCACCGCCGGCGCGCCGGGCCCGGTCGGCCGCATCCCGCTCGACGGCCTCGAGGACGCCAACGCGCGCCTCGGCCTGGCGCTGTCCGACGACGAAGTCGACTACCTGCGCCGCCGCTACACCGAGCTTGGCCGCGATCCGTCCGACGCCGAGCTGATGATGTTCGCGCAGGCCAACTCCGAGCACTGCCGGCACAAGATCTTCAACGCCGACTGGACCATCGACGGCGAGCCGCAGCCGCTGTCGCTGTTCCGCATGATCAAGAACACGCACGCGCGCAGCCCGCAGCTCACGCTCAGTGCGTACAAGGACAACGCCGCGGTGGTCGAGGGCCATCCGGGCGCGCGCTTCCGGCCCGAGCCCGGCAGCGGCGAATACGGCCACGGCGCGCCGATGGATTCGGCCTTCGCGATCAAGGTCGAAACCCACAACCACCCCACCGCCATCTCGCCCTTCCCGGGCGCCGCAACCGGCGCCGGCGGCGAGATCCGCGACGAGGGCGCGACCGGCCGCGGCGGCAAGCCCAAGGCCGGCCTGACCGGCTTCACCGTTTCGCACCTGCGCATCCCGTCGCTGCCGCGGCCCTGGGAGAACGAGCGCCCGCTCAACCCGCGCATGGCCCCGGCGCTGGAAATCATGACCGACGGCCCGATCGGCGCCGCCGCGTTCAACAACGAGTTCGGCCGGCCGGCCCTGGCCGGCTATTTCCGCAGCTTCGAACTGCCCACCGGCGAGCCGGGCCTGGTGCGCGGCTACGACAAGCCGATCATGCTGGCCGGCGGCCTGGGCGCGATCGACCCGGGCCAGGTGGCCAAGCTCAACCTGCGCCCCGGCGACGCCGTGGTGGTGCTGGGTGGCCCGGCGATGCTGATCGGCCTGGGCGGCGGTGCCGCCTCGTCGGTGGCCTCGGGCCAGAGCTCCGAGGACCTCGACTTCGCCTCGGTGCAGCGCGACAACCCCGAGATGCAGCGCCGCTGCCAGGAAGTGATCGACCGCTGCTTCGCCCAGGGCGAGCGCAACCCGATCCTCACCGCCCACGACGTGGGCGCCGGCGGCTTGTCCAACGCCATCCCCGAGCTGCTGCACGACTCCAACGTCGGCGGCGTGATCGAGATGGCGAAGATCCCCAGCGACGATCCTTCGCTCTCGCCGATGCAGCTGTGGTCGAACGAAGCCCAGGAGCGCTACGTGCTGGGCGTCGCCGCCGACCGCGTGGCCGACTTCGAGGCCATCTGCCGGCGCGAGCGCGCCGTGTTCGCCGTGGTCGGCCACGCCACCGCCGAGGAGCGCCTGGTGCTGGTGGCGCCGGACGGCAGCAAGCCGATCGACCTGCCGATGGACGTGCTGTTCGGCAACTCGCCGAAGATGCACCGCGACACCCAGCGCCTGCCGGCCCCGCGCTGGCCGCGCCTGGACACCGCCGCGCTCGACCTGCGCGAGGCCGGCCTGCGCGTGATGGCGCACCCGACCGTGGCGTCCAAGAACTTCCTGGTCACCATCGGCGACCGCACCGTGGGCGGCCTGTGCTCGCGCGACCAGATGGTCGGCCCCTGGCAGCTGCCGCTGTCCGACGTCGCCATCACGCTCACCGACTTCAACGGCGTGGCGGGCGAGGCGATGGCCGTGGGCGAGCGCACGCCGCTGGCCCTGCTCGACGCCGCCGCCTCGGCGCGCATGGCCGTGGGCGAGGCCATCACCAACCTGGCCGCCGCCCCGGTGGCCTCGCTGGCGGAAGTGAAGCTGTCGGCCAACTGGATGGCCGCGGCCTCGCACCCGGGCGAAGACGCCGCGCTGTTCGACGCGGTCAGGGCCGTGGGCATGGAACTGTGCCCCGAGCTCGACCTGTCGATCCCGGTGGGCAAGGACTCGCTGTCGATGCAGGCGCAGTGGACCGCGCCGGAAGGCCCGCAGAAGGTGGTCTCGCCGGTGTCGCTGGTGGTCAGCGCCTTCGCCCGCGTGGCCGACGCGCGCCGGCAGCTGCTGCCGGTGCTCGACCGCAGCGCCGAATCGGAGATCTGGCTGATCGGCCTCGGCGCCGGCCAGCGCCGCATGGGCGGTTCGATCCTGGCCCAGGTGCACGGCACTTTCGGTGGCGCCTGCCCCGACCTCGACGAGCCGGAGCGCCTGCGCGCCTTCTTCGACCTCATCCAGGCCGCGCGCGCCGACGACCTGCTGATGGCCTACCACGACCGCTCCGACGGCGGCGCCTTCGCGGCGCTGTGCGAGATGGCCTTCGCCGGCCACTGCGGCCTCGAGCTCAACCTCGAAGGCTGGGGCGACGACGCCTTTGCGGCCCTGTTCAACGAGGAACTGGGCGCGGTGGTGCAGATCGCCACCGAGGACCGCGCGGCCTTCGCCGACCTGGTCAACCGCCACGACCTGACCCACTGCGCGCAGCGCATCGGCAAGCCCACCACCGCGCCGGTGGTGCGGGTGAGCGAAGGCCGCGACGTGCTGGCCGAGTGGAGCTGGCAGGAGCTGTTCGAGGCCTGGTGGTCGGTGACCCACGCCATCCAGGCCCGCCGCGACGACCCGGCCGGCGCCGATGCTGAGCGCGCCGCGCGCCTGGACTTCGCCGACCCGGGCCTGTCGCCGAAGCTCACGTTCGAGCCGGCCGACGACATCGCCGCACCTTACATCCACACCGGCGTGCGCCCGAAGGTGGCGATCCTGCGCGAGCAGGGCGTCAACGGCCAGGTGGAGATGGCGGCGGCCTTCGACCGCGCCGGCTTCACCGCCGTCGACGTGCACATGACCGACCTCATCGACGGCCGGCACCGGCTCGAGGACTTCAAGGGCCTGGCCGCCTGCGGCGGCTTCAGCTACGGCGACGTGCTGGGCGCGGGCCGCGGCTGGGCCACGTCCATCCTCGAGCGCCCGGCGCTGCGCGAGCAGTTCGCGCGCTTCTTCGAGCGCGAAGACAGCTTCAGCCTCGGCGTGTGCAACGGCTGCCAGATGTTCGCCCAGCTCAAGGGCCTGGTGCCCGGCGCCGAACACTGGCCGCGCTTCCTGCGCAACCGCAGCGAGCAGTACGAAGCCCGCCTGGCGCTGGTGGAGGTGCAGGACTCGCCCTCGATCCTGCTGGCCGGCATGGCCGGCTCGCGCATCCCGGTGGTGGTGGCGCACGGCGAAGGACAGGCCCGCTTCGACCAGCCCGGCCACGCCGCGCAGGCCGCGGTGGCGCTGCGCTTCGTCGACAACACCGGCGCGGTCACCGAGGCCTACCCGGCCAACCCGAACGGTTCGCCCGAGGGCATCACCGGCCTGACCAGCCGCGACGGCCGCGCCACGCTGATGATGCCGCACCCCGAGCGCGTCTTCCGCAGCCTGCAGATGAGCTGGCACCCGGGCTGGGGCGAGGATTCGCCCTGGATGCGGATGTTCCGCAACGCCCGCGCCTGGGTCGGCTGAGCCGCCCGGACGCAGGATCCCGACGAAGCCCCGCCTTGCGCGGGGCTTCGTTTTCCCGGCGCCGGCTCAGTCGAAGTCGGCGTCGAGCACGATGCGGTAGCGCGCCTTGCCGGCGCGCAGGTGGTCGATCGCCTCGTTCACCTTCGACATCGGGAAGTGTTCGGTCTGAGGCAGCACCTGGTGCCGGGCCGCGAAGCCGAGCATGGCGTCGATTGCGCCGCGCGAGCCGGTGGGCGAGCCCGAGACCGACTTCTGGCCCATGATCAGCGAGAAGGCGCCGAGCCTGATCGGCTCGAGCACCGCGCCGACCACGTGCAGCCGGCCGCCCGGCGCCAGCGCGGCCAGCAGGCCGTCCCAGTCGAGCGACACGTTCACCGTGTCGATGATCAGGTCGAAGCGCCCGGCCAGCGCCGCCAGTGCCTCGGCATCGCCGGTGGACACCACGTGGTGGGCGCCGAAGGCGCGCGCCTGCTCGGCCTTGGACGCGCTGGTGGTGAAGGCGGTGACCTCGCAGCCCCAGGCCTTGCAGAACTTCAGAGCCATGTGGCCCAGGCCGCCGATGCCCACCACGGCCACGCGTGCGGTCGGCTTGATGTCGAACTCGCGCAGCGGCGCGAACACCGTGATGCCGCCGCACAGCAACGGGCCGGCCTCGCGCGGGTCCAGACCCTCGGGCAGGGGCAGGGCCCAGACCCAGTGCGCGCGCACGCGCTCGGCGAAGGCGCCGTGGCGGCCGGCGAGGGTGGGCTGCAGCGTGTTGCACAGGTGCTGCTGGCCGCCCAGGCAGGGGTCGCAGTGCAGGCAGCTGCCGGCGTTCCAGCCCAGGCCCACGCGCTGGCCGATGGCCACGCCCTTGGCCTGCGGGCCCATCGCCACCACCCGGCCCACGGCCTCGTGGCCGGGCACGAACGGGTAGGCGGTGAAGCCCCACTCGTTGTCGAGCATCGACAGGTCGGAGTGGCAGATGCCGCAGTGCTCGACGGCGATCTCGACCTCCTCGGCGCCCAGCGGGCCGGGGTCGTACTCGAAGGCTTCCAGCGGGGCACCGGCTTTCGGTGCGGCCCAGGCGCGAATGCGGTTCATCGGAATTCCTCTCTCTGGTGCGTAGGGGGATGCCCGAAACATTACGCCCATGGCCGTGAAAGCCATGACTCAATCGCGCTCACGCCGACAGCGCCGCTGTGCAGGATCCTTCGATCGTTTTGGCCGGGACGGGAAGCCGCCTATCCTGCCCGCCAACACCAGACCGGTCCTTCCCCCATGCGCCTGTTGCCCGTCCTGCTGCTCTGCCTCCTGTCCTTCGGCGCCAGCGCCAGCGCCGGCGTGCCGCTGCCCGAAGCCGGCGTGGTCTGGGACGAGCGCGACCCGTCCGCGTTCGCCCTGCACCCCGGACCGGGTGACAACGCGAGGTTCCGGCGTGGCCTGAACGCCGCGATCCGCAAGGACCCGAACAACAGCGTCGCCCTGCTGCACCGCGCCTACCTGCTGCATGCCAGCGGCGACATCGAAGAGGGCGACCGCGACTTCCAGCGCGTGCTGGCGCTGACCGGGGCCGATCCGGTCAACCAGCGCCGTGCGCTCTGGTCGCTTGGCTGGAGCGCCTATAACCGCGGGCTGGCGGCCGACGCGGTCGGCTACTGGCGGCAGGCCGCCGAGGCCCATGGTGGCCGTCCGTCCTGGTACCCCTACACCCTGGCCGTGGGCCTGTGGGCGCAGGGAGAGCGCGGGGCGGCCCTGGCCTGGTACGACGCCGCCGCGCGCAGCCAGGCCGACTGGACCAGCAGCGAGGGCGTGGCGTCGCGCACCCGGCACTGGCGCGAGCCGGAGCGGCAGGCCATCGGGGCGCTGTTCGAGGCCTGGTCGAAGGCTGCCGTCGCGCCGGCGGGCTGAACCCGCACGCGGGCGAGACCTGCTAAATTCCGGGCTCCCCGTGACGGAGTCGCCCGTGGCCGCGGCCATCCAGGAAACCAGCGAAAACGCCGACCAGCGCATCGCCGCGGCGCTGGCCGCGCGCGGCCGCCTCAAGGACGCCGACCTGGCGCGGGCCCAGCGCCTGCACGCCGAGGCCGGCGGCTCGCTGGCGGCGCTGCTGGTGCGGCTGGGCATGGTGTCCGAGCGCGACATGGCCGAGGCCGCCGCCGAAGTGATGGGCCTGCCGCTGGTCGCGGCCAAGGATTGCCCGGAGGCGCCGCCGCCCGGCGTGCAGCTGTCGCTTCGCTTCCTCAAGCAGGTCTCCGCCTGCCCGGTGGGCGAGGGCGCCGGCCATGTCGACCTGCTCGTGGCCGACCCCCAGGATCCCTACGCCGCCGAGGCCGTGGCGCTGGCCACCGGCCGCGCGGTGCGGGTGAAGGTGGGCCTGCGCGCCGAGATCGCCGACCTGATCGAGCGCTACTACGGCTCGGGCCGCTCGGCCATGGGCGCCATCGTAGAGAACCTGGGCGACGAGTCGGCCGGCGACGAGGCCGACGTCGAGCAACTGCGCGACCTCGCCTCCGAGGCGCCGGTCATCCGCCTGGTGAACCTGGTGATCCAGCGCGCGGTCGAGCTGCGCGCCTCCGACATCCACATCGAACCCTTCGAGAACCGCCTGAAGGTGCGCTACCGCGTCGACGGCGTGCTCGAGGAAGCCGAGTCGCCGCCGGCCAACCTCACCGCGGCGGTGATCTCGCGCATCAAGATCATGGCCAAGCTCAACATCGCCGAGCGCCGGCTGCCGCAGGACGGCCGCATCATGGTGCGCGTGCAGGGCAAGGAGCTCGACCTGCGCGTGAGCACGGTGCCGACCGCGCACGGCGAGTCGGTGGTGATGCGCCTGCTCGACCGCGAGTCGGTGGTGCTCGACTTCAAGGCCCTGGGTTTCACCGACGAATTCCTCGGGCGCTTCAACAAGGTGCTCGAGCAGCCGCACGGCATCCTGCTGGTCACCGGCCCGACCGGTTCGGGCAAGACCACCACGCTCTACGCCGCGCTCAGCCAGCTCAACACGCCCGACGTGAAGATCATCACCGTCGAGGACCCGGTTGAATACCAGATCGAGGGCATCAACCAGATCCAGGCCAAGCCGCAGATCGGCCTCGACTTCGCCCAGGCCCTGCGCAGCATCGTGCGCCAGGACCCGGACATCATCATGATCGGCGAGATGCGCGACCTGGAAACCGCGCGCATCGCCATCCAGTCGGCGCTCACCGGCCACCTGGTGCTGTCGACCCTGCACACCAACAACGCCGCCGGCGGCATCACCCGCCTGCTCGACATGGGCGTGGAGGACTACCTGCTCACCTCGACGGTGAACGGCATCCTGGCCCAGCGCCTGGTGCGCCGCATCGAGCCCACGCACGCCGAACGCTACGAGGCGCTGCCGGAGGTGATCGAGGAATTCGGCCTGCGCCGCTTCCAGCCCGAAGGCCCGATCCACCTTTACCGCCCGAAGCCCTCGACGCTCACGCCGACCGGCTACCTCGGCCGCACCACCATCATGGAATTCCTGGTGATCGACGACGAGCTGCGCCGCCTGGTGATGCAGCACGCCGGCATGGGCGAGATCGAGGAGGCCGCGCGCGCCCGCGGCATGCGCACCATGTACGAGGACGGCCTGGCCAAGGCCCTGCAGGGCCTGACCACCATCGAGGAAGTCCTGCGCGTCACGCAGGAAGCCTGAGCCGATGGCGCTGTTCCGCTACAAGGCGCTGTCCACCGCCGGCGAAACGCTCGAAGGCCAGATGGAGGCCGGCAGCGCCGACGAAGTGGTGGTGCGCCTGCAGGAACAGGGCCACCTGCCGGTGGAGGCGCGCCGCGCCGACGAGGCCGGCGGCGGCGCCAGCCTGTCGGGCCTGATGCGCCGGCGCGAGCTCGACGAGGCGCAGGTGCTGCAGTTCACCCAGCAGCTGGCCACCCTGCTCGGCGCCGGCCAGCCGCTCGACCGCGCGCTCGGCATCCTGCTTGAACTGCCCGACACCGTGCAGGCCCGGCGCGTGATCGAACGCGTCCGCGAGGCGGTGCGCGGCGGCGCGCCGCTGTCGACCGCGCTCGAGCAGCAGCACGGCCTGTTTCCGCGCCTGTACGTGAACCTGGTGCGCGCCGGCGAGGCCGGCGGCAACGTGCACGAGGCCCTGCGCCGGCTGGCCGACTACCTCGAGCGCAGCGCCAGACTGCGCGGCCGGGTGGTGAACGCGCTGATCTACCCGGTCATCCTGGTGGTGATGATCATCGTCTCGGTCGGTTTCCTGATGGCGGTGGTGGTGCCGCAGTTCCAGCAGCTGTTCGACAGCCTCAACGCCGAGCTGCCCTGGTATTCGAAGGTGGTGCTCGAACTGGGCCTGTTCACCCGCGACTGGTGGTGGCTGGTGCTGGCGGCGATGGTCGCGGCCGGCCTGCTGCTGGCGGCGCGCCTGCGCCAGCCCGAGGCGCGGCGCGCGCTCGACGCGCGGCTGCTGCGCCTGCGTTTCGCCGGCGACCTCGTGGCCCGGCTCGACACCGCCCGCCTGGCGCGTACGCTCGGCACCCTGGTGCGCAACGGCGTGCCCCTGCTCACCGCGCTCAACCTCTCGCGCCCGGTGCTCGGCAACCGCGTGCTCGCCGAGGCCATCGACGTCGCCGCCGAGGAGGTCAAGACCGGCAGCGGCCTGGGCCACGCGCTCGGGCGGCGCAAGGTGTTCCCGCGCCTGGCCGTGCAGATGGTGCAGGTGGGCGAGGAGTCGGGTGAACTCGATACCATGCTGCTCAAGGTGGCCGACACCTTCGACCAGGAAACCGCCAATGCGCTCGACCGGCTGATGGCGGCGCTGGTGCCGGCCCTGACAGTGCTGATGACCGCGGTGGTCGCGGTGATCATCCTCTCGGTGCTGCTGCCGATCTACGACCTGACCAACTCCATAGGCTGAACCATGCGTCGAATCCCCGCTTCCCCCCGCCGCGTGCGCGGCATGAGCCTGATCGAGATCATCATCGTGATCGTGCTGATCGGCGGCGTGCTGGCCATCGTCGGCAGCCGCGTGCTGGGCGGCCGCGACCGCGCCAACGTCGGCCTCACCAACACCCAGCTGATCACCCTGGCCGGCAAGGTCGACCAGTTCCAGATGGACACCGGGCGCCTGCCCGAGTCGCTCGACCAGCTGGTCAGCGCCAGCGGAATGCCCAACTGGCTCGGCCCCTACGCCAAGTCCGAGGAGCTGCGCGACCCTTGGGGCAACCCGATCCAGTACCGCCGCCCCGGCACCGAAGGCCCGTACGAGCTGGTGAGTCTGGGCGCCGACGGCCAGGCCGGCGGCGAAAGCGTCAACGCGGACATCCGCAAGCCCTGACCGGGCCTGCGCCGCCGCCATGAACCGCGCGCGCGGCCTGTCGCTGCTGGAACTGCTGGTGGTGGTGGCGCTCATCGCCACGCTCGCCGGCCTCGGCGCGATGGTGGTCGGGCGCGCGCTGCCGGGCCAGCAGCTGCGCGGGGCCGCGCGCGAACTGGCCGCGGAGCTGCGCTTCACCCGCGCCCAGGCCATCGCCACCGGCAGCGAGCAGGTGTTCCGGCTCGATGTCGACAGCCGGCGCTGGGATGCCGCCGGCAAGCGCAGCGGCGAGCTGCCCGCCGGCATCGAGATCATCGCCACCAGCGCCCGCCAGGAGCAGCCGGCGCAGCGCGAGGCGGCGGTGCGGTTCTTTCCCGAAGGCGCCGCCACCGGTGCGCGCTTCGTGCTCCGGCGCGACGATGCCGACTGGCGCGTGGACGTGGCCTGGCTCACCGGCGAGGTCACGCTCGCGCGCGGCGAGGGCACGCCATGAGGCGGCAGCGCGGCTTCAGCCTGATCGAGGTGATCGTGGCCTTCGTGCTGCTGGCCACGGCCATGGGCATCCTGCTGGCCATCCTCGGCGGCGGCCTCGCGCAGGTGCGCCAGGCCGGCCAGGCCAGCGAAGCCACGCTGTACGCGCAGTCCCTGCTGGCCGACGTGGGCGTGCTCGAACCGATCCGTCCCGGCATCCGACGCGGCGAGCTCGAGAACGGGCGCTACCGTTGGACGCTCGAGGTGAGCGAGGTGCCCGACCCGCTGCCGCCGCCGGAGCCGGCAGTGGGCCTGGAACCGGTTGAGACGGTGGGCCTGCAGCGGCCGGGTGAACCCGTGCTCTACCTGCTGCAGCTGGACGTGGCCTGGGGCGAAGGCGAGGCGGCGCGCAGCCTGCGCTTCTCCAGCCTGCGCGCGCGCCTGCCCGAGGCGGCCGGGCCATGAACCGGGCGCGCGGTTTCAGCCTGCTCGAGGTGCTGGTGGCCAGCGTGCTGCTGGCGGCCGGCATGGCGCTGGCGTTCGCGGCGCTGAGCAATGCCTCGAAGGCGACCGTGGCGGCCGAGGCCGAGGCCGCGCGCACCGAGCGGCTGCGCGCGGTGCAGGGTTTCCTGCGCCGGCAGCTCGAGGGTGCGCTGGCGCTGCCGATGGAGCCGCAGTCGCCGGGGCAGGAGGATGTCGTCTTCGAGGCGTCGGCCGAGCGCCTGCGCCTGGTCGCGCCGATGCCGGGCTACCTCTCGCGCGGCGGCCCGCACGTGCAGACCTTCAGCCTCGTGCGCGGTCCGCAGGGCCTGCGCCTGGAGTTCCAGCACGAGCTGCTC
Source organism: Arenimonas caeni (assembly GCF_003024235.1). Lineage (GTDB taxonomy): Bacteria > Pseudomonadota > Gammaproteobacteria > Xanthomonadales > Xanthomonadaceae > Arenimonas > Arenimonas caeni. Next base: position 525,945 of record NZ_KZ679084.1, on the reverse strand, counting down.
GGCCCGGAGGGCCCGCTGGAGAACGAGCGCCCGCCGCAGGTGCTGCTCGACGGCATCGCCGAGGCGGCGTTCGCGGTGCGCGGACTCGACGAACTGGGCGAGCCGGGCGAGTGGCAGTCGCAGTGGCAGGACACCAGCCGCGTGCCGCGCCTGGTTCGCCTGCGGCTGCGCTTGCTCGAGCCGCGCGCGCGCTGGCCGGAGCTGCTGGTGGCGCCGCGGCTGGGGCAGGCGCCGCTGCCGGGCCAGGACGGTCCGGGGGACGTGCGATGAAGCGCGGCGATCGTGGCGCGGCCCTGCTGCTGGTGATCTGGCTGCTGCTGCTCCTGTCCGGGCTGGTGGCGATGTTCGCCTTCACCAGCCGCATCGAGGGCCTGCAGGCCAGCGCGGTGCGCACGCGGCTGGCGGGCCAGTTGGCGGCCGAGGCGGGCATCGAACTTGCCGCGCTGCGCCTGGCCGAAGCCGACCCGGCCTTGCGCTGGTTCCCGGATGGCCGGCCCTATCTGTTCGAGTTCGCGGGCCACCGGGTCGAGGTGCGGGTGACCGACGAAGGCGCCAAGCTCGACCTCAATGCCGCGGACGCCGGCCTGCTGGCCGGACTCATGCGCGCGCTGGCCTTTCCCGAAGAGCGCGCCATCCAGCTTTCCGGCGCGATCCAGGACTGGCGCGACCCCGACGGACTGCTGGCGCTGGCCGGCGGCGCCGAGGACCGCGAGTACGCCGCGGCCGGCCTCGAGTACGGTGCCAAGGACGCCCCCTTCGTAGTGGTGTCCGAACTGCAGCAGGTGCTGGGCATGGACGAGCAGGCCTACCGCGAGCTGGCGCCGCACGTGACGGTCCACACCGCGATGCCGAGTCCGCGCAGCGACTTCGCACCCGAACCGGTGCTGCAGGCTTTGGGCATGGCGCCGGCCGACGCCGCCGCCTGGGCAGCCGCGCGCGCGGCCTGGCTGCCGGGTGCGCCACCACCGCTCGGGCCGGACGGGCAGCCGCTCGCCGTCGCCGGGTCCGGCACGTATAGTGTGGCGAGCCGGGCCGTCCGGGACGATGGGCTGGCGGTCGAAGTCACCGCGGTCGTGCGCATCGGCGCAACGGCGAACTTCGGCCAGCTCTACGCACCGCTGGCCTGGCGGGTAGGGGAACCCGACTGATGCCTGCTGTCGAGCAACTGACAAGCCTGCTGGAAACGCTGCGCCTGCACCTGGCGCGCACGCCCGTGCCCGGCTGGTCGCGCAAGGTCGCCGAGGCCTGGCGCGCCTCGCTGCCGCCGGCCCTGAGGCCGCTGTTCCAGGCCGACGCCGGCCACCTGCGGTTGCGCCGCGACCGTGACCAGCTGCAGGTGTCGGTGACGGGCAACGACGGTGAGCGTGCGCTGGGCGAACTGCCGCTGTCGGCCGCCGAAGTCCTGGCCTCGCGCCTCGAGGGGCAGCGCACGCGCGCCTGGCTGGTGCTGCCGGCCGCCGCGGTGCTGCGGCGCACCCTGGCCCTGCCGGCTGCCGCGCTGCCGCGCCTGCGCGACGTGCTCGCGCACGAGATCGACCGGCAGACCCCTTTCACGCCCGAGCAGGTCAGCTACGAGGGGCGCGTGCTGTCCCGCCCCGCGGTCGGGCTGCCGGTGCCGGTGGAGTTGGTGGTGCTGCCGCGCGCGCGCCTGGATTCGGAGCTGCAGGCGCTCGGGCCGCTGGCTGCCCAGCTCGCCGGCGTCGACGTGGCCGATGCCGAAGGCCGGGCCCTGGGCCTGAACCTGCTGCCGCCGGCGCAGCGCCCGCGCCGCCGCGATCCGGTGCGACGCCTGAACGGCCTGCTGGCCGCGGTCGCCGCGGTCGCCCTGCTGCTGGCCATGGGCCTGGTCCTGCACAACCGCGCCAGCGCGCTCGAGGCCCTGCGCGCCGACGTCGAGGCCGCCACCGCCGAGGTGCGGCAGGCGCGCGTGGCGCGCAACCAGCTGGTGGCCAAGACCGCGGCCGCGAACTTCCTGGCCACGCGCCGGGCCAGCAGCCCGACCATGCTCGAGGTCCTCGATGACCTCACCCGACGCATCCCCGACGACACCGCGATCGACAAGCTCAACATCGCCGACGGCAAGCTCCTGCTGGTGGGCCAGAGCCGCGCCGCGCCGGCGCTGGTGGGCCTGCTGCAGGCTTCGCCCCTGCTCGAGGAGCCGGCGCTGTCGGGCGCCGTGCAGGCCGATCCGCGCACCGGCCGGGACCGTTTCACCCTGGTGGCGCGCGTGCTGGGGCAGTCCGGCGAGGACGACAAATGAAGCCGGCCCTCGAACGCGCCCGCTGGCTGCTGCTGGGCCTGGCCGCCCTGGCCCTGGCCTACCTGGTGCTGGTGCACTGGTGGTTCACGGCGCCGATGCTGGCCATGGGCGACGAGATCCAGCGCCTGCGCGATGAACAACTGGCCCTGCGCATGGAGATCGCCCAGCGCCCGCTGCTCGAGCGCGAGCTGGCGCGGGTGCGCGAGTTCGAAGCCGGGAACGCCGGCTTCCTGCCCGAGGGCAACCGCCAGCTCGCCACCGCCGCGCTGGTGCAGCGGCTCGAGTCGGTGGTCGAGGCCGCCAGCCCGCAGCCGGGACGCTGCCAGATCACCGCCCGCACGCCCAACGAGGGCCGCATCGACGAGCCCTTCGTGCGCGCCACCGTGCAGGTGCGCCTGCGCTGCGGCATGACCGAACTTGGCGCGGTGCTGCACGCGTTGGAGAGCGACAGCCCGCAGCTGTTCATCGACAACCTCGACCTGCTCTCGCGCACGGCCTACCTGGGCACCGGCCGCGAGGGCGGCATGATGGACGTCAGCTTCGACCTCTACGGCTACCTGGCGACGCCTTCGGGGGTGCCCGGTGCTTGAGTCCCTGCGCCCCGGCAACGTGCTCCTGGCCGCCCTGGCCGCGTGGGCGCTCGGCCTGCTGGTGCTGGCGCTGTCCGGCCTGGGCGCCAACTTCGGCCCGCACCCGGACAATCCGGCCCTGGCGCCGCCGGTGCCGCAGGTGGAGCTGTCGGAAGTCGGCGCGCGCCTGGGTCCCTTGTCGGCCTATGACGAGCTCAGCCGGCGCCCCCTGCTCAACGCCGATCGCCGCGCCGCGGACGGTGGAGATGCCGCCGGGGGCGACGCGCCGATGGACCTGGAGCTGACTGGCGTACTGATGGCCGGCGATTTCCAGGCGGCGCTGCTGCAGTCGCCCGACCGCCAGCGCAGCGAGCGCGTGCGCGTCGGCGAGCTCGTGGCGGGCACCGGCTGGCGGCTGGTGTCGCTGGCCCCGCGCAGCGCCGAATTCGAAGGCCCGCAGGGCCGGCGCACGCTCGAACTCCGCCTGTACGACGGCAGCGCCGATGGTGCCGCCGCCCCGGCCGCAAGGCCGGCCGCCGCAGCGCCGGCGCCGGAAGGCGCGCCGGCCGCCGCTGCGGCGACCCCGCCCAATGCCGACGCGCCGGCCGGCGAGGACGACCAGGTCCAGGCGATCCGCCGGCGCATCGAAGCCCGGCGCGAGCAGCTGCGCGAGGAAGCCGCCCGCCGGAATGCCCAGAAGGTAGAGTAGCCGCATGATGTCCATCCACCGCCCCCTGCTTGTCCTCGCGCCGGCCCTGCTGGTCATCCTGGCCGGCTGCGCCTCGGTCCCGTCGCCGGTGGTGCAGCGTGGCGCCGACCCGCTTGCCGCCCAGCCGGTGATCAGCCGCGAGGCGACCGGCGGTTCCGACGACGGGCAGGAAGGCATCGAGACCGACCAGGCGCCCGTCGCCGGCGCCGTGCTGACCCCGGGCACGGGCACGGTCATCAACGAGCGCGTCGCGGCCACGCCGCCGCCCTCGCTGGACATGCCCGGCGAGGCCACCTTCAACTTCGAGGGCGAGCCGGTGCACGCCGTGGTGAAGGTGATCCTCGGCGACCTGCTGCAGCAGAACTACGTCATCGCGCCCGGCGTGCAGGGCCAGGTGACGCTCGCCACGCCGCGCCCGGTGAACGCCGCGCAGGCGCTTGGCCTGCTGGAGATGGTGCTGGGCTGGAACAACGCCCGCCTGGTCTGGCTCGACGGCCGCTACAACGTGCTGCCCACCGAGCAGGCGCTGCCGGGTAACCTTTCGCCGCGCACCGGCGGCGTGGCCAACGCCCGCGGCTACGAGGTGCGCGCGGTGCCGCTGCGCTACATCTCCGCCGCCGAGATGAAGAAGCTGCTCGAACCCTACGCGCGGCCCAACGCCGTGGTCAGCACCGACAGCTCGCGCAACCTGATCGTGCTCGCCGGCACCCGCGCCGAGCTGCAGAACTACCTGCGCACGGTCGAGATCTTCGACGTCGACTGGCTGGCCGGTATGTCGGTGGGCGTCTATCCGCTGATGTCGTCCGAGGCCGAGGCGGTGGTGTCCGACCTCGAGTCGGTGTTCGGCGACGAAGGCCAGACGCCGGTGGCCGGCATGTTCCGCTTCATGCCGCTGCAGGGCCAGAACGCGGTGCTGGTGATCACGCCGCAGCCGCGCTACCTGCGCGAGGTGCAGGCCTGGATCGAACGCCTGGACGCCGGCGGCGGCGAGGGCGCGCGCCTGTACACCTACGAAGTGCTCTACATGAAGGCCGTGGACCTGGCCGAGCAGCTCAACCAGGTGTTCGGTGGCGTCGGCCCGTCCCCGGCGGGCGCCGGTGGCGGCGCTCCCTCGCTGATGCCCGGCCTGGAGCCGGTGCAGATCCGCTCGATCGATACCCCGGCGCCGGATGCCGCCGATCCCAAGGCGCGCGCGGCGGCCGCGGGCCGGGCCGGCGCTGGCGCCGGCGACGCGGCCGGCGGCGTGTCCATCGGCAGCGCCGACGGCGTGTCGGTGAGCGCGGTGGAGGAAAGTAATGCGCTGCTGGTGCGCGCGACGCCGGGCCAGTGGGAGTCGATCCGCCGCACCATCGAGCGCCTGGACACGATGCCGCTGCAGGTGCACATCGAGGCGCAGGTGGTGGAGGTGCAGCTCAACGGCCAGCTCAGCTACGGCGTGAACTGGTTCTTCGAGAACGCGGTGGCCGACGAGGGCCTGCCCTCGGCGGTGGGCCGCCCGATCTGGGGCGACCTCTCGGGCGCGGTGGGCGAGGGCGGGCTGTCGTGGACCTTCCTGGGCCGCAACGCCGCCGCGGTGATCTCGGCGCTCGACAGCTATTCCGACGTGCGCGTGCTCTCGACGCCGTCGGTGGTGGTGCGCAACAACGCCGAGGCCAAGCTCGACGTGGGCACCAAGATCCCGGTCAACTCGACCAGCTTCAACCCGATCATCGGCGACGGCAGCGGCGGTGGCACCGGCACCTTCACCCAGGTGCAGTACCTCGACACCGGCGTCATCCTCACGGTCACGCCGCGCATCAGCCGCGACGGCACGGTGTTCATGGAGATCGAGCAGGAGGTCAGCTCGCCCGGCGATTCCGCCGACGCCAACGGCAACCTGCCGATCAACAAGCGCAAGCTCACCACCGAGGCGGCCGTGCAGAGCGGCGAGACGGTGATGCTGGCCGGCCTGATTTCCGACAGCACCCTGCAGGGCAGCGACGGCCTGCCGGGCCTGAGCCGGCTGCCGGTGGTGGGCGGGCTGTTCGGCAAGAAGACCCAGGACAAGCTGCGCACCGAGGTGATCATCCTGGTCACGCCGCGCGTGGTTCGCGATCCGAACGAGGCGCGCAAGCTCACCGATGAATACGGCGAGCGCTTCCGCGCCCTCGAGCCCCTGCGCCGGGGCGACGACGCGCGCTGACATGGCCCGCGCCGAGCCCAGGCCGGGCGTCGCGGGGCCGCTGCCCACCGTCGTCGTCACCATCCACAACGCGCTCGAGGCGCTCGACGCCTGCCTGGCCTCGCTCGAGCGCACGCTGCCGCCGGGCACCCGCGTGCTGCTGGCCGATGATGCGTCCACCGACCAGCGCATCAACCCGATGGCGCGCGGCTGGTGCTACCGCAGCGCGCTCGATGCCCGCTACGTGCGGCGCGATCTGAACATGGGCTACCCGGCCAACTGCAACGCGGCCTTCGCCGAGACCGGCGAGGCCGACGTGGTGCTGCTCGACTCCGACACGGTGGTCACGCCCGGCTGGCTGCAGCAGCTGGCCCGCTGCGCCGGGGCCGACGCGCGCATCGCCACCATCACCCCGTGGTCGAACAACGCCGAAACCTGCAGCTTCCCGCGCCCGGGCGAGCCCAACCCGGCGCCCGAGCATCCGGACGTGCTGGCCGAGGCGGCGGCGATGTCGGCGCCGGCATGGCCGGAGCTGCCGGCCGCGGCGGGCTTTTGCATGTACGTGCGGCGCGCGGCGCTGCGCCAGCTGGGTGGCTTCGATGCGGCGACGTTCGGGGTCGGCGGCGGCGAACAGGACGACTTCAGCCTGCGCGCGGCGGCGATGGGCTGGCGCAACGTGCTGTGCGACACGGCCTACGTGGTGCACCACGGCGGCGCATCGTTCGGCCCGCTCGAGCTGCCGGCCGAAGGCGGCAACCTCGAGCGGCTGCTGGCACGCTGGCCCCTCTACCACGAGCAGGTGGCGCGGTTCCTGCTCGACGATCCGCTGCGTGCGCATCGCGCGCGGCTGCAGGAAAACCTCGAACTGCTGGCGCGCTCGGGACCGCAGCGCGACCTGTTCGGCTAGCATCCGCCCATGTCCGACAAACCGCTACCGCCGCTAACCGGCGAGCAATCCGCCGCGCCCGGCCCGGGCGGCGTGCCCGACCACGGCGCGCGCGACATCGGCGTGGTGGTGGTGGCCCATGCCAGCGCGGGCACGATCGAGCGCTGCCTGTCGGCGCTGCTGTCGGCGCGCGACGTGGCGCGGGTGGTGGTGGTCGACAATGCCTCGCCGGACGACACGGTGGCCATCGTCGAGCGCCTGGCCCGCCGCGATCCGCGCCTGGGCCTGGCGCGGAACCCGGACAACCGGGGCTTCGCCGCGGCCTGCAACCAGGGCGCGACGGCCATCGCCCAGCCCTGGGTCGCGTTCGTCAATCCCGACGCCTTCGTCAGCCGCGACACGTTGGCGCGCCTGGTCGACTGCGCCATCGCGCGCCCCGGCGCCGGCCTGCTCGGCGTGGAGCAGCGCGACGAGCACGGCGTCGCCGACCCGGCCTCGCGCCGCGCCGACCCGTCGCTGCGCGAGCAGCTGCTTTCGTTCGGCAAGCGCGACAGCCTGTACCTGGGCCGCGACCCGAACCAGGACGTGCAGCCCGTGGATGCGGTCTCCGGCGCGCTGATGCTGCTGCCCTCGGTGCTGTTCGTGCGCCTGGGCGGCTTCGACGAGGGCTACCGGCTGCACGCTGAAGACCTGGATCTGTGCCGCCGGGTCCGCCAGGCCGGCTACGAGGTGGTGGTGGCCAACCACCTCGCCGTGACCCACCTGCGCGGCGTCTCCAGCCGCCGCCGCCCGGCTTGGGTCGAGCTGCAGAAGCACCGGGGCCTGTGGCGCTACTTCCGCAAGTTCGAAGCCGCCGAAACCCCGGCCCTGCTGCAGCCGATCCTCTGGCTCGCCCTCTGGGCCCATTTCGGCCTCGTCCTCGCCCGCCAGCGCCTCCGGCGCCTGCGCTGACCCCGCGGCCCCTCTGTAGGAGCGCCTGAAGGCTCCTACGGCGATGTTCGGAGGAGGGCTGAAATGACTGCCCCCTCGCGGGGAGGGGGCAGGGGGGCTTACTTGAGGGCCTTGAACCGGATCCGGTGGGGCTGGGCGCCCTCAGCGCCGAGGCGGCGCTTCTTGTCTTCTTCGTACTCGCGGTAGTTGCCCATGAAGAACTCCACGTGCGAGTCGCCCTCGAAGGCCAGGATGTGCGTCGCGATGCGGTCGAGGAACCAGCGGTCGTGGGAGATCACGAAGGCGTTGCCCGGGAACTCGAGCAGGGCGTCTTCCAGCGCGCGCAGGGTTTCGATGTCCAGGTCGTTCGACGGCTCGTCGAGCAGCAGCACGTTGCCGCCCTGCAGCAGCGTCTTGGCCAGGTGCAGGCGGCCGCGTTCACCGCCCGACAGCGTGCCGACCAGCTTCTGCTGGTCCTGGCCCTTGAAGTTGAAGCGGCCGATGTAGGCGCGCGACTGGATCTCGATGCCGTTGATGTTGAGGATGTCGGCGCCGCCGGACACTTCCTGGAACACGTTGTGGTTGCCCTCGAGCTTGTCGCGGCTCTGGTCCACGTAGGCCAGCTTGACCGTCGGGCCGAGCTCGATCGAACCCGAGTCCGGCTTCTCCTGGCCCGTGATCATCTTGAACAGCGTCGACTTGCCGGCGCCGTTCGGGCCGATGATGCCGACGATGGCGCCGGCCGGCACCGTGAAGCTCAGGTCGTCGATCAGAAGGCGGTCGCCAAACTTCTTCGAGACGTTCTTGAACTCGATCACCTTGCTGCCGAGGCGCTCGCCCGGCGGGATGAAGATCTCGTTGGTCTCGTTGCGCTTCTGGTAGTCGACCGCCTGCAGCTCCTCGATGCGGGCCAGGCGCGCCTTGCCCTTGGAGCGGCCGCCCTTGGCGTTCTGGCGGGCCCACTCGAGTTCCTTCTGGATGGCCTTCTGGCGGGCCTTCTCCTGGTTCTCTTCCTGCTTGAGGCGCTCGTCCTTCTGGCGCAGCCACTCGGTGTAGTTGCCCTTCCACGGGATGCCGCGGCCGCGGTCGAGCTCGAGGATCCACTCGGCGGCGTTGTCGAGGAAGTAGCGGTCGTGGGTGACCGCCACCACGGTGCCCGGATAGCGCTGCAGGAACTGCTCGAGCCACTCCACCGACTCGGCGTCGAGGTGGTTGGTGGGTTCGTCGAGCAGCAGCATGTCGGGCTTGCTCAGCAGCAGGCGGCACAGGGCCACGCGGCGCTTCTCGCCGCCCGAGAGGTTGCCGATCTTCGCGTCCCAGGGCGGCAGGCGCAGGGCGTCGGCGGCCACTTCGAGCTGCTGCTCGAGGGTGTGGGCGTCGCCCGAGGCCAGGATCGCCTCCAGGCGCTCCTGTTCCTTGGCCAGCGCGTCGAAGTCGGCGTTCTCTTCGGCGTAGGCGGCGTAGACCTCGTCCAGGCGCGCCTGCGCCTGCATGATCTCGCCCACGCCTTCCTCCACCGCCTCGCGCACGGTGTGCTCGGGGTTGAGCCTGGGCTCCTGCTCGAGGTAGCCGATCTTGATGCCCGGCTGCGGGCGCGCCTCGCCAGTGAAGTCGGTGTCGACGCCGGCCATGATGCGCAGCACCGTCGACTTGCCGGCGCCGTTGAGGCCGAGCAGGCCGATCTTGGCGCCCGGGAAGAAGGACAGCGAGATGTCCTTGATGATCTGGCGCTTCGGCGGCACGGTCTTGCTGACGCCGATCATGGTGTAGATGTATTGCGACATGGGCTACTCGTTTCCGGGGCGCCGTGCTCGGGCACGGGCGGGGGTGGGGCCTGCCCCGGGGAGGGGCGGCCGGTCGGTTTTCGTCGAATCCGCCATTATCGCCGAAAAGCGGTACCAGGTTCATTTTCTCCCCCGCTGGGACAGGTCGGCTGGCCGGGCTGTCCCAGCGGGGGAGAAAATGAACCTGGTACCGGCCGGCTGGCTGCAAACCCCCGCCGGGGCTACAATTTCGGCCTCGAAAGCCCCACAGGAAGCGCCCCCGATGTTTGCCAAGGACATGCAGATCGCCGGTTACGACGAGGACCTCGCCCAGGCCATTGCCGAGGAAACCCGCCGCCAGGAGGACCACGTCGAGCTGATCGCTTCCGAGAACTACGCCAGCCCGCGCGTGCTCGAGGCCCAGGGCAGCGTGCTCACCAACAAGTACGCCGAGGGTTACCCCGGCAAGCGCTACTACGGCGGCTGCGAGTACGTGGACATCGCCGAGAAGCTGGCGATCGACCGCGTCAAGCAGCTGTTCGGCGCCGACTACGCCAACGTCCAGCCGCACTCGGGCTCGTCGGCCAACATCGCCGTCTACATGGCCCTGCTGCAGCCGGGCGACACCGTGCTGGGCATGAGCCTGGCCCACGGTGGCCACCTGACCCACGGCGCCAAGGTCAACTTCAGCGGCAAGATCTACAACGCCGTGCAGTACGGCGTGGACGAGAACGGCCTTATCGACTACGACGAGGTCCAGCGCCTCGCCACCGAGCACAAGCCGAAGATGCTGGTCGCCGGCTTCAGCGCCTACTCGCAGGTGGTGGACTGGGCGCGCATGGCCGCGATCGCGAAGTCGGTCGGAGCCTGGTTCTTCGTGGACATGGCGCACGTGGCCGGGCTGGTGGCCGCGGGCCTGTACCCGAACCCGGTGCCGCACGCCGACGTGGTCACCTCCACCACCCACAAGACCCTGCGCGGTCCGCGCGGCGGCATCATCCTCGCGAAGGCCAACGAGGAGCTGGAGAAGAAGCTCCAGTCGCTGGTGTTCCCGGGGACCCAGGGCGGCCCGCTGATGCACGTGATCGCCGCCAAGGCGGTGGCCTTCAAGGAGGCGCTCGAGCCTTCGTTCAAGGACTACCAGGCCCAGGTCATCAAGAACGCCCAGGCCATGGCGAAGGCGATCATGGCGCGCGGCTACAAGATCGTCTCCGGCGGCACCGAGAACCACCTGATGCTGATCGACCTGATCGGCCGCGACGTCACCGGCAAGGACGCGGAGGCCGCGCTTGGCGCCGCCCACATCACGGTGAACAAGAACTCGGTGCCGGGCGACCCGCGCTCGCCCTTCGTCACCTCGGGCCTGCGCATCGGCACCCCGGCCGTCACCACCCGCGGCTACAGGGAGCCCGAGTGCGTGGCCCTGGCCAACTGGATCTGCGACGTGCTCGACGCGCCCACCGACGCGAACGTGATCGCCGGCGTGCGTGAAAACGTCACGAAGCAGTGCCGCGCCTTCCCGGTGTACGGCTGACGGGGCGCGGATGCACTGCCCCTTCTGCCAGCACGAGGACACCCGCGTGATCGACTCGCGCGTGTCCGACGACGGCAGCACCATCCGCAGGCGTCGCGAGTGCGAGGCCTGCGGCGAGCGCTTCAACACGTTCGAGACGGCCGAGCTCAAGCTGCCGGCCATCGTCAAGAGCGACGGCCGCCGCGAAGCCTTCGACGAGCGCAAGCTGCGCGTGAGCTTCGACCGTGCGCTGCAAAAGCGCCCGGTCTCGGCCGAGCAGATCGACGGCGCCGTGCGCGCGGTCATCCACGCCCTGCGCCTGAGCGGCGAGCGCGAGCTGCCCTCGCTGCGGGTGGGCGAGTTCGTGATGGCCGAACTCAAGAAGCTCGACCAGGTGGCCTACGTGCGCTTCGCCTCGGTGTACCGGAAGTTCGAGGACGTGCAGGCCTTCCGCGAGGAGATCGAGCGGCTCGAGCGCGACCTGCCGGGCCTGGAGGGCCTGCAGCTGCCGCTTCTCGAGGGTTCGGGCGACAAGGCGCGCAAGTGAGCGCGGCGGTGATCCGGCCCCTGGCCGACGCCCCCGGCCTCGCGCCGATGCTGGCCGCCTGGCACCACGCGCACTGGGGCCACTTCTACGATCCGGCCGACTGGAGCCTGCAGGCGGCCACCGACGAGCTGCGCGACCACGCCACCCGGTGCGGCCGCCCGACCACGCTGGTGGCCTTCGAAGGCGACGAGCCGGCGGGCTCGGTGAGCCTGGTGGACGAGGACGCGCCGGAGTTCAACGGCGTCGGCGACGCCTGGCTGGCCAGCCTGTTCGTGCGCCCGGCCTCGCGCGGCCGCGGCATCGGCAAGGCGCTGGTGCGTGAATGCGTGGCGCTGGCCGCGCGCGAGGGCGTGTCGCGGCTGTGGCTGTTCACGCCCGAGCACGTCGGTTTCTACGCCGCGCTGGGCTGGCGCGACCTGGGCGCCGCCCACCTGCGCGGGCACGCCGTGCACCTGATGGACATCATTCCGGCATGAGTGGCTTTTCCGCCCACGACCACGCGCACATGGCGCGCGCCCTGCAGCTGGCCGAACGCGGTGCGTTCACCGCGCGGCCCAACCCGATGGTCGGCTGCGTCATCGCCGACGGCCGCCGCGTGCTGGGCGAGGGCTGGCACGAACGCGCCGGCGAACCGCATGCCGAGGCGATGGCGCTGCGCGCCGCCGGTGGCCGGGCCGCCGGCGCCACCGCCTACGTCACGCTCGAGCCCTGCGCCCACCACGGCCGCACGCCGCCCTGCGCCGATGCGTTGGTGGCCGCGGGCGTGACCCGCGTGGTCGCGGCCTGCCGCGATCCCTTCCACCAGGTGGCGGGGCAGGGCTTCGCCAAGCTCGAGGCGGCCGGCGTGGCGGTCGAGTTCGGGCTGATGGAGGCCGCCGCGCGCCACCTCAACCGCGGTTTCTTCTCGCGCATCGAGCGCGGCCGGCCCTGGGTGCGGGTGAAGCTGGGCATGAGCCTGGACGGCCGCACGGCGCTGGAGGACGGCACGTCCAAGTGGATCACCTCCGAGGCCTCGCGCGCCGACGTCATGCGCTGGCGCGCGCGTTCGGGCGCGATCATGACCGGCATCGGCACGGTGCTGGCCGACGACCCGCGGCTCACGGTGCGCCTGGAATCCGGCGAAACCTTCATCCCGCCGCTGCGCGTGGTGCTGGACGAGCGCGGCCGGCTGCCGGCCGGCGCCGGCCTGCTCACCGACGGCGCCGCGCCGACGGTGGCGGTTCACGGCGAAGACATGGTCCCCGACTACGGCGACGAGGTGGATGCGTTCGCCGTGCGCCGCACCGGGGCGGGCCTGGACCTGGGCGCGGTGCTTGCGCAGCTCGGCCAGCGCGGCGTGAACGAACTGCAGGTCGAAGCCGGCGCCACGCTTTCGGGCGCGCTGGTGGCCGCCGGCCTGGTCGACGAACTGCTGCTCTACGTCGCGCCCGTGCTGCTGGGCGAGCGCGGCCGGCCCCTGCTGGCCGGCGTGACCCCGGCCTCGATGGCCGGGCGCCTGGGCCTGCGCCTGCTCGATACCCGCCAGATCGGCCCCGACCTGCGCCTCCTGCTCGCCCCCTGAACGGTTCGTTGCGGCGGGTTGCCCGGTGGCCCCGGGCGGGGCGGGTAGAATGGTGGGTCCCCGGCGCTGGCCGGACGTGCAGGTGACGGGATGTTCACGGGATTGATCCAATCGGTGGGGCGGCTGCTGGCGCGCGAAGCCCGCGGCGGCGACCAGCGCCTGCGGTTCTCCTGGGGCAGCCTGGCCCACGACGACATCGCCCTGGGCGAGTCGATCGCCGTCAGCGGCTGCTGCCTGACCGTGGTGGCCTGGGACGACGAAGGCTGGGACGCCGACGTGTCCAACGAAACCCTGGCGCTGACCAAACTCGGTTCCCTGGCCATTGGTGCCGCCGTGAACCTCGAGCGCTCGCTGCTGCCCACCGACCGCCTCGGCGGCCACCTCGTCTCCGGCCACGTCGACGCCGTCGGACGCGTCGAGAAGGTCTGGGACGACGGCCGCAGCCAGCGCTGGCGCTTCGGCGCGCCGCCGTCGGTGCTGCGCTACGTCGCGGTGAAGGGGTCGATCGCCGTCGACGGCACCAGCCTCACCGTCAACGCCGTCGATGCCGGCGGCTTCGAGGTCAACCTCGTGCCGCACACCGTCGCCCACACCGCCTTCGGCGAAACGAAGCCGGGCGATCCGGTCAATCTCGAGGTCGATACCGTCGCCCGCTACGTGGAGCGGCTGCTGGCCGCGCGCGAGGAGCAATCATGAGCTTTGCATCCATTCCCGAGTTGCTCGAGGAGCTGCGCCAGGGCCGCATGGTCGTGGTGGTCGACGACGAGGACCGCGAGAACGAGGGCGACCTGATCATGGCCGCCGAACTGGTCAAGCCCGGCGACATCAACTTCATGGTCACGCACGCGCGCGGCCTGGTCTGCCTCTCGCTCACCCGCGAGCGCTGCCGCCAGCTGGGCCTGGGCCCGATGGTGCGCGACAACAACTCGCCCTACCACACCAATTTCACCGTCAGCATCGAGGCCGCCGAGGGCGTCACCACCGGCATCAGCGCCTACGACCGCGCCCACACCATCCGCACCGCGGTGCGACCCGACGCCAGCCCCGACGACCTGACCCAGCCGGGCCACATCTTCCCGCTGATGGCCCAGCCCGGCGGCGTGCTCACCCGCAGCGGCCACACCGAGGCGGCCAGCGACCTGGCCCTGCTGGCGGGCTTCGAGCCGGCCGGCGTGCTGGTGGAGATCCTCAACCCCGACGGCTCGATGGCCCGCCGGCCGGAGCTGGAGAAGTTCGCCGCCGAGCACGGCCTGAAGATTGGCTCGATCGAGGAGCTGATCCGCTACCGGCTCGAGACCGAACACACGGTCGAGCGCGTGGACGAGCGCGAGATCCCCACGGTGCACGGCCGCTTCCGGCTGGTGACCTACCGCGACCGCCTGAGCCGCGACCTGCATTTCGCCCTCGTGCTCGGCCAGCCCCGGGCCGAAACGCCCACGCTCGTGCGCGTGCACGTGAAGAACCCGCTGTCCGACGCCCTGCACTGGCAGCGCGCCGACTTCGGCGTGGCCACCGGCGAGGCCCTGGCCGCGGTGGCGGCGGCGGGCGAGGGCGTGGTGGTGGTGCTCAGCGAGCCGCTGACGCCCGACGACCTGCTCGCGCGCATCACCGAGACCGCCGTGCCCGAGGCCCCGCGTGCCCGCGAGTGGCGCCGCAACGGCGCCGGCGCGCAGATCCTGCACGACCTGGGCCTGGGCAAGCTGCGGGTGCTGGGCACCCCGCGCCGCCAGGTCGGCCTGGCCGGCTACGGCCTGGAGGTCGTCGAGTACGTGTAAAGGCAGGGGACGGAGGTAATTTCCCCCTGGTGGCACGGGCTCCCGGATGATCCCCGTGGGAAATTACCTCCGTCCCCGGGTCCCTCCCGCGGTAAACTGACGGCCATTTCCCAGGTCCCCACCCCATGCCCCACTTCGAAGGAGACGTCCGCAGCCCTGCCGGCGCCCGCTACGCCATCCTCGCCAGCCGCTGGAACCCGCGCATCACCGACGCGCTGGTCGACGGCGCGCGCCGCGCGTTCGCAGCCAACGGCGTAGCCGACGAGTCCGTGGACCTGATCCGCGTGCCCGGCGCCTGGGAACTGCCCGTGGCCGCCGCCAGCGCCCTGGACCGGGTCGGCTACGCCGGCATCGTCGCCCTGGGCTGCGTGGTGCGCGGCGATACCCGCCACTTCGAGCAGGTGGCCGACGAGTGCGCCCGCGGCCTGATGCGCGTGGCGCTCGACACCGGCGTGCCGGTGGCCAACGGCGTGCTGGCGGTGGACGAATACTCCGACGCCGAGGCCCGCGCCGGCGGCAGCCACGGCAACAAGGGCGAGGAAGCGGCCCTGGTGATCATCGAAATGGCCAACCTGATCGGAAAGCTGGCATGAAGAACACCCGTCCCGACGGCATCGACCCGCACGCGCGTTCGCGCGCCCGCCGCCGCGCACTGCAGGCCCTGTACGCCTGGCAGATGTCGAACACCGCCATCGGCAAGGTGATCGAGCAGTTCCGCGCCGAGCAGGACATGGAAGTGGCCGACCTCGAATACTTCGAGGACCTGGTTCGCGGCGTCGAGAGAAACCTGGGCGCGCTCGACGAGGCGCTGGCCGCCTTCCTCGACCGCACCATCGACCAGGTCGACCCGATCGAGCGCGCGGTGCTGCGCATCGCCGCCTATGAGCTGCGCCACCGCCCGGACGTGCCCTACCGCGTGGTGATCAACGAGGCCATCGAAACCACCAAGCGCTTCGGCTCCGAGCACGGCCACACCTACGTCAACGGCGTGCTCGACCACGCCGCCGCCGCCTGGCGCGCGGCCGAGGCGCAGGCCGCCCGCCGGTCCTGATGCCGGGCGAGTTCGCCCTGATCGAACGCATCCGCGCCCGCGCCGGGCGCCGCGACGACGTGGTGCTGGGCATCGGCGACGACGCCGCGCTGCTGGCGCCGCCGCCGGGCCATGAGCTCGCGGTGAGCTGCGACACGCTGGTGGCCGGCGTGCATTTCCCCGACGACACCGCGCCGGCCGACATCGGCCACAAGGCCCTGGCGGTGAACCTGAGCGACCTGGCCGCGATGGCCGCCGCGCCGGCCTGGGGCACCCTGGCCCTGACCCTGCCGGACGCCAACCAGGCCTGGCTCGACGATTTCCTCGACGGCTTCCTCGCGCTCGCCGACGAACACGGCCTGGCGCTGGTGGGCGGCGACACCACGCGCGGCCCGATGGCCATCACCGTCAACGTGTTCGGGCTGGTGCCGGCCGGCCAGGCGCTGCGCCGCGACGGCGCGCGCCCGGGCGAAGACATCTGGGTGACGGGCACAATCGGCGACGCCGCCGGGGGCCTGGCGCAGTGGCGCGCGCGCGGCCCGGCCTCGGCCAAGCTGCGCCACCGCCTCGACCGGCCGACGCCGCGGGTGCAGGCGGGCCTGGCGCTGCGCGGCCTGGCCAGCGCCGGCATCGACCTCAGCGATGGCCTGGCCGCCGACCTCGGCCACGTGCTGGCGGCCAGCGGCGTTGGCGCCCGCATCGAGCTCGGCCGCCTGCCGGCCTCGCGCACGCTCGCCGACCACTTCGACGAACCGCGCCGCTGGGCGCTGCAGGCCGGCGGCGGCGACGACTACGAGCTGTGCTTCACCGCGCCCGCGTCGCGTGCCTTCGAGATCGAGCAGGCCATGGCCGCGCTCGACCTGCCGGCCACCGTGGTCGGGCGGGTGGTGGCGGGCGCCGGCCTGCGCTTCGACACGCCCGAGGGCGAGGCCTGGACGCCGCCCGCCGACGGCTACCAGCATTTCAGCGGCGGGCACGCATGAGCCGCGCGCCCGAAGGCATCAACCGCCGGGTGATGAAGCACCCGCTGGGCTGGATCGCGGCCGGCTTCGGCTCGGGTTTTTCGCCGCGCGCCCCGGGCACGGCGGGCAGCATCGCGGCGCTGCTGCCCTGGTGGTTCCTGATGCAGGAACTGTCGCCGTTGGTTTACCTGTCGGTGCTGGCCCTGGGTTTTGCGCTGGGCTGCTGGGCGGCGCAGTGGGTGATCCGCGAGACCCGCGTCGAGGACCCGGGCCTGGTGGTCTGGGACGAGTTCATCGGCGTCTGGGTCGCGCTCTTCGCCGCGCCCGCCGGCTGGCCCTGGATGCTGGCCGGCCTGGTGCTGTTCCGGATCTTCGACATCGCCAAGCCCTGGCCCGTCAGCTGGGCCGACCGCAAACTGCACGGCGGCTTCGGCACCATGCTCGATGACGCCCTGGCCGGCCTGTACGCACTGGGCTCGCTGCAGCTCGTGGCTTACTTTTTTTAGCCACGGATTTGCGCGGATGGACGCGGATAGAGCAAAAGAAGGATTGGCCACGGATGAACACGGATACACACGGATAAGAGCGGATAGAACTTAAGAATGCTCTTGCTCTATCCGCGTTCATCCGCGTAAATCCGCGGCAGAAACCTGGCCCAGCACCTCGGCGACACGGGTGCGCAGGGCGGGAACGACCTCGGCGTCGAACCACGGGTTGTGTTTGAACCAGCCGACGTTGCGTGGGCTGGGGTGGGGCAGGGGGATGATGCGCGGCGCGTAGTCGCGCCAGGCCTGCACGGTGTCGGTGAGGGTTTTCTTGCGGGTCTCGCCGAGGAAGTAAGCCTGCGCGTACTGGCCGATCGCAAGCACCAGCCCGATGCGCGGCAGCAGCGGCAGCAGGCGCGGGTGCCAGGTGGCGCGGCACTCGGGGCGCGGCGGCAGGTCGCCCGAGGCGCCGCGACCCGGATAACAGAAGCCCATCGGCACGATCGCCACTTTCGACTCGTCGTAGAAGCGCGCCTTGTCCAGGCCCATCCACTCGCGAAGGCGCACGCCGCTGGCGTCGTCCCAGGGGATGCCGCTGCCGTGCACCAGCGTGCCGGGCGCCTGGCCGACCACCAGCAGGCTCGCGGTTTCACTGGCGCGCAGCACCGGTCGCGGGCCCAGCGGCAGCTGCGCCTCGCACAGCCGGCAGGCGCGGATCTCGCCCAGCAGGGCTTCCAGTTCGCTGCGCGGCCGCGTCATGGCGGCGGCAGCACCTTGCCGGGGTTGAGGATGCCGTCGGGGTCGAACTGCGCCTTGATCGCGCGCATCAGCGCCAGCGTCGGCGGCGACAGCGAGCGCGCCAGCAAGTCGCGCTTGGCCAGGCCGATGCCGTGTTCGCCCGAGACCAGGCCGCCGAGCGCGATCACCGCGTCGAACACCGCCTCGAGCGCGGCATCGGCGCGCGCCACCTGCGCGGCGTCGGCCGGGTCGTAGAGGATGTTCACGTGCAGGTTGCCGTTGCCGGCATGGCCGAAGCAGACGATGGCCAGCGACTGCGCCGCGGCGGCGGCGCGCACGGCGGCCACCAGTTCGGGGATGCGCGACACCGGCACCACCACGTCTTCGTTGATCTTGCCCGGCGCCAGCGTGCGCAGCGAGGGCGACAGTGCCTTTCGCGCGGCCCAGAGCTTTTCGCGCTCGGCCTCGCTGGCCGCGGCGTCCACCGACAGGCAGCCGGGGCCTTCGGCGGCGCGGCGCAGGGCCGACTCGGCGGCGTCGAGCACGGCGGCCTCGCCGTCGGCCTCGAGCATCAGCAGGGCGCCGGCCGCGGCCGGCAGGTCGGCACCGCCGACCTCGCGCGCCAGGCGCACGCAGTCACCGTCCATGAATTCGAGCATCGAGGGCGTGACCGGCTGCGCCATCAGCCGCGCCACCGCCGCCGCCGCGCTTTCGACGTCGGTGTAGAGCGCGCGCAGCGCGCGCCGGTGCGTGGCCGTGGGCGTGAGCCGAAGCGTGGCTTCGACGATCAGCGCCAGGGTGCCTTCGGAGCCGATCAGCAGCCGCGAGAGATCGTAGCCGCTGGCGCCCTTGGTGGTGGCCACGCCGAACTCGACCAGCTCGCCCGTGCCGGTGACCGCCCTGAGCGCCAGCACGTTGTCGCGGGTGGCGCCGTACTTCACGGCGCGCGGGCCGCCGGCGTTGCAGGCCAGGTTGCCGCCGATGCTGCAGAAGGCCGAGCTGGTGGGGTCGGGCGGCCAGAACAGGCCATGCGGCGCCAGCGCCGCCTGCAGGTCGCCGTTGAGCAGGCCCGGCTGCGCCACCGCGACGCGGTCGCCCGGGCGGATGGCCAGCACCTTGTCCATGCGCTCGAACGAGACCACCAGCGCGTCCTCGCCCGGCACGCTGGCGCCTGTGGTGTTGGTGCCGCGGCCGCGCGCGACGATCGGCAGCCTGTGCGCGCGGCACAGGCGCACGATCGCCTGCACCTGCGCAGCATCCGTCGGCAGCGCCACCGCCAGCGGCAAGCCCTGCCGCCGCGAGTTGTCGTAGCCGTAGGCCAGCCGCTCGGCTTGATCAAGCAGCAGCCCGTCCGGCCCCAGCAGGGCAGTCAGTTCCTCGGCGACGTTCGCGGGCAGTTCGGCCATGCGTCGAGTCTAGGGCAGTTCACAGGTCGTCGAGGGTGAAAGCGGCCCGGTGCCAGTCGAGGCCGGCGGGGGAGGCGGCGACGATGTCGAAGCGGCAGGGCGCGTTGGCCAGTTCCGGGTGGCGGGCCAGCCAGGCGCGGGCGGCCAGGGCGACGCGGCGGCATTTGCGGCGGTCGACCGAGGCCAGCCCGCCGCCGTAGCGCTCGTCGCGGCGGTAGCGCACTTCCACGAACACGATCCACTCGCCTTCGCGCATCACCAGGTCGAGTTCGCCGAAGCGGAAGTTGACGTTGCTGGCGAGCAGCCGCAGGCCCTCGCCTTCGAGCAGATGGCGCGCGGCGGTTTCGGCCGCGTCGCCGGTGGCGCGCTTTTCAGGGCGCGCCGGCATCGGGCAGCAGGGCGCCGTCGGGCGCCGGCCGCGGGCGGCCGCCGCTGAACACCGCCCAGGCCGGCTTGCGCCGCACCAGGCCGGTGGCGTCGAGCGTGAGTTCGCCGGTGGCGCCGCGCACCTGCGCGCCCGGGTCGGACACCAGGCGGTCGAGGTAGCTGGCCAGGCGCCAGGCATCGACGCCGAAGGCGAACAGCCGCGCGCCGCCGCCCTGCGCCGCCGGCAGGGTGCTGCCCAGCGTGTCGGCGTCGGGCAGGCCGCCGCGCAGGCCGATCAGCCAGGGCAGCTCCGGGTATTCGATGCCTTCGAGTTCGACGTCCAGGCGCAGGTTGGCGCCCGAGAGGATCAGCGAGGTCGCCACGCGCGGCACGCCGACCAGGCCGGCCGGCTCGACCTGGCTGGCCAGCAGCCGGGCCTCGGCGGCCTTGAGGCTCAGGAACAGGGCGTCCGGACGCAGGCCGCCGGCGCTGGCCACGGCCTGCTGCAGGGCCGGCACGTAGTCGGGGTTGTCGGGCGAAACCATCACTTCGCCGATGACCTCGCCGCCACCGGCGGCCAGGTGCGCGCGGAAGCTTTCCAGCGCACGGCGCGCGTTCTCGTCGGCCTGGGTCACCACCAGCACGCGGCGCTGGCCGCGCTCGAGCAGGCGTTCGGCCGCCGCGACGCCCTCGTCCTCGGGGGCCAGCGCGAAACTCGCGCTGCCCGGCGTGGTCGCATTGCCGCCGCGGTTGAGCGCCACCGTCGGCAGCGACAGCTCCGGCGTGGCGAAAACGGTGTTCACCTCTTCGCGCGAGAGCGGGCCGATCAGCATCTGGGCACCATCGGCGGTGGCGCGGGCCAGCGCCTCGCGCAGGCCGCCGGGTGCGGCCGTGTCGTAGAAGCGCAGCGCCGGGCGGCGCCGCGGCTCGGCGTAATAAGCCGCCAGTACGCCTTCGCGCACCGACTGGCCGGCCGTGGCCAGCGGGCCGCTCAGCGGCAGCAGCACGGCCAGGCGCTCGGGCGGCCGGTAGCCGTCCGGCTCGGCCGGCGGCAGCGCGTCGAGCGCCGGGGTGGAGCCAGCCCGGTCGTAGGGGCGGGGCAGCGGCAGCCCGCGCTGGGACAAGGTGCGCCCCGCGTAGGCGTAGAGCGGGTGGCCCGTCGGCAGCGCGGCCGCCTTCGCCGAAAGGCTGGCGTCGGTTTCGGCCGAAAGCAGCGAGACGATCTCACCCACCGTCGCCACGCGCGCCTCGCCGGACTGCAGTGCCGCCAGCCAGGCCAGCTCGCCGGCCGCGTCGAAACCGCGGCCGAGCTGGCGCAGGGCGTCGGCGCGCTGGCCATGCCAGTCGGCGGCCAGTTCGCCCGGCACGGAAGCGCGCGACTGGCCGAGCAGGGCCAGCGCCGCATCGGCCCGGCCGCCCCGGAGCTGGAAGCCGGCGCCGAGCAGGTCGTGCAGCAGCGCATCGCGCCCCTCGAGCCGGCGCCGCGGCACGTTCGACCAGGCCTCGCGCGCGGCGGCCTCGTTGCCCGCCAGGCGGTGCTGCCAGGCGGCACGCAGCCAAGCGCGCTCGCGGGCGGCGCCGCGGCTTTCGGCGGCCAGGGCGGCGTAGGCCGCGGCGGCCTCGGCGTGGCGGCCTTCTTCGGCCAGGCGCGAGGCCGGCGTCGGCGCGGCGGCGGGTGCCGTCGACGTGGCCGAGGGCTCGCGCTGCACGCTGACGCTGGCGCAGCCGGCGAGCAACGCGATGGCAAGCAGCAGTGGGGCGGTTCGCAGCATGGTCGGGGTCCGGATGGGTTGCCGCGTAAGATGATAGCCGGTGCACACGGAGGGCGCGGTCATGACAACGGTACAGGCAGGGGCGCTGCACGTGGTGGCCACGCCCATCGGCAACCTGGGCGACCTGACGGCACGGGCGCGCGCCGTGCTGGCCGGCGTCGACGCGATCTGCGCCGAGGACACCCGGCACACGCGCCAGCTGCTGCAGGCCCTGGGCATCGAGCGGCCGCTGCTGGCGCTGCACGAACACAACGAGGCCGACATCGCCTGGAGGCTGGTCGAGCGCCTGAAGGCCGGCGAGGCCCTGGCGCTGGTGTCCGACGCCGGCACGCCGCTGGTCAGCGACCCGGGCTACCGGCTGGTGCGCGAGGTGCGCGCGGCCGGGCTGCGGGTGGTGCCGGTGCCCGGAGCCTGCGCGGCGATCGCGGCGCTGTCGGTGGCCGGCATTCCGTCCGATCGCTTCTGCTTCGAGGGTTTCCTGCCGGCCAAGGCCGGCGCGCGGCGCGAACGCCTGCAGGCGCTGGCGAGGGAAACGCGCACGCTGGTGTTCTACGAAAGCTCACACCGCATCGAGGAATGCCTTGCCGACCTGGTGGCCGAATTCGGAGCGCAGCGCGAAGCGGTGCTCGCACGCGAGCTCACCAAGCTGTTCGAGACGGTGCTGGGCGACACGCTGGGCGACATCGCGCAGCGCGTGACCTCCGACGAGAACCAGCGCAAGGGCGAGTTCGTCATCGTCGTGCGCGGCTGCGAGGACGATGCCGAGGCGCGCCTGCGCGAAGGCCAGCGCATCTATGCGCGCCTGAGCGAGCACCTCAAGCCGTCGGTCGCCGCAAGGCTCGCGGCCGATCTGAGCGGCGCGCCGCGCAAGGCGCTCTACGGCGGCGACGGCGGCTGAGCGATGCCCGCGGCGGCGATGTGAGACAATCCGCGCCGGCGGAGTCGGCCAGGACAGTCGCGTCGCAGCAATGCGCCGAGGAAAGTCCGGGCTCCACAGAGCAGGGTGCCAGGTAACGCCTGGGCGGCGTGAGCCGACGGAAAGTGCAACAGAAAGCAAACCGCCGAACGGCCCGCGAGGGCGCGTGGCAAGGGTGAAACGGTGGGGTAAGAGCCCACCGCCCGCGGGGCCAACGCCGCGGGGCACGGCAAACCCCACCTGGAGCAAGGCCAAATAGGGGTGCTATGGCATGGCTCGTGCCGCACCCGGGTTGGCTGCTTGAGGCCTGCGGTGACGCAGGTCCCAGAGGAATGACTGTCCACGACAGAACCCGGCTTACCGGCCGGCTCCGCCACTTCCTTCCGCGCCGATCGCGCACCCGAGCCGCCCTGGACGCCCCCGGGGTGGCGAGCGGCCCTGCGGCCCTCTGGCTGGCCGCTGTTTGCGATGTGTTTCACATCTTTGGATCAAATCCATGTGAAACAACAGTTGCCGAATGGTTCTTAAACAAGACTCTCAAGTTCCGCGCAACGCCTTGATCCGCTTGGCGAATTTCTCCCGAATTTGTCCTTGACACCCCTCCGGGGCAGGTCTAACGTGGACATCTGAGGGAAATCCGGGTTTTTTGTGGTTTTCGGTGGTTAAGGGCGGATCCAGGGCGATGTTCCAGGGCGAAACGGCGATCACGATCGATGACAAGGGGCGGCTGGCCATTCCGACGGCCTACCGCGACCTGGTCGCGCGCGCCTGCGCCAACCGCCTGGTGGTCACCTACAACCCCTACGAATCCGGCTGCCTGTGGCTCTACCCGGAAGCGGCCTGGGAAAAGGTCCGCGACCAGGTCAATGCCCTGCCCAACGCCAAGCGCGTGCACCGCAACCTGCAGCTCAAGCTCGTGGGTGCGGCCACCGTGGTCGAGCCCGACGGCAACGGCCGCGTGCTGCTGCCGGCCAGCCACCGCAACGCCGCGGGCATCGAGAAGAAGGCCGTGCTGCTGGGCATGGGCGGCAAGTTCGAATTGTGGAGCGAGCAGGCGCACCTCGCGCAGATCCGTCTGACCATCGGGGAAGACGAGATCAGCGAGGACATGCTCGACCTGAGGCTGTGACGGGCGTGGCCGGGATGCGTGGCACGACGCAGCCCAGCCATCTCCCGGTGATGTGGGCGCAGGTCATGGACGGCCTGCAGGTACGCAGGGATGGCAGGTATCTGGATGGCACGTTCGGGCGAGGGGGCCATGCGCGCGGCGTGCTCGACCGGCTGGGGCCGGATGGACGGCTGTTGGTGATGGACAAGGATCCGGAAGCGATCGCCACCGCCCACGCGCTTTTCGGCGCGGACGGGCGGGTCGTCGTCCGCCGCGGTTCCTTCGCCGGCCTGGCGCAGTGGGACGAGGCCGCCGCCGGCCTCGACGGCGTGCTGTTCGACCTCGGCGTGTCCTCGCCCCAGCTCGACGTGGCCGAGCGCGGCTTCAGCTTCGGCAAGGACGGCCCGCTCGACATGCGCATGGACCCGGAGTCCGGCGAAAGCGCCGCGGCCTGGCTGGCGCGCGCCGACGAGCGCGAGATCGCCGACGTGCTCTGGACCTATGGCGAGGAGAAGATGAGCCGGCGCATCGCCCGCGCCATCGTCGCCCGCCGGGCCGAGGCGCCGCTCGAGCGCACGGCGCAGCTGGCCGAGCTGATCGCCTCGGTGATGCCGCGTGGCGACGGCAAGATCCACCCGGCCACGCGCAGCTTCCAGGCCATCCGCATCTTCATCAACCGCGAGCTCGACGACCTCGAGGCCGGGCTCGACGCGGCCCTGTCCGTGCTCAGGCCGGGCGGCCGGCTGGCGGTGATCAGCTTCCACTCGCTCGAAGACCGCATCGTCAAGCAGTTCATCGCCCGGCACGCCAAGGCGCCGCCGGGCAACCGCCGCATGCCCGCCCCGGAGGCGTTCTCGCCGACCCTGCTCGACGTCTCCGGCGCCCTTCGCGCCACGGCCCAGGAAGTCGCCGACAACCCGCGCGCCCGCAGCGCGGTGCTGCGCGTCGCGGAGAAGCTGCCGTGAGCGTCCGGCACTTCCTGCTGCTGGCCCTTGCCCTGGCGGTGATCGCCAGCGCCCTGGGCGTGGTCTGGTCGCGCCACGAGCACCGGCAGGCCTACATCGCCCTGAGCACGCTGGAAAAGCAGCGCGACGAGCTCAACATCGAATTCGGCCGCCTGCAGCTCGAGCAGGCCACCTGGTCGGAGGCCAATCGCATCGAGCAGGTGGCCGGCACGCGCCTGGGCATGACCTTCCCGGGCGACGACCAGATCGTGGTGCTGCGCCCATGAGCCTGCGCAGCAGCTACAGCCCGCGCAAGCGCCTGATGGTGGTCGGCGGCGTGCTCGGCGCCTGCTGCGCCGTGCTGGTGGCGCGCGCCGCGCACCTGCAGGTGATCAGCGAGGAGTTCTACCAGCAGCAGGGCGACGCCCGTTTCCTGCGCGAGATCCCCATCGCCACCTCGCGCGGCATGATCACCGACCGCAACGGCGAACCGCTGGCGGTGTCCTCGCCGGTCGAGTCGATCTGGGCCAACCCCAAGGAACTGCTGCTGCACGCCGACCGCCTGCCGGAGCTGGCGCGTGCGCTGCAGATCCCGCAGGAGGTGCTGGCCCGGCGCGTGTCGGAGCGTGCCGACAAGGAGTTCGTCTACCTGCGCCGGCACCTGAACCCGGACGTGGCCGACGAGATCACCGATCTCGGTATCCCGGGCGTGTACTCGCAGCGCGAGTTCCGGCGCTTCTACCCGCACGGCGAGGTGCTGGCGCACGTGCTGGGCTTCACCAACATCGACGACAAGGGCCAGGAAGGCCTGGAGCTGGCCTTCAACGAGTGGCTGACCGGCAAGGAAGGCAGCCAGCGCGTGATCCGCGACCGGCGCGGTCGCATCGTCGAGAACGTCGACCTGGTCGAGGCCGCCGAGCCGGGCAAGGACCTGGTGCTGTCGATCGACCGCCGCATCCAGTACCTCGCCTATCGCGAGCTCAAGTCGGCGCTGATCGAGACCGGCGCGCCGAGCGGCTCGATCGTCGTGCTCGACGTGCCCACCGGCGAAGTGCTGGCGATGGTCAACCAGCCGTCCTACAACCCCAATTCACGCGTCGGCGCCGACGGCGAGTCGCGCCGCAACCGCGCCGTCACCGACATCCTCGAGCCGGGCTCGGTGATGAAGGCGATTACCATCGCGGCCGCGCTCGAGTCGGGCAAGTTCACCCCCGACACGCCGATCCAGACCGCGCCCGGCTACATCGCCCTGCCGGGTGGCTACATGCCGCGCGACTTCCGCAACTACGGCATGCTCACGCTCACCGGCATCCTGACCAAGAGCTCGAACGTCGGCGCCATCAAGGTGTCCAACGAGCTCTCCACCGAGCACCAGTACGACGTCTTCCGCCGCTTCGGCTTCGGCGAGCGCACCGGCAGCGGTTTCCCGGGCGAGCTGCCGGGCATGCTGCCGCCGGTCCGGCGCTGGGGTCCGACCGAGAAGGCCACCATCTCCTACGGCTACGGCCTGTCGGTGACGCCGCTGCAGCTGGCGCGTGCCTACGCCGCCATCGGCAACGAGGGCCGGCTGATGGACGTGACCTTCGTCAAGGGTGGCGCGGGCGAGGGCACCCAGGTGGTGGACCCGGCCATCGCCTCCGACCTGATGGGCATGCTCGAGACCGTGGTCGGCCCCGATGGCACGGCGCGCCGGGCGGCGGTGCTGGGCTATCGCGTGGCCGGCAAGACCGGCACCTCGCGCAAGGCCGACGGCGGCGGGTATGCCGCCAAGCGCTATGCCGCGGTGTTCGTCGGCCTGGTGCCGGCCACCAACCCGCGCTTCGCCATGGCCGTGGTGATCCACGAGCCGCAGGGAATGGAGTACGGCGGCGGCGCGGTGTCGGCGCCGGTCTTCCACCGCGTGATGGAAGGCGCGCTGCGCCTGATGGACGTGCCGCCGGACGACATCGAGCAGTGGTACGCCGCGCAGGCGGCCAAGGAACGCAAGCGGCCCGCGCCGCCGGGGGCAGGCCCATGAGCCGCGCCATGCCGCTGCACGAACTGCTCGGGGGCGTCGCTGCGCCCCCGCCGGCGTTCAATCCGGTGCTGACCGGCCTGGCCGCCGACAGCCGCGAACTCCGCCCCGGCTACGCCTTCGTGGCGCTCGCCGGCGCCAGCACGCACGGGCTGCGCCACGCGGCCCAGGCCGAGGCCGCCGGCGTCGGCGCGATCCTGTTCGAGCCGCCGGCGCCGGAAGGCCTGGCGCTGCCGGAGAACGCGGTCGCGGTGCCGGGCCTGCGCGCGCGCCAGGGCGAACTGGCCGATCGTTTCTACGGCTCGCCCTCGCGCCAGGCGCAGGTG
Source organism: Arenimonas caeni (assembly GCF_003024235.1). GTDB lineage: Bacteria > Pseudomonadota > Gammaproteobacteria > Xanthomonadales > Xanthomonadaceae > Arenimonas > Arenimonas caeni. Next base: position 499,204 of record NZ_KZ679084.1, on the reverse strand, counting down.
GTGGGCGTCACCGGCACCAACGGCAAGACCTCCACCGTGCAGCTGCTGGCCCAGGCCCTGCACCTGTCGGGTGCCACCGCCGGCACCATCGGCACGCTCGGCGCCGGCCTGCACGGCGCGATCGAACCCGGCGAGCGCACCACGCCCGACGTGATCGCCGTGCACCGCCTGCTCGCCGGCATGCGCGACCAGGGCGCCAGCCACGTGGCGATGGAAGTGAGCTCGCATGCGCTCGAGCAGGGCCGCGTGGATGCCGTCGCCTTCCGCGTCGCCGTGTTCACCAACCTCACCCGCGACCACCTCGACTTCCACGGCAGCATGGAGGCCTACGGCGCCGCCAAGGCCCGGCTGTTCGCCTGGCCGACCCTGCAGGCCGTGGTGCTCAACCTCGACGACGCCTTCGGCGCCGGCCTGGCCGGCGGCATCGCGGCGGGCGTGGACGTGATCGGCGTGAGCGCCCGGGGCAATGCCGCCGCGCGCCTGCGCGCCGACGCGGTGCAGCTGCTGCCCCAGGGCCTGCGCTTCGAGCTGGTCGAGGCCGGGCAGCACCTGCCGGTCGAATCGCCGCTGCTGGGCCGCTTCAATGTCGACAACCTGCTGGCCGTGGCCGGCGCGCTGCGCGCCCTGGGTTGGCCGCTGGCCGACGTGGCGACGATGCTGCCGCGCCTGCAGCCGGTCGGTGGCCGTATGAGCCGCGTCGGCGGCGGCGCCGGGCAGCCGCTGGTGGTGGTCGATTACGCGCACACGCCCGACGCGCTGGAACAGGCCCTGGCCAGCCTGCGCGGCCACACGCCGGGCCGGCTCACCTGCGTGTTCGGCTGCGGCGGCGAACGCGACGCCGGCAAGCGCCCGCAGATGGCGGCGATCGCCGAGGCAGGCGCCGACCGCGTGGTGGTCACCGACGACAACCCGCGCCGCGAAGACGGTGACGCCATCGTCGCCGACATCCTCGCAGGCTTCCGCGATGCCGCCGCGGTCACCGTGCAGCGCGACCGCGCCCGCGCCATCGCGCTCGCGCTGGAAGGCGCCGGCGCCGGCGACGTGGTGCTGGTGGCCGGCAAGGGCCACGAGCCCTACCAGGAGGTCGGCGGCGTGAAGCATGCGTTCGACGACCTGCAGGTCGCGCGCTCGCTGCTGGAGGCGCGCGCATGAGGCCGGTGCTGCTCTCGCAGGTGGCCCGCTGGGTCGAAGGCCGGCACCTGGGCGCCGACGTCGAGGTCACCTCGGTCGGCACCGACACCCGCACGCTGCAGCCGGGCGCGCTGTTCGTCGCCCTGCGCGGCGAGCGCCACGACGCCCACGACCTGACCGCGCAGGCCCAGGCCGCCGGCGCCGCCGCCCTGCTGGTTCAGCGCGAGGTCGACTGCGTGCTGCCGCAGGTGCTGTGCGCCGACACCCAGGACGCGCTGGGCGAGCTTGCCGCCGGCGTGCAGCAGGGCCGCCCGGCCGTGGTGGTGGCGCTGACCGGCAGCAACGGCAAGACCTCGGTCAAGACCCTGGTGCTGTCGATCCTTTCGCGCGCCGGCCTGGCCTACGCCAACCCGGGCAACCGCAACAACGAGATCGGCCTGCCGCTGGCCGTGCTCGACGCGCCCGAGGACGCCCGCTTCGCCATCTACGAGATGGGCGCCGGCAAGCCGGGCGACATCGCCTACCTGGCCTCGATCGTGCCGCCGCAGGTGGCGCTGGTGAACAACATCATGCCGGCCCACCTCGAGCGCATGGGCAGCCTGCTGGGCGTGGCCGAAACCAAGGGCGCGGTCTACGAGGCGCTGCCCGATGACGGCGTGGCGGTGGTCAATGCCGACGACGCCTTCGCGCCGCTGTTCATGCAGCGCATCGGCGGCCGGCGCGTGCTGCGCTTCGGCCTGGAGAACGACGCCGACCTGCGCGCCAGCGACCTGCGCCTGGGCGCGGAAGCGTCGGAGTTCACCCTGCACACGCCGGCCGGCGACGCGCGCCTGCGCCTGCCGCTGCCGGGCCGGCACAGCGTGATGAATGCGCTGGCCGCCGCCGGCCTGGCGCTGGCGGCCGGTGCCCGGCTCGAACACGTCGTCGCCGGCCTGCAGGAGGCGCCGCCGGTGCCGGGCCGGCAGGTGCCGCACGCGCTGCGCAGCGGCGTGGTGCTGGTGGACGACAGCTACAACGCCAACCCGGGTTCGGTGGCCGCGGCGATCGCCGCGCTGGCCGAGGCGGGCGGCGAGGCCTGGCTGGTGCTGGGCGACATGTTCGAACTGGGCGAAGGCGCCGAGGCCCTGCACGCCGAAGCCGGCAGCCAGGCCCTGCGCGCCGGCATCAAGCGCCTGTGGACGGTGGGCACGCTCAGCGCCGCCGCCAGCCGCGCCTTCGGCAGCGGCGCAAACCATTTCGACGACCAGGCCGGCCTGCTGGCCGCGCTCGGCCCGGCGCTCGCCGCCGCGCCGGCGGGGCTGCGCTGCCTGGTCAAGGGCTCGCGCTCGAGCGCGATGGACAAGGTGCTGGCCGCGCTGCTGGCCGCCGACCGCGAAGGAACCGCAAACGATGCTGCTTGAACTGGCCCGCTGGCTGCACGAGATGGGGTGGATGCCGCCGCTGTTCGGCTACATCACCTTCCGCGGCATCCTCGGCGCGCTCACCGCGCTGCTGCTCTCGCTGTGGCTGGGCCCGCGGGTGATCGCCCGCCTGGCCCGGCTCAAGGGCGGCCAGCCGATCCGCAGCGACGGCCCGCAGAGCCACTTCTCCAAGGCCGGCACGCCGACCATGGGCGGCGCGCTGATCCTGCTCACCATCGCCCTGTCGACGCTGCTTTGGGCCGATCTGCGCAACCGCTACGTCTGGGTGCTGCTGGCGGTGATGCTGGCCTTCGGCGCCATCGGCTGGCTCGACGACTGGATCAAGATCGTCCGGCGCGACCCGAACGGGCTGAAGTCGCGGCACAAGTACGCGCTGCAGTCGCTGTTCGGCCTGGCCGCGGCGCTGGTGCTGTTCTTCACCGCCGATCACGCCAACAACACCACGCTGTTCCTGCCGCTGCTCAAGGACTTCGCGATCCCGCTGGGCGCGGGCTTCGTGGTGCTGGCCTACTTCTGGATCGTCGGCTTCTCCAACGCGGTCAACCTGACCGACGGCCTCGACGGCCTGGCGATCATGCCGACGGTGCTGGTGGCCGGCGCGCTGGGCGTGTTCGCCTATGCCTCGGGCAACGCGGTGTTTTCCGAGTACCTGCAGATCCCGTCGATCCCGGGCGCGGGCGAGATCACCATCGTCTGCGCGGCCATCGCCGGCGCCGGGCTGGGTTTCCTGTGGTTCAACACCTATCCGGCGATGGTGTTCATGGGCGACATCGGCGCACTGGCGCTGGGCGCGGTGATCGGCACCATCGCCGTGATCGTGCGCCAGGAGGCGATCCTGGTGCTGATGGGCGGCATCTTCGTCATCGAGACGCTGTCGGTGATGATCCAGGTCGCCAGCTTCAAGCTCACCGGCCGCCGCGTGTTCCGCATGGCGCCCATCCACCACCACTTCGAGCTCAAGGGCTGGCCGGAGCCGCGCGTGATCGTGCGCTTCTGGATCATCTCGGTGATGCTCGTGCTGGTCGGCCTGGCCACGTTGAAGGTGCGCTGACATGAGCTTCCTCGACGAGCGCGCCAGCCAGGCCACCAAGCTCGAGCAGATCGGCGGGCGCTACGACCCGCTGCTGCTCGGCCTTGCCCTGGTGCTGGCCGGCTTCGGCGTGGTGATGGTCGGCTCGAGCTCGATCGCCATCGCCGAGGGCCTGGACGTCGGCCCGTTCTACTTCCTCACCCGCCACGTGGTGTTCCTCGGGCTGGGCGCGGCGCTGGCCATCGGCCTGATGCGCACCGAACTCAAGCTCATCGAGCGCCACAACCACCTGCTGCTGCTGGCCTGCATCGTGCTGCTTGGCCTGGTGTTCATGCCGGGCATCGGCTACACGGTCAACGGCGCGCAGCGCTGGATCAACCTGGGCGTGTCGAAGTTCCAGGCGGTCGAGGCGGTCAAGCTGCTGCTGATCATCTGGCTGGCCAGCTACGTCGTGCGCTACCGCGACGAGATCGGCCAGAAGTGGTCCACCCTGCTCAAGCCGCTGGGCGTGGCCGGCTTCCTGGTGCTGCTGCTCCTGCTGCAGCCCGACTTCGGTTCGGCCGCCCTGATTATCGCCATCACCGCCGGCATGGTCTGGCTCGGTGGCGCGCGCATCGCCCACCTGCTGCTGATCGGCGCCGCGGTGCTGCCGGTGCTGGCGGCGGTGGCGGTGGCCGCGCCCTACCGCGTGGCGCGCCTGAAGTCCTTCCTCAATCCCTGGGAAGACCCGTTCAACGACGGCTTCCAGCTCACCCAGGCCCTGATCGCGATCGGCCGCGGCGAGTGGTTCGGCGTCGGCCTGGGCGGCAGCGTGCAGAAGCTGTTCTACCTGCCCGAGGCGCACACGGATTTCATCTTCTCGGTGACGGCCGAGGAACTGGGCTTCGCCGGTTCGGTGGGCATCATCGCGCTGTTCGCGCTGTTCGCCTGGCGCACCTTCAGCATCGGCCTGCGCGCGGTCGAGATGCGGCGCTACTTCGCCGGCTTCTGCGCCTTCGGCGTGGGCCTGTGGATCAGCCTGCAGGCCTTCGTTTCGATCGGCGTGAACCTTGGCCTGCTGCCCACCAAGGGCCTGACCCTGCCGCTGGTGTCCTCGGGTGGCTCGAGCGTGCTGATCACCTGTGCGGCCATCGGCCTGCTGCTTCGCGTGAGCTACGAGCTCGACCGGGCCGAGCGCCAGGTCGCGCGCCTGCGCGGCGCCGGTGCGGTGCCGGCCGACGAGTCCGCGCCGCGCTTCGACGCGCCGATGCCGGAGCAGTCGCCGGCCGCGGTGATGCCGGCCAGCGCGGGTCCGCGTGGCTCGCGCCATCGCGTCGAACCGAAGATCGGAGCGGTGGCATGAGCGCCGGCAACGCGCCCGTGCTGATCCTGGCCGGTGGCACCGGCGGCCACATCTTCCCCGGCCTGGCCGTGGCCGAGGCCCTGCGCCGGCGCGACGTGCCCGTCGTCTGGCTGGGTTCGGAAGGCGGCATGGAGACCCGGCTGGTGCCGTCGTCCGGCATCGAGGTGGAAACCCTGCGCGTGCGCGGCCTGCGCGGCAAGGGCGTGCTGGCGCTGCTCAAGGCGCCGTTCGGCCTGGCGCGCGCCTGCCTGCAGGCGCTGGCGGTGCTGCGCCGCCTGCGCCCGCGCGCCGTGGTGAGCTTCGGCGGCTACGTCGCCGGCCCGGGCGGCCTGTGTGCCTGGCTGCTGCGCCGGCCGCTGCTGGTGCACGAGCAGAACCGCGCCCCGGGCCTGACCAACCGCGTGCTCTCGCGCTTCGCGCGCCGCGTCCTGTGCGGCTTCCCGGGCAGCTTCCCGGCCGGCAAGGCCGAGGTGGTGGGTAACCCCGTGCGCCCGGCGATCGCCGCGCTGCCGGCGCCGGCCGCGCGTTTCGAAGGTCGTGGCGGCGCGCCGCGCCTGCTGGTGCTGGGCGGCAGCCAGGGCGCGAACGCGCTCAATCGCGTGCTGCCGCAGGTACTGGCCGGGCTGCCGGCCGACCAGCGTCCGCAGGTGCGCCACCAGTGCGGCGAACGCCACGCCGACGCCACCCGCGCCACCTACGCCGAGGCCGGCGTGGCGGCCAGCGTCGAACCCTTCATCGCCGACATGGCCGAGGCCTATGGCTGGGCCGACCTGGTGGTGTGCCGCGCCGGCGCGCTGACCCTGGCCGAGCTGTGCGCCGCCGGCGTCGGTTCGGTGCTGGTGCCGTTCCCGGCTGCGGTCGACGACCACCAGACCCGCAACGCCGAATACCTGGTCGAGGCCGGTGCCGCCGTGATGGTGCCGGAAGGCGAGGGTTTCGCCGAGCGCATGGCCGCCGTGGCCGGTGGCCTGCTGCCCGACGCCGCGCGCCGCCTGGCCATGGCCGGGGCCGCCCGCGCCATCGCCCACGCCGACGCCGCCGAGCGCGTCGCCGGCATCGTGCTCGAGGAGGCCCGCGCATGATCCGTCGCCGCCTGCAGCAAACCGGGGACCTGGCCCGCGCCTTCTCGCGCGTGCACTTCATCGGCATCGGTGGCGTCGGCATGAGCGGCATCGCCGAAGTGCTGGTGACCCTCGGCTACCAGGTCTCGGGTTCGGACGCGAACGATTCCGCCACCACCCGCCGCCTGGCCGGGCTGGGCGCGATGGTGCACCGCGGCCACGACGCCGCGCACGTCGCCGGTGTCGACGTGGTGGTCGTTTCCAGCGCCATCCGCCCCGATAACCCGGAGCTGCGCGCCGCCCGCGAGCAGCGCATCCCGGTGGTGCCGCGCGCGGAGATGCTGGCCGAGCTGATGCGCTTCAAGCGCGGCATCGCCATCGCCGGCACCCACGGCAAGACCACGACCACCTCGCTGGTGGCCAGCGTGCTCAGCGAGGGCGGCCTGGACCCGACCTTCGTTATCGGTGGCCAGCTGCTGTCGGCCGGCGCCAACGCGCGCCTGGGCGGCGGCCAGTGGCTGGTGGCCGAGGCCGACGAGAGCGACGGCAGCTTCCTGCGCCTGAACCCGATGGTCGCGGTGGTGACCAACATCGACGCCGACCACCTCGAGAACTACGGCGGCGATTTCGGCCGCGTGCAGGCCGCGTTCAACGAATTCATGCACCGCCTGCCGTTCTACGGGCTCGCGGTGCTGTGCGCGGACGATCCGGAGGTGGCCGCGCTGGCCGCGCAGACGCCGCGCCACCTGGTCACCTACGGCATCCGCGGGCAGGCCGACGTGCGCGCCACCGACGTGCGCCAGGACGGCCCCTGCATGCACTTCACCCTGCACCTGCCGGAATCGGCGCCGCAGGCGGTGACCCTGAACCTTCCGGGCGAGCACAACGTGCTCAATGCCCTGGCTGCCGCGACCGTGGGCTGGGAACTGGGCGTGGCACCGGCGCGCATCGCCGCGGCGCTGGAGAAGTTCCAGGGCATCGGCCGCCGCTTCAACCTCAAGGGCGAGCTCGACTTTGGTCGCGGCAAGGCGCTGCTGGTCGACGACTACGGCCACCATCCGCGCGAGCTCGAGGCCGTGTTCGCGGCCGCGCGCGGCGGCTGGCCGGATCGCCGCCTGGTGGTGGCCTTCCAGCCGCACCGCTACAGCCGCACCCGCGACCTGTTCGACGACTTCGCCGCGGTGCTCTCGAGCGCGGATGCCGTGCTGCTCACCGACGTCTACCCGGCGGGCGAGCAGCCCGTCGTCGGCGCCGACGCCAAGGCGCTGGCGCGCGCAATCCGCGCCCGCGGCCGGATCGATCCGGTGCTGGCCGGCCCGGCCCGCGAGCTGCCGGCGGTGCTGGCCGACGTGCTCCGGGACGGCGACCTGCTGCTGGTGATGGGTGCCGGCGACATCGGCGCGGTCGCGGCCGACCTGGCCGCGAACGGCCTCGACGGAGGAGCCGCGGCATGACGCCCGCCATCGCCCCGCTGCGCCTGTCCGACCCGAAGGACTTCGGCCGCGTCGCCGTGCTGATGGGCGGCACCAGCGCCGAGCGCGAGGTGTCGCTCGAGTCGGGCCGCAACGTGCTCGAGGCGCTGCGCGCACGCGGCATCGACGCGCACGCCGTCGACGGCATCCCGGCGCTGGTGCAGGCGCTGGTGGACAAGCGCTTCGACCGCGTATTCAACATCCTGCACGGCAACAAGGGCGGCGGCGAAGACGGCGTGCTGCAGGGCCTGTGCGAGGCGCTGGGCGTGCCGCTGACCGGCTCGGGCGTGCTCGGTACGGCGCTGGCGATGGACAAGATCCGCACCAAGCAGGTCTGGCTGTCGCTGGGGCTGCCGACGCCGCGCTACGTGCGCCTGGCCCGCGGCGACACCGCCGCGGTACGCGCCGCCGCGCGTGAACTGGGCCTGCCGGTGATCGTCAAGCCGGCCTGCGAGGGCTCGAGCGTGGGCGTCTCGCGCGTGTTCGACGAGGCCGGCCTGGATGCCGCCGTCGAGCTGGCCGCGCGCTACCCGGGCGAGCTGCTGATGGAGCAGCTGGTGGTGGGCGGCGAGTACACCGTCGGCGTGCTCGGCGACCTGGCCCTGCCCAGCATCCGCATCGTGCCGGCCGGCGAGTATTACGACTACCACGCCAAGTACCAGGCCGAGGACACCCAGTACTTGTGCCCGGGCCTGCAGGGCGGCGACGAGGACGCGATCCGCGCGCTGGCGCTGGCCGCCTTCCGCGCCGCAGGCTGCAGCGGCTGGGGCCGCGTTGACGTGATGCGCGACGCCGCCGGCAACAACTACCTGCTCGAAGTGAACACCGCGCCGGGCATGACCAGCCACTCGCTGGTGCCCAAGGCCGCGCGCGAACTCGGCATTTCCTTCGAGGAGCTGTGCTGGCGCGTGCTCGAGACCAGCCTGCCGGCCGGGGAGGGCGGGGCATGAGCGCCCTGATGCGCCTGGCGGCCTGGATCCTGGCGATCGGACTGGTCGCGCTGCCGGTGGTGGCCGTATTCAACGGCTGGATCGCGGGCGAGCGCTGGCCGATGCGCAAGCTGGCCGTGACCGGTGCGTTCGCCCAGGTCGACGAGGCCACCGTGCGCGAAGCCGTGCTGCCGCACGTGCAGGGCGGCTTCTTCGCCGTCGACCTCGACGCCGTGCGCAGCTCGGTGGCCGCGTTGCCCTGGGTGCAGCACGTGGAAGTGCGCAAGCGCTGGCCCGACCGCCTGGAGGTGGGCCTGAAGGAGCACCTGCCGGTGGCGCGCTGGGCCGACGGCCGGATGCTCAGCGAGCAGGGCCGCCTGTTCGCCGCGCCGCCAGGCGCCGGCGCCGGCCTGCCGGTGTTCGACGGCCCGGAGGACCGGGCCTCGGAGCTGATGTCGATGTACGGCATCGCCCGGCCGCTGTTCCTGCCCCTGGGCCTGCGCGTGGAAATCGTCAGGCTCAGCGCGCGCGGCAGCTGGAGCCTGGTGCTCGGCGACGGCACCGAGCTCGAGGCCGGCCGCGGCGACCCGCAGGCCAGGCTGGCGCGCTTCGCGCGGATGCTGCCGCAGCTTCGCCAGGACCCGGCGCGCCGGGTGGCGCGGGCCGACCTTCGCTACACGAACGGGTTCGCGATCGTCTGGAAGGACGTCGTGCCCGAAAACCCACTCCCCAACCCTCCCGCGAACGGCGGGGCTGGGAGCGAGTCGCAGGAAACGAATGCATGAACAGGAAAGGTGACAAGTCGCTGATCGTTGGCCTGGACATCGGCACGTCGAAGGTGACGGCGCTGGTGGGCGAGTACTCGCCGGGCCAGGAAATCGAGGTGATCGGCATCGGTTCGCACGAATCGCGCGGCATGAAGCGCGGCGTCGTGGTGGACATCGAGTCCACGGTGCAGTCGATCCAGCGGGCGGTGGAGGAAGCCGAGCTGATGGCCGGCTGCGAGATCCGCTCGGTCTACGCCTCGATCTCCGGCAGCCACACCCAATGCCGCAACTCGCCCGGCATCGTGCCGGTGGCGGGCGGCGAGGTGACCTATGCCGACCTCGACCGCGTGCTCGAGGCCGCCAAGGCGGTCGCGGTGCCGGCCGACCAGAAGATCCTGCACGCCATCGCCCAGGAATACATCGTCGACAACTCCCAGGAAGGCATCCGCAACCCGGTGGGCATGAGCGGCGTGCGGCTGGAAGTGCGCGCGCACCTGGTCACCGGCGCGCAGTCGGCGGCCAGCAACGTCAGCAAGTGCGTGCAGCGCTGCGGCCTGCAGGTGGACGACCTGATCCTGAGCTCGCTGGCCTCGAGCACCGCCGTGCTCACCAGCGACGAGAAGGAGCTGGGCGTGGTGCTGGTGGACATCGGCGCCGGCACCACCGACATCGCGGTGTTCGTGCAGGGTGCGATCCGCCACAGCGCCAGCCTGCCGATCGCCGGCGACCAGGTGACCAACGACATCGCCCACCTGCTGCGCACGCCCACGCCCGAGGCCGAGCAGATCAAGGTCCGCTACGCTTGCGCCCTGGCCCAGCTGGCCACCGCCGAGGAGTCGATCCAGGTGCCCAGCGTCGGCGACCGGCCGCCGCGCCGCCTGGCCCGCCAGGCGCTCGCCGAGGCGGTGCAGAACCGCTACGAGGAGATCTTCGAGCTCGTGCAGGCCGAGCTGCGCCGCTCCGGCTTCGAGGAGCTGGTGCGCGCCGGGCTGGTGCTGACCGGCGGCGCCTCGCGCATGGAGGGCGTGGTCGAGCTGGCCGAGGAAATGCTGCACATGCCGGTGCGGGTGGGCATCCCCCAGCACGTCTCCGGCCTGGGCGAAGTGGTCGGCAACCCGGTGCATGCCACCGGCGTCGGCCTGCTGCTCTGGGGCAGCCAGATTGAACACCCGCGCCGCCCGACGCTGTCGGCGGGCAAGGCCGGGACGATTTGGACGAAGTTCAAGAACTGGTACCGAGGTGAGTTCTGAACGACGTCTTCGAGGCAAAGGCAACACACACAAGAACAGAAAGAAAACCCTGGATTTGAATCACGGAGGACGAGGACATGGCACATTTTGAACTGATCGAAAAGCTGGCACCCAATGCGGTGATCAAGGTGGTGGGCGTGGGTGGCGGCGGCGGCAACGCCGTGGCGCACATGGTCAACGCCGGCGTGGAGGGCGTTGAGTTCATCACCGCCAACACCGACGCGCAGGCCATCAAGCAGTGTGGCGCCAAGCTGCAGCTGCAGCTGGGCAGCCACGTCACCAAGGGCCTGGGCGCCGGCGCCAACCCCGAGGTCGGCCGCCAGGCCGCGCTCGAGGACCGCGAGCGCATCGTCGAGGCCCTGGAAGGCGCCGACATGGTGTTCATCACCGCCGGCATGGGCGGCGGCACCGGCACGGGCGCGGCCCCGGTCGTGGCCCAGCTCGCCAAGGAAATGGGCATCCTGACCGTCGCGGTCATCACCAAGCCCTTCCCGTTCGAGGGCCGCCGCCGCATGCAGGTGGCGCTCAAGGGCATCGAGGAGCTCAGCCACCACTGCGACTCGCTGATCACCATCCCGAACGAGAAGCTGATCACCGTGCTCGGCCGCCAGGCGACCATGGTGCAGGCCTTCCGTGCCGCCAACGACGTGCTGCTGGGCGCCGTGAAGGGCATAGCCGACCTGATCGTCAGCCCGGGCCTGATCAACGTCGACTTCGCCGACGTGCGCACGGTCATGTCCGAAATGGGCCTGGCCATGATGGGTACCGGCATCGCCCGCGGCGACGACCGCGCCCAGGCCGCCGCGGAGGCCGCGATCTCCAACCCGCTGCTGGACGAGGTGAACCTGTCGGGCGCCAACGGCGTGCTGGTCAACATCACCGCCGGCCCGGACTTCACCATGGCCGAGTTCGACGAGATCGGCCGCACCATCGAGGACTTCGCCTCGGAGGACGCCACCGTCGTCATCGGCACCTCGCTCGACCCGGAGATGCAGGACGAAGTGCGCGTGACCGTGGTGGCCACCGGCCTCAACCGCGGCGTCGTGCGCCAGCCGGTCCGGACCCCGGAGAAGGAAGCCTACCGGGCGCCGGTGAAGCTGGTTCGCAACGCCACCACCGGCATGGTGGACGAGGCCGCCACGGCCCAGGCCAATGGCACCCCGATGCCGGGCGGCCACTTGGGCCTGCGCGCCGGCCGGGCCTCGGCCGAGCCGGTCTCGGGGGCGGAAACCGCCCTGTCGGGCCTGGCGGGCGACACCAGCTACCTGGACATCCCGGCCTTCCTGCGCCGGCAGGCGGACTGAGCAACCCGGCCGCCCGGGCGCCCGACCAGGCGCGGGGCGGCCACCACCGGCGGGCCCGGATGGCCCGCCGTGCAGGACTCGCGGGCCTGGCCCGCGGCGTGTGTCCCCAGGGGGATTGGGAAGCTTTGGCCCGCCGGCAGGTCCGGCGGGCCCTTTTCCCAGGCCCGGGGGAGGGGCCGGAACGGCCCGGGAATGTGAACGAGGTTGCAGGATCTATACAATTGTTTGAATGTTAGGTTTTCGTTTGTTCGGCGCTGTGTTATCGTTCGGGACGGTTTTGCGCGCTCCTGCCCCGGAGAACGCCACAAGATGATCAGACAACGCACACTAAAGAACGTCATCCGCGCCACCGGCGTGGGCCTGCATAGCGGCGAGAAGGTCTACATGACCTTGCGCCCGGCTGCGCCCGATACCGGCATCGTCTTCCGGCGCGTGGACTTCGACCAGCCCATCGAAATCCACGCCAAGGCCGAGAAGGTCGGCGACACCAGCCTGTGCACGGCGCTGGTGGAAGGCAACGTGCGCGTGATGACCATCGAGCACCTGCTTTCGGCCATGGCCGGCCTGGGCATCGACAATGCCTACGTGGACCTGTCCACGGCCGAGGTGCCGATCATGGACGGCTCGGCCGGTCCCTTCGTGTTCCTGCTGCAGTCGGCGGGCATCGAGGAGCAGGAAAAGGCCAAGCGCTTCATCCGCATCAAGAAGCCGATCAAGGTCGAGGACGGCGACAAGTGGGCCCGGTTCGAGCCCTTCGAGGGCTTCAAGGTCGGTTTCACCATCGACTTCGCCCACCCGATCTTCAACAAGGCCACCTCGAGCACCGAGATCGACTTCTCCACGACCTCGTTCGTGAAGGAAGTCAGCCGCGCCCGCACCTTCGGCTTCATGAAGGACATCGAGTTCCTGCGCGAGCGCAACCTGGCCCTGGGCGGCTCGATGGACAACGCCATCGTGCTCGACGACTACCGCGTGCTCAACGACGACGGCCTCCGCTACGAGGACGAGTTCGTCAAGCACAAGATCCTCGACGCCATCGGCGACCTGTACCTGCTCGGCCACAGCCTGATCGGCGCCTTCTATGGCTACAAGTCGGGCCATGCGCTCAACAACCAGCTGCTGCGCGCCCTCCTGGCCGATACCTCGGCCTGGGAAGAGGTGACCTTCGAAGACCCGGCCCTGGCGCCGATTTCCTACGCCCACCCGGCGCAGGCGGTCTGAGAACTGCGTCACACTCTTTAACGATCGTTTAACGCCTGGTTAACGACAAGCCCCGCATCGCCGGGGCATCATGCCCCGTCGGTGTCCCCCCGGGGCGGCCCAGCCAGTCGCAGAAGCTGCGCGCGCAACCCCGGATCAGAGACCGACAGGGCGGTGGCCCGCAGTGAATCGCGGACTGCCTCGGAAAGTGGTTTCGAATGGCCGGTTCCTGCGGGGATGGCAGGTTCGGGCGGAGCCACCTTCACCACCAGCGTCCTGGCCTTGAGCCCGGCCGCGGCCGCCGCGCCCAGCAGGGCGTCGGCATGCAGCCGCAGCTTGGCCTTCCAGACCGGGCCGCTGACAAGGAAGACCAAGTTCTTGTCATCCACGTTGGCCAGCCTGCACTGGTCGGCCAAGGTGGCGGGGAGACTCTGGCGAAGCACGGGGTCGAGCTTGCCCAGCCAACGGGCGCGCTCGACCACGCTGGCGAGCCCGGTCCCCGAGAGCGCGTCGAGCGCTTCGGGGGGCAGGCGGGCCGGTGGTGCCGAGCCGCGGACGAAAGGTTTGGACCGGTCAGACATGATGAATGTCATCATCGCAGCAAATTTCCTCCGGGGGCCGAAAAAACTGGCCTTCGACCAGCCGAAGGTCCTGGCGTCCGCGCTGGGCATCGTCGGACTGGTGCTCGGGCTGGCCTTCTCGGCGGGTTTCCTCGCCCGGGGCGCCGACGGCGCCGCCAAGGCCGAGATCGCCAAGCTGCAGGCCGAGTTCGAGCAGCAGGCCGCCGAACTCGCCGTCGCCCGCGAGCAGGCACAGGTGGAAGTCAACGCCATCGCCGCCCGCGTCGGTGAGCTCCAGGCCCAGGCCAACCGCCTCAACGCCCTCGGCGATCGCCTGACCCAGGTCGGCAAGCTCAAGGACGGCGAATTCGATTTCAACGAACTGCCCGGCCAGGGTGGTTCGGAAGCGGCCGAAGACGTGCCGGCCATCGACCTGCTGGGCAGCCTCGACGCCCTCGAGGCGCAGTTCGCCCACTCGGGCCGCCAGCTCTCGGTGCTCGAGTCGATGCTCTTCAACCAGAAGCTCGAGAACCAGGGCACGCCGCACCGCATGCCGGCGCCCGGCTACATCTCCTCGCGCTACGGTGCCCGTTCCGACCCCTTCGGTCGCGGCCGCGCCCACCATGCCGGCATCGACATCGACGCCAACTCCGGCGACCCGGTCACTGCCGCCGCGGGCGGCGTGGTCAGCTTCTCCGGCTGGCGCAGCGGCTACGGCAACGTCGTCGAGATCGACCACGGCAACGGCTACAAGACCCGCTACGCGCACAACCAGGCCAACCTGGTGAAGGTGGGCGACGTGGTCCGCGCCGACCAGCAGATCGCCAAGGTGGGCTCCACCGGCCGTTCCACCGGCTCGCACCTGCACTTCGAGGTCACCCTCAACGGCCGTCAGGTCAACCCGCGCAACTACCTCGACCAGGCCCGCGGTTGAAGGCCCCGGACGGGGCTTGATACCCCGTCCCCTGTCCCCACGTTAGACTAGACGGCCGCGACGCCCCCCGGGGGCTGCCGCGGCCTTGTTCTTTCGCGCCGAGCGCGTAGCGCGCTCCCCAACCGGCTTTCCCAATGCTCAACAGCTTGCTTACCCGCATCTTCGGCAGCCGCAACGAGCGACTGCTGCGCCAGCTCCAGAAGAATGTCGCCCGCATCAACGCCTACGAGCCCGAGCTCGAGAAGCTCGACGATGCGGCCCTGCGGGCCAAGACCGACGAGTTCCGCGCCCGCGTCGCCGAAGGCGCCTCCCTCGATGACCTGCTGCCCGAGGCCTTCGCCGTCTGCCGCGAGGCCTCGCGCCGCGTGCTGGGCCTGCGCCACTACGACGTGCAGTTGATCGGCGGCATGGTGCTGCACTCGGGCCGCATCGCCGAGATGCGCACGGGCGAAGGCAAGACCCTGGTCGCCACCCTGCCCACCTACCTCAACGCGCTGGCCGGCAAGGGCGTGCACGTGGTGACGGTGAACGACTACCTGGCCAAGCGCGATTCGGCCTGGATGGGCAAGCTCTACAACTTCCTGGGCATGAGCGTCGGCGTGGTCTACCCGGGCATGCCGCACGGCGACAAGAAGGGCGCCTACGCCGCCGACATCACCTACGGCACCAACAACGAATTCGGCTTCGACTACCTGCGCGACAACATGGCGCTGGCCAAGGAAGACCGCTTCCAGCGCGGCCAGAACTTCGCCATCGTCGACGAGGTCGACTCGATCCTGATCGACGAGGCGCGCACGCCGCTGATCATCTCCGGCCCGGCCGACGAGTCGCCGGAGCTTTACATCAAGGTCAACCGCATCGTCCCGAAGCTGGTCAAGCAGGAGTCCGAACAGGGCGAGGGCGACTTCTGGGTGGACGAGAAGGGCAAGCAGGCGCACCTGTCCGAGCAGGGCATGGAGCACGCCGAGGAGCTGCTGCGCCAGGCTGGCATCATCGCCGAGGGCGACAGCCTGTACTCGGGCAACAACCTGGCCGTGGTGCACCACCTCAACGCGGCGCTGCGTGCGCATGCCATCTACCAGCGCGACGTGGACTACATCGTGCGCGACGGCGAGGTGGTGATCGTCGACGAGTTCACCGGCCGCACCCTGCCGGGCCGCCGCTGGTCCGACGGCCTGCACCAGGCCGTGGAGGCCAAGGAAGGCGTGCCGATCCAGCGCGAGAACCAGACGCTGGCCTCGATCACCTTCCAGAACTACTTCCGCATGTACGCCAAGCTCGGCGGCATGACCGGCACGGCCGACACCGAGGCCTACGAGTTCCAGACCATCTACGGCCTTGAAGTGGTGGTCATCCCCACCCACCGGCCGATGGTCCGCAAGGACCACCCGGACCTGGTCTACCTGGCCCGCCCGGCCAAGTTCAACGCGGTCATCGAGGACATCAAGGACTGCTACGAGCGCGGCCAGCCCGTGCTGGTGGGCACCACCTCGATCGAGACATCGGAACTGCTGGCCACCCAGCTCAAGAAGTCCGGCATCCCGCACGAGGTGCTCAACGCCAAGCAGCACGAGCGCGAGGCGCAGATCGTCGCCAACGCCGGCCGCCCGAAGGCCGTCACCATCGCCACCAACATGGCCGGCCGCGGCACCGACATCGTGCTCGGCGGTTCGCTCGAGGCCGAGCTGCATGCCCTGGGCGAAGGCGCCAGCGAGGCCGACAAGGCGCGCGTGAAGGCCGAATGGCAGAAGCGCCACGACGAGGTCAAGGCGCTGGGCGGCCTGCACATCATCGGCACCGAGCGGCACGAGAGCCGCCGTATCGACAACCAGCTGCGCGGCCGTTCCGGTCGCCAGGGCGACCCGGGCTCGTCCCGTTTCTACCTGTCGCTGGAAGACAACCTGATGCGCATCTTCGCCGCCGACTGGGTGCAGAAGGCGATGCGCGGCATGGGCATGAAGGAGGACGACGTCATCGAGTCCGGCCTGGTGACCAAGCAGATCCAGAACGCCCAGCGCAAGGTCGAGTCGCACAACTTCGACATCCGAAAGAACCTGCTCGACTTCGACGACGTCGCCAACGACCAGCGCAAGGTGGTCTACCAGCAGCGCAACGAGCTGCTGGAGGCCGAGTCGGTGCACGACGCCATCACCGCCATCCGCGAGGACGTGCTGGCCGAGCTCACCCGCCGCTTCGTGCCGGCCGAGTCGATCGACGAGCAGTGGGACCTGCCGGGCCTCGAGCGCAGCCTGGCCGACGAGTACGGCCTGGCGGTGGACCTGCAGGGCGCGGCCAAGACCGAGGACGCGATCGACGACGAGCGCATTCTGGCCCTGGTGCTGGAAGCCGGCGAACGCATGTTCGCCGGCAAGGAAGCCCAGATCGGTCCGGAGATGATGCGCCACCTCGAGCGCCACCTGATGCTCAACGTGCTCGACCAGAACTGGAAGGAGCACCTGGCGCGCATGGACTACCTGCGCCAGGGCATCCACCTGCGCGGCTACGCCCAGAAGCAGCCCAAGCAGGAGTACAAGCGCGAGAGCTTCGAGCTCTTCACCGAGATGCTCGACAAGGTCAAGCAGGAAGTGGTTTCGCTGCTGGCCCGCGTGCGGATCCGCAGCGAGGAGGAAGTGGCCGCGATGGAGGCCGCCGAGCGCCAGCGCGCCGCCGCCCAGGCCGGCCAGATGCAGTTCCAGCACCCCGAGACCGGCGGCTACGGCACCGAGGAAGAGGCCGAGCAGGCCCAGGCGCTGGCTGCCGAAGGGCAGGGCGTGCTTGCCCCGGTCACCCGCGAGGGGCCGAAGGTGGGCCGCAACGATCCCTGCCCCTGCGGCAGCGGCAAGAAGTACAAGCAGTGCCACGGCAAGCTCGACTGAAGGCCTGGAGCTGAACCGGACGCATGCCCGGCGACCGACCTGAGCCCCCCGTGCACGTGGTCGCGGCCGTCCTGAGGGACGCCCGCGGCCGGATCCTGCTGGCCCGGCGCACCGCCGGGCGCGACCTGGCCGGCGCCTGGGAATTCCCGGGCGGAAAGGTCGAGCCGGGCGAGGCGCCCGTCGCCGCCCTGGCCCGCGAGCTCGAGGAAGAACTCGGCATCCGCATCCTCGGCGCCGAGCCGCTGGTGTCGGTGCCGCAGGCCTATCCGCACAAGCGCATCGTCCTGGACGTGTACGAGGTGCCCGGCTTCACCGGCACGGCCCGCGGCCTGGAGAAGCAGGCCCTGGCCTGGTCGCCGCCCGAGAAGCTGGCTTCCTACCCCATGCCCCCGGCCGACCGGCCCGTCGTGGCGGCGCTGACGGCGCCGGCGCGGTATCTGGTCAGCCCCGAGCCCGAGTCGGCGGCGGCCTTCCTGGCGAAACTCGACAAGGCCCTGGCGGCCGGCGCCCGGCGCATCCAATTGCGCGCCAGGGCACTGCCGGCCCAGGCCCTGGCGGCGCTGGCCATGGATGCCCGCACCCGCTGCCAGGCCGCAGGCGCCGAGCTGCTGGTCAACGGCGAGCCGGGCCTGGCTGCCGACCTGGGCATCGGCCTGCACCTGACCTCCAAACAGCTGATGGCGCTGTCCGGGCGGCCGCTGCCGGCCGGCCAGCTGGTGGCCGCCTCCTGCCACGACGCCGACGAACTGGCCCAGGCCGAGCGCCTGGGTCTGGATTTCGCGGTGCTGGGCCCGGTGCACGCCACCGCGAGCCATCCCGGGGCCACGCCGATGGGCTGGGAGCGCTTCTCGCGCCTGCGTGAGGGCGTTTCGCTGCCGATCTATGCCCTGGGCGGCCTGCGGCCCCAGGACGTCGCCACGGCGCGCAGGCACGGCGGACAGGGCGTCGCCGGCATCCGGGCCTTCTGGCCGAAGTAGGCCGGATGGGGACGGGTGCAATTCGCACTCGAGCCCCTTCGGCTGTCGCAGTGTCCGGGTGCGAATTGCACCCGTCCCCAATCCCGCGTCATGCGGCGAGTGCGAGATAGCGGATGTGCAGGCGCCGCACGGCCGCCTGCAGGTCGCCCAGCGCGCCGTCGTTGACCACCACGTCGTCCGCCATCGCCAGCCGCTGGGCGCGCGTGGCCTGGGCGGCCACCATCCGGGCGGCCAGGGCGGCATCAACGCCGTCGCGGGCCTGCAGCCGGGCCAGCTGCACGGCCTCGGGCACATCGACCACGAGGATGCGGCCCAGCCACGGGTAGGCGGCGCGGCCGCCGCCCTCGGCGAGCAGCGGGATGGCGACCACGGCGTAGGGGCCGGTGGCGGCATCGCAGGTTTCGTGGAGCCAGGCGCGGATGGGCGGATGCAGCAGGGACTCGAGGGCGGCCCTGGCGTCCGGGTCGCTGAAAACGCGCCGGCGCATCGCGGCCCGGTCCAGCCGGCCATCCGGGCCCAGCACGCCGGCACCGAAGCGTTCGACCACGGCGGCCAGCGCCGGCTGTCCCGGTTCGACCACGGCGCGGGCGGCGATGTCGGCGTCGGCGACGGCGATGCCCAGGCGCTCGAACTCGCGGGTGGCCTCGGACTTGCCCGAAGCCACGCCGCCGGTCACCGCGACGACGAAGCCCGCCATGGCCTCAGTTCAGGCCGGACCAGTCGCGGTAGGCCTGCAGGATCTGCGGCCCCCACATCAGCTGCACCCAGCCGGCGGCCGCCAGGTAGGGGCCGAAGGGGATGGGGGTGGCGCGGTCCTGGCCGCGAAGGCCGATCCAAAGGCTGCCGACGATGGCGCCGATGAACGACGACATCAGCACGATCGGCAGGATGCCGGCCACGCCGCACCAGGCGCCCAGGGCCGCCAGCAGCTTGAAGTCGCCGTGGCCCATGCCTTCCTTGCCGGTGAGCAGCTTGAAGCCCCAGTACACGCTCCACAGGCTCAGGTAGCCGGCCAGGGCGCCGAAGATGGCCTGCACGGGCGAGACGAACAGCGTCATCGTGGCCAGGCCCAGGCCGATCCAGAGCAGCGGGTAGGTGAGCTGGTCGGGCAGCAGGGTGGTGCGCAGGTCGATGCCGGTGAGCGCCACCAGGAAGCCGCTGAAGGCCATGGCGGCTATGCCCTCGGTGCCGACGCCGAAACGCCAGGCGCAGGCGGCGAACATCAGGCCGGTGACCAGTTCGACGATCGGGTACTGCCAGGAAATGGGCGTGCCGCAGCCACGGCACTTGCCGCGCAGCAGCGCAAAGCTGAGCAGCGGCAGGTTCTCCCAGGGCGCCAGCCGGTGTCCGCATTTCGGGCAGGCCGAACGCTGCACGACGATGCCGGGCGGGGCCGGCTCGTAGTGCTCGGGCAGCTCGAGGATCTCGCGGGCATCGCGGCGCCACTGCCACTCCAGCCGGGGCGGCAGGCGCAGGATGACGACGTTGAGGAAGCTGCCGACCAGCAGGCCGAAGAGCAGGGCGAGGCCGGCCGACAGCGCGGCCGAGGCCTGGATCGCTTCCAGCATGGGCGCTTAGCCGACCGTGGCGGCGAGCTTGAAGATCGGCAGGTACATGCCGACCACCATGCCGCCCACCAGCACGCCGATGACCACCATGATGAAGGGCTCGATCAGGCTGGCCAGGGCGTCGACGGAGTTGTTGACCTCCTGCTCGTAGAACTCGGCCACCTTGAGCAGCATGGTGTCGAGCGCGCCGGCCTCTTCGCCGATGGCGGTCATCGAGACCACCATGTGCGGGAAGATGCCGACCTGCTTCATGGCCACGTTGAGCTGGTAGCCCACCGAGACGTCCTCGCGGATGCGCTTGACGGCGTCGTTGTAGACGATCGAACCGGTGGCGCCGGCCACGGTTTCCAGCGCCTCGACCAGGGGCACGCCGGCCTTGAAGGTGAGCGCCAGGGTGCGGGCGTAGCGGGCGATGGCGGACTGGTGGAGGATTTGGCCGATGACGGGGAGCTTGAGCATCAGGCGGTCTACCGTGCGCTCGAGGGCTGGGGAGCGCTTGTAGATGAAGATGAATCCACCGATTGAGCCGACCACGATCAGGAGGATGGCCCACCACCACTGCGTCAGGAAGCGCGAGGCGTTGACGATCATCTGGGTGAAGGCCGGCAGGTCGGCGCCGAAGCCCTTGAACACGTCCTCGAACTGCGGAACCACGTAGATCAGCAGGATGGCCGACACCAAGATGGCCACCGCCATGACCGCCGCGGGATAGAACAGGGCCTTCTTGATCTTGCCCTTCAGCGCCTCGGTGCGCTCCTTGTAGGTGGCGACCGTGTCGAGGACCGTGTCGAGCACACCCGCAGCTTCGCCCGCGCGGGTGAGGTTCCGGTAGAGCAGGTCGAACTGCACCGGGTGCCGGGCCATGGCTTCGCTGAGCGAGGAGCCACCCGCGATGTTGTCGCGGATGTCGGTGAGCATGTCGGACATGCGCTTGTTCTTCTGGCCCGAGGCCAGGATCTCGAAGCTCTGCACCATCGGCACGCCGGACTGCAGCATGGTGGCGATCTGTCGGCTGAAGACCGAGATGTCTTGCGCCGTGATCGCGGAACCGGCGGCCCCGAACAGCGGTTTGCCCTTCGGCTTGACCACCGTGGGATTGATGCCCTGCTTTCGCAGCTCCGCACGCAACAAATTGGCGTTCTTGGACGTGGTTTCGCCCTTCATCTTGACGCCGCGCTTGTCGGTGCCCTCCCAGGTGAACTGCTGCATATCGGAGGTACGCGTCGCGGGGGCTTTCGCTTTCGCAGCGGTGGTCGCCATGGCTTAGTCCTTGGTCACGCGGTTGACTTCAGCCAGGCTGGTGACGCCCTGCCTGGCCTTCCAAAGGGCGGATTGCCGCAGGTCGCGCACGCCGGCCGCGCGGCTGGCCTCCGCGATCTGCAGGGCATTGCCGCCCTCGAGGATGATTTTCTGGATGCCCTCGGCCATCGGCATTACCTGGTAGATGCCCACGCGGCCCTTGTAGCCGTCGTTGCAGTCGTCGCAGCCGACCGGCTCGTAGAGCGTGATGCCTTCCTTGATTTCTTCGGGCGTGAAGCCCTCGGCCAGCAGCGCGTTCTCGGGCAGCTGCACCGGCTTCTTGCAGTCGTGCAGGCGGCGCGCGAGGCGCTGGGCGATGATGATCGTCACCGAGGAAGTGATGTTGTAGGGCGCGATGCCCATGTTCATCAGGCGCGACACCGTCTGCGGGGCGTCGTTCGTGTGCAGGGTGGAGAGCACCAGGTGGCCGGTCTGGGCCGCCTTGACGGCGATTTCGGCGGTCTCGAGGTCTCGGATCTCGCCGACCATGATCACGTCCGGGTCCTGGCGCAGGAAGCTGCGCAGGGCGGCGGCGAAGGTCATGCCCTTCTTGGGGTTCATCTGCACCTGGTTGATGCCTGCGACGCGGATTTCGACCGGGTCTTCGGCGGTGGAGATGTTGCGCTCGTCGGTGTTGAGGATGTTCAGGCCGGTGTACAGCGACACCGTCTTGCCCGAGCCGGTGGGGCCGGTGACCAGGATCATGCCGTAGGGCTTGGCCAAGGCGTCGAGGTAGAGCTGCTTCTGGTCTTCCTCGTAGCCCAGCTTGTCGATGCCCAGCTTGGCCGCGCTGCCGTCGAGCAGGCGGAGCACCACCTTCTCGCCGAACAGGGTGGGGCAGGTGGACACGCGGAAGTCCATCTGCTTGGTCTTGGAGATGTTGAGCTTGATGCGGCCGTCCTGCGGCAGGCGGCGCTCGGCGATGTCGAGGGCGGCCATGACCTTCAGGCGGGCCGTGATGCGCGGGTGCAGCTTGACCGGGGCCTTGGCCACGGTGCGCAGGATGCCGTCCATGCGCAGGCGCACCCGGTATTCGGTTTCGTAGGGCTCGAAGTGGATGTCCGAGGCGCCTCGCTTGATCGAATCGAGCAGCACCTTGTTGACGAACCGCACCACCGGGGTGTCGTCGCCGCCCTTGGCGTCGGCCAGGTTGTCGGCCGGTTCATCGTCGCCGGAGCTGGACTCGAGGTTCTCCAGGCCCTCGTCGTCGCCCATGCCCGAGTCCATCGCGTCGCTGGCCGTGAGGGCCAGTTCGATGATGCGGCGCAGGCGGTCCTCGTCGACCAGGATCGGCTCGACCGTGAGGTTGGCGGCGAACTTGATCTCGTCCAGGGCGCGGGTGTTGGTGGGGTCGGAGATGCCCACGAATAGCCGGTTGCCGCGCTTGAACAGCGGCAGGGCCTGGTGCTTGTTGATCAGCTCCTCGCTGACGAGCTTGGTGGCGGCCTGGCTGAGGTCGAGCGCCGTGGCGTCGAACAGGGGCATGCCGAACTCGACGGCATTGGCCCCGGCGATCTGGGCCGAGCTGGCCAGCTTCTTTTCCAGCAGGTACTTGTGGACCGGCTGCTTGGCCTTGGTGGCCTCGTCCAGTGCCTTGCGCGCGTCCGCCTCGGCCAGGTGGCCGTCCAGCACCAAGCGCCGGGCAATGCCGGTGATCCCCACCAGGTTGGCAGTTGCGTTGGCGTTCACCCATCCTCCCCGAGCCGCGCCATCGCGGCCACTCTAACCCAAAACAGCGTCCCGGCCAGCCCCTCGGGCCCCGGTCCACGCCGGCGGGCGTCCGTGTAAAGTACCCCAGAATCAGTTGGATCCGGGGAATTCATGAAAATCAGCATCATCCTCCCTGCCAAGAACGAGGCCGAGGGGCTGCGGCGGACACTGCCGGCCATCGCCGGGGTGCTGCCGGAGGCCGAGGTGATCGTGGTGGACGACGGGTCAACCGACCAGACCGCTGCCGTCGCCCGCGCGGCTGGTGCTCGTGTGTTGAGTTCGCCCTACTCGATGGGCAATGGGGCGGCCATCAAGCGGGGGGCTCGTGCTGCCAATGGGGATGTACTGGTTTTCATGGATGCCGATGGGCAGCACGATCCGTTGGAAATTCAGGGGTTGTTAGACAAGCTCAACGAGGGTTACGACATGGTGGTTGGCGCTCGCGATGGCTCTGGCCAGGCCAGCCTCGGGCGAAGCCTAGCGAACCGCTTGTACAACAAGCTGGCCTCATGGATGACCGGCCACACGATCCTTGACCTGACATCGGGCTTCCGGGCTGTTCGCGCGGACCTTTTTCGTGAATTCCTTCATTTGCTGCCAAATGGGTTCAGCTATCCCACGACCAGCACCATGGCTTTCTTCCGCAGTGCCTACCCAGTGGCCTATGTGCCCTCGCGCGTCAGCAGGCGGGTAGGTGTCGCAAGTCATATCCGACCGTTGAAAGACGGCATTCGGTTTCTTCTGATCATATTCAAGATCGCCACGTTGTACTCGCCACTAAAGCTCTTTGTGCCCGTCGGAGGAGGGTTCTTTGTGCTCGGTGCGAGCTACTACATTTTCACATATCTAAGCTACGGAAGATTCACCAACATGAGTGCGTTGCTCTTCAGCGCGGCGGTAATCGTGTTCCTGATAGGCCTGATCTCCGAGCAGATAACCTCGCTCACCTATAACCGTACCTCGCGCCAGTGAGTCACCTGCGTGCCATCCTGGGTATTGCGCGGCGGACACCGCTGCATCCTCAGTGGTTGTTGGGCCCGCGCAAGGCGCCAGGTGCTGTGCGAGTCGCTCAGGGAGTCGTCCTGGACATCGGAGCTGGTGATCGCTGGATCGAGAGGCTCGTTCCACCCGAAGCAAAATATGTCGCACTGGACTACCCAAGGACTGCTTTGAGCCTTTATGGGGCGCGGCCTCATATTCTCGCGGACGCGGCGTCTCTTCCTGTACGAAGTAATTCCGTTGACTTAGTGGTCTGCTTGGAGGTGATAGAGCACGTTAGGGATCCTGAGTCCCTACTCCGAGAGGTCTCGAGAGTGCTGCGCCCAAATGGACGGGCCTGTTTGTCAATGCCCTTCATCTACCCTGTCCATGATGCGCCCCATGACTATCAGCGTTGGACCAGGCATGGCTGGGAGCGAAGCATCAAGCTTCATGGCCTTGAGTCGGTGCAGGTAGAGGAAACAGGGTCAGCAGTGGAATCAGCAGGGCTAATGGCCTGCCTAGCCTTAGCTGGTCCGTTGGGGGCGATCGGGGCTTGGAGAGCCTTGCTGGTAGCCCCGGTCGCCCTGCCATTGATTTTGTTGATCAATGTCGGAAGTTGGTTGATTTCCAAGTTGTGGTTCCCTTGGCGTGGACTCTCCTCCGGGATTCAAGTCGAACTTCGTAAGCCGAATGGATAAGGATGTGATCCTTGTTATAACAACGTCGTATCCCTCCTCCGCAGACGGGAGCGAGGCGGCGGGTTCGTTTGTAGCTGACTTTGTCCGCGAGCTCTCAAAAAAATCGCCCGTGCGAGTGGTGGCTCCAGGCAGATCCGAGCGCATCGAAGGTGCTTCAGGGGGTCATGTCTGGCGCTTCGCTGCTGGATCAAGGCCGCTGTCACTTCTTTCCCCGGCCAAGCCTTGGCACTGGCCCGCGATTGCTGTGGCACTATTTTCGCTACGACGGCAATCACTCGCGGCTAGCCGCGATGGCCGCGTCGCGCATGTTCTGGCTCTCTGGATCCTGCCATCAGGGTGGGCCGCAAGGATTGTTTCTAAGCGTCATGCAGTGCCCTATTCCGTTTGGGCGCTCGGAAGTGACATCTGGGCCTTGGCAAGAGTCCCGTTGGTTGGACCCCTGTTGGCCAAGGTGTCGAGGAGTGCGATGTGGCGCTTCGCGGATGGATTTCAGTTAGCCAGAGACGCGGAGTCCTTTACGGGTGCGCCCTTCGACTTCCTTCCGAGCTCAAGGAGTCTCAAGGTTGTCCGTCACGCTCCGGCCAGAAACAGAGCTCCCTTCAGGCTTCTCTATCTTGGACGCTGGCACTTCAACAAGGGTACGGACCTTCTACTGGAGGCGTTGAAGCTGCTAAATGAAGAAGATTGGACCTTGATCGAGGAGGTTCATATCGCTGGCGGAGGTCCGCTTGAGCCCGTTGTCAGAGCAGGTGTTGAGGCGCTGTCGCGCGCCGGGCGGCCTATTCGCTTGAGCGGGTACCTGAACTCTGCAGAGGCTTCGCGAGCGCTTGGGCGGGCAGACAGACTGCTACTGCCATCTCGCATTGAAAGCATACCAGTCGTGTTTTCGGATGCGCTTTGTGCAGCGCTGCCGATAGTGTCAATGCCTGTCGGCGATATTCCTGAACTTATAAGGCCGGGAATGGGGTGGGTCGCATCGGGGGTCTCTGCGGTCGAATTTGCAGATGCAATAAGGGCGAGCTTCCAAGATGGACATGATGAAAGTGAGCTTTCTCGATGCCTGAAGCTATTCAGACCTGAGGGAGCCGCGCAGAGAATAATTGAATTGATGCGAGGTCACTCGTGACTAGGCCTGTGAGTAGACGCCACTGGCAGATTGCCAAGTATGGCGCAGGGGCAATCATCACGGCGATCGCATTTGGCTCACTGTGGCAGGTGGCCATGTCGTTACCGCAGAATTTCCTGTGGTGGCCGCCCGAGGGGCGATGGTGGGGACTGGTAGTGGCAGTTGTCTTCGGGCTAATGCAACTCTTCATAGCGGCCCACTGCTTCAGGTCCACCTTCGGTGCAGTGGCGCCGGCGAATAAGAGCGCGCCTGCTGTGTTCCTTGTTTCCCAGCTTGCGAAGTACGTTCCAGGTCGAGTGTGGGCGCTTCTGATGCAAAAGATCATATTCGGCCAAAAGGCAACGCTCCCCGATCTAATGTCGGGCAATCTTTCGGTTTTCTTGTGCCTCATGCTCGCGCAGTTGGGTGGCTTCTTTGCGTGCGCAACGTACTTTATGCTCAGTTGGCCCGGCCTAATCGCGTTCATTATGGTCATGCCGCTTTTGCTCCTGGCGGCGCTTCGGGTCACGATGGCAGCTGTCGCCAGGCTCGGAAGTGGCAGGATCAAGGGTATCGCGATTGCATTTGATCCGCCCAAACTTGTCCTTTGGACGGCACTGTTGGGGATATCGGGTTGCCTGGCTTGGCTTTCTGTCTATTCACTGTGGCTGGGGTACCCGCTTGAAGAGTCCTTCTCACTTTACGGTCTTTCGTCCGCATCGATCGTTCTTGGACTTCTCTCATTGCTGCCTGCGGGACTGGGAGTTCGTGAAGCTGCGTTCATTTGGCTAGAGACGCTACCTTGGCCTCTTCCGACGAAAAGTTTGTTGTTGCTCGCAATCTATGGCCGCATTTGGCTCCTGCTCCTTGACGTCGTTTCCGCCATCGTAGGGGCGATGTGGCTGCTTGCGTCGAGGAGAATGCAAGGTTGAAAGCAAAGGCGCTAGTCATCGCGGCGAGAGTCTTGGCGTGGGGGGTTGTTTCGAGGCTGCCCCATCCTAGATGGCGTGCCATTGGGCTCGGCATTCTTGGCGCTTCGATCGGGCGGGGCGTTCGTATTCACGGGTGCAGACTCATGAACCATGAGCTGGGTCTTTCCAACCTGCGCATCGGCCAGGGTGTCTATATCGGACCGGATGTGCTTCTGGACCTGGCTGGCCCGCTTCTCATAGGTGACCGATCGACCATTTCGGCCCGCTGTGTCCTGTTGACACATCATGACCCTGGAGCTTCGCAGGGCAATTCACTCGCTCAGCACTTTCCGCCATCCGCGGGCGGTTGTGAAGTTGGGATGGACTGTTGGATCGGCGCTGGCGCGATCCTTCTCGAGGGTGCCGAGCTGGGAGCGCAAAGCGTGGTTGGCGCAGGGGCCTTGGTCAGATCAAAGCTGCCGGGAGGGTTTGTCTACGCAGGGTCTCCTGCTCGTGCGATCAGGCGCGTGGGAGCCAAGCAGGTTCGCGAGCCCTAACCTAGTAATTTCCTGACGCATTCTACGACCCTGCGAGCATCCGACTCTGTCAGTTTTGGTGAAAGTGGAAGGCTAGCTATTCGGCGGCCAATATCCATTGCATTTGGCCACTGTTCCGGGCGCCACCCATACTTGGTCTGATAGTAGGGGTGCTCAGGCACAGATAAGTAGTGGACGCCGGTGCCAACACCAAGCTTGTTCATCCCATCCAAGAAATCGTCTCGTGATAATCCGGCCGACCCGGGGTCGATCTGTATCGTGAAGAGATGTAGTCCGTGCCGCGTATCCGCTTCAGGGATGGGGGGCGGCTTGATGGGGAGATCCTTGAGGCCATCCATGTACAAAGACCAAATCGCCTCTCGCTTACTAAGAGCTGCTTCGACGCGGGCAAGTTGATGAATTCCTATCGCTGCCTGCACGTCCATCATGTTGTATTTGAATCCGCATTCCACGACTTGGTAGTGACGATATCCCTTGTCACTGAAGCGGTGCCACGCATCCTTGCTCATTCCGTGGAGGGATAGGATGCGTGCGCGTCCCGCATGCTCGAGATTCTTGGCAATTATCATGCCGCCTTCGCCGGTCACTACGTTCTTGGTCACGTAGAAGCTAAAGCAGCCAAAGTCGCCGAAAGTTCCCGTCTTCCTGCCGCGATACTCCGACTCAATCGCATGTGCGCAGTCCTCGATCACTACCAATCTGTGCCTCTCGGCCAGCGCCATAATCCGATCCATGTCGCACGGTCTGCCTGCGAAATGAACCAGAAGAATCGCTCTGGTCCTTGGGGTTATTGCGGCCTCAATCGCATCTGGGTTGATGTTAAGTGTTTCAGGGTCGACATCCGCAAGAACCGGCGTGAGCCCGGCGTGGATGATCGCATTCACAGTTGCGCAAAACGTAAGCGGGGTCGTTATCACTTCTGAGCCAGGTTCAAGGCCGGCTGCCACCATGCTCACGTGAAGTGCAGCGGTACAGGAGTTCACTGCCGCGACATGGCCCGGTGCGACGCCCTTGTAGCTGGCAAAGTCTTTCTCGAACCTCGCTACCCTTGGTCCCGTTCCAAGCCAGCCCGAACGGAGGCACTCCTCGACCTCTCGGATTTCTTCCTCCTGAATGTCCGGTGCTGCAAAGACCAAGAAGTCCTTGTTCATCGCTCTAGTTCCCGAATTCCTGCGGCCGGTTCATGGTTCACTGTTTGGTTTGGTTGGTGTGCTAGGTATCTCAGAGGGCGGCTTTAGTCGCTCGACAGTCGGCGGAACCGGGATTCTCAGGCCCGCCACCTTATTCGCGTGCTGTGCCAGCAGCCGTGCACTGTTCTCGTGGCCGGTTCGGTTCAGGGCATCCACCATTCCGACAATGAAGGTGGGGTTGTCCAGACTCTTGTTCACTGCAGTGCTGAAGAGCACATGGGCGAGCGCTTCATCCTCAAGATGCCTGAGCGCATGCAGTCCGATCGCATAGTACTGCCTAGCAGGCATACTCACCTTGTTTACTACCACCATATAGGCTTCCGCGAACTTCTCGTCGTTCAACGGAAGGCCTCGCTCCCGTTTGGCGAGGAAGTCGGTGATCATCGAAACTTCCTGAGGGCCGACGGTCCTTTGCTTTAGCTTCTGGATTAGCCGATCCCACCATTCGACCTTGTCGGGCTGGTTGGCCGTCAGGGCAAGAATGATCAGCCCCTGCTCTAGCAATGGCGAAGAGCCAGGGATGTTGCTTCCTCTTTCAAATTCGTTGAGCGCCATCCGGTAGTAGCGTGAGTCCGGATCTTGGCCGGCACGGAGCATGTATTGTTCCCCGAGGTCCATGCTTGCTCTCGAGGATTCAGGGTTTCGTTCGGCGAGTTCCAGAGCCAAGTGCAACGGGCTGCCCCAGCCGGCGCTCCTAATCATCGTCAGCAGTAGAAATCCGATCGTGACTACGGTCACAGCTACGGATCGGACCCTGGGAATCTCTCCACGGGGCGCTGCTTCAATTATCGCGAACAGCGCGAGGAGGACGCCTAGAATGGCGAAGTAGTTTCGGTGCTCGAATACGAGCTCCAGTGGGATGATGTTGCTGGTCAGCGAGTGGGCAATGAAGAACCACGCAATTCCCAGCGAGAGGATCGGATGTCTGTTACGAAGCCAGATCGCTGAAGAAGCGAGAACTGCAAGAAACAGGCCGCCAAGGAGTGTCGTTGGCGGCGAGAGTAATCCGGTTGAGAACTGATATGTGTCGTAGTAGAAGGTGTAGTTTGCCGGCTGGGGAATAACTATCCATGCGAGATAAGTCGGCAGTACGCGGAGTTGCGTTAGCAAGCGCTCTTCGAGCGTGAAGCTGCGAATGGCATAAGCGTCTGGACTTCCAAAGCGGGGCAGCACCAGGAGCAAAAGTGCCGCAACTGAAGCGAGGACGAATATGCCGTATGACCACTTCAGGATGGTTGCGCTTCGTGTCGAGGCGCAACGAAAACGTAAGACTGTGAGTTCCAGCGCAAGTGCGAATGCGGGGAATAGCGCGGCGGTCTCCTTGCACAGAAGCCCCAGTGCAATCAGCGGCAGACAAGTAATCAGCCACGGCCATGCGCGAATTCCCGCCATCTGCAACCTTCTTCCATGCAGATAGCAAATCAGTGCGGTCAGCAAGAAGGTGATCGACAGCATCTCCATCCGTTGCACTACATAAAGCACGGTCGAGACCTGCAATGGGTGAATCGCCCAAAGCGCTGCAAGCAGTGCCGCAGGCATCAGTGGGTTGTTGCTCCTTTCGTGACGCATCTTGAGAAGTTGCGTCAGTAGCG
Organism: Arenimonas caeni; assembly: GCF_003024235.1. GTDB lineage: Bacteria > Pseudomonadota > Gammaproteobacteria > Xanthomonadales > Xanthomonadaceae > Arenimonas > Arenimonas caeni. The sequence goes on along the minus strand of NZ_KZ679084.1, from coordinate 469,339 downwards.
AGAAAACCAGTAGTGCATTAACCGTGTGGACCGCCAGGCTGGTGATCTTGTATCCGCGCGGATCAAGTCCAAAGAAATAATGGTCGACCGCGAAGCTCACCATCGCAAGTGGACGTCCAAGCGGACCAATTGGAAAAGCTGACCAGGCGCTGGCGAGACTTTCAGTGGTCAGTTCGGTGATGTGTACGCGTTCTTGTTTGACGATGTTGGGATAATCGTCAAAAAGGAATCCGCCGCTTACGCCGGGCCAAAACGCAGATAGAGTGAGGGCGGCAATTAAAAGCAACCATGCAAAGGCGCTGCGAGAGAGAGGGTGCATACCGTGATCCGGTTCGGCGTACCCGGATTCTGGCCGAAAGTCACTCACAAAGCACGGGTAGGGAGGGGGTGGTCACCTCCAGGCGCCTCTGGGTCGCGTCCCGGGACGGTCAGTAGCAGCCTTCAGGTAGGTAGCGGGACGTAGCGATGTCTGACCTGCAGCTCCAGACGCCTGCGCTGCTTCGCTCAAGACGAATATAGCTGCCTGCTATATTCGGGTTTCCAGCCAAAATGCACTGGATATAGCCGGCGGTCGGATTAGGGTCCATCGATATATTGCTGCAGCGCGTGGTGGTGCTTCGCAAGCCGATGTCGGAAATATTGAAAGTCGTAGAGCTGAGGGCGATGACCTGACTCTCGTAGAGGGGTTTGCCGCCCGTAATGTCAGCAAGTCCCGCAGCCACTTGCGCTCGAATGTTGTAGTCCTGATAGGCGGGGATGGCAATCGCCGCGAGGACGGCGATGATCGCTACAACGATCATCAACTCAATGAGCGTAAAGCCCTTCGTCATGCGCATGGCGTGGCCCCCTAGCCCGCTGGACTGTCAGAGTTGCTGAGTGACATCTCGACTGCGGGGCGCTGCAATTCCGTCCCCTGAATCTGCCTGCGCTCTTGAAGATACTTTGGAGTAGTTCTACTTCTATCGTCTTTCTGGGGTACGGGGCGCAGCCGGATAGACCGACAGCGCCCCGGCCCAAATCCAACTATTACTGCGTGCAGCCGTTCGGCAGGTACTTCGGATCAAGAGCGGCGCTTGCGGTGCAAGCCCAGGTGCCGGTGGCCGAATTACGGGTCAGCGTGATGCTGTGCGGGCTGACCTTGGGGTTGCCCTCCAGGGCGCAAGAGATGGAACCACCCGCACCGGGAGTGACGGTGATCGGAGCGCAGCGGGTCGTGGTCGCGGCGAGGCCGATGTCGACGTTGGTATAGGTCGACGGGGTGCCGCGGTTGATGATTTCCTCAAACGCCGTCACGCCGCCACGGATGTCGGCCAGGCCGGTGGTGACCTGCGAGCGGGCGATGTAGTCCTGATACGCCGGCAGCGCGATGGCGGCCAGGATGGCAATGATCGCGACCACGATCATCAGTTCGATCAGGGTGAAACCTTTCTGGATCTTCTTCATGGGTAAATCCCCTAGGTGGATTGTGATTGTCACGTCTTCGAACGGATATCCCGTCCTTGGGTAGCCGTGCCGAAGCACGTGCTGTATCGGTGAAGCATCAACTGTGCCAAGCCTCGAAAGGTGTGGCACAGGCCGGAATATAGGCACAAGGAACAACGCAAGGCCAGCCGAAATCGGGACACAGGCCACGAATTTCGCGGGGGTTGTCAGAAAGTGACGCTAAGGGTCACTTTTGGTCACCCGAGGCTGTGACGCAGTTCACAAAAGAGGCGGGCGCGCCCCAGGCCTCACTCCATCCCAAGCTTCTTAAGCTTGTACCTCAACGCCCGGAACGTAATCCCCAGCGCCGCCGCCGTCTTGGTCTTGTTGTAGCGGTTGGCCTCGAGCGCCTTCTGGATGGTCTCGCGCTCCATCTGCTCGATGGCCTCGGGCAGGGCGGTGCCGTCGGCGCCGGCCGGCAGGGCGGGCGAGGGCGCGGCGGCCAGGGGCCGCAGCGGCATGTCGGCTTCCTGGCCGATCAGCTGGTCCACCTGGGGAAGGTAGAGGTCGGCCACCTCGATGGTCTGGCCGTCGCACAGGGCCACGGCGCGCTCGAGGATGTTCTCCAGCTCGCGCACGTTGCCCGGGAAGGGGTAGGCCGACAGCGCCGCCTCGGCCTCCTCGCTCAGGGCCGGCAGGCCGTCGGCCTGTTCGCCGGCCAGGCGCTTGAGGATGGCCTCGGCGATCAGCGGGATGTCCTCGCGGCGCTGGCGCAGCGGCGGCACGGCCAGTTCGATCACGTTGATGCGGTAGTACAAGTCCTGCCGGAACTTGCCGTCCTCGACCAGCTTGGCCAGGTTCTTGTGCGTGGCCGAGAGGATGCGCACGTCCACCGGCAGCTCGGCCTGGGCGCCCACCGGGCGCACGGATTTCTCCTGGATCACGCGCAGCAGCTTGACCTGCATGTGCAGCGGCAGTTCGGCCACTTCGTCCAGGAACAGGGTGCCGCCCTGCGCGGCCTGGAACAGGCCTTCCTTGTCGGCATGGGCGCCAGTGAAACTGCCCTTCTTGTGGCCGAACAGCTCGCTTTCCATCAGGTCGGAGGGGATCGCGCCGCAGTTCACCGGCACGAACGGCCCGCCGGCCCGCGAGCCCTGCTCGTGGATCAGCCTCGCCACCAGCTCCTTGCCCACGCCGGACTCGCCGCTGATGTACACCGGCGCCTGGCTGCGCGCCACGCGGTTGATGGTCTGGCGCAGCTGCTGCATGCGCTGGGAGTCGCCCAGCAGGCGCGCGCTGGCCGGGGCCGACTTGCGCTGCTCGTTGAGCTCGAGCGCGTGCTGCACCAGCCGGCGTAGAACGGCCAGGTCCACCGGCTTGGTCACGAAGTCGAAGGCGCCGGCCTTGAGCGCGCTCACCGCCGCCTCGACGTTGCCGTAGGCGGTGATCATCGCCACCGGGGTCTCGGCATAGCGCTGGGCGATGTGCTCGATCAGCTCCTGGCCCGAGCCGTCGGGCAGGCGCATGTCGGTCAGGCACAGGTCGTACCGGCCCTGGGCCAACTGGGCCCGGGCCGAAGCCAGGTCGGCCGCGGTGTCCACGCGCAGGCCCATGCGGCCCAGCGTCAGGACCAGCAGTTCCCGGATGTCGCGCTCGTCATCTACTACCAGGGCGCTTCGGGCGGTGGCCATGCTTCACAAGGGGGCTGGAGACCCCTACACCTTAGCTGAACCGGGGTATCTCAGGCCAGATTGAGGCGGCCCGGCGAGGCCTCGTCCTGCATCAGGGTCATGCCCGGCGGCAGGATGATGCGGAAGCAGCTGCCGCCGCCCGGCACCGGCTGGTAGCTGAGCGTGCACTGGTTGGCCTCGCAAAGCTGCTGGGCGATGTAGAGGCCCAGGCCGGTGCCGTGCTCGCTGGTGGTGTAGAAGGGAGTGAAGATCTGGCTGGCCACGGCGGCCGGGATGCCCGGGCCGCGGTCGATCACGTTCAGTTCCGGCGGGGTGCCGGGCGGGGCGCTGCGCACCGCCACCGTCACCTTGGCCGGCTCGCCCGGCAGGCGGCCGTAGGTCAGCGCGTTCTGCACCAGGATGGTCAGCACCTGGTGCAGGTGGCGCGGGTCGGCCATGGCCAGTACGCTGCGCTCGGACACGGCCTGGAGGATGTCGGTCTCCAGCGGGTGGCTGGCCCGGTACTCGTCGACGAACTTGCGGGCGAACTGGCCGATGTCGACCGACTCGGGCTGGCTGCGCTCGCGCCGGGCCAGGCCCAGGATGTCCTGGACGATGCCGTTCATGCGCTGGCACTGGGTGTGGATGATCTCCAGCAGGCGCTGGTCGCCCTCGGGCAGGTCGGTCGACTCCTCCAGCAGCTGCACCGAATACATGATTGCCGCCAGCGGGTTGCGGATTTCGTGGGCGATCGAGGCCGACAGCCGGCCCAGGGTGGCCAGGGTCAGCTCCTCGGCCCGGTCGGAGAACACCCGGCTGTCCTCGAGGAAGATGAGGAACAGGTTGTTGGTCAGGCTCAGCGAGACGAAGCGCGGCAGCACCTCCGGCGCGCCCTCGCCCAGGGTCATGGCCTTGGGGATCTCGCCGCGGCCCTGGCGCCAGGCCTGCAGGCTGCGGTGCAGGGGCAAGGCGATGTCGGACAGCTGGCGGCGGTCGGGCGAGGGCTTGCCCAGCAGGGCCCAGGCCGCCTCGTTGCACACCCGCACCTGGTGGTCCCCGTCCACCACCAGGATGCCGGTGCGGATGCGGCGGATCACCAGCTCGTTGATCTCGGCCTGGTTGGCCAGCTCTTCGCCGCGCTGTTCGGCCAGGGCCTGCGACTCGAGCACCTGCCGGCTCAGCAGTTCGCACAGCACCGCCGTGGCCAGGTAGGTCACCGAAAACATCACCGATTCGGCCAGCGGCCGGACATCCTGGAGCCCCAGCGCGCGCAGGTAGAGGCTGTCGACCAGCACCACCGCCGAAGCCGCGCCGGCGAAGCCCAGGCCGGCCTTCTGCGGCAGGATCAGGGCACCGGCGCCCACGTTGAAGAGCAGCAGCAGGGCCACGCCGCCCTGGCTGCCCGAGGTGGTGGCCAGCACGGCCGCGGCCACCAGGATGTCGATGCCCAGGCCGATGGCGGTCTGGCGCGACGGCGACAGATCGCTGCGGTAGCCGGCCACCAGCAGGGCGATGGCCGCCACCATGTAGAGCACCACGATGCTCTGCAGCACCGCCGGCTGGCGGATCTCCAGCAGGTATCCCCCGGCCGGGCTGAAAGCCACCAGGGCCAGCAGCGCCGCCTCGAGCACCCGGTAGAGCGTGAAGAAATAGAGTTCGCGGCGCTGGGGGCTGGGGCCGGCGGGTTTTCGGGGGGCGTGGGCCATGGCGCCAGTATGCCCCGGACCCGTCTGTCAAGGGTGGGGGTTTTTGCGTTGGGGGCACCGTTGCGGCGACAATACCGCCCCCGTTCGCGACCCCTTTCCCACACAGGTATCGGCATGAACTTCCACGAATACCAGGCCAAGCAGCTGTTCGCCGACTACGGCATCGCCGTCCCGGCCGGCCGCGTTGCCCGCAGTCCCGAGGAGGCCGTGGACGCGGCCAAGGCCATTGGCGGCGACTTCTGGGTCGTCAAGGCGCAGATCCACGCCGGCGGCCGCGGCAAGGCCGGCGGCGTCAAGCTGGCCAAGACCCTCGAGGACGTGCGCAAGTACGCCGAGGGCATGCTCGGCACCAAGATGGCCACCTACCAGACCGCCGGCATCGAGCTGCCGGTCGACTCGGTGCTGGTCACCCAGGCCACCGACATCGCCAAGGAGCTCTACCTCTCCGTGCTGGTCGACCGCGCCACGCGCTCGATCACCTTCATCGCTTCGGCCGAGGGTGGCGTCGAGATCGAGCAGGTCGCCGCCGAGAACCCGGACGCGATCAAGTCGCTCAACGTCAACTTCGTGCAGGGCCTGCAGCCCTACCAGTGCCGCGAAATGGGCTTCGCCCTGGGCCTGAACGCCAAGCAGGTCAACCAGCTGAGCAAGATCATGCTGGGCCTGTACAAGCTGTTCAACGACAAGGACCTGGCCCTGGTCGAGCTCAACCCGCTGGCCATCCTCACCAACGGCGACCTGGCCGTGCTCGACGGCAAGATCAATTCCGACGACAACGCCACCTTCCGCCACCCCGACCTGGCCGCGATGCGCGACATCCGCCAGGAGGACGAGACCGAGGTGCTGGCCTCCAAGCACGACCTCAACTACGTCACCATGGACGGCAACATCGGCTGCATGGTCAACGGCGCCGGCCTGGCCATGGCCACCATGGACGTGATCAAGCTCAACGGCGGCGAGCCGGCGAACTTCCTCGACGTCGGCGGCGGCGCCAACAAGGAGCGCGTCACCGAGGCCTTCAAGCTCATCCTGTCCTCGGACAAGGTCAAGGCCATCTTCGTCAACATCTTCGGCGGCATCGTGCGCTGCGACATGATCGCCGAGGGCATCATCGCCGCGGTCAAGGAAGTCGGCGTCAAGATCCCGGTCATCGTGCGCCTGGAAGGCACCAACGTGGAGAAGGGCAAGGAACTGCTGCGCAACTCCGGCCTCGCCATCATCCCGGCCGATGACATCAACGACGGCGCCAAGAAGTCCGTCGCCGCCGTCGCCGCCTGAGCCTGCAAGGACAACAATCCATGAGCGTTTTGGTCAACAAGAACACCAAGGTCATCGTCCAGGGCTTCACCGGCCAGCAGGGCACCTTCCACGCCGAGCAGATGCTCGACTACGGCACCAAGGTCGTCGGCGGCGTCACCCCGGGCAAGGGCGGCACCACCCACATCGGCCTGCCGGTCTTCAACACCGTGCGCGAGGCCGTTGATGAAACCGGCGCCGACGCGTCCGTCATCTACGTGCCGCCGCCGTTCGCGGCCGACGCCATCCTCGAGGCGGCCGACGCCGGCATCCGCGTCATCGTCTGCATCACCGAGGGCATCCCGGTGCTCGACATGCTGCGCGTGAAGAACACCCTGGCCGGCTACGACGACGTCGTGCTGATCGGCCCGAACTGCCCCGGCGTGATCACCCCGGGCGAGTGCAAGATCGGCATCATGCCGGGCCACATCCACATGCCGGGCAAGATCGGCATCGTCTCGCGCTCGGGCACGCTGACCTATGAAGCCGTGAAACAGACCACCGACGCCGGCCTCGGCCAGTCGACCTGCATCGGCATCGGCGGCGACCCGATCAACGGCACCAACTTCATCGACGCCCTGAAGCTGTTCCAGGACGACCCGCAGACCGAGGGCATCATCATGGTCGGCGAGATCGGCGGCAGCGCCGAGGAAGAGGCGGCCGAGTTCATCGCCGAGTACGTCACCAAGCCGGTTGTCGGCTTCATCGCCGGCGCCTCGGCCCCGGCCGGCAAGCGCATGGGCCACGCCGGTGCCATCGCCTCCGGCGGCAAGGGCACCGCGGCCGGCAAGTTCGCCGCCCTCGAGAAGGCCGGCGTCACCACCGTCAAGTCGCCCGGCGACCTCGGCGCGGCGATCGCGGCCAAGCTCAAGAAGTAATCGCCAGCCACCCGCAGTAACATCCGAAGGGCCGCCCAGTGCGGCCCTTCGAATTTCCCGGGCCCTGCCATGACCACCCTCCGCCTCGCCCTCGCCCAGTTCGATTTCCCGGTCGGCGCCGTGCAGGCCAACGCGGCGCGCATCGCCACCCTGGTGGCCGAGGCGCGGGACAAACACGGGGCCGACCTGGTGCTGTTCCCGGAGCTGGCGCTCAGTGGCTACCCGCCCGAGGACCTGGTGCACCGGCCGGCCTTCCTGGAGGCCTGCGAGAAGGCGCTGGCGGAAGTGGCCCGGGCCTGCACCGGCATCACCGCCGTGGTGGGCTGGCCGCAGGCCGCCGGCTCGATCGTCTACAACGCCGCCAGCGTGCTGGCCGACGGCAGGGTGCAGGCTACCTACCGCAAGCGCGAACTGCCCAACTACGCGGTCTTCGACGAGCGCCGCTACTTCGACGTCGACCCGGACGGCGGCGCCTGCACCTTCGAGGTCAGGGGCGTCACCGTCGGCCTGGTGGTCTGCGAGGACCTGTGGTTCCCCGAGCCGCTGGCCGACACCGTCCGGCAGGGCGCCGAACTGGTGCTGGTGCCCAACGCCTCGCCCTTCGAGCGCGACAAGACCGCCCAGCGCGACACCCTGGTGGCGCTGCGGGTGCAGGAGGGCGGCGCGGCGCTGGCCTACCTCAACGCCGTCGGCGGCCAGGACGAGCTGGTCTTCGACGGCGCCTCGGTGCTGGCCGATGGCGACGGCACCGTGCACCCCGCCGCCCGTGCCTTCGAGGAGCACTGGCTGGTGGCCGACTACGAGGCCGGCGCGCGCCGCTTCACCCGGGTTCACTGGCCGGAGGAAGACGATGAGTCCCGGGAGTCCATGGCCTGGCGCGCCATCGTGCGCGGCATCCGCGACTACTGCGGCAAGAACGGCTTCGACCGCGTCTGGCTGGGCCTGTCGGGCGGCATCGACTCGGGCCTGGTGGCCGCGCTGGCGGTGGACGCGCTCGGCGCCCGCAACGTGGCCGCGGTGAGGCTGCCCTCGCGCTTCACCTCCGGCCTGAGCAACGACCTGGCCGAGGAGCAGGCCCGGATGCTGGGCATCCGCCTGGAGACCGTGGCCATCGAGGCGCCGTTCCAGGGCTTCCTGCAGGCGCTGGCGCCGCTGTTCTCGGGCCTGGAGCCGGGCATCGCCGAGGAAAACCTACAGTCGCGCTGCCGCGGCGCGCTGATGATGGCGCTGAGCAACAAGTTCGGCGGCCTGCTGCTCACCACCGGCAACAAGAGCGAATACGCCGTCGGCTACGCCACCATCTACGGCGACATGTGCGGCGGATTCGCGCCCATCAAGGACCTGTACAAGACCGAGGTGACGGCGCTGTGCCACTGGCGCAACCGCATCTCGCGGGTGATCCCGGAAGAGGTCATCACCCGGCCGCCCTCGGCCGAGCTGCGCGAGAACCAGACCGACCAGGATTCGTTGCCACCCTACGCCGTGCTCGACGGCATCCTGCAGCGCTACATCGACCAGGACCTGTCGCCGGCCGAGATCGTCGCCGAGGGCTTCGACGCGGCGACGGTGGCGCGCGTGCTGAACTTGCTGCGGGTCAACGAGTGGAAGCGCCGGCAGGCGGCACCCGGGCCGAAGGTCTCGCACCGGGCTTTCGGGCGCGAGCGCCGCTACCCCATCACCACCGGCTGGCGGGACTGAAGTCCATAAAGAACAAGGCCCTCCGTGGGGAGGGCCTTGCGTCCGCTTACTTGCCCGCGAAGGGGTTGAGCTTGCCGAAGAAGCCCCGGCCCTCGGGCCAGTCGCCGCTCAGGTAGGGGTGGTCGGGGTAGTTCTGCTCGAGCACCCGGCGGGCGTCGGTGGCCAGCTGCTCCTGGCCCAGCGCGGTGTAGGCAGCCGCCATCAGGGCCAGCGCGTCGCCTTCGTACTCGCTCTGCGGGTAGGTCTGCAGGGTGTACTTGCCGCGGTTGGCGGCCGCCACGTAGGCATCGCGCTCGAGGTAATAGACGCCCACGCCGATCTCGTAGCGGGCCAGCTGGTTGCGCAGGTACACCATGCGCTGGCGCGCGTCCGGCGCGTAGCGGCTGTTCGGGTAGCGGCGAACCACCTCGCCGAAGTCGTTGAGCGACTGCGTGGTGGCGCCCAGGTCGCGCTTGGACATGTCCTGGCCGACCAGGCGCATCAGGGTGGCGCGGCCGGTGTCGAAGTTGATCAGCGCCTTGAGGTAATAGGCGTAGTCGATGTGGCGGTGCGTGGGGTAGGTGCGGATGAAACGGTCGACGGTGGAGGTGGCCTCCACGTTCCGGCTCTGCTTGTACTGCACGTAGGCCAGCTCAAGCTGCGCCTGCTCGCTGTAGGGGCCGTAGGGGAAGCGGGCCACCAGGCGCTGGAAGTACTGCTGGGCCCGGTTGTAGTTGCCACCGTCCATGGCCCCCTTGCCGATCCGGTACATCTCTTCGACCGGCAGGGTCTCGGTGGGCTTTTCCTTGTCGCCCCCGAACCAGCCGCCGATGGTCTGGCAGCCGGCGAGGCTGAGGATCAGCGCCAGGATGGCGAAATGGCGGAACAGGCCGGTCGGTCGGGTCATCAGGAATGCGGGTCTGGACGCTGCGGGCAGCAAGTTCGGGGATAATACCGGAAAGCCCGCTGTCGCCTCCATGTACCCGGGGCCGGCCCCCACCCAGGCCCAGGATGCCCGCAATGCCCGTCCAGACCACCCCCGAAATCGACGACAACGAGCGCGAGCTGCTCGAAGCCTCGGTACCCATGGAATCCGCCGGCCGGCGCTTCGACCAGGTGCTGGCCGAACTGTTCCCGGACTTCTCGCGCTCGCGCCTGTCGGAGTGGATCAAGTCCGGCGACGCCCTGCTCGACGGCCGCCAGGTCAAGCCCAAGGAGGCCGTGCGCGGCGGCGAGCCCATCACCCTGTCGGTGCGGCTCGAGACCGAAACCCACGCCCTGCCGGAGGCCATCGCCCTGGAGATCGTGCACCAGGACGAGGACGTGCTGGTCATCAACAAGCCCGCCGGCCTGGTCGTGCACCCGGGCGCCGGCAACCCGCGCGGCACCCTGGTCAACGCCCTGCTGCATTTCGACCCGAAGCTGGCCGAACTGCCGCGCGCCGGCATCGTGCACCGCCTCGACAAGGACACCTCGGGCCTGATGGTGGTCGCGCGCACCCTGCGTGCGCACACCTCGCTGGTCGAGCAGCTGTCGGGGCGCGAGGTGCACCGGCAGTACCTGGCGGTGGTGCAGGGCACGATGGTCGCCGGCAACACGGTGGATGCCCCGATCGGCCGGCACCCGACCGACCGCGTGCGCATGGCGGTGCTCAAGGAGGGCGGCCGCGACGCGGTCACCCATTACCGGCTGCGCGAGAAGTTCCGCGCGCACACCCTGGTCGAGTGCCGGCTCGAGACCGGGCGCACCCACCAGATCCGCGTGCACATGGCCTACGTGCGCCATCCGATCGTTGGCGACCCGCTCTACGGCGGCGCCTTCCGCCTGCCCAAGGGCGCCACCGAGGCCCTGGTGGCGCGGCTGCACGGCTTCCGGCGCCAGGCCCTGCACGCCGAGAAGCTCAGCTTCGTGCATCCCGGCAGCGGCGAGACCCTGACCCTCGAGGCGCCGATGCCGGCCGACATGCAGGCCCTCGTGCTCGACCTGCGCGAGGACACCGCGGTCTTCAAGGGCTGAACCGTGCCGGCGCCGGCCTGGCTCGAAGCCGACTGGCCCGCGCCGCCCGGCGTGCGCGCCGTCACCAGCCTGCGCGGGGGCGAGGGCGTGTCGGCGCCGCCCTTCGACAGCCTCAACCTGGGCCTGAACTGCGGCGACGACCCGGCGGCGGTGGCCGAAAACCGTCGCCGCCTGGCGGCCTGGCTCCGGCTGCCGTCCGAACCGCGCTGGCTCAGGCAGGTACACGGTCGCACCGTCGTCCGGTTCCCGGCCGCGGCCGCGGAGGAGGCCGGGGGAGACAGCGCCGCGCCGCCCGAAGCCGATGCCGCCGTCACCTCCGAGCCCGGGGTCGTGCTCGTCATCCTCACCGCCGACTGCCTGCCCGTGGTCTTCGCCGCCCGCGATGGTGGCGAGCTCGGGGCCGCCCATGCCGGCTGGCGCGGCCTCGCGGCCGGCGTGCTCGAGGCCACCGTGGCCGCCATGGCCACGCCGCCGGCCGGGCTCGTCGCCTGGCTGGGGCCCGCTGCCGGCCCGGCGCACTACGAAATCGGCGCTGAAGTGCGCGAGGCCTTCGTGTCGGGCGACCTCGGGGCCGCCTCGGCCTTCGTCCCCACCCGGCCCGGCCACTGGCGCGTCGACCTCTGCGCCCTGGCGCGCCGCCGGCTCGCCGCGGCTGGCGTCACCGAAGTGCACGGCGGTGGCCTGTGCACGATCGCCGAGCCGTCGCGCTTCTTCTCGCACCGGCGCGACGGCCGCAGCGGCCGGCTCGTGACCCTGGCCTGGCGCGCCCGCTGACTTCCGGCAGGGTGCAGGCCGGGGCGGCTCGTGCGAACGTGCACGCTACCCCCGGACGGAGTCCCCCCGATGACGCGACTGCTCCTGCTGCTCTGCCTCGTCCTGACGCCCGGCCTCGCCCAGGCCGCCGACACGGCCCGCGCCGACGCCCTGCTCAGGGAGCGCGACCCCGGCGCGCCTGCCGCCATCGCCGAATTGCTCCGGGCCCATCCGGACGACCCGGCGGTGCGTGTCCTGCAGATCCGCCTGATGATCCAGGAGCAGCGCGCGAAGGACGCGGTCGAACTGGCCGAAGACCTGGTCGACGACGCGCCGGGCAGCGGCCTGGCGCACCTGTGGCTGGGCAATGCCTACGGCAACCGCATCGGACAGCTCGGCACCTTCGGCCAGGGCCTGATGGCGCCCAAGCTCCGGCGCGCCTTCGAGCGTGCGGTCGAACTCGACCCGGGACTGCACGAGGCGCGCACCGCGCTGGTGGAGTTCTACCTGATGGCGCCGGGCATCGTCGGCGGCAGCGTCGACAAGGCCCGTGCCCAGGCCGTCGAGCTGCAGCGTCGCGATCCGCCGCGCGGCCATTACGCGCTCGGCCGGATCGCCCAGCAGGAAGAGCGCCTGGAGGAAGCCGCCAAGCACTACCTGGCGGCCTACCAAGGGCGCCCGGACAACGAGACTTACCGCATGACCGTCGGCATCGTCCATCAGCAGGCCGAGGCCTGGGACGCGGCCTTCGGGCATTTCGACGCGTGGACCCGTGAGAAACCCGATGCCGCCGCCGCCTGGTACCAGTTCGGCCGCACCGCCGTGGTTTCGGGACAGCGACTGGAGGAGGGCGCCGCCGCCTTCCGGCGCTTCCTTGCGTTGCCCGAGCGTCCGGGTCAGCCGGAGCACAAGCACGGCTGGTGGCGCCTGGGCCAGGCCCTGGCGCTGGCCAGTGACAAGGCCGGCGCGCGCGAGGCCCTGCAGCGGGCGCTGGCGCTCGACCCGGGCATGGCAGAGGCCAAGGCGGAGCTGGCGAAGCTGTAAGCGCTTGAAATCCCGCCGATCGGGGGCCATCTGGGGGACATCGGGCGGCGCGTCGCCGCCCCCCTGCCCTTGAAAGGGGATACCCCATGCGGATGGACAAGCTGACCTCGCGCTTCCAGCAGGCCCTGAGCGACGCCCAGTCGCTGGCCGTCGGCCGCGACCACAACCTGATCGAGCCGGCCCACGTGCTGGTGGCCCTGCTCGACCAGCAGGGCGGTTCGACCCGGCCCATGCTCGCCCAGGCCGGCGTCAACGCCGCGGCCCTGCGGCAGCGCCTGGTCGAACTGCTCGACAAGCTGCCCAAGGTGAGCGGCCAGGAGGGCAACCTGTCGGTCGGCAACGACCTGGCCCGCCTGCTCAACCTCAGCGACAAGCTGGCCCAGCAGCGCGGCGATGCCTTCATCGCCAGCGAACTGTTCGTGTTGGCCGCGCTCGAGGACAAGGGCGAGGCCGGCGCGGCGCTCAAGGCCGCGGGCGCGAAGAAGGATGCGCTGGAGAAGGCCATCGAGGCCCTGCGCGGCGGCGAGAAGGTCGACGACGCCAATGCCGAGGAAAACCGCCAGGCGCTGGAGAAGTACACCATCGACCTCACCGCCCGCGCCGAGAGCGGCAAGCTCGACCCGGTGATCGGTCGCGACGAGGAAATCCGCCGCACCGTGCAGGTGCTGCAGCGGCGCACCAAGAACAACCCCGTGCTGATCGGCGAACCCGGCGTGGGCAAGACCGCCATCGTCGAAGGCCTGGCCCAGCGCATCGTCAACGGCGAGGTGCCAGAGGGCCTGCGCGGCAAGCGCGTGCTGTCGCTCGACATGGGCGCGCTGATCGCCGGCGCCAAGTTCCGCGGCGAGTTCGAGGAGCGCCTCAAGGGCGTGCTCAACGACCTCTCGAAGCAGGAAGGGCAGGTGATCCTGTTCATCGACGAGCTGCACACCATGGTCGGCGCCGGCAAGGCCGAGGGCGCCATGGACGCGGGCAACATGCTCAAGCCGGCGCTGGCGCGCGGCGAGCTGCACTGCATCGGCGCCACCACCCTCGACGAATACCGCAAGTACGTCGAGAAGGACGCCGCGCTCGAGCGCCGCTTCCAGAAGGTGTTCGTGGGCGAGCCGAGCGTGGAAGACACCATTGCCATCCTGCGCGGCCTGAAGGAGCGCTACGCCGTGCACCACGGCGTCGAGATCACCGACCCGGCCATCGTGGCCGCGGCCACGCTTTCGCACCGCTACATCGCCGACCGCCAGCTGCCCGACAAGGCCATCGACCTGATGGACGAGGCGGCCTCGCGCATCCGCATGGAGATCGACTCCAAGCCGGAGGAGATGGACCGCAAGGAGCGCCGCCTGATCCAGCTCAAGATCCAGCGTGAGGCGCTGAAGAAGGAGAAGGACAAGGAATCGCAGCAGCGCCTGGCCGACCTCGAGGCCGAGATCGCCACGCTCGAGCGCGAGTTCAACGACCTGCTGGAGATCTGGAAGGCCGAGAAGGCCACGCTCACCGGCGCCACCAGGGTCAAGGAGCAGCTTGAGCAGGCGCGGCTGGAGCTCGAGGCGGCGCACCGCCGCCAGGACTTCGCCAAGGCCAGCGAGATCCAGTACGGCCGCATCCCGGAGCTGGAAAAGCAGCTCGCCGCGGCCCAGGAAGTCGAGACCAAGGGCTTCCAGCTGCTGCAGGACAAGGTCACCGCCGAGGAAATCGCCGAGGTCGTGGCGCGCTGGACCGGCATCCCGGTGAGCAAGATGCTCGAGGGCGAGCGCGAGAAGCTGCTGAAGATGGAGGATGCGCTGCACGGCCGCGTGGTCGGCCAGCACGAGGCGGTGAAGGCCGTTTCCGATGCCATCCGCCGCTCGCGCGCGGGCCTGTCGGATCCGAACCGGCCGAACGGCTCGTTCCTGTTCCTGGGCCCGACCGGCGTGGGCAAGACCGAGCTGTGCAAGGCGCTGGCCGGCTTCCTGTTCGACACCGAGGACGCGATGGTGCGCATCGACATGAGCGAGTTCATGGAGAAGCACTCCGTGGCGCGGCTCATCGGCGCCCCCCCGGGCTACGTCGGCTATGAAGAGGGCGGCTACCTCACCGAGGCGGTGCGCCGCCGGCCGTACAGCGTGCTGCTGCTCGACGAGGTCGAGAAGGCGCACCCGGACGTGTTCAACATCCTGCTGCAGGTGCTCGACGACGGCCGCCTCACCGACGGCCAGGGCCGCACGGTGGACTTCCGCAACACCGTCATCGTGATGACCTCGAACCTGGGCAGCCAGCACATCCAGGAGCTCAGCGGCGAGGGCGACGCGGCCTACATCCAGATGAAGGCGGCGGTGATGGGCGTGGTGCAGTCGCACTTCCGCCCGGAGTTCATCAACCGCCTGGACGAGATCGTGGTCTTCCACCCGCTGGGCCGCGAGCAGATCCAGTCCATCGCCCGCATCCAGACGGCCTACCTGTCCAAGCGCCTGGCCGAGCGGCAGATCAGGCTTGAGATCGACGACAGCGCGCTGGCCCTGCTGGGCAACGTCGGCTTCGACCCGGTCTACGGCGCCCGCCCGCTCAAGCGCGCCATCCAGCAGCAGCTTGAGAACCCGCTGGCCCAGAAGATCCTGGCGGGCGAGTTCGGCCAGGGCGACACGGTCAAGGTCACCGCCGAGGACGGCGTCCTGGCCTTCCATCGCACCTGACCGCCGCCTCCCCCTGTCGGAGCGCCTTCAGGCGCGAAGCCCTTCGCGAAAAGCTTCGCGCCTGAAGGCGCTCCCACAGGGGATTCACGGGGGGTGGTGCAGGCTGCGGCAATGCCCGTCCACATCGTCTGGTTCAAGCGCGACCTGCGCGTGGTCGACCATGCCCCGCTGGTCGACGCGGCGGCGCGCGGGCCGGTGCTTCCGCTGTACGTGGCCGAGCCCGGCTACTGGCAGCTGCCCGACACCAGCGGCCGGCAGTGGGAGGCGGTCGCCGACGGGCTGCGTGAACTGCGCGCCGACCTGGCCACGCTGGGCCAGCCGCTCGTCGTGCGCACCGGCGATGTCGTCGAGGTCCTGGAGCAACTGCGCCGGCGCCATGGGCTGGTCGGCCTGTGGTCGCACGAGGAGACCGGCAACGGCTGGACCTACGGGCGCGACCTGCGCGTGGCGGACTGGGCCCGGGGCCACGGCATCCCATGGCGGGAGACCCCCAGCGGTGGCGTCGTCCGCCGCCTGCGCAGCCGCGACCGCTGGGCGACCCGGTGGGAGGCGCGCATGGCGCCGGCGCCGCTGGCGGCCCCGTTCCTTGAGCCGCTCGCCGGCGTCGAGCCGGGCGCCATCCCCACTGCCGCCGAGCTCGGCATTCCCGATGATCCGTGCCCGGGCCGCCAGCGCGGCGGGCGCCGCCGCGGCGAACGGGCGCTGCAGACATTCCTCGGCGGCCGTGGCGCCGGGTACATGCGCGGCATGAGCAGCCCGGTGTCGGCGCAATCGCGCTGCTCGCGCTTCTCGGTCGCGCTGGCCACCGGCACGCTTTCGCTGCGCGAAGTGGTGCACGCCGTGCGCACCGCGCGCGAGGCCGCGGGCCCGGTGCCGGCGCGCGACCTCGCCGCGCTGGAGAAGCGACTGCACTGGCACTGCCACTTCATCCAGAAGCTGGAAAGCGAGCCGGAAATCGAGTTCCGAAACGTGCACCGCGGTTTCGACGGGCTGCGCGAGAAGGACTTCAACCGCGAGTGGTTCGAGGCCTGGCGGCGCGCGCAGACCGGCTGGCCCTTCGTCGACGCCTGCCTGCGTTCGCTGCAGCAGACCGGCTGGCTCAACTTCCGCATGCGCGCCATGCTCGTTTCGATCGCCAGCTACCACCTGTGGCTGCACTGGCCGGAGCCGGCGCGCCAGCTGGCCGCCTGGTTCACCGACTACGAGCCCGGGATCCATTACCCGCAGGTGCAGATGCAGGCCGGCGTCACCGGCATCAACATCCCGCGCATGTACAACCCGGTCAAGCAGAGCCAGGACCAGGATCCGCGCGGCGAATTCATCCGCCGCTGGCTGCCCGAACTGGCCGGCGTACCGGACGACTGGATCCACACGCCCTGGCTGATGGGCAGCGCCGGGCAGCGTGCCGCCGGCCTGCGCGTCGGTGAAACCTACCCGGCGCCGGTGCGCGACCACGAGCAGGCCGCGCGCGAGGCGCGGGCGAAACTCACTGCGTGGAAGCGCGCTTACGTCGAACGCGAGGAAAGCCGGCGGGTTTTCGTCAGGCACGGCAGCCGCGCGCGCCAGCCCGTTCGCAAGCGGCGCGCCGGCGCACCGGCCACGCCCGTCGCCCCCGCCGGCGGCCAGGGCGAACTGTTCTGAGAGCGCAGAAAGGGCTCAGGCGGGGCGGGGCTGGCGGAAGGGCGGGGCGGAGAGGGCCATCTCGGCCATCGAGTGCGCCAGTTCCTTCTCGGCCAGCACCGCGCCGTCGGCGCCGTGCCTGAGCAGGTGGCGCACCTCGCCGTCGCTGTGGGCGCGGGCCAGGATGGTCATTCCGGGGTTGGCGGCGCGCAGGCGCTCGGCCACCTGGCCGGCCTCCAGCGCGCGCGGGATCGCCAGGATCGCCAGCAGCGCGCCGGCCGGCGAAGCCTCGTCGAGCACGCCCGGCGCCGCCGCGTTGCCGCGGATGGTCGGGTAGCCTTCGGCACGCGCCGCCTTCACCAGGTCGGCGTCGTCCTCGATCACCAGCAGCGGCACCTGCCGGGCACGCAGCAGGCGCGCGATCTCGCCGCCGACGCGGCCGAAGCCGATCAGGATCGCGTGCCCCGCCTCGGGCAGCGGCGGGCCCGGCGGCGCCTTCTCCTCGGCGGCGACGCGGTCGGCCGCGGCCTTCTCCAGCCGCTTCTCGCGCATGTCGAGCAGGCTGAAGATCAGCGGATTGGCGCAGATCGAAAGCAGGGCGCCGGCGAGCACCAGGTCGCGGCCTTCGCTGGGCAGGATCTGCAGCGCCACGCCCAGGCCGGCGATGATGAAGGCGAACTCGCCGATCTGGGCCAGGCTGGCCGAGATCGTCAGCGCGGTCGAGGTGGGATGCCCGAACAGCCGGACGATCGCGAAGGCGCCCACCGACTTGCCGAGGGTGATGATCAGGAAGGTGGCCAGCACCGGCAGCGGCTGCTCGACCAGGATGTGCGGGTCGAAGAGCATGCCGACCGAGACGAAGAACAGCACCGCGAACGCATCGCGCAGCGGCAGCGAGTCGGAGGCGGCCTTGTGGCTCAGGTCGCCGCTGAGCAGCATGCCGGCGAAGAAGGCGCCCAGCGCGAACGACACCCCGAACAGCTTGGCCGAACCGAAGGCCACGCCCAGCGCGATCGCCAGCACCGACAGCGTGAACAGCTCGCGCGAGCCCAGCCCCGCCACCTTCTCCAGCATCCAGGGGATCGCCCGCTTGCCCACCAGCAGCATCAGCACCACGAACGCGGTGACCTTGAGCAGGGTGATGACCAGGGACATCGCCACGTCGCCGAGGGCCGGCGGCGGGCCGTCGCCATTGCCCAGCGCGCCGGCCACGGCCGGCAGCAGCACCAGCACGATCACGCAGACCAGGTCCTCGACGATCAGCCAGCCCACCGCGATCCGGCCGCGCTGGGTGTCGAGCAGGCGCCGGGCCTCCATCGCCCGCAGCAGCACGACCGTGCTGGCGGTCGACAGCGCCAGGCCGAGCACGATGCCCTGCAGCGTGTCCCAGCCCATCATCCAGGCCAGGCCCCAGCCCAGCACGGTGGCCAGCGAGATCTGGGCGATCGCGCCCGGGATGGCGATGGTCTTGACCTCGAGCAGGTCCTCGATGGAGAAGTGCAGGCCGACGCCGAACATCAGCAGGATCACGCCGATCTCCGACACCTCCATCGCCAGTTCCATGTCGGCGACGAAGCCCGGCGTGAACGGCCCGACCAGGATGCCCGCCACCAGGTAGCCCACGATCGGCGACATGCGCAGGCGCTGCGCCAGGGTGCCGAGCAGGAACGCCACGCCCAGGCCCATCGTCAGCAGCGCGATCAGGGGAGTGTCGTGGGGCATGCGGGGTCCTCGGGGGCAGGCTGATAGACTAACCGACCTTTCCGCCCACGCCCTCCATGATCGCCTTCCGCAATTTCGCCCTGCGCCGCGGGGAACGCCTGCTGCTCTCGCAGGTGGACCTGGCCCTGCACGCCGGCTGGCGGGTGGGCGTGATCGGCCGCAACGGCTGCGGCAAGTCCAGCCTGTTCGCCGCCATCCTGGGCGAGGTCGAGGCCGACCAGGGCGACATCGACCTGCCCGGCAAGGTCCGCATCGCCTGGGTGGCCCAGGAAACCCCCTCCCTGCCGGACCCGGCCATCGATTTCGTGCTTTCGGGCGACACCGAGGTGCACGCCATCCTGCAGGCCGAGGCCGCCGCCACCGCCGCCGAGGACTGGGACGCCGTGGCCGAGGCCCACCAGAAGCTGGCCGAAATCAACGGCTACGACGCCACCGCCCGGGCCGGCCGCCTGCTGCACGGCCTGGGCTTCCCGCCCGAGACCCACGACCGGCCGGTGTCCTCGTTCTCCGGCGGCTGGCGCGTGCGCCTGAACCTGGCCCGGGCGCTGATGATGCCCTCGGACCTGCTGCTGCTCGACGAGCCCACCAACCACCTCGACCTCGACGCCGTGCTCTGGCTCGAGCAGTGGCTGCTCAAGTACCCGGGCACGCTGCTGATGATCTCGCACGACCGCGAGTTCCTCGATGGCCTGAGCACGCACACCCTGCACCTGCACGAGGGCCGGGCCAAGCTCTACACCGGCGACTACACCAGCTTCGAGCGCCAGCGCGCCGAGCACCTGCGCCAGCAGCAGATCGCCCACGACAAGGAACAGGCCGAGCGCGCCCACCTGCAGAGCTTCATCGACCGCTTCAAGGCCAAGGCCAGCAAGGCCAGGCAGGCCCAGAGCCGCATGAAGCGCCTGGCCAAGCTGCAGGGCACCGAGGCGGTGCGCGCCGAGCGCGCCTTCCGCATCGCCTTCGCCGAGCCGGCCCGCCTGCCGCACTCGCTGATCCGCCTCAACCACGTCGACGCCGGCTATCGCCTCGACACCTCCGCGGGGGATGTCGCCAGGATCCTGCACGACGTCGGCTTCGGCCTCGAGGCCGGTGACCGCGTCGGCCTGCTCGGCCCCAACGGCGCCGGCAAGTCGACCCTGGTCAAGACGCTGGTGGGCGAGCTGCCGCTGCTGTCCGGCGAGCGCGTGGCGCACCCGGACCTGCGCATCGGCTATTTCGCCCAGCACACCGTCGAAAGCCTGCACGAAGGCCAGAGCCCACTGTGGCACCTCAAGCAGCTCGCGCCCGACGCCGGCGAGCAGCAGCTGCGCAACTACCTGGGCCGCTGGAACTTCGTCGGCGACCGCGCCTTCGAGAACGTCGACGGATTCTCCGGCGGCGAGCGCGCGCGCCTGGCGCTGGCGATGATCGCCTACCGCGAGCCCAACGTGCTGCTGCTCGACGAGCCCACCAACCACCTCGACCTGGACATGCGCGAGGCGCTGGCCGAGGCGCTGGCCGACTTCCCGGGCGCGATCGTGCTGGTCTCCCACGACCGCCACCTGATCGGCCTGGTCTGCGAGACCTTCTGGCGCGTCGCCGACGGCCACGTCGAGGAGTTCAACGGCGACCTCGACGAGTACGCCGCCTGGCTGCGCAGCCGCGGCAACGAGCCCAGGGCCCCGAAGGCCGCGGCGGCCAAGCCCGCCCCCGCGCCCGCCCCGGCGCCGGCCAAACCCGCGCGCGGCAGGCACGAGGTCGACCAGGCCGCGCGCAAGGCCCGCCAGCTCGAGCAGCGCGTGGCCGAACTGGCCGCCGAACTGGCCCGCGTCGAGGCCAAGCTCGCCGACCCGGCCGTCTACGGCAACGACGGCGGCATCGAGCTGGGCCAGCTGACCCGGCAGCAGGAAAAGCTGGCGGCCGAGAAGGACGCGCTCGAGGCCGAGTGGCTGGCCCAGCTGGAAATCGCCGAGGGCTGACCGGCCCCGCTTGAAAACCCGCCGCGCGGCCCCAGAAAAGCGCGGTCCCGTCGCATCACCCGGAAACCCGCCATGCCCATTTATGCCTTCGAGTGCACCGCCTGCGGCCACGCCTTCGACCGGCTGCAGAAGCTGTCCGACGCCGACCCCACCGACTGCCCCGAGTGCGGCAAGCCGCAGGTGCGCCGGCAGGTGACCGCCCCCAGCTTCCGCCTCGCCGGCGGCGGCTGGTACGAAACCGACTTCAAGAAGGACGGCGACAAGAAGCGCAACCTCGCCGACGGCGGCGGCGACAAGCCCAAGGCCGACGCGGCGCCGGCCAAGCCGGCCGAAACCAAGGCCGCGGACTGATCGCTTGCCCGGCGCGGCCGGCAGGGACTAAGTTGGGGCGATGAAAACCCAGACCCTGAGCCTGATCGCCTCGTCCCTGCTGCTGGCCGCCTGTTCGGCCCCGCAGGCCCCGTCCGCGCCCGATGCCGCCGCGCCCGCCGAATCGGCCCCGGCCGCCGAGGCCCCGCAGCCGGCCCCGGCCGATGCCTTCCTGGCCGCCATCGACAGCCACTGCGGCCAGGCCTTCGCCGGCCGCGTGGTGGTCGACGAACCGGCCCAGCCCGGCGACAACGCCTTCGCCGGCAAGGCCCTGGTGATGCACGTGCGCGAATGCGGCACCAGCGAGATCCGCATCCCCTTCCACGTCGGCGAAGACCGCTCGCGCACCTGGGTGCTCACCCGCACCGCCGACGGACTGCGGCTCAAGCACGACCACCGCCACGAAGACGGCAGCGACGACCCGGTGACGATGTACGGCGGCGACACCGCCAGCGCCGGCACCGCCCTGCGCCAGGAATTCCCGGTGGACGCCGAATCGATCGAAATGTTCGGGCGCGAGGGCCTGGCCCCCTCGGTGACCAACACCTGGGCGATGGAAATCGAGCCCGGCAAGCGCTTCCTCTACGAGCTCTCGCGGCCCGGCGGCCGCCTGTTCCAGGTCGAGTTCGACCTCACGGTGCCGGTCGACGCGCCGCCGCCGCCCTGGGGCAGCGAGGACGCCTCGCCCTGAGGGCAGCCGGGCGGATTTGCCCGGCGGCGGCGCCAAGCCCTACCATTACGGGCTTTTTCGCGATTCACCGGAGCCCCCATGCGCAGCCATTTCTGCGGCCTCGTGGACGAGTCCATGATCGGCCAGTCCGTCACCCTCTGCGGCTGGGCCGACGTCGCCCGCGACCTGGGTGGCGTGTGCTTCATCGACCTGCGCGACCACGAGGGCATCGTCCAGGTGGTGGCCGAGCCCTCCGACGCCGATGGTAATGCCGCCGTGGTCAAGGCCGCGGCCGCCGTCGGCTACGAGGACTGCCTGCGCATCACCGGCGTGGTGCGCAAGCGCCATTCGGTGAACGACCGCATCCGCACCGGCCAGGTCGAGGTCGTGGCCACGGCCATCGAAGTGCTCAACAAAGCCGAGCCGCTGCCCTTCCACGCGCACGAGAACGCCGGCGAGGACATCCGCCTCAAGTACCGCTACCTCGACCTGCGCCGCCCCGAGATGCAGCGCATGATGCGCACCCGCATCCGGCTGGTGCAGGCGCTGCGCCGCTGGCTCGACGCGCGCGGCTTCCAGGACATCGAGACGCCCATCCTCACCAAGGCCACGCCCGAGGGCGCGCGCGACTTCCTGGTGCCGGCGCGCCTGCATCCGGGCGAGTACTACGCGCTGCCGCAGTCGCCGCAGCTGTTCAAGCAGATCCTGATGGTGGCCGGCTTCGACCGCTACTATCAGATCGCCCGCTGCTTCCGCGACGAGGCCCTGCGCGCCGACCGCCAGCTCGAGTTCACCCAGCTCGACATGGAGTTCGCCTGGGTGTCCGAGCGCGACGTGCAGGACGCCGTCGAGGGCATGATCCGCGAAGTGTTCAGGGAAGTGATCGGCGTCGAGCTCGATGCCGAGTTCCCGCGCATGACCTACGAAGAGGCGATGCGCCGCTTCGGCTCCGACAAGCCCGACCTGCGCATCGAACTCGAACTGCAGGACGTGGCCGGCCTGGTGAAGGACAGCCAGTTCAAGGTCTTCACCGACTGGGCGACGCATGCCGACGGCCGCGTGGCCGCGCTGCGCGTGCCCGGCGGCGCCGCGTTCTCGCGCAAGCAGATCGACGAATACGGCGCCTATGCGGCCAAGTACGGCGCCAAGGGCCTGGCCTACATCAAGCTCGGCGAGGACGGCACGGTCAATTCGCCGATCCAGAAGTTCTTCGAGCCGGCCGCGTTCGAGGCGCTGGTGGCGGCCATCGGGCTGCGCAAGGGCGACCTGGCCTTCTTCGGCGCCGGCACCTACAAGGTCGTCAGCGACTTCATGGGCGCGCTGCGCCTGAAGGTCGGCAAGGACCTGGGCCTGGTGCAGCACGCCTGGAAGCCGCTGTGGGTCACCGACTTCCCGATGTTCGAGTGGGACGACGAGGAGCAGCGCTACGTGGCGCTGCACCACCCGTTCACCGCCCCGGCAGTCGACGACATCGCCGACCTCAAGGCCAACGCCCGCATCGCGGTTTCGCGCGGCTACGACATGGTGCTCAACGGCAACGAGATCGGCGGCGGTTCGATCCGCATCCATCGACCGGACATGCAGAGCGCGGTGTTCGAGCTGCTGGGCATCGGCGCCGAAGAGGCCGAGGCCAAGTTCGGTTTCCTGCTCGACGCGCTGCGCTACGGCGCGCCGCCGCACGGCGGCATCGCCTTCGGCATCGACCGCATCGCCGCGCTGATGGCCGGCACCGAGTCGATTCGCGACGTCATCGCCTTCCCGAAGACGACCACGGCGCAGTGCCCGATGACCGGCGCGCCCTCGCCGGTACCCGACGCCCAGCTGGCCGAGGTGCACGTGTCGGTGCGGCCCAAGGCCGACAAGGCCTGAGCGATGGCGCTTGCGATCCGTCGCGCGACGCCGGCGGACGCCGCGACGCTGGCGCAGATCGCCGCCGCCACCTTCACCGAAGCCTTCGGCCACCTGTACCCGGCCGAAGACCTGGACGCCTTCCTGCGCGAGTCCTACGCGGTGGACCGCCAGCGCGTGATCCTGGAGACGCCGGGTTACGCCGTCTGGCTGCTGGAGGACGATGGCGTCGCGGTCGGCCACGCCGCGGCCGGGCCCTGCGGCCTGCCCAACCCGGCCGTCCGGCCGGGTGACGGTGAACTCAAGCGGCTCTACGTGCTGGCGAAGTACCAGAACGGCGGCTGGGGCGGGCGATTGTTCCAGGCCGCGATGGACTGGCTGCTGGCCGATGGGCCGCGCACGCTCTGGATCGGCGTGTGGGAAAACAACCCCGGCGCCCAGCGCTTCTACGCGCGCCATGGTTTCGTGAAGGTCGGCGAGCACACCTTCCCGGTCGGCCGGGTGGTGGACCGGGAGTTCACCCTGCGCCGCGAAGCCGACGCCGCGTCGTGAGCGCGCCCGCCGGCCCGCGCGTCATCCTGCTGCACGGCGTGTGGATGCGCGGGCTGACGCTGTGGCCGCTGGCCCGGCGCCTGCGCGCCTTCGGCTTTCGCGCCGAGGTCTTCGACTATGCCAGCCTCTGGCACGGGCCCGCGCCCAGCGTCGACCGGCTCGCGGCGCGGCTGCTGGCGCTCGCGGGCGAGCCGGTGCACCTGGTCGGCCACAGCCTCGGTGGCCTGGTGGCGCTGGAAACCGTCGGCAGCTACGCCGGCCTGCCGCCCGGGCGGGTGCTGTGCCTGGGATCGCCGCTGGCCGGCTCGGGCGCCGCGCGCGGCCTGGCCCGGCGCCACCTGGGCTTCTGGCTGGGCCGGAGCGCGACGCTCCTCAAGGCGGGTCTGCACGCGCTGCCGCCTGGTCGCGAGGTGGGCGTGATCGCCGGCAGCAAGGGCCTGGGCCTGGGCCGGCTGTTCGGCGGCTTCGACGGGCTCAACGACGGCACCGTGGCGGTCTGGGAAACCCGGCTGCCCGGCCTGGCCGACCACCGCGTGGTGCCGGCCAGCCACACCGGCCTGCTGCTCGACCGCCGCACCGCCGACCTGGCGGCCGGCTTCCTGCGCGATGGCCGCTTCCCGGCCTGAGCGGCCGCGCGCCGTATAATCGGCGCTTCGCCACAGCACGAAGAAGGGTCGGTCCATGGGCAGGTTGATGGCCATCGAGGGGCGCAAGAACGCCCAGGACGCCAAGCGCGGCAAGGTCTTCACCAAGATCATCCGTGAGATCTCCACCGCCGCGCGTCTCGGCGGCGGCGACCCCAAGGGCAACCCGCGATTGCGCCTGGCCGTGGACAAGGGCCTGGCGGTGAACATGTCGCGCGACGTGATCGAGCGCGCCATCAAGAAGGCCACGGGCGAACTCGAGGGCGTGAGCTACGAGGAAATCCGCTACGAGGGCTACGCCCCGGGCGGCGTCGCCGTCATCGTCGACTGCCTCACGGACAACAAGGTGCGCACCGTGGCCGACGTGCGCCACGCCTTCAACAAGTGCGGCGGCAACCTGGGCACGGATGGCTCGGTGGCCTTCATGTTCCGCAAGCTCGGCGTGCTCAGCTTCGGTCCGGGCAGCAGCGAGGATGCGATCACCGAGGCGGCCATCGAGGCCGGCGCCGACGACGTCGTCGCGTATCCGGAGGACGGCCTGGTCGAGGTGCTCACCTCGCCGGAAGCCTTCGGCGAAGTGAAGGCGGCGATGGCCGCGGCCGGGCACGAGCCGCTCGACGCCCAGGTGACGATGCGCGCCGACAACGACGTGAAGGTCGAGGGCGACACCGCGCTGCAGGTCAGGAAGATGCTCGACATGCTCGAGGACCTCGACGACGTGCAGGACGTCTACCACAACGCCGAACTGGGCGACGCGGCCTACGCGTGACCCGCATCCTCGGCATCGACCCCGGATCGCAGCGCACGGGCATTGGCCTGGTCGACGTCGATCCCGCCGGCAAGTGCCGCTACGTGCACTGCCAGGCGCTGAACCTGCTGGTCGACACCGAAGACTTCCCCGCGCGCCTGGGCAAGCTGGTGTTCGATCTGGAGGACGTGCTTTCGGAGTGGAAGCCGACGGTGGTGGCGATCGAGTCCGTGTTCATGGACAAGTCGGCCACCTCGGCGCTCAAGCTCGGCCACGCCCGCGGCGCCGCCATCGCCACCGTGGTGCGGCACGGCCTGCAGGTGCACGAGTACGCGCCGCGCCTGATCAAGCAGTCGCTGGTCGGCGGCGGCGCCGCCGACAAGGCCCAGGTGCAGCACATGGTCCGCCTGCTGCTCGGCCTGGGCGAGCAGAAGCTGCAGGCCGACGCCGCCGACGCCCTGGCCGTCGCCCTGACCCACGCGCACATGAGCGCCACCGCCGGCCGCACCGGGCTGGCCACCGCCTTGCTGAGGAGACGCCGATGATCGGCCGCCTGAAGGGAACCCTGGTCTACAAGTCGCCGCCGAACCTGATGGTGGACGTGGGCGGGGTGGGGTACGAGCTGTCGGCGCCGATGAGCACCTTCTACGACCTGCCCGAAGTCGGGCGCGAGGTGGTGCTGAGCACGCACTACGCGGTGAAGGAGGACGGCGTGGCGCTCTACGGCTTCCTCACCGAGGCCGAGCGCCGGCTGTTCCGCGAGGTGCAGAAGGTGACCGGCGTGGGCGCCAAGATCGCCCTGGCGGTGCTCTCGGGCGCCAGCGTGGACGAGTTCGCGCGCCTGGTGCAGTCCGGCGACGTGACCGCGCTCACCCGCATCCCGGGCATCGGCAAGAAGACCGCCGAGCGCATGGTGGTGGAGCTGCGCGACCGCGCCGCCGACTTCGCCGGCGGCGCCGCCGTGCTGGCCGGCCCGGGCGCCGGCGTGCCGGCCGACCCGGCCGCCGAGGCCTCGGTGGCCCTGCAGCAGCTGGGTTACAAGCCGGCCGAGATCCAGAAGATGCTCCGGCAGGCCGCCCCGGGCGACAGCGCCGAGGACATCATCCGCAAGGCCCTGCGCTCGGTCCTCAAGGGTTAGGGGACGGGTGCATTTAAAGAAGGGGGTCAGGTTCACTTTGGTTCAAAGTGAACCTGACCCCCTTCTTTAAATGCACCCGTCCCCAGGCCCGCGACCTGCCATAATCGCCGGCATGGAAGACACCCGCGTCATCGCCCCAGGCGCCACCCGCGAGGACGACCTGGCCGAGGCCAGCATCCGGCCCAAGCGGCTGGACGACTACCTGGGCCAGCAGCCCGTCCGCGAGCAGCTCAAGATCGCCATCGAGGCCGCCAGGGGCCGGTCCGAGGCGATGGACCACGTGCTCATCTTCGGCCCGCCGGGCCTGGGCAAGACCACGCTCAGCCACGTCATCGCCAACGAGCTGGGCGTGAACCTGCGCCAGACCTCCGGCCCGGTGATCGAGCGCGCCGGCGACCTGGCCGCGCTGCTGACCAACCTGCAGCCGCACGACGTGCTGTTCGTCGACGAGATCCACCGCCTCTCGCCCGTGGTCGAGGAAGTGCTGTACCCGGCGATGGAGGACTTCCAGATCGACATCATGATCGGCGAAGGCCCGGCCGCGCGCTCGATCAAGCTCGACCTGCCGCCCTTCACGCTCATCGGCGCCACCACCCGCGCCGGCCTGCTCACCGCGCCGCTGCGCGACCGCTTCGGCATCGTCCAGCGCCTGGAGTTCTACTCACCCGAGGAGCTGACCCGCATCGTGCGCCGCAGCGCCGAGATCCTGGGCATCGAGTGCGCGCCCGAGGGCGCCGGCGAGATCGCCCGGCGCTCGCGCGGCACCCCGCGCATCGCCAACCGCCTGCTGCGCCGCGTGCGCGACTACGCCCAGGTGCGCGCCGGCGGCGTGATCACCCGCGAGGTGGCCGACCAGGCCATGGCCATGCTCAAGGTCGACGCCGAGGGCTTCGACCAGCTCGACCGGCGCATGCTGCAGATGATCATCGAGAACTTCGACGGCGGCCCGGTCGGCGTCGAGTCCCTGGCCGCGGCCCTGAGCGAAGAGCGCGGCACCCTCGAGGACGTCATCGAGCCCTACCTGATCCAGCAGGGCTACCTGGTGCGCTCGGCCCGCGGCCGGATGGCCACCCACAAGGCCTACACCCACCTGGGCCTCAAGGCCCCCCGCAAGACCGCGCAGCCCGACGACCTGTTCGAAGCCCCATGAAGCCGGCGTTCAGCTTCCCGATAAGGGTCTATTGGGAGGATACCGATGCCGGCGGGGTGGTCTACCACGCCAGCTACCTGCGCTTCCTGGAACGCGCCCGCACCGAATGGCTCCGCGCCCTCGGGGCCGGGCAGCAGGAACTGCGGGAGCGCGACGACATCGTCCTGGTGGTGCGCGGCATGAGCCTGGAATTCCACAAGCCGGCCCGGCTGGACGATGTGCTGCAGGCCAGCGTCACCCTGCTCGAGCGCAGGCGCGCCAGCCTGCAGTTCGCGCAATCGATCACGCGGGGCGACGAGGTGCTGGTGGAAGCGAAGGTCCGCGCCGCTTGCCTGGTCGCCTCGAGCTTCAAACCGCGCGCGCTGCCCCCGTGGCTGTTCGCGGACAACCCCTGACCGGAGTCGACTTGATGCCTTCCGCCCTTGCCCTGATCCTCGCCGCCGCCCCGGTGACCGAGCTGCCGCCGGAAACGGCCGTGGCCGCCGTCGAGGCCGCCGCCAGCAGCGGAGAGCTCAACTACCTGCAGCTGATGCTGCACGCCAGCCTGCCGGTGCAGCTGATCGTGCTGCTGATGCTGGCCGGCTCGCTGCTGAGCTGGGTGATCATCTTCCGCAAGAACCGCGTGTTCTCGCAGGCCAACCAGGAAGCCGACGACTTCGAGGACCGCTTCTGGTCCGGCGCCGACCTGACCCAGCTCTACCGCGCCGCCACCGACCGCAACCGCGTGGTTTCGGGCCTGGAGGCGATCTTCGAGGCCGGCTTCCGCGAGTACGCCCGCCTGCGCCAGAAGAAGGGCGTGGACGGCCGCACCCAGCTCGAGGGTGCCCAGCGCGCCATGCGCGCCACCTTCGCCCGCGAGGTCGACCGCCTCGAGCACAACCTCGAACTGCTGGCCAACATCGGCTCCACCGCGCCCTACGTCGGCCTGGTCGGCACCGTGTTCGGCATCATGGTGACCATGCACGGCCTGTCCACCACGGAAAGCGCCAGCATCGCCGCCGTCGCCCCGGGCATCTCCGAGGCGCTGTTCGCCACCGCCATCGGCCTGTTCGTGGCCATCCCGGCGGTCTGGGCCTACAACCGCTTCGCCACCCGGGTCGAGCGCCTGAGCGTGCGTTACGAAACCTTCGCCGAGGAGTTCTCCTCGATCCTGCAGCGCCAGTCCCACGTCGAGGAGTGAGCGGGCCAACCCCGTTCCCCCCGACCCGACGTTGAGAGCAGACGCCATGTCCGCCACCATCACCCGCCGCCACAAGCGCAAGCTCAAGGCCGACATCAACGTCGTGCCCTACATCGACGTGATGTTGGTGCTGCTGATCATCTTCATGGTCACCGCGCCGCTGCTCAGCCTCGGCGTGGACGTCGAACTGCCGCAGGCGCGCGCGAAGCAGATCGAACAGAAGAAGGATCCGGTGGTCGTCACCGTCGACGCCAGCGGGGCCTACCGGCTCAAGCTCGAGTCGGCCGACGCCGAGCCGGTGGACGCGGCCACGCTGCAGGCCAAGGTGGCCGCCTTCGTGCGCCAGAACCCGGAGGTGCCGGTGTTCGTCGCCGGCGCCCGCGACGCCGAATACGCCCTGGTGTTCGACACGATGGTGCTGCTGCAGCAGTCCGGCGTGCCGCGCGTGGGCCTGATGGGGCAGCCGCCGCAAAATGCACGCTGAGGCCCTCCGCCAGCACGGAGCGGACGAGGACCTGGGCGGGCCGGTGCTGATGGCGCTGGCCCTGCACTTGGGCATCGCGCTGTTGCTGCTGGTCGCCGGCTGGCTGCAGCCGGCGCCCAAGCAGATCTCGGTGGCCGGCCCGGTGCTCGACGCGATGCTGGTGGTCTCGGCTTCCGACATCGCGGCGGCCGAGCAGACCGCCGAGGCGGCGCCCAAGCCCGCCGAGCGCGCCGAGCTCGAGGCGGCGCCGCCGCCGCAACCGCTGCCCGCCCCGCGTCCCCAGGACGCGCCGCGCGAGGCCCAGCCGGCCCCGCAGGCGCCAATCCCGAAGCCCGACACCCGCGAGGCCGAGGCCGCCGCGCGGCTGGCCCTCGAGCAGGAGCAGGCGCGCGAGCGCGAGGAGCAGGAGGCGCGCAAGCGCCAGGAACAGATCGACCTGACCGAGCGCAAGCGCCAGGAAGAGGTCGAGGAGCGCCAGCGCCTGCGCCGGCAGGAGCTCGCGCAGCTGCAGGCCGAGCGCCAGGCCGCCGAGCGCCGCGCCAAGCTCGAGGAGGCGCGCCTGCGCCAGCTCGCCGACCGCCAGGCCACGCCGGCCCCGGCGGCCCAGCCCAGCCAGGCGCCGGCCCAGGTGTCCGGCGGCAACAACGGCACCGACACCGACCTGGCCGCGCGCTACGCGCTGGCCATGCTGCAGACCGCGCACACCAACTGGAACCGCACCCTGGCCCCGGAGGCCACCCGCTGTCAGGTGGAGTTCACCCAGATCCCCGGCGGAGAGGTTATTGATGTGGCATTCCTGCGTTGCCCCTTTGATGTCCAGGGCCGTGAATCGGTCGAGCGTGCGCTGCGGCGCGCGCCGATGCCCTACGAAGAGTTCAAGTCCGTGTTCCGCCGCAAAGTCCAGTTGACGTTCTGCTACCCCGAAGAGGCCTGCAAATGAGTCGTTTGATCACCTTCCTGGCGCTCGCGCTGCTGCTTCCCTTCGGTCAGGCCCGCGCCCAGGCGCTGGACATCGGCCTGGTGACGGGCAACGAAGCCGCGCTTCCGATCGCCGTGGTGCCGATGCCCTACCTGGGCACCTCCGTGGCGCCCGACACCGACATCGCCGCGGTCATCCGCGCCGACCTCAACCGTTCGGGCCAGTTCCGCGCGCTGGCCGAACAGGACGTGATCGAGAAGCCCATCCGCGGCAGCGAGATCAAGTTCCCCACCTGGCGCGTGCTGCGCCAGGACTTCGTGGTGGTCGGCCGCGTGCTCGACAACCCGGACGGCGGCTACCGGGTCGAGTACGAGCTGTGGGACG
Source organism: Arenimonas caeni (assembly GCF_003024235.1). Lineage (GTDB taxonomy): Bacteria > Pseudomonadota > Gammaproteobacteria > Xanthomonadales > Xanthomonadaceae > Arenimonas > Arenimonas caeni. The sequence continues at coordinate 438,822 of NZ_KZ679084.1, read as the reverse complement.
TGGCCAAGCAGGAGCGCATGCTTGGCCTGGCCGTCGGCGGCCGCGCCCGCGGCATGCGCGACGTGGCGCACCAGATCGCCGACCAGGTCTACGAGAAGATCCTCGGCGTGCGCGGCGCCTTCTGGACCCGCATCGCCTACGTCACCGCCAACGGCGTCGGCGGCAACATCCAGTACGCGCTGATGGTGGCCGATTCCGACGGCCACAACCCGCAGACCGTGGTGCGTTCGCCCGAGCCGCTGCTGTCGCCGGCCTGGAGCCCGGACGGCCGTCGCCTGGCCTATGTCAGCTTCGAGCGTGGCAACTCCACCATCTACATCCAGGAGATCGCCACCGGCGCCCGCGAAGTGGTGGCCAGCTTCCGCGGCATCAACGGCGCACCGGCGTTCTCGCCCGACGGCAGCCGCCTGGCCCTGACCCTGTCCAAGTCCGGCAACCCCGAGATCTACGTGATGGACCTGGCCAGCAAGCAGCTCACCCAGGTCACCCGCCACTGGGGCATCGACACCGAGGCGGTCTGGACCGCCGACGGCAATCACCTGGTCTTCACATCCGACCGGGCCGGCAAGCCCCAGCTCTACCAGGTGCCCGCCGCCGGCGGCGAGGCGACCCGCCTCAGCTTCCAGGGCGACTCCAATGCCAAGGCCAGTATTTCCTTTGACGGCAAGAAGATAGCTATGGCACAGGGCAATGGAAACGTTTATCGTATTGCCGTTCTTGACCGCAGCTTTGGCGGGGCGGGGCGCTGGCAGACGCTGTCGCCGGGCAACCTCGACGAGTCGCCTAGCTTTGCCCCCAACGCCAGCATGCTGCTGTACGCCACGAAGGAAGCATCGCGTGGCGTGCTGTACGCCGTGTCGGCTGACGGTCGTGTAAGGCAGCGTTTGGTTTTGGCCGATGGTGACGTCCGGGAGCCCGCCTGGTCACCGTACCGGCAGCGGTAACAGCAGGACGGGCCACCAGCCAAAAATAATCAGCAACACCACTGCATCCGAAACCCACTAGAGGCTCAAGCCATGAACACCACCACCCGCGTGCTGCTCGCCGCTTCGATCTGCGTCGCCCTCGCTGCCTGCACCAAGAAGGTGAAGGAAGAAGAGCGTCCGGTCGACACCACCCCGGTCACCACCGCCCCGGTTTCCGACGGCCGCTACACCCCGGCCGACCTGGACACCGACGCCTGCCTGCGCCAGCGCACCGTGTACTTCGACTTCGACCAGGACACCCTGCGTCCGGAGTTCCAGGCCATCATGGCCTGCCACGCCAAGTACCTGTCCGACCGTCCGGAGTCGCGCGTGACCCTCGAGGGCAACGCCGACGAGCGCGGCACCCGCGAGTACAACCTGGGTCTCGGCGAGCGCCGCGGCAACGCCGTCTCCGGCGCCCTGCAGGGTGCGGGTGGTTCGGCCGGCCAGATCACCGTGGTCTCCTACGGTGAAGAGCGTCCGACCTGCACCGAGTCGAACGAGTCCTGCTGGCAGCAGAACCGTCGCGTCGAAATCGTCTACACCGCCAAGTAATCGGCGATGGGACGCCAGCGCATCCTTTGCGTTGTGACCGTGGTGGCCGCCCTCGTGGCGGCCACCCCGGCCTTTGGCCAGCGCCTGAGCCTGGCCGAGCGCGTCACCCTGCTCGAGAACAAGGCCAACGTCGAGAACCAGACGGCGGGCCAGGCCAACCTCGAGATGCAGAACCGCGTGATGCAGCTGCAGTCCGAAGTGCAGTCGCTGCGCAACCAGGTCGAGACGCTGACCTACGAGCTCGAGCAGCTGCGCCAGCGCAACCGCGACCAGTACGTCGACATCGACAGCCGCCTCGCCCGCCTTGAAGGTGGCGAGCCCGCCGCCGCCGAGCCGTCCACCCCCGCATCCCCCGCCAGTGCGCCGGCTCCTGCCGTCGCGCCCGCGAACCCGCCCGCGTCGCCGTCCGCCGACGCGCCCGCCGCCGATCCGGCCGGCGAGGAAGCCGCCTATCAGGCGGCGCTGGACATGCTGATCAACGACTTCGAGGCCGACCGCTCGGCCCGGATGTTCCAGGCCTTCATCCGCGACTATCCGCAGAGCGGCCTGGTGCCCAACGCCTGGTACTGGCTGGGCGAGAGTTACTACGTCACCCAGAACTACGCCCTGGCGGTCGAGGCCTTCCAGACGCTGCTGGCCGGCTATGCCGGTTCGCGCAAGGAAGCCGACGCCCTGCTCAAGCTCGGCTACTGCCAGCTGGCGCTGGGCGAGCGCGCCGCCGGCGAGGCCAGCCTGCGCGAGGTGCCGGTGCGTTTCCCGGGCACCGACGCGGCCGCCAAGGCCGAGGCCCGCCTGCGCACGCTCGCGCTCGAAAACCGCTGAGCCCGGCCGCGTGCCGGACACCGCCATGGATACCCCGGCCGCCGACCGCCTGCGCCTGACCGAAATCTTCCTGTCCGTGCAGGGCGAGTCGCGCTCGGTCGGCTGGCCCACGGTGTTCGTGCGCCTCACCGGCTGCCCGCTGCGCTGCCAGTACTGCGACACGGCCTATGCCTTCCATGGCGGCGAGTGGTGGGAGATCGACGCGATCCTGGCCGAGGTGGCCAGACACGGCGCCCGCCACGTCTGCGTCACCGGCGGCGAGCCACTGGCGCAGAAGCGCTGCCTTGCGCTGCTGGAAAAGCTCTGCGACGCCGGCTACGAGGTGTCGCTGGAAACCTCCGGTGCGCTCGACATCTCCGGCGTGGATCCGCGGGTCAGCCGCGTGGTCGACCTCAAGACGCCGGGCTCGAAGGAAATGCAGCGCAACCGGCTCGAGAACATCGCCCTGCTCACGCCGCGCGACCAGCTGAAGTTCGTCATCTGCGACCGCGCCGATTACGAGTGGGCCAGGGCGATGGTGGCCGAACACCAGCTGGCGAACCGCTGCGAGGTGCTGTTCTCGCCCAGCCAGGGCCAGCTCGAGCCCCGCCAGCTCGCCGAGTGGCTGCTGGCCGACAAACTCCCCGTGCGCTTCCAGCTCCAGCTCCACAAGGTGCTCTGGGGCGACGTCGCCGGGAAATAGTTTTATGGCTCCTATGAACCCTCAAGCAAAGCGTGCGGTGGTGCTGGTGTCCGGGGGCATGGACTCGGCGGTGGTGCTGGCCATTGCCCGGGAGCAGGGCTTCGCCTGCCATGCGCTCAGCGTCTCCTACGGCCAGCGCCACACCTCCGAACTGGCGGCGGCGGCCGAGCTCGCCGCCTCGGTCGGCGCCGAGCACAAGCTGGTCACCGTGGACCTGCGCAGCATCGGCGGCTCGGCGCTCACCGACGACATCGACGTGCCCGAGGCCGGTGGCGCCGGCATCCCGGTCACCTACGTGCCGGCGCGCAACACCATCATGCTTTCGATCGCCCTGGGCTGGGCCGAAGTGCTGGGCGCCGACGACCTGTTCTGCGGCGTCAACGCGGTCGACTACAGCGGTTATCCCGACTGCCGGCCCGAGTTCATCGAAGCCTTCCAGCGCCTGGCCAACGTGGCCACCAAGGCCGGCGTCGAGGGCCACGCCCTGAAGGTGCACGCGCCGCTGCTGCGGATGTCCAAGGCCGACATCGCCCGCGAGGGCGCCCGGCTCGGCGTGGATTTCTCGCGCACGGTCTCGTGCTACCAGGCCGACGAACAAGGCCGCGCCTGCGGCCGCTGCGACGCCTGCCGGCTGCGCGCCGAGGGCTTCGTCGCCGCCGGCCTGGCCGACCCCACGCGCTACGCGCCGCGCGTCTGATGCGGTAAACTGCGCGCCCTGCAAGTACAGGTCACGGTGGGCCGTTAGCTCAGTCGGTAGAGCAGCTGGCTTTTAACTAGTTGGTCGTTGGTTCGAATCCAACACGGCCCACCACTTGGACAAGGGACGGGTGCAATTTCCAGAGGAAATTGCACCCGTCCCTTTTTTGTCAGAAGCGGTAGCCGAGGGTGAAGCTGCCGTAGACCGGCGCCTCGGGCTGGCCGGCGAATTCGCGGCTGCGGCGGTAGTGGCCGTAGGCCAGGCGCCAGCGGCCGTGGGTCAGCACCACGCCCAGGCCGGCTTCGGCGACGAAGTCGCGGCGATCCACCGAGTGGCTGCCGCCGTGCCCGTCGAGGGTGATGTCGCGGGCGATGCCGCGGCCCTCGAGGCTGGCGAACACGTGCCACTGCCATGCGGCCACCGGTGCACGCGTACCCGGTGCGCTGCCGTCGGCGCCGGCGTGCATCGGGTTGGAGCCGAAGTCATCGGGCAGCCCGCGCCCGAGCCGCCATTCCACGCCACCGTGTCCCTGGATGCGGGCGTTGCCGGCCGTGGCGCCGAGGTAGTGGATGCGGTCGGACTCCAGGCCGAACCAGCCGTTCGCGGCGGCGCGCCGCCACAGGCGGTCGTGCGAGAACTGCACCAGCGGCAGGTCGCCGACCTGGTTGTCCCAGCCCTTGAAGCGCTCGCGCCCGAACAGGTGGTGCAGCGCGTCCTGGGCCATCTCGCCCTGGGCCGAAGGGCCGACCATGCCCAGCTGCAGGCGCGTCACCGCCAGCTGGTCGCCGTCGCGCACCTGCTGGGCCAGGCCCAGGAGCATGGTGGACGCGTAGGGGCGGTCGTCGGGGTCGATGTCGGCACGCAGGCCATCGCGCGGGGTGTAGAGGGCATGGTGGAAATCGAGCACCAGGTTGCGCTGGTCGCCGCGGCCCCAGCGCAGCCAGCCGGTGGCGCGGTCGAGCCAGGCGATGCCGGCCGGCAGGCAGCCCGGGTCGCTTTCGAGCGTGGGCGAGATCCAGGCCGCGTAGGCGCCGGCCGAATAGTTCTCGTCCTGGCCGGCCTGGCCGTAGACATCGTTGTCCGAGCGCAAAAGCACGCGGCCGTCGTCGCCGCAGCTGGCCTGGGCGAGGGGTGCGATGGCCAGTAGGGTGGCGGCAAGCAGGGCGTGGCGGGTCATGGGGCGTGGGTCTCGTGGAAGGCCAGTAGTTTAAGGGACAGGTGCAATTTCCAAAGGAAATTGCACCTGTCCCTTCCGCGGAAAATGTACCCGTCCCCGGTGTTGGCGCCCGGTGTTGGCGTTCAGGCCGCCTCGGCCTCGCGCAGCACCGCCAGCACCTGCTCGCCATAGCGCTCGAGCTTGGCCGCGCCGACGCCGCCTACCCGGGCGAGCTCATCCAGGCTGGCCGGGCGCTGCTCGGCGATGGCGCGCAGGGTGGCGTCCTGGAAGATCATGTAGGGCGGCAGGGACAGTTCGCGCGCCAGCTGGGTGCGCAGCTGGCGCAGGGCCTCGAACACCGGCTGGTCGGCGGCCGACAGCGCCACCGCCGGCGTCGCCGCGGCGGGGCCGGACGCAGCCCCGCGTCCGCGGCCGCGGACGCGCTCGCGCCTGCGCACGACCTCTTCGCGCAGCGACACCGGCCTCTCGCCGCGCAGCACGGCGCGGCTGTCGGGGGTGAGCCGCAGGCTGCCGTGGCCCTCGATGTCCACCTCCAGCAGGCCCAGCGCCACCAGCTGGCGGAACACGCCCTTCCACTGCCGTGCGTCGAGCTCGGTGCCGATGCCGTAGGTGCTCAGCTGGTCGTGGCCGAGCTGGCGGATGCGGTCGGTGTCGGCGCCGCGCAGCACGTCCACCAGGTGGGTGACGCCGAAGCGCTGGCCGGTGCGGTAGACGCAGCTCAGGGCCTTCTGCGCGGCGACGGTGCCGTCCCAGGTGCGCGGCGGGTCCAGACAGTTGTCGCAGTTGCCGCAGTTGCCCGCGTGCTGTTCGCCGAAGGCCGCCAGCAGCAGCTGGCGCCGGCAGCCGGTCGATTCACAGTAGCCCAGCAGGGCGTCGAGCTTGCGCCGCTCCACCCATTGCCGTTCTTCCGGCGCGCCGGACTGGGCGATCATCTGCCCGAGCGTCACCACGTCGCCCAGGCCGTAGCAGAGCCAGGCCTCGGCGGGGTCGCCGTCGCGGCCGGCGCGGCCGGTTTCCTGGTAATAGCCTTCGACCGACTTGGGCAGGTCCAGGTGCGCGACGAAGCGCACGTCGGGCTTGTCGATGCCCATGCCGAAGGCGATGGTGGCCACCATCACCACGCCCTCGCCGCGGATGAAGCGGCGCTGGTTCGCGGCGCGCACGCCGGCGTCGAGGCCGGCGTGGTAGGGCAGGGCCTCGATGCCGTGCGAGGCGAGGTAGTCGGCGGTTTCCTCCACCTTGCGCCGCGACAGGCAGTAGACGATGCCGGCCTGGCCGCGGTGGTCGCCGAGGAAGTCGAGCAACTGCCGGCGCGCATCGTCCTTGAGCACCACCCGGTAGCGGATGTTGGGCCGGTCGAAGGAGGTGACGAACCAGGGCGCGTCCTGCAGGCCCAGGCGCTCGGCGATCTCGCGCCGGGTGGGGTGGTCGGCGGTGGCGGTGAGGGCGATGCGCGGCACCGCCGGCCAGCGCGCGTGCAGCACGTCGAGCTGGCGGTATTCCGGGCGGAAATCGTGGCCCCACTGCGAGACGCAGTGCGCCTCGTCGATGGCGAACAGGGCGATGCGGCTGCGGTCGAGCAGGGACAGGAAGCGATCGGTGAGCAGGCGCTCGGGCGCCACGTAGAGCAGGTCGAGTTCGCCGGCCAGCAGCTGCGACTCCACCCGCGAGGCCTCCTCGCCGGACAGGGCCGAGTTCAGGCAGGCGGCGCGCACGCCCAGCTGGCGCAGGGCCTCGACCTGGTCCTGCATGAGCGCGATCAGCGGCGAGATGACGATGCCGGTGCCCTCGCGCAGCATCGACGGCACCTGGTAGCACAGCGACTTGCCGGCGCCCGTGGGCATCAGCACCAGGCAGTCGCCGCCGGCGACCAGCTGACTGACCACGGCGGCCTGTTCGCCGCGGAAGTCGGCGTGGCCGAAGACGCGGCGCAGCAGGTCGAGGGCAGGGGAGTGCATGGCGGCATTTTAGCCGCTGCGCAGGGGCCGCAGGACGGATTCCTTCACGTTAGCTACACTCGCACCCGGGGTTGCGAGCCCGCCCCGTCCCACCCAGAAAAAGGACCGACATGAAAAAGCTCCGTACCCCCCTTATCGCGGCCGCCGTGCTGGTGCTGGCCGCGTGCTCCGGCGGCAACCAGCCGGGCGACACGATCATCAACATGCAGGCCGAGGTTTGCCGCAGCGGCGACCCGAGCGTGATGCAGAAGTACGTCAGCAAGAAGTCGCAGCCGGCCGTCGGCATGATCTCGGCGGTGATGGCCGAGCCCGAGAAGGCCGAGCAGATGAAGACCCAGATCAAGGCCGAGTGCGAGAACGCCAAGCCGATCGAGATCCTCGAGACCAAGATCGACGGCGACCGCGCCACCGTCCGCTACACCAACCCGGAAGGCAAGGAAGAGACCGACACGCTGATCAAGGAAGACGGCGAGTGGAAGCTGGACTTCAACCTCGACAAGTAATCCGATGCGCCTGACCAGGCTCGCCGCGGCCGCCCTGCTGGCGATCACCATCGCCGGCCCGGCGGCCACGCGCGTGCCGTCGGGAGCCCCGGCCGGGACGCAGGCGCTGCTCGAGGTGATGCCGCTCGCACGGTTCGAGGCCGGGCTGCGGGACGCCGACCTGGTGTTCCGCCGCGGCAACGGCCTGTGGAGCGGCTACTTCGCCGGCGTTTCCGGCGGCGAAGGTTATTTCAGCCACGTCGGCGTGCTGGTGCGGGAGGCCGACGGCTGGCACGTGGTGCATACCGAGGCCGACGACCGCACCGGCATCGGCGGGGTGCGCTCGGACCGCCTCGGCGATTTCCTCGCCGAGGCCCGGGGCGTGGCCGTGGTCCGCCCTCAGCTGAGCGAGGCCCAGCTGGCCGCGGCAGTGCGCCTGGCGGCCGAGCCGCGCTGGCGCGACATTCCCTTCGACGCGAGCTTCCGGCTCGACGATGGCGGCGCGGCGATGTACTGCACCGAGTGGGTCCAGGCCCTGGTGCTGGCGGCCACCGGCGAAGACATCGCCCGGCCGCGCAGCCGTTTCGGCAGCCGCGAGATCATCAGCGTGGACGACCTGCGGCTGAGCGCACGGGTGGAACCGGTGTTCGAACACCGGCTCGACCCGCACTGAGCCTCACTCGAGCAGCGAGCGCAGCATCCAGGCGTTCTTCTCGTGCACCTGCAGCCGCTGGGTGGCGAGATCCGCGCTCGGGTCGTCGCCGGCCGCGTCGGCCACCTTGATCACCTTGCGGGCGGTGCGGCACACGGCCTCGTTGCCGGTGACCAGCTGGCGCACCATGGCCTTCCAGTCCAGCCCGTCCGGCGACTGCTCTTCCTTGATCGAGGAGAGCCTGACGAACTCGGCGTAGGAGCCCGGCGCGGTGAAGCCCAGGGCGCGGATGCGTTCGGCGATCTCGTCGAGTGCGGTCCACTCCTCGGTGTACTGGGTCATGAACATGTTGTGCAGGGTGTTGAACATCGGCCCCGTCACGTTCCAGTGGAAGTTGTGGGTCTTGAGGTAGAGCGTGTAGCTGTCGGCCAGGAACGCGCTCAGGCCGTCGGCGATCCTGCGGCGGTCCTTCTCGGACAGGCCGATGTCGATCTGCGGCGCGCCGCGGTCGGCGGCGGGGGTCTTCTTGGTCTTCGATGCCATGGTGGACTCCTCGTTGACGTACCCGGCCATCTTACGCCAGCCCGTGCGGCCATCGGATGAATGCCTTCGGAAGTTAGAATGGCGTTATATGCCCGAAAAACCGGCCCAAATTCCCTCCTTCCCCGACGACGCCGTGCTCAGCCGCGACCGCGGCCGGCTGCTGCGCCTGCTCGGCGCGGCCCGCAAGGCGCCGGCCGACGCCGGCAAGCGCGAGGCCTACGAGTCCGCGCTCGCGGCGTCGATGGCCGCGCGCGCCGCGCGCGCCGGGCGGCTGCCGGTGCCTTCGTTCGACGACAGCCTGCCGGTGGCGCGCGAGGCCGACACGCTCGTCGAGCTCATCCGCAGGCACCCGGTGGTGGTGGTGGCCGGCGAGACCGGCTCGGGCAAGACCACCCAGCTGCCCAAGCTCTGCCTGGCGGCGGGCCGCGGGGCGGCCGGGCTGATCGGCTGCACCCAGCCGCGGCGCATCGCCGCGCGCGCGGTGGCCCGGCGCGTGGCCGAGGAGCTGCAGACCCCGCTGGGTGGCCTGGTGGGCTACCAGGTGCGCTTCACCGAGAACGTCGGCGAGGACACCGCGATCAAGTTCATGACCGACGGCATCCTGCTGGCCGAGATCCAGTCCGACCGCTGGCTGTCGAAGTACGACACGATCATCGTCGACGAGGCGCACGAGCGCAGCCTCAACATCGACTTCCTGCTTGGCTACCTCAAGCAGCTGGTCGCGCGCCGGCCCGACCTCAAGCTCGTCATCACCTCGGCCACCATCGACACCGAGCGCTTCGCCCGGCACTTCGGCAACGCGCCGGTGGTGAACGTCGAGGGCCGTGGCTTCCCCGTCGAGGTTCGCTACTTCACCCCGGGAAGGGGACAGGTGCATTTTCCCGCAGGTGACAACGGCAAGGCGAAAGGCCAGGGGGAAAATGCACCTGTCCCCGATGCCGAGCTGCCGCTGGCGGAGGCGATCGTGGCGGCGGCCGACGAGATCACCCGGCTCGACCCGCAGGGCGACATCCTGGTGTTCCTGCCCGGCGAGCGCGAGATCCGCGACGCGCACGCCGCGCTCAACCGCCGCAAGTACCGCGCCACCGAGGTGATCCCGCTGTATGCGCGCCTGTCGGTGCGCGACCAGGACAAGGTGTTCAACCCGGGCCCGGGCCGGCGCATCGTGCTGGCCACCAACGTCGCCGAAACCTCGCTGACGGTGCCGCGCATCCGCTACGTCATCGATCCGGGCCTGGCGCGCGTGAAGCGCTACAGCCCGCGCGGCAAGCTCGACCGCCTGCACATCGAACCGATCAGCCAGGCCAGCGCCGACCAGCGCAAGGGTCGCTGCGGACGCATCGCCGCGGGCGTGTGCTACCGCCTCTACGCCGAGGACGACTTCGCGGCGAGGCCGCGCTACACCGATCCTGAAATCCTTCGCGCCTCGCTGGCCGGCGTCATCCTGCGCATGCTCTCGCTGGGCCTGGGCCGGGTGGAGGACTTTCCCTTCATCGACCCGCCCGACCCGCGCGCCGTCGCCGACGGCTGGCAGACGCTGGGCGAACTGGGCGCGGTGGACGGCGAGCGCAGCCTCACGCCGACCGGGCGCGAGATGGCGCGCCTGCCGGTCGACCCCAAGCTATCGCGCATGCTCGTGGCCGCGCGCGGCCACGGCGTGCTGCCCGAGGTGCTGGTGGTGGCCAGCTTCCTGGGCATCCAGGACCCGCGCGAGCGCCCCGCCGACGCGCGCGAGAAGGCCGACAACGCCCACGCGGAGTTCGCCGATCCGAACTCGGAGTTCGTCGGCATCCTCAAGCTCTGGGAGGCCTACCGCGTCGCCCACGAGGACCTGACCCAGTCGAAGCTGCGCACCTGGTGCGAGAAGCGCTTCCTGTCCTTCCTGCGCATGCGCGAATGGCGCGAGCTGCACCGCCAGCTGCTGCTGGCCTGCGAGGAGATGGGCTGGGAAGGGGGTCAGGTACATTTTTCCGGGGGAACGGGCAGGCTTCCCGACGATCGTTCCCGGAAAAATGCACCTGACCCCGTTTCGCGGGACCCCGCCTACCGCAACCTGCACCGCGCGCTCATCGCCGGCCTGCCCAGCCAGGTCGGCCACCGCACCGAAAAGGGCGTGTACGACGCCCCGCGCCAGCGCAAGTTCCAGCTCTTCCCCGGCAGCGCGCTGGCCAAACAGCCGCCGCCGTGGGTGCTGGTGGCGACGCTGCTCGACACCCAGAAGGTCTGGGGCCTGATGGCGGCGAAGATCGAGCCCGACTGGGTCATCGCCGAACTGCCGCACCTGCTGGCGCGCAAGCACTTCGACCCGCACTGGTCGCGCAGCCAGGGGCGCGTGATCGGCAGCGAGCAGATCAGCCTGTTCGGCCTCGTTCTGGCGCCGAAAAAGCCCGTGCACTACGGCGGCCTGTACCCGGCCGAGGCGCGCGAGCTGTTCGTGCGCCAGGGCCTGGTGCCCGGCGAGGTGGACTGTCGCGCCGCCTTCCTCAAGCGCAACCTTGCCACGCTGGAGAAGGCGCGCGAGGAGGAGGCCAAGCTGCGCCGCGCCGGCCTGGTGGCCGACGAGGACTGGCAGGCGCGCTGGTACCTCGACCGCCTGCCGTCCGAGCTCAACTCCGTCGCCGGCCTCGACAGCTGGTACGGCAAGCTGCCGGCGGAACAAAAGCGCACGCTGGAATGGCCGCTGGCCGAACTGCTGCCGGGCGAGGGCAGCGAGGCCGAGCGCTTCCCGAAGTATTTCGCGCTCGGCGATGCGCGCCTGGCGCTGCACTACCGCTTCGAGCCGGGCCACGCCGAGGATGGCGTGACGCTCGACGTGCCCCTGCACCTGCTGATGGCGCTCGATGCATCGCGCCTGGGCTGGCTGGTGCCCGGGCTGGTCGAGGAGAAGGCGACCGCGCTGATCCGCGGCCTGCCCAAGGCCCTGCGCCGCAACTACGTGCCGGCGCCGGACTTCGCCCGCGCCTTCGTCCAGGCCCACCCGCGCCCCGAGGCCGACGCCCTGCCGGGCGCGCTGGCGCGCTTCCTCACCAAGGCCACGGGCGCGCCGGTAACGGTGCTGGATTTCGACGAGGCCGCGCTCGAGCCGCACCTGCGCATGAACCTGCGCCTGGCCGAGCGCGATGGCCGCGCCCTGGCCATGGGCCGCGACCTGGCGGCCCTGCGCGCCCGCTTCGGCGAGCGCGCCGAAGCCGCCTTCGCCGAACGCGCCGGCGAATCCCTGGCCCGCGAGGGCCTGACCCGTTTCCCCGCCCAGCCCGTGCCCGAACAGGTGCCCGGCGCCGCCGGCGTGCCGGCCTTTCCGGCGCTGGTGGACCAGGGCGATTCGGTCGCGCTGAGCGTTTTCGCCGACCGCGCCGAGGCCGCGCGCGAACACGCCGGCGGTGTGCGCCGGCTGCTGGTGCTGGCCCTGGCCGACAAGCTGCGGCAGGCGCGCAAGCAGCTGCCGGTGACGCCCAAGCTGGCGCTGCTGTACGCGGCCATCGAAGGATTCCAGCAGCAGCCGGGCCAGGGCCCGGCGCACGAGCAGCTGCGTGCCGACCTGGCCGAGGCGGCCCTTTCGGCGGTCACCGAAGGCGAACTGGGCGACGTGCGCGATGCCGCGGCCTTCGAGGCCCGGGCGCAGGACGCCGGGCGCCGGCTGTTCCCGGAGGCCATGCAGCGGCTGCAGCTGGCCGAGCAGATCCTGGGGCTGGTTGCGCAGATCAAGCCGCGCCTGGAATCACCGCTGCTGGGCTGGGCCCGCGGCAACCTCGACGACCTCAAGTCGCAGCTGGCGGCGCTGGTGCCGCCCGGGTTCCTGCACGAAACGCCGGCCGGGCTGCTGGCCGAATACCCGCGCTACCTCAAGGCCCTGCAGCTGCGCGCCGAACGCGCCCTGCGCGACCCGGTGCGCGACCAGGCGCGCATGCTCGAGCTCAAGCCCTTCACCGACGCGCTGGCGGCCGCGCGCGCCGCCGGCCGGGCCGGTGAACCGGCCTGGCAGGCGCTGCGCTGGGATCTGGAGGAGCTGCGCGTGTCGATGTTCGCGCAGGAGCTGGGCACCCGCCGCCAGGTTTCGGCCAAGCGGCTGGCGCGGCAGCTGCAGTCGCTTACTTGATGCGCTTGACCTTGGCGCGGGTGTTGTAGCCGACCACGCGCAGGGACCAGGAATTGAACGCACCCGGCTCGATCACGACTTCCGGGTTGACCAGGTTGACCGACAGGCGGGTGGCGGAGTCGGTGACCTGCCAGACCTGGCCGTTGTCGAGCGTGAAGCGGTCTCCGGCGCCCTTCCAGCCGCTGAACTGGCCGGAGATCGAGCTGATGATCTCGCCCTGCGGGCCGCTGCGGCCGGAGAAGCCGCGGTTGTCGACTTCCGCCGGCGTGGCCGCAGGCAGCGACGAGGCGACCTGCTCGGTTTCCCTGGCGATGAACGCGTTGAGCCGCGCCAGTTCCTCCGGGCTGAGCTTGTCCAGGCCGGCGGCCTTGAACTGCTCCTCGGTCATGCGCTCTTCGAGCGACGAGAACTGCTGGGCGGACGCGGCCCCCGCCACGAGGGCGGCCAGGGCGAAGGAGAGCAAGTGCATTCGGCGCATGGTGGTTTCCGTACTGGTTGAACTGCCAGCCAACGCGGGGCAGTCTAACTCCCCGGCCAACGCAGACGCCACTTGAACACCGCCAACCCCCATTCCGCGCGACTGGCCCCGATCCTGTCCGGGCCCGATGCCGGCCCGGAGGCGGGGGCCCCCTGGCTTGCCGCCATCGCGGCGCTGGCCGCGCGCCTGCCGTCCGACCCCGGCGAGCGCCTGGCCGTCGCGGTGCTCGAAACCCTGCGCCCGCTGCGCGCCGACGCCGAGGTGCGGGCCGCTGCCGCCCTGCACCTGTGGCCGGCGCTGCGCGAGGCCCTGCCCGCGGACGGCCTGGAATCGGCCCCGCGGGTGGCCCGCCTGCTCCAAGGCCTGGCCGCGGCCGGCCAGGTCGACGACCTGCACCACCACCGCCAGCGCCAGGGTGGCGCCGAGGGCCTGCGCCGCCTGCTGCTGGCCCTGGTGCGCGACCTGCGCGCGGTGCTGGTGCTGCTGGCGGTGCAACTGGTGCGCCTGCGCGACGCGGGCGCGCTGCCGGCGGGCGAGCGTCGCGCGCTGGCCGAGCTGGCCCGCGACATCCACGCGCCGCTGGCCAACCGCCTGGGCATCTGGCAGCTCAAGTGGGAGCTCGAGGACCTGGCCTTCCGCTGGCTCGAGCCCGACACCTACCAGCGCATCGCCCGCCTGCTCGACGAGAAGCGCGCCGACCGCGAGCGCTTCATCGACGACGCCATCAAGCGCATCCGCGGCGCCCTGGCCGAGGCCGGCATCCGCGACGCCGACATCGCCGGCCGGCCCAAGCACATCTACAGCATCTGGAAGAAGATGCAGCGCAAGGGCGTGCCCTTCAGCGAGCTCTACGACATCCGCGCCGTGCGCGTGCTGGTCGACGACATCCCCACCTGCTACACGGTGCTGGGCGTGGTGCACCAGCTCTGGCCGTCGATCCCAAGCGAGTTCGACGACTACATCGCCCACCCCAAGGGCAACGACTACCGCTCGCTGCACACCGCGCTGGTGGGCCCCGGCGGGCGCACGCTGGAAGTGCAGATCCGCACCCGCGAGATGCACGAACACGCCGAGCTCGGCGTGGCCGCGCACTGGCGCTACAAGGAGGGCGGCGGCGCCGACGCCAGCTTCGAGCGCAAGGTGGCCTGGATGCGCCAGCTGCTCGAGGCCCGCGACGAGCGCGAGGATTCGCTGCTCGAGGGCTTTTCCACCGAACTGGTCGAGGACCGCGTGTACGCGCTCACGCCGCGCGGCGAGGTGGTCGACCTGCCGCGCGGCGCCACCGTGCTCGACTTCGCCTACGCCGTGCACACGGAAGTAGGGCACCGCTGCCGCGGCGCCAAGGTCAACGGCCGCATCGTGCCGCTCGACCACCGGCCGGGCACCGGCGACCAGGTCGAGATCCTCACCGCCAGGACCGCCGAGCCGCGCCGCGACTGGCTGCTGGCCGCCAACGGTTTCCTGGCCACCGGCCGCGCCCGCGACAAGGTGCGCGCCTGGTTCCACAAGATCGACCGCGCCCGCAACCTGCAGGCCGGCAAGGAGCTGCTGGAGAAGGAACTGCGCCGCGTGGCGATGATGCAGGCCGACCTGGCGCCGGTGCTGGCGAAGTTCCGGCTCGAGTCGGTCGACGACCTGCACCTGGCGCTGGCCCTGGGCGACCTGGGCCCCAGCCAGGTCAGCCGCGCCCTGCACGACCATGCGCAGGCGGCGAAGGCGCCGGCGGCCGAGGCCGAGCCCGACTTCGCGCCGCGTCGTCCGGTGCGGCCGGGCAAGGCGCCGTTCGTGGTCGAGGGCGTGGGCAACCTGCTCAGCCAGGTCGCGCGCTGCTGCCAGCCGGTGCCGGGCGACACGATCGTCGGCTACCTCACCCGCGGCCGCGGCGTCAGCATCCACCGCGCCAACTGCCCGGCCCTGCAGCGCCTGCTGCTGCGCCAGCCCGACCGCATGCTGCCGGTGGAGTGGGGCGGCGGGCCCTCGGGCAGTTACGAGGTCGACATCCTGGTGCGCGCCTTCGATCGCAAGTGGCTGCTCAAGGACCTCACCAACGCCATCGCCCAGCAGGGCGTGAACATCCTGGGCCTTCAGTCGAAGGTCGACAGCGACCGCGCGCTGGCCGAGCTGCGGCTGGCGGTGCGGGTGTCGGACTTCGGCCAGCTCAGCGACCTGCTCGGCCGCCTCAACGCGATCCCGGGCGTGCAGGAAGCCCACCGCCTCGGCTGAGTTCAGCTTTGTTGTTTATTCTGGGGCGATGGACGAGGAGCGGGCATGAGCAACAAGCGTGAGCCGGGCTGGAGCGGCACGCCGGAGATCGGCGCGCTCGACCAGCTTGACCTGGACCGGCGCCGCGAACCCGTGGCGCCGCCGCCACGGCCCGCGCCGCCGCGCCGTGCCCGCTGGCCCTGGTGGCTGGCCGGCGCCGCGCTGCTGCTGGTGGTGGCGGTGCTGGCCCTGTGGCGCGAGCGCATCAGCGAAACCCTGATCCCCGACTCCGAGCTCAACCAGGAAATCGAGGCGGCCCAGCTGGCCCTGGCCCGCGGCGAGCTCAGCCGCGCCGATGGCCAGGGCGCGCGCGAGCGTTTCCAGGCCGTGCTGGCCCGCGACCCCGACCACCCGGCCGCGCGCAGCGGCCTGGTGGCCGTGCGCGAGGCGGCCCTGGTGCAGGCGCGCGCCGCGCTCGCCGACGGTGACCTCGCCGCCGCCCACGAACACCTGGCGCTGGCGCGGGCCATGGCCGCGCCGCTGACGGACATCGGCCCGATCGAGGCGGCCCTGGCCGGGCGCGAATCGGCCGAGGCCGACATCGCCGACCGCCTGCAGCGCGCGCGCACGGCCCAGGCCGAGGGCCGCATCGAGCAGGTGCCCGACGGCGCGCTCGCGCTCTACCTCGAGGTGCTGCGCCTGCAGCCCGACAACGCCATCGCGCTCGAGGGTCGGCGCAGCATCCTGGCCGGCCTGCTCAGCCAGGCCGATGCCGCGCTCGACGACGGCGACGCCGCCACCGCAACGGCGCTGGTCGCGCGCGTGGTCGACGCCGATCCCAGCCACCTCGGCCTGCCCGGCCTGCAGGCGCGGCTGGGCGAGGCCCGCGCGGAAACCGAACAGGCCCGCGAGCGCGCCCTGCAGGCGGCGCTGACCGACCTGCGCGCCGGCCGCCCCGAGGCGGCCGCCAGGGGTTTCCTGGCGCTGCTGGCGGCGTCGGGCGACGACATCGAGGCGCGCCAGGGCCTGGACGATGCCGCGGCCGCGCTGGCCGCGCGCGCCGGCCGCGAGGCGGCCGATTTCGACTTCGAGGCCGCCGAAGCCTCGCTCGCCCAGGCCCGGGAGTGGGCGCCGGCGCTGCCGGCGGTCACGGCGGCGCAAGTCCGGCTCGAGCGCGCCCATGCCGCGCGCGACGCCATCCCGGAAACCCCGGACGATCCCCGTGCACTGGCCGCCGCCCTGGACCAGGCCCGCGCCGCCATGCGCGCCGGCGACCTGATCGACCCGCCCGGCGCCAGCGCCTGGGACCACCTGCGCCGCGCCGCCGCCATCGCCCCGGGCCACGCCGACCTGCGCGAGGCCCAGGGCGAATACGATCGCCGCGCCCGCGCCTGTTTCGAGGACGAACTGGCCGGCAACCGCCTCGGCGCGGCCCAGGCCTGCCTGGATGCGATGGCCGTGCGCGAGCGTGGCGGCGGCAGCCTGGACGACGATCGCCGGCGACTGGCCGACCGCTGGCTGGCTTTCGCCGAGGAGCGCCTGGGCGCCAGCGAACTGGCGCTGGCGCGGCGCGCACTGGACGCCGCGCGCGGTGTCGACCCGTCCAACCCGCGCCTGGACGCCTTCGCCGAGCGCCTGCGCCGCGCCGGCGGCTGATCAGCGCGCCGGCAGGCCGTCGAGCAGGGCGCGCAGCACCGGCCGCACCGCCTCGGGCGAGAAATGCCGGCGGGTGTTGGCCAGCCCGCCCTCCGAGAGCCTTTGCCACAGCGCCGCGTCGGCGTGCGCGCGCAGCACGGCGTCGGCGAAGGCCGCCGCGTCGTCGGCCACCAGGGCCTCCTCGCCTTCGCGCAGGTGCATGCCTTCCACCGCGCAGTGCGTGGCCACCACCGGCAGCCCATGCGCCAGCGCCTGGTTCACCTTGCCCTTGACGCCGGCGCCGTAGCGCAGCGGCGCCACCGACAGCCGGCACTGGCGCAGCAGCGGTGCCAGGTCGGGCACGTGGCCGTGCACGCGGATGCCGTCGTGGCCATCGAGCGCCGCGATGTCGGCAGGCGCCTCGGCGCCGACCACGTGCAGGGTGATGCCGGGTTCGCGGGCGCGCACGCGCGGCAGGATTTCGGCGGCCAGCCAGCGCACCGCGTCCACGTTCGGCGGATGCCGGAAGCCGCCGACGAACAGCAGGCCCGAACGGGCCTCGAAGCCCGGGCCGCCGGCCACGGGTTCGTGGATGTTCGACACCACCCCGACCCGCGCGCCGGGCGCGAGCGTCGCCAGCAGCTGGCGCTCGGCTTCGCTGACGACCCAGGTGCGGTCGCTGCGTGCAATTAGATCCAGCTCGATGCGGCGGGTGCGTTCCGCCGCGCGCAGGCCGGCGCGGTCGCCGGCCAGTTCGGCGGCGCGCTGTTCGCGCAGGAAGTGCAGGTCGACGGTGTCGAACACCAGGGCCGCGCGCGGCGCGTGCAGGCGCAGCAGCTCCAGCACCGGCCCGAGCACGGTGTGGCGGGCGGCGACCACCAGGTCGAAGCCGGCACCGTGGCGCGCCAGCCAGCGCGGCAGGCCGCCCAGCCACGGCTGGTGCCAGGTTTCGACGCCCAGCTGCTGCAGCGCCCGCGTGTAGTCGCCGTCGTGGCTGCCGGATTCGTTGAAGAAGGCGACGTGGCAGCCTTCCTCGCGCAGCAGGCGCAGCAGCGCCAGCATCCGCACCGAGCCCGAGTCGCGGTCGGGCATCGGCGTGCAGGCGTCGAGCACCAGTACGCGATGGCGACGGCCGCGTTCGCTGGCCGCGTCGGCGCCCGCGGTCGGCGGCAGGTGCGCCTGCTCAAGCACCTCGCGCCAGCGCCCGACGAAGCGGCCACGGTTGATGGCCTGGTGCGCCTTCATGCCGGCGGTGGGGTCGGTGCCGGCGCTGGCGCCTTCGTGGTGCACGACCACCGAGGCCGGCTGGTAGCGCACGCGCAGGCCTTCGCGGCGAACGCGCATGCCCAGGTCGGCGTCTTCGTAATAGGCCGGCGCGAAATGCGCGTCCAGGCCGCCCAGGCGCGCGAACAGCGCGCGCGGGATCGCCAGCGCCGCGCCCGAGCAGTAGTCCACTTCGCGCACGAAGTTGAAGCGCGGGTCGTCGGGGTGTTCGAAGCGGCCGTGGTTCCAGCACAGGCCGTCGCGGAAGATGATGCCGCCGGCTTCCTGCAGCCGGCCGTCCGGATACACCAGCTTGCTGCCGGCCGCGCCGGTGTCGGGATACGCGTCGAAGGTGGCCAGCAGCGCGTCCAGCCAGCCGGGCACGACCGTGGTGTCGTTGTTGAGCAGCACCAGGTACTCGCCGCGCGCCATCGCGGCGCCGGCGTTGATGCTGCCGATGAAGCCGAGGTTGCTTTCGTTGCGTCGCAGGCGCAGGCCGTCGATGGTGGCCAGGAACTCGGTGGTGCCGGCGGGCGAGGCGTCGTCGACGACGATGACTTCGAAGCCCGCCTGGTCGCCGCTGTCGGCGAGGGACTGCAGGCAGGCCAGCGTCAGCGCCGGCTGGCCATGGACCGGCACGATGATCGAGGCGCGGGGCGCGTCGGGGCAGGGCAGGCGCAGTTCGCCGGGCGCCGCCGGCGCGCGTGGCGCGGCCGCGACGAAGGGCTGCGGTGGCGGCGACGGCCGCAGGCGCGCCAGCGTGCCGCGCAGGCCACGCACGCGCAGGCTGGCCCAGCCGCGCCGGCACAGCGAAAGCAGGCGCCGCCGTCGCCAGGCCAGCGCCTCGAGCCACAGGCGCAGCGGCGATGCCGTTGCGCGGGCCGCGGGCTTGGGGGGCGAGGCATCCATGCGGTGGTGTTCAGTCTCGGGTTGGGGCGGGGGGACGGCGGCCTGCTAGACTCGCCGCACCCCGGGATTATCCACGTCCGTGCCCCGCAGCGCTCCCCAGAAAAAATCCGGCTCCCAACCCGCCCGCCCGCGCTGGCGCACCTGGCTGTTCCGGGGCCTGCTGCTCATGTTGGGCCTGGCCGTCGGCGTCGGCGTGCCGGTTTTCTACGTGCTCGACAAGCGCGTGCAGGCCGAGTTCGACGCACTCGTTTGGCAGGTGCCCACGCGCGTGTACGCGCGGCCGATGCTGCTGCAGCCGGGCATGCGCCTGGATGCCGACACCCTGCTGATCGAGCTCGGCGTCGCCGGCTACCGCGAAGACGGCGGCGACCTGCCCGGCACCTGGTCGCGCGAGGGCAACACTTTCCGCATCGGCACCCGCGCCTTCACGGATCTCGACGGCCCGGTGCCGGCGATGCGCCTGGAGCTGGTGCTCTCGGGCGGCAAGCTGGCCTCGGTCAGCGACCGCAAGGCGGGCAAGCGGCTCGAGTCGGCGCGCATCGACCCGGCGCGCATCGCCACGCTCTATGGCGACGTCAGCGAAGAGCGACGCCTGGTGCAGCTCGAGGACGTGCCCTCGCTGCTGGTCACCGGGCTGCAGGCGGTCGAGGACCGCAACTTCAAGCACCACCACGGCATCGACCCCTGGGGCATCCTGCGCGCGGCCTGGGTGAACGCGCGCGAGGGCGAGATCGAGCAGGGCGCCAGCACGCTGACCCAGCAGCTGGTGCGCAACCTGTTCCTTAGCCGCGAGGTGGCCTGGAGCCGCAAGGCCAAGGAAGCCGCGTATTCGATCATCATCGAGGCACGCTACGACAAGCAGCGCATCCTCGAGGCCTATTTCAACGAGGTCTACCTGGGCCAGCACGGCAACCAGTCCATCCACGGCATCGCCGCGGCTTCGGAATTCTGGTTCGGGCGCGACCTCTCGACCCTGCGCACCCAGGACATGGCCCTGCTGGTGGGCATGATCCAGGGCCCCTCGCTCTACGACCCGCGCCGGCGCCCGGAAGCCGCGAAGAAGCGCCGCGACCTGGTGCTGGCGATGTGGCGCGACACCGGCCTGATCAGCGCCGAGGAAGCAAAGCAGGCGATGGCCTCGGGCCTGGGGGTCAGCGCCCGCCCCGGCGTGGCTTCCAACCGCTACCCGGCCTTCATGGACCTGGTGCGCCGCCAACTCGCGCGCGACTACCCGGCCGATGCGCTGCGCGGCGCCGGCCTGGTGGTGCTCACCACGCTCTCGCCTTCGGGCCAGGTGCTTGGCGAACGCGCCGTGTCCGGCACGCTCGACAAGGTGCAGCGCAAGGACGGGCCGGCGCTGCAGGCCGGCCTGGTGCTCACCGACACCGACGGTGGCGAGGTGCTGGCCATGGTCGGCAACCGCGACGCCGACCAGCCCGGCTTCAACCGCGCGCTCGAGGCGCAGCGCCCGGTGGGCTCGCTGCTCAAACCGATGGTCTACCTGCTGGCGCTGGCGCAACCGGACCGCTGGTCGCTGGCCACGCCGGTCGAGGACGCGCCGGTGGACATCGTGCTGCCCAACGGCAAGCGTTGGAGTCCGGAGAATTCCGACGGCCGCAGCCACGGCACGGTCAGCCTGGCCGATGCGCTGGCCTTGTCCTACAACCAGGCGACGGTGCGCGTGGGCATGGAGGTCGGCCCGGCGCGCCTGGCCGAACTGCTCAAGGTGCTGGCCGGCCTGCGCGCCCAGCCCAATCCCTCGCTCATCCTGGGCTCGGTGGACCTGAGCCCGTTCGCGATGGCGCAGGTCTACCAGTTCCTCGCCTCCGGCGGCCAGATCCAGCCCCTGCGCGCGGTGCGCGGCGTGCTCGACGAGAAGGGCAAGGCGCTCAACCGCTACGACCATGCCGCGCCGCCGGCGCAGGAAGGCGACGCCATCGCCGCCCGGCTGGTGACGCTGGCCCTGCAGGACACCGTGCAGCGCGGCACCGCCCGCCAGCTGCTCGCCGACGGCCTGGGCCACCTGCGCCCGGCCGGCAAGACCGGCACCAGCAACGACAGCCGCGACAGCTGGTACGCCGGCTACACCGGCGACCACCTGGCCGTGGTGTGGGTGGGCAACGACCGCAACGAGCCCACCGGCCTGTATGGCTCCACCGGCGCGATGCGGGTGTGGTCGTCGCTGTTCGCCAAGCTGCCGAGCGCGCCGCTGGACGTGGGCATGCAGGGCCTGGAATGGGGCTGGGTGGACGCCGAGGTCTACGCCACCACCGAGCAGGACTGCGAGGGCGCGAGGCGTTACGCCTTCGTCGCCGGCTACCTGCCGCCCGAACACGTAAGCTGCCGGCGCAACCGCTGGCTGGACTGGTTCCGTTTCGGCGACGACGACCGCCGCGAACGGCGCGAACAACGGGAAGACTGATCGTGAAGCTCCGAACCACCCTCGTGCTGGCACTCACCGCGCTCCTGGCCGCCTGCGCCACGCATCCCGCGCCGCAGGCGCGGCCGGCGGCGCGCGCGAAGGCCGATACCGACGCGCTGGTCGCGAAGGTGCGCGCCGCGGGTGCCCAGGGCGTCGAGCTGGAAGTGCAGCCGCTGCGCGATCCCCAGGTCGAGGACCTTCGCCACGAGGCCGAAGCGCTGGAGGCCGCGCGCAAGTTCAAGTCGGCCAGCGAAGTGCTCGACCTGGCCCTGGCCATCGTGCCGGGCGACCCGGGCCTGCTGCAGTGGCAGGCCGAGCTGGCGCTGCAGCGCCGCGCCTGGGAACGCGCCGAGGCGCTGGCGATCGAATCCTTCGAGCGGGGCCCGAAGCTCGGCGGCCTGTGCCGCCGCAACTGGGCCACCATCGGCCACGCACGCACGCAGCGCGGTGCCGTGACGGCCGCGGAGGTTGCCTTCCGTCAGGGTGATTCCTGCACGGTGGCGCCGCCGGTCCGCATGTAAGTGGGCGACCTGGCCGAACGCACCCGGGCCGCGCTGGCCGCCGACGGCCCGCTGGCGACGGGGCTGGAGGGCTACGCGCCGCGCGAGGCCCAGCTGCACCTGGCGATGGACGTGGCCCAGGCGATGGACGATCGCGCCACGCTGGTGGCCGAGGCCGGCACCGGCACCGGCAAGACCTACGCCTACCTGGTGCCGGCGCTGCTATCGGGCCAGCGCGTGATCATCTCCACCGGCACCCGCGCGCTGCAGGACCAGCTCTACCACCGCGACCTGCCGCGCGTCCGCCAGGCGCTGGGCGCGGGCCTGAAGACGGCGCTGCTCAAGGGGCGCGCGAACTACCTGTGCCTGTACCGGCTCGAGCAGGCCAAGGGCGAGAAGTTCCAGTCGCGCGAGGTCGTGGCGCAGTTCCAGCGCGTCGTCGCCTGGGCCGGGCGCACGATGCGCGGCGACCTCTCCGAACTGGCCGACATCGCCGAGGATTCGCCGCTGTGGCCGCAGGTCACCTCGACCACCGACAACTGCCTGGGCAGCGAATGCCCGTTCTGGGACGAGTGTTTCGTGGCCAGGGCGCGGCAGCAGGCGCAGGCCGCCGACCTGGTCGTGGTCAACCACCACCTGCTGCTGGCCGACTTGGCGATCAAGCAGGAGGGCTTCGGCGAGATCCTGCCGGGCGCGGCGGCCTTCGTGCTCGACGAAGCGCACCAGCTGCCCGAACTCGCCTCGCAGTTCTTCGGCGAAGGCCTGGGTGCCCGCCAGCTGCTCGACCTGGCGCGTGATGCGCTGGCCGAGTGCAAGAACGTCACCGCCTCGCTGGCGAGCGTGATGGGCCCGGCGCGGGCGCTCGAGCAGGCGATGCGGGATGCGCGCCTCGCCTTCGAGGGCCTGCCCCAGCGCGGCCCGCGCGCGCGCCTGCTGGCGCAGGAAAAGGCGCTTCCCGCGCTGCAGCACCTCGCGAACACCCTGGCCGACCTGCAGCGCGTGCTCGGGCCGCTCTCCGACGCGTCGCCCGGCTTCGCCGCCTGCGGCGACCGCGCCGTCGAACTGCGCCGTCGCCTCGACGCCTGGCTGGGATTGGTGGGATTGGGGACAGGTGCATTTTCCGCCGGCGCAGCGTCGGCGGACGACGATGACGTGGCGGAAAATGCACCTGTCCCCGAATCGGACGTGGCGTGGTACGAGCTGACGCAGCGCGGCTTCACCCTGCAGCGCACGCCGCTCGACGTTTCCGGGCCGCTGCGCCGCTATCGCGAGCACAGCCGCGCGGCCTGGATCTTCACCTCGGCGACGATGGCGGTGGACGGCCACTTCGCGCACCTCTCGCGCCGGCTCGGGCTCGACGAGCCGCGCGAACTGCTCCAGCCCAGCCCCTTCGACTGGGCGAACCAGGCCCTGTGCTACCTGCCGCCGGGCATGCCCGAACCCAACAGCCGCGAGTACGTCGATGCCGTGCTCGACGCGGCCTGGCCGGTGCTCGAGGCCTCGGGTGGCCGCGCCTTCCTGCTGTTCACCTCGCACCGCGCGCTGCGCCAGGCCGCCGAGGCCCTGGCCGATGCGCCCTGGCCGCTGTTCGTGCAGGGCACCGCGCCGCGCAATACCCTGCTCGAGCGTTTCCGCGCTTCGGGCAACGGCGTGCTGCTGGGCGCGGCCAGCTTCTGGGAGGGCGTGGACGTGGCCGGCGAGGCCCTGAGCGTGGTCGTCATCGACCGGTTGCCCTTCGCCGCGCCCGACGATCCGGTGCTCGAGGCGCGGCTAGAGGCGGTGCGCCGCCGCGGCGGCAATCCTTTCCGCGACGAGCAGCTGCCGCAGGCGGTGATCGCGCTCAAGCAGGGCGTGGGCCGGCTGATCCGCAGCGACGCCGACCGCGGCGTCCTGGTGCTGTGCGACCCACGCCTGGTCTCCAAACCCTACGGCCGCAGCTTCCTCGCCAGCCTGCCGCCGTTCCCGCGCACCCGCGATGTCGAGGACGTGCGGCGCTTCTTTGGCGCACAATCGCCGGGCGACGACACCCCACCGCAAAACGAGGACTGGCCGTGAAGCTGTTGGCCATCGAAACCAGCACCGAGGCCTGCTCGGTGGCGCTGCTCGACGACGGCGAGATCACCCTGCGCCACGAACTCGCGCCGCGCCGGCATACCCAACTCGTGCTGCCCTGGGCCGAGCAGCTGCTGGCCGGCGCCGGCCTGCTCAAGTCGCAGCTCGACGCCATCGCCGTCGGCCGCGGCCCGGGCGCCTTCACCGGCGTGCGCCTGGGCATCGCCCTGGTGCAGGGACTGGCGCTGGCGCTCGACCGGCCGGTGCTGCCGGTGTCCACGTTGGCGGTGCTGGCGATGCAGGGGCAGGGCGCGGACATCCTCGCGGCCATCGATGCGCGCATGGGCGAGGTCTACCTCGGCCGCTTCGTGCGCGATGCCGACGGCCTGGTGACTGCCGCCGCCGACGAAGTGCTGTGCCCGCCGGCCGAGGCGCCGCTGCCGCCGGTGGCGGTGCAGGGCGTGGGCACGGGCTTCGCTGCGGAAGACGGCGCGCTCGTGGCGCGCCTGGGCGGTTTGCTGGCCGGCTTCGATGCCGGCGCGCTGCCGCGCTCCGACGACCTCGCGCGCCTGGCGCAGCGCGCCTTCGAACGCGGCGAGGCGGTGGCGCCCGACGCGATCGAACCGGCCTACCTGCGCGACAAGGTCGCGCTCACCCTGGCCGAGCAGGGCAAGCCCCGCCCGGCCTGAGGCCGCGGCTCACTCTGCGGGCGTTTCCGCGAGGCGGTCGAGCAGGCGCACGCCGAAGGCCGAGGCGCCCAGCGGCACCGTCGGCAGCGGCTGGTCGTCGCGCCAGGCCATGCCGGCGATGTCCAGGTGCGCCCAAGCCACGTCCTCCGGCACCCAGGCGCCGATGAAGGCCGCGCCCACGCCGGCGCCGGCGCGGCGGCCGCCGCCGTTGCGCAGGTCGGCGATCGGCGAGGCCAGGTCGCGCAGGTAGTTCGGGTGCAGCGGCAGCCGCCACAGCTCCTCGCCCGACTCGGCGCCCACTGCGATCATGCGCCGGGCCAGCGCGTCGTCGCGGGTGAACAGGCCCGCGTACTCGTCGCCCAGCGCCGTCACCACCGAACCGGTGAGCGTGGCGACGTCGACGATCAGGCGCGGCTTGAAGCGCTCGTTGGCGTAGTGGATCGCGTCCACCAGCACCATCCGGCCCTCGGCATCGGTGCTCATGATCTCGAAGGTCTTGCCCGAGAGCGTGCGCACCACGTCGCCCGGGCGCGAAGCGCCGCCGTCGGGCATGTTCTCGGCCAGCGCGGCGACGGCAACGACGTTCACCGGTGCCTGGCGGCGGGCCAGCGACAACACCGCGCCGGTCACCGCCGAGGCGCCGGTCATGTCGTACTTCATGCGCCACATGTCCTCGCCCGGCTTGAGCGAAATGCCGCCGGTGTCGAAGGTGATGCCCTTGCCGGCGAACACCATCGGCGCCTCGCCGCGCGGCCCGCCCTCGTAGGCCACCACCAGCAGGCGCGGCGGGCGCTTGCTGCCCTGGCCGACGGCCAGCAGCGAGTTCATGCCCATCTCGCGCATCTGCTTCTCGTCGATCACCTCGATGCGCACCTTGGGCACGCCGGCGAAGGCCTGGCGGGTGCGCTCGACGAAGCTTTCGGGGTAGACCACGCTGGCCGGCTCGGTGACCAGGTCGCGGCTGAAGCGCACGGCCTCGGCCAGCGGCAGCCAGCGCGACTGCCAGGCGCGGCGCGCCGCGCCCGGATCGCGCGTGAGCACCACCAGCTCGCCGCGGCCGAGCACCGGCGCGGCCGGGTCGGCATTGCGGTACTGGCGAAAGGCGTACTGGCCCAGGTCGGCGCCCAGCAGCAGGTGCTCGGCGCCGCCTTCGGGCCAGAGCAGCTCGATGCGCGGCGCGGCGCTGAGCGCGCCGGCCTGGCCGACCAGGCCACCCACGTCCTCGAGCAGGCGCGGGCTGGCCGCCTCCTCGCCCAGGCCCACCAGCACGACCTGTTCGAACGGCCCGGCGCCGGGCAGGTTCAGCACCACGCCGCGATCGCCGGTGAAGCCGGCCGCGGTGGCGGCGCGACGCAGTGCTCCCCCGGCGCGGGCATCGAGTTCGGCGAAGCTGCCCTCCTCGGGCAGGCCCTTGCGCACGGCCACGGCGACGGCGCCGCCCTCCGGCAGCGCGTAGGGCGCCAGCGACAGGCTGCGCTGGGCCAGCGCGGCCGGCGCCGCGAACGCGGCCAGCAGGGCCAGCAGGGCCAGCAGGGGAAGGGTCAGGCGTTGCAGCATCGGGACATCCTCGGCTTCGGTCAGCCCGCGAGCATAGTCCAGGTGGCCCGCCAGGCTGCCGACACGGCGTGAAGAGCGGGCTTCAGTCGCCGATGCGCCCGTCGTTCGTCGCCGCCGGCAGCGCCGCCACCACCGGCAGGATCTGCCCGCGCGAGAGCGGGGCGATGTCCAGGCCTCCCGGCGCGGCCGGATCGACCCAGGCCAGTTCCACGATTTCCGCGCGGGGCGCCGGCGTGCCGTCGACCCCGGCCAGGAAGACCTCGGCGCGCACGCGCCGGCCGGGCTCGTTGACCGCCACGTCCTCGAACTCGCCCAGGCGCACGGCGCCGGGCCGCAGGGCCACGCCGATCTCCTCCCCGAGTTCGCGCGCCAGCGTCGCCAGCGAGTCCTCGCCCGGTTCGCGCTTGCCGCCGGGCTGGATGAAGATCGTGCTGCCGCGCTTGCGCACCAGCAGCACGAAGCCGCGGGCATCGCGGATGACCGCGGCGACGGTGCGGATCAGCGCCATCGGCTCAGGGCAGCAGCACCAGCGTGGCCAGGCCGAGGAAGCAGAAGAAGCCCATGACGTCGGTGACGGTGGTGAGGAAGATGGCGCTGGCCAGGGCCGGGTCGAAGCCCAGGCGCTTGAGCGTCAGCGGCACCATCACGCCGGCGATCGAGGCGAACAGCAGGTTGGCGCACAGCGCGGCGAAGATCACCGCCGAAAGCTGCCAGTCGCCGAACCACAGCCAGACCGCGCCGGCCAGCACGCCGCCCAGGGCCAGGCCATTGAGCATGGCCACCCGCGCCTCCTTCCACAGCAGCAGGTTGGCATTGGTGCGACTCACCTGACCCAGGGCCAGGCCGCGCACCATCAGCGCCAGCACCTGGGTGCCGGCGTTGCCACCCATGCCGGCGACGATCGGCATGAGCACCGCCAGCGCCACGATCTTCTCGATGGTGTCCTCGAAGCGGCCCACCACGCTGGCCGCCAGGAAGGCCGTGCACAGGTTGATGCCCAGCCACAGCACGCGCCGGCGCGCAGCGCGCGCGACGGGGCTGAACATGTCCTCGTCCTCGTCCAGGCCGGCGGCGCTGAGCGCCTGGTGCTCAGCCTGCTCGCGGATGATGTCGACGACGTCGTCGATGGTGATGCGGCCGAGCAGGATGTTGTTCTCGTCCACCACCGGCGCGGAGATCCAGTCGTGGTCGGAGAACATGCTGGCGACGACGCTCGACGGGGTGTCGACCGGGATGGCCGGCTGTTCGTCGTCGAACAGTTCGTTGATCGGGGTGCTGGCGTCGTGGGTGAGCAGGGCGGCGATCGAGACGCGCCCGAGGTACTGGTGCCGGCGGCTGACGACGAACAGGTGGTCGGTGTGCTCGGGGATCTCGCCGCGCAGGCGCAGGTAGCGCAGCACGACGTCGACGGTGACGTCGGTGCGCACCGTGATCACGTCCGGGTTCATCAGGCGGCCGGCGCTGTCCTCGTCGTAGGACAGTACTTTCTCGAGCCGCTCGCGGTTCTCCCGGTCCATCGACTTGAGCACTTCGTCGATGACGGTGTCGGGCAGGTCCTCGGCCAGTTCGGCGAGGTCGTCGATGTCGAGGTCCTCGACCGCGGCGATGATCTCGTCGTGGTCCATCTCGGCGAGCAGGCTCTCGCGCACGTCGTCGCCGACGTGCACCAGCACCTCGCCGTCGTCCTCGGGATCGACCAGGCCCCAGACGATGTTGCGCTTGGCCGGCGGCAGCGATTCGAGCAGGTTGCCGATCTCGGCCGGCGAGAGCGTGTTCACCAGCCGCCGCACCGGGCCGAGCCGGCCGGAGTCGAGCGCGTCCGACAGCAGCCGCAGCTGCCGGGCGGTCTTGTCGTGGTGGACGGCGTCGGCCATCGGCAGGCTCCGGGAAAGGCCCGCTCATTATGCGTTCCCCGCCCCGGCTTTTGGGAGGCCCGGCTGCCTTTCTCGGGCCCTTCAGGCCGGCTGCGTGGCTGAGTGGCGCCGCCGCGCACGCGTACGACTCGCCGCCCGGCCGCGCGCAAGCGTCATCCCTGACCAGCTTACGGCCGGCCGTTCGGGCATCCTGCCCTCCACTTCGTCGAGTCGTACGCGTGCACGCCGTCGCTCCGGTTGTCGCGGGCGGCCTTCAGGGACGCGGCGTGGCTCCCGCTTTCCCTTCGGCCTCCACCCGCGAAAGTGGCGAGTCGCCCAAGCCGGAACAGACAAAAGCTTCGCGCCTGAAGGCGCTCCTGCAGTTGGTCGTGGGGGCTCAGCAGCGGTCGAGCCAGCGCTCGATGGCGGCGCGGTCGTGGCAGCGCAGGAGGGTGGTGGCGCGGCGGCGGAGGCTGGCGTGGTCGGCGTCGCGGATGGCCTTGCGCACCTCGAGCAGGGTCGAAGGGTGCAGGCTGAAGTCGCGCAGGCCCAGGGCGAGCAGCAGCGGCACGTTGGCGGCGTCGGCGGCCATTTCACCGCAGACGGCCACCGGGATGCCGTTGCGGCGGCCGAAGGCGAAGATCTCGGCCAGCAGCCGCAGCACCGCCGGGTGCCGCGGCGAGTAGAGCTCGGCCAGCGCCTCGTGGTTGCGGTCGGTGGCCAGCAGGTACTGCACCAGGTCGTTGGTGCCCACCGACACGAAGTCGACCAGGTCGACGATGTCGCCCAGGCCCAGCGCCACCGCCGGCACCTCGATCATCGCCCCGAGTTCGGCCACCGGCCCCACCTGGTGGCCCTCGGTGCGCAGCTGCGCGCGGGCCTGCTCGAGCAGCTCGCAGACCTTGAGCATCTCCTCGCGGCCGCTGACCATCGGCACCAGGATGCGCACCGGCCCGTAGGCGCTGGTGCGCAGGATCGCCCGCAGCTGCGTCGTGAACAGCGCCGGGTGCGCCAGCGACAGCCGCACCCCGCGCAGGCCCAGCGCCGGGTTCGGCTCGCTGCGCAGCGCCAGGCCGGTGCGGTCGGCCTTGTCGGCGCCCAGGTCGAGCGTGCGGATCGTCGCCACCCGCCCGGCCATGCCCAGCACCAGGTCGCGATAGGCCAGGAACTGCTCTTCCTCGGTGGGCAGCTCATTGCGCTGCAGGAACAGGAATTCGGTGCGGTACAGGCCCACGCCGTCGGCGCCCAGCCCGTGCGCCTCGGCCACGTCCTCGCGCGACTCGGCGTTGGCGTAGAGCCGGATGTCCACGCCGTCGCGGGTGCGCGTGGGCTGGCGGCGCAGCCGGGCCAGCTCGGCGCGCTCGCGGCCGATCTCGGCCTGCCGGGCGTGGTAGCGCTTGAGGTCGGTGGGGCCCGGGTCGAGCACCAGTTCGCCGAGGCTGGCGTCGAGGATCAGCGCGTCGCCGTCGTTGGCGTGCGCGAGCAGCTCGGGCACGTTCACCAGCAGCGGCAGGTGCAGGCTGCGGGCCAGGATGGCGCTGTGCGAGAGCGGGCTGCCGGTGCTGGTGGCCACGCCGACCACGCCGCGCGCCTGCCAGGCGGCCAGCTCGGCAGGCGCCACCGACTCGCACACCAGGATCTCGCCGGCCAGGCCCGCGATCTCTTCGCCCTCGCGCCGGTGCAGGGCGGCGTGCACGCGGCCGATCACGTGGTCGAGGTCCTCGACCCGGCTGCGGAAATAGTCGTCATCCATGCCCTCGAACACCGCCGCCAGCCGGTCGCGCTGCAGGCGCAGCGCGTAGTCGGCGCCGTAGCGGCCGGTGCGCACCAGGTCCTCCAGGCCCTGCAGCAGCTCCGGGTCGTCGAGGATCATCGTGTGCAGGTCGATGAACTCGCCGACCTCGTGCGCCAGCGCCCCGTGCAGGCGTTCGCGCAGGGCGCGCAGTTCGGCGCGGGTGGCGTCGAGCGCGGCGCGCAGGCGCGCCAGTTCGGCCGGCACCTCGTCGGCGCCGATCCGGCTTTCCTCAACCGAAAGCGCGCGCGGCTGCAGTACGCGTGCGCGGCCCAGCGCGATGCCGCGCGAGGCGCTCACGCCGCGCAGCGCGCGCC
Source organism: Arenimonas caeni (assembly GCF_003024235.1). GTDB lineage: Bacteria > Pseudomonadota > Gammaproteobacteria > Xanthomonadales > Xanthomonadaceae > Arenimonas > Arenimonas caeni. Next base: position 408,524 of record NZ_KZ679084.1, on the reverse strand, counting down.
GCATCAGCCGTCCTCGTCGAAGCCGCGCTCGAACAGCGCGGCGGCGGCGGCAAGGGCCTCGGCCTCGTCGTCGCCGTCCACCCGCATCACCAGGGTGGCGCCCGGCGGCGCGGCCAGCAGCAGCACGCCCATGATCGACTTGGCGTTCACCTCGCGGCCGCGGCCGAGCAGGGTGGCCTGGGCCTTGAAGCCCGACAGCAGCTGCACGAGCTTGGCGGCGGCGCGTGCGTGCAGGCCGAGTTTGTTGGACACACGCAGTTCACGCTCAAGCATCGTCGGCCACCACTCCATTGCGGGCGCCGGCGGCAGCCGTACGCGCGAGTTCTTCCAGGGTTTGCTCAGGATAATTCATTACCCGAAGCAGCATCGGCAGCGACAGGCCGCTGACCCGCCGCGCCGCCGTGCCCAGGTGCACCAGCTTCGCCGCCAGCCGGGCCGGGCTGGCGCCGTAGAGGTCGGTGAGCAGCAGCACGCCGTCGCCGCCGTCGACCCGGCGCATCGCGGCGCTGGCATCGGCCAGCAAGGCCTCCGGGTCGGACTCCCAGGGCACCTCGAAGGCGCCGGCGGCCAGCGGCAGCCCGCCCAGTGCGCGCTGCGCGGCGGCGAGGACGGCCGGACCGATGCCGGGGTGGCTCAGCAGGAGTATTCCGACGGACATGTTGGAAAGTTACCAGACCGGTAGGGGACAGGTGCAATTTCCCCCGGGGCAATTCCGTCAACCCGGCGATGCAGTGGGGAAATTGCACCTGTCCCCGGGCGCCCGCCGGGCTATTCGAGCTCGCGGTGGAAGGTGAGCACGTGCTCGCGACCCCGGGCGCGGCAGTGCGCGGCCAGGCGTTCGGCCAGGTAGACCGAGCGATGCCGGCCGCCGGTGCAGCCGAAGGCGATGGTCAGGTAGCTGCGGGTGCCGGCCTCGAAACGGGGCACCCAGGTTTCGAGGAACTTTTCGACGGCCTCGACGAAGTCGAGCACCACCGGGTCCTGCTCGAGGTAGTCGCGCACCGCCGGGTCGCGGCCCGACAGCGGCCGCAGCCGGGCGTCCCAGTGCGGGTTGGGCAGGGCGCGGGCGTCGAACACGAAGTCGGCGTCGGCCGGCAGGCCCTTCTTGTAGGCGAACGATTCGAACAGCAGCGACATGCCCTGGCGCGTGCCCACGCCCAGCGCCGTGGTCACCTCGCGGCGCATCTGGTGCACGTTCATCTCGGAGGTGTCCATCACCAGGTCGGCGATGGCCTTGAGCGGGCGCAGGCGCAGGCGCTCGAGCTCGATGGCGTCGGCCAGGGCCAGGCCGTCGTGGCTGAGCGGGTGCTTGCGGCGGGTGTCGGAATAGCGCTTGAGCAGCACCTCGTCGCGGGTCTCGAAGAACACCAGCTGGTGCTCGAAGCCCAGCTCACCCAGGGCCGACAGCCACTGCGGGATGCGGTCGAGCTCGGAGGCGTTGCGCACGTCGATGCCCACCGCCAGACGCGGCACGTCGAGGGCGTCGGTGGCCACGGCCTTGACGAACTGCGGCAGCAGTTCGACCGGCAGGTTGTCGGTGCAGTAGACGTCGAGGTCCTCGAGCGTCTTGAGCGCCACCGACTTGCCCGAACCGGACATGCCGGTGATGACGTAAAGCAGCGGGCGCGTGGTCTCGTCGCTCATTGCGGATCCCCTTGTTGCAGGAAGGCGCTGTGCCGGGCCAGGAAGGCCGCGGCCGGGTCGATGCCCTTGCTGCGCAGCAGGTGCAGGCGCACGGCGGCCTCGGTGAGCACGGCCAGGTTGCGGCCGGCCGCCACGGGCAGCGCCACCACCGGCACGTCGAGGTCGAGCACCTTGCGGCTGCCGGTCTCGCCGGTGATGCGCGCCATCGCCTCCTCGCCCTGCTCGGGCGACTGGTCCAGGTGCACGATCAGGCGCAGGTACTTGTTCCGCTTCACCGCGGTGTCGCCGAACATCTCGCGGATGTTGAGCACGCCCAGGCCGCGCACCTCGAGCAGGTCCTGCAGCAGTTCCGGGCAGGTGCCGTCGAGCACGTCGGGCGCGATCTGGGTGAACTCGGGGGCGTCGTCGGCCACCAGGCGGTGGCCGCGGGAGATCAGCTCGAGCGCCAGTTCGCTCTTGCCGGCGCCGGAGTCGCCGGTGACCAGCACGCCGATCGAATAGATCTCCATGAACACGCCGTGCAGCGTGACCCGCGGCGCCAGCGCGCGCGCCAGGTGGTACTGCAGCAGGTTGAGCAGTTCGTAGCCGCGCCGCGGCGACACCCACAGCGGCGTTTCGCTTTCCTCGGCGGCCTCGCGCAGGTCGGCCGGGCAGCTCTGGTTCTGGGTGATCACCAGGGCCAGCGGCCGCGACTCCATGATCTTGAACAGGATCTCCCAGCGCGTGCGTGCGTCCAGGCCGTCGAGCCAGGCCAGCTCGGCCGAGCCGATGATCTGCACCTTGTTGGGGTGGATGACGTTGAGGTAGCCGGCCAGCGACGGGCGGCGCGAAAGATGCTCGCCGCGCTCGATCAGGCGTTCGCCGCCGCGCTGACCGCCGACCCAGCGCAGCTCGAGGCGCTCGCCCAGTTCATCGAAGAGTTCACGGGCGCGCAGGCGATCGGCCATGGCTCAGGCCTCGAGGGTGGCGGGCTGCCAGCCCGAGAGCAGGGCATAGAGCGCGGCCGCGTCGCTCGCCGCACGCAGGCGGCCGCGGAAGGATTCCTCGCCGAACATCTCGGCCAGCTGCGAGAGCAGCACCAGGTGCTGCGAGGTGAAGTGCTCGGGCACGACCATGGCGAAGACCAGGTCGACCGGCTGCCCGTCGGGTGATCCGAAATCCACCGGCTCGGGCAGGCGCATGAAGCAGCCGCTGGCGGTGGCGACCTGGGCGCTGCGGCCGTGCGGGATGGCCACGCCGTGGCCCAGGCCGGTGCTGCCCATGCGTTCGCGGCCGACCAGGGCGTCGAACACCGCCCGCTCGACCTCGGGGTTGCCACCGGCAAGCAGCGCGGCCGCCCTTTCGAGCAGCCGCTTCTTGCCGGGGACGGACCCGGGCACGACCACGCGGCCCGGGCTGAGCAGGTCCAGCAGGTGCACGTCGTCAGCCGAAGCTGTCCGTGCGGGCCGCCGAGGCGCCGCGATGGTGGTCGGTCATCTTTTCCTTCTGCTTGATCAGCAGGCGGTCGAGCTTGTCGGCCAGCAGGTCGATGGCGGCGTACATGTCGGGGGCGATGGCGTCGGCATGCAGGGTCTTGCCCGCCGTGGCGATGGTGGCCTCGGCCTTCTGCTCGAGCTTGTCCACCGACAGGATGACCCGCGCCTCGGCATGGTGGTCGTAGTGGCGGGCGACGCGCGCGAACTTGTCGTTGACGTAGTCGCGAAGGGCCTGGGTGACTTCGATCTGGTGGCCGTTGATGTCGATCCGCATGGTCACGCTCCTCCTGGTTGGGGTGCAGCCAAAGCTAATCACGCCGCTTGCTAACGCGGCGTGACCAGAGTCAAAAGACGGGAAGGTTCCTTGTTCATCAGCCCAGCCGTTGCCTTTCGCTGGAGGCGGGGATGTTCATGGCCTCCCGGTATTTTGCCACGGTCCGGCGGGCCACGGGGATGCCCTCGGCCTTGAGGATTTCCGCCAGTTTCTGGTCGGAAAGCGGTGCGCGCGGATCCTCGGACTCGACCCGCTTGCGGATCATCGCCTGGATGGCCGTGGCCGAGGCCGCGCCGCCGTGCTCGGTGGCGATGCCGGAGCTGAAGAAGAACTTGAATTCGAAGGTGCCGCGCGGCGTGCGCAGGTACTTGCGGGTGGTGGCGCGGGAAATCGTGGATTCGTGCAGGCCCAGTTCCTCGGCCACTTCGCGCAGCGTGAGCGGCCGCATCGCCTCGTTGCCGTGGTCGAGGAAGCCGCTTTGCTGGCGCACGATGGCCCGGGCCACCCGCAGCAGGGTGTCGGCGCGGGTCTCGAGGCTGCGGATCAGCCAGCGCGCCTCCTGCAACTGCCCGCGCAGGTAGCTGTCGTCCTCGCGGCTGGCCTTGCCGATCAGGCCTTCGTAATGGCGGTTGATGGCCAGCCGGGGCTGGCTGCCGGCGGCCAGGGCCACCTTCCACACGCCGTTGTTGCGCCAGGCCACGGCGTCCGGGGCGATGTATTCGGCCTCGCCGCCGCCGACCCGGCTGCCGGGGCGGGGGTCGAGCGAGCGCAGCAGGGCCACGGCCTGGGCCATGTCCTCCTCGTCCCGGCCCAGCTGGGCGGCCAGGCGCAGCGGGCCGAGCCGGGCCAGGGCGTCCAGGTGGCCGCGGGCCAGTTCGCGGGCCAGGGCCAGGCCGGGCGTTTCGGCGCTGAGCAGGGAGAGCTGGACGCACAGGCACTCGGACAGGCTGCGCGCGCCCACGCCCACCGGGTCCAGGCGCTGGACGGTGTGCAGCACGCATTCGATCTCAGCCTCGCTTGCGACGATCTCCGGCGCCAGCGCGGCCTGGATGTCGGCCAGCGGGCCTTCGAGGTAGCCGTCGTCGTTGATGGCCTCGACCAGGGCGTGGCCGATGGCCAGGTCGCGCGGGCCCAGGTGGCTGAGGTTGAGCTGCCAGAGCAGGTGGGCGTGCAGGTCGACCGGGGCGGCGGTGGCGTTGTCCTCGCCTTCGCCGCGCTCGTAGTGGCGCTCGCCGGTGGCGGCTTCCTGCCACTCGACCGCCTCGGCCGGTTCGTAGTCGGGCTCGGCCGCGTCGGCGCCGGCGTCCGGGGGCTCTTCGCCACCGGTTTCCTCGCCGTGCGCGTGCTCGCGCTCGTCGCCGCGCTCGAGCAGCGGGTTCGACTCCAGGGCCTGGTTGAGCTCGGCTTCCAGCTCCAGGGCCGAAAGCTGCAGCAGCCGGATCGCCTGGCGCAGCTGGGGCGTCAGGGTCAGCTGCTGGCCTAGGCGGGTCTGGAGGCTCGGCTTCATCGCGTTCCGCGGGGGCGGCGGCGCCGGGGCTACAGGCGGAAGGATTCGCCCAGGTAGACGCGACGCACGTCAGGGTTGGCCAGCACTTCGTCCGGGGTCCCCCGGGCCAGCACCGTGCCTGCATTGAGGATATACGCGTGGTCGCAAATGCCCAAGGTCTCGCGCACGTTGTGGTCGGTGATCAGCACGCCGATGCCGCGGGCCTTGAGGTGGCGGACGATCTTCTGGATCTCGCCCACCGAAATCGGGTCGACGCCGGCGAAGGGCTCGTCGAGCAGCATGAAGCGCGGGTTGGCCGCCAGCGAACGGGCGATCTCGACCCGGCGCCGCTCGCCGCCCGAGAGGCTGGCGCCGAGCTGGTTGGCCACGTGCGTGACCTGCAGTTCCTCCATCAGCGCGGCCAGCGCGTCTGCGCGGCCGGCGGCGTCGAGGTCCTTGCGCAGCTCCAGCACCGCCTCGATGTTCTCCGCCACGGTGAGCTTGCGGAACACCGAGGCCTCCTGCGGCAGGTAGCCGACGCCCAGGCGGGCGCGCTCGTGCATGGGCAGGGCGGTGATGTCGCGGCCGTCGAGTTCGATGCGGCCATCGTCGGCGCCGACCAGGCCGACGATCATGTAGAAGCAGGTGGTCTTGCCGGCGCCGTTGGGGCCGAGCAGGCCGACCACCGCGCCCGGCTCGACTTCCATGGCGACGTCGCGCACGACCGGGCGCGAGCGGTAACTCTTGGCCAGGCCGGTGGCGGTGAGCATCAGTTCGCGGTCGCCGACTTGGGCAGGATGCGCATCTGCACGCGTGCGCCATCGCCGCCGCCGTCGAGGCGGCCGGTGTTGATGTCGTACTTGATCGTCTCGCCGCGCAGGGTGCCGCGCGGCTGGGTGATGACGACGTTGCCGGTGAGCATCATGGTCTCGTCGCCGAGCATGTAGACGATGCGGCCGGCGGTGGCCTCCATCGGTTCGCCGGCGTCGGAGACCTGGCGCAGCACGGCCGGCGCGCCGGTGAGCACGATGCGGTTGATCTCGCCCGCCGCGCGGATCACCTCGGCGCGGGCGGCGTCCACCTCCAGCGTGCCCTGGCGGATGCGCACGTTGCCCTCGAGCGTGGACACGCTGTCGTCGCCGAGCATGGCGTCGGTGCGGTCGGCGCTGATGTCCATCGGCTGGTTGCGGTCGCTGGACTTGCCCAGCGCCGGCGTGGCCGCGAGCGCGAGGGCGAGGATCAGCAGCTGGCTGGCGTGGCGCATAGGTGTCCCTTGATGTCGTTGAGCAGCTGGAAGCGCTTGTTGTCCATCTCCACCCGCAGGCCGGTGCCGGCGAAGCTGGAATTGCCCTGGGTGATGGTAACCCGCTCCTCGCTGCTTGCGCGGTGCGTGTCGGGGAAGACCGACAGCGTCCGGGTGCTGAAGCGCGTGCGCTGCCCGGAGCGGTCGGCCGGGCCGACCAGGCTGACGCCTTCGACCAGCCGCACTTCCTCGGCCCCGGGGCTGACCCAGGCGTTGTCGGCGCGGGCGGTCCAGTAGCCGTCGCGGCTGGGGAAGCCGAAGCGCGGCTGCCGGATGCTCAGGCTTTCGCCGGCCGGGTCGCGCTCGAGGTAGGGGGCGGTGACGGTGAAGGATTCCAGGCCGTCGTCGCCCAGCGCCGAGAGCTCGAAGTCGCGCAGGATGTAATCCGAGCGCTGCGCCGGCTCCGCCGGCGGCACCCGGTTGCGCTGCCATTGCCAGGCCGCGTAGCTGCCCAGGCCGATGGCCAGCAGCAACAGCCAGACATTGAGCGCGCGCCGGCTCATGCCGCGCCGAAGCGCTCCAGCACGGCGGCGCGGTGGCCCTGGGCGACCAGGATCAGGTCGCACAGTTCGCGCACGGCGCCCTGGCCGCCCCGCAGGGCGGTGACGAAGTGCACGCGCTCGGCCACCCACGGGTGGGCGTTGGCCGGGGCGGCGGCCAGGCCGGCCAGGCCCAGGGCCGGCAGGTCGGGCAGGTCGTCGCCCATGTGCGCCACCTCGTTGGCGGCCAGGCCCAGGCTGGCGCAGAGCATGCGCACGGTGGCGGCCTTGTCCTTCACGCCGGTGTGCACGTGCTGCAGGCCCAGGTCGCGGGCGCGGGCCTGCACCGCGGCGCTGCGGCGGGCGGTGACCAGGGCCACGGTGACGCCATGCTCCTCGAGCAGCTGCATGCCCAGGCCGTCGAGCACGTGGAAGGCCTTGGTCTCGCGGCCCTCGCCGTCATAGACCAGGCGGCCGTCGGTGAGGGTGCCGTCGACGTCGAGGCAAAGCAGGCGGATGCGCGAGGCGCGCTGGTTCAGTTCTTCGGGACTCATGATCTCTCTTCGGCTCAGACCACGCGGGCGCGCAGCAGGTCGTGGATGTTCAGGGCGCCGACCACGCGGCGGTCGGCATCGACCACCACCAGGGCGCTGATCTTGTGCTCTTCCATCAGGCGTGCGGCTTCCACCGCCAGCGCATCGGCGCCGATGGTCTTGGGCGAGCGACCCATCAGGGCGCTGACCGGGGTCGACTTGAGGTCGGTGTCCTCGTCGTCGAGGCAGCGGCGCAGGTCGCCGTCGGTGAACACGCCGCGCAGCACGCCGTCGGCACCGACCACGGCGGTCATGCCCAGGCGCTTGCGGCTCATCTCGAGCAGGGCCGCCGAGATGCTGGCGTCGTCGCGCACCACCGGCACGTCGTCGCCCGCGTGCATCACGTCGTGGATGTGCAGCAGCAGGCGGCGGCCCAGGGCCCCGGCCGGGTGCGAGCGGGCGAAGTCCTCGGCGGTGAAGCCGCGGGCCTCGAGCAGGGCCACGGCCAGGGCGTCACCCAGGGCCAGGGCGGCGGTGGTGGAGGAGGTGGGGGCCAGGCCCAGCGGGCAGGCCTCGGCCGGCACCCGGGCGTCGAGGTGCACGTCGGCCAGGCGGGCCAGGCTGGAACCCGGCCGGCCGGTCATGGTGATGAGCACGTTGCCCTGGCGCTTGAGCGCCGGGACGATGGCCAGGATCTCCTCGCTCTCGCCGGAATTGGACAGGGCCAGCACCACGTCGGCGTCGGTGACCATGCCCAGGTCGCCGTGGCTGGCCTCGCCCGGATGCATGAAGAAGGCCGGGGTGCCGGTGGAGGCCAGGGTGGCGGCGATCTTGGTGGCGATGTGGCCGGACTTGCCCATGCCGGTACAGACCACCCGGCCGGTGCAGGCCAGCATCCGGCGGCAGGCGGCGGCGAAATCGGCGCCCAGGGCGGCGCGCACGGCCGCCAGGGCCTGGGCCTCGATCTCGAGCACCTGCCGGCCGCTGGCCACCAGGGCCTCGTCGGACACTTTCAATGCATGGTCGGGGGCATTCATGCGGTCGCAGGGAGTATGATGCGGGGCCGCATTGTAAGGCCTGCGCGCCCGTCGCGCCCCGCTCGCCCATGAATCCCGACCTGATCCGAGAACTCATCGAAACCGGCCTGCCCGGCGCCGTTGCCCGCGTGAACGGCGACGATGGCGTGCACTTCGAGGCTACCGTCGTGTTCGACGGCTTCGCCGGCAAGCTGCCGATCGCCCGCCACCGCATGGTCTACGCCACGCTCGGCGAACGCATGGGCGGCGAGATCCACGCCCTGGCCCTGCGCACCCTGACCCCCGAAGAAGCGAACCGCTGACGCATGGCAAAGATCGTAATTACCGGCGGCGAGCCGCTCCAGGGCGAGGTGCAGATCTCCGGCGCCAAGAACGCCGTGCTGCCCATCCTGGCCGCCACCCTGCTGGCCGACGGCCCGATTTCGATCGGCAACGTGCCGCACCTGCACGACGTCACCACCACCATGGAGCTGCTGGGCGCCATGGGCGTGCAGCTGATGGTGGACGAAAAGCTCACCATCACCGCCGACCCGCGCTTCATAACCTCCACCGTGGCGCCCTATGAGCTGGTCAAGACCATGCGCGCCTCGATCCTGGTGCTGGGTCCGCTGGTGGCGCGCTTCGGCCATGCCGAGGTCTCGCTGCCCGGCGGCTGCGCCATCGGTTCGCGCCCGGTCGAGCAGCACATCCGCGGCCTGCAGGCGCTGGGCGCCGACGTCACCGTGGAGAACGGCTTCATCAAGGCCCGCGCCGAGCGCCTGCGCGGCGGCCGCTACGTGTTCGACATGATCACCGTCACCGGCACCGAGAACGTGATGATGGCGGCCGCGCTGGCCCAGGGCACCACGGTGCTGGAGAACTGCGCGATGGAGCCCGAGGTGGTGGACCTGGCCAACTGCCTGGTCGCCATGGGCGCCGACATCGAGGGCGCCGGCACCAACCGCATCGTCATCCGCGGCGTCGACCGCCTGGCCGGTATCCACTACGACGTGCTGCCCGACCGCATCGAAACCGGCACCTTCCTGGTGGCCGGCGCCATGACCGGCGGCCGCGTGACGGCCCGCCGCACCCGCGCCGACATCATGGACGCGGTGCTGGTGAAGCTCGAGGAGGCCGGCGCCCACCTGGACGTCTCGGCCGACAGCATCACCGTGGACATGCGCGGCCGCCGCCCGAAGTCGGTGAACCTGACGACCGCCCCGTACCCGGCCTTCCCGACCGACATGCAGGCGCAGTTCGCGGCGCTCAACACCATCGCCGACGGCGTGGGCGTGATCACCGAGACGATCTTCGAGAACCGCTTCATGCACCTCAACGAGCTGCAGCGGCTGGGCGCGGACATCCGCATCGAAGGCAACACCGCCATCATCCGCGGCGTGCCGCACATGACCGGCGCGCCGATCATGGCCACCGACCTGCGTGCCTCGGCCTCGCTGGTGCTGGCCGGCCTGGTGGCCAAGGGCGAAACCGTGGTCGACCGCATCTACCACATCGACCGCGGCTACGAGAACATCGAGGAAAAGCTCGGCACCCTCGGCGCCAAGATCCGCCGCCTGCCGGGCTGAATTTCCTTCAGCGGATGGCGGTGATGCGCATGTCGATGGTTTCGCCGTCGGCTTCGTACTGCTTGATGCGCAGCGGCAGCCAGCCGTGCGCACGGGCGAACCAGAGCTTGGTGATGCGGCCGCTGCCGTCGGTGCGCACGCGCTCGACGCGCAGCGCGCGCTCGGTGCCGATGGCGGTGCGCAGCCTCACCGGCGCCGCGACGCGATAGGTCTGCGCCTCCACGCCACCGCGCCCGGCCACCTCGAAGGGCAGCGCGCCGCGCCGGCCGTCGGCCAGGGCCACCATGATCGCCGCCGTCAGGCCGTGCCGGTCGAGCGTGCCTTCCGGGGCCGGGAATTCCTTCTGTTCGTCCTTGCGCCGGCTGGTGACGGTGCGGCTGGCCGGGTCGAGCCGCAGCGACTGCTCGCGGGTGCGGAACGCGGCCTTCTGCCGCATCGAATAGTCCAGCAGCTCGAGCTGGCTGCCGGTCCAGCGCATCAGCGAGCGTTCCTCGCGGTCCAGGCCCGCCAGCGCCGCCAGGCCCTGGGTGCCCTGGCTGCGGGTGGTCAGCTCGTAGCGGCCGTCGGGCAGCGCACGCAGGCTGATCTGGCCCACGCCCAGCACCTGGTCGTTGCGGCGCAGTTCGTAGTCGGCGGTGAAGGGCTTGGGCGGCGCGGCGGCCGCCGCCAGCAGGGGCAGGGCCAGCAACGTGGCGGCGAGGGCGGCGCGCAGGAACTTACGCATGGCCGGCCCCCGCGTGCAGCGCGTCGTCGTCGCCCAGGCGCAGCGGCGCGGCCAGCGCCCGGCCGTCGAAGGCCCAGCAGCCGTCGCGCAGCCGGGCGCGGCCGCGGGCGATCGCGTCCACGCAGGCCACCAGCAGCGCGTGTTCGCGCGGGCGCAGGCGCCCGGCCAGGGCGTCCGGCGTGTCGCCGGCCAGCACCGGGATGCGCGCCTGGGCCAGCACCGGGCCGTCGTCGAGCGCCGGCACCACCGCATGCACGCTGGCACCGTGCTCGGCGTCGCCGGCGGCAAGCGCGGCGGCGTGGGTGTCCAGGCCCTTGTGGCGGGGCAGCAGGGAAGGGTGCAGGTTGATCATGCGGTCCTCGAATCGTCGCACCGTGGCTTCGGTGATGATGCGAAGGTATCCCGCACAGACGATGAGGTCGGGCTGAACATCGGCCACGGCGCTGAACAGCGCGTCATCGTGGGCGGCGCGGTCGGCGAAGTCGCGCGGCCGCAGCGCGACGTGGTGCAGGCCGTTTTCGCGCGCGATGGCGATGGCGCCGCAGGCCGGCTTGTCCGAGAACACGCCGGCCACGCGCGCCGGCAGCGCGCCGGCGGCGATGGCGTCGAGCAGGGCCTGCAGGTTGCTGCCGCGGCCGGAGGCGAGCACGGCCAGGCGATAGGGAGTTTGCGTCACGTCGTCGACTGCTTGCGGGCGCGCTTGGCGTCGTACATGCGCTGGTCGGCGAGCTCGAGCAGGTCGTGCGGGTCGCCGGATTCGGCCAGCGCCACGGCGCCGCCGAAGCTGGCCCGGAGCGGGAAGTCCCGGCCGCGGAAGCCGAAGGGCAGGGCCAGCGCGGTCTGGAAGCGGGCAATGGCGCCATGGATGCTATCGCCATGCCGCAGCGGCACCAGCACCGCGGCGAACTCGTCGCCGCCGAGCCGCGCGACCGTGTCGGAGCCGCGCGCGCAGCCCGACAGGCGCCTGGCGAATTCCTGCAGCAGGGCATCGCCGGCGGCGTGGCCGAACTCGTCGTTGACCGGCTTGAGGTCGTCCACGTCGACCATCATCACGCCCACCGCAATGTCCAGGCGATGCGCGCTGCCGATGGCGGCCTTGAGCCGGTCGGCGAACAGCGCGCGGTTGGGCAGGTCGGTGAGCGGGTCGTGCGTGGCCAGGTGGAAGAGGTCGCTGGCGACGTGCCGGGTGGCATGGAACATCGCCGCCCCGACCGCGTCGCCGAGCAGGCCCAGTACTTCGGCATCCGTGTCGTCGAAGCCCGCCGGCCGGCTGGACATCGCCTTGAGCACGCCCACGGGCTCGCCTTCGTGCATCAGCGGCAGCACCACCATCGAACGCAGGCCCACCCGCCGGCAGGCTTCGAGGTCGACCCGTGGATCGGCTTCGGAATCGTCGCAGCGCAGCACCACGCCCTGCTCCATGCAAAGGCCCGACAGACTGCCGCGCCGGCCGATGCGCGTGCCAAGGCTGCGCGCGGCCGTGCCGGCGGCCCCGCGATAGACCATCTCGTCGCCTTCGACCAGCTCGACCACGGCGCCGTCCGCGCGCACCAGGGGCAGGGTGCGCGCGGCGACGAGGTCCATCACGCCGCCCAGGTCGAAGCCCAGGCGGGCGATCTGCGCCTGGGTGGCGATCACTTCCCTGAGCCTGTCGCTGGAAACCATGGCAGCCTCCTTGGCGAGTGTCAGCCGATGTGGACGCGCTCGTCGCCGGCGGCCTTCACCACCTGGCCGATGGCGCGGTGCGCCAGGCCCAGGCGCTGCAGGTGCGCCGACACCGCGGCCACGTCGGCCGGCGCCAGCACCAGCACGAAGCCGATGCCGCAGTTGAAGGTGCGCCACATTTCCTCGCGCGGCACCGCGCCCTCGCGCTGCAGCCAGTCGAACACCAGCGGCAGCACGATGGCCGAGGCCTCGATGTCCAGGCCCAGGCCCTCGGGGATGACGCGGATGATGTTCTCGGTCAGGCCGCCGCCGGTGATGTGGGCCATGGCGTGCAGGTCGTGCGCGGCCAGCAGCTCGAGCACCGGCTTGACGTAGATCTCGGTGGGCGCCATCAGCGCGTCCACCAGCTTCACGCCGCCGAGGTCGAGCTCGGCCGGGCGGCCGGCGCGGTCGTAGATGCGGCGCACCAGCGAGTAGCCGTTCGAGTGCGGGCCGGAGGAGGCGATGCCCAGCAGCACGTCGCCCTCGCGCACCTTGGCGCCGTCGAGCAGCATCGACTTTTCCACCGCGCCGACGGTGAAGCCGGCCAGGTCGTACTCGCCCGGCGGGTACATGTCGGGCATTTCGGCGGTTTCGCCGCCGATCAGGGCGCAGCCGGCGAGTTCGCAGCCGCGGGCGATGCCGGAGACGACCGACACGGTGGTGTCGACGTGCAGCTTGCCGGTCGCGAAATAGTCGAGGAAGAACAGCGGCTCGGCGCCCTGCACCAGCACGTCGTTCACGCACATGGCGACCAGGTCGATGCCGATGGTGTCGTGGCGGTTGAGCTGCTGGGCCAGCTTGAGCTTGGTGCCCACGCCGTCGGTGCCAGAGACCAGCACCGGCTCGCGGTACTTGCCCGCGAGGTTGAACAGGGCGCCGAAGCCGCCCAGGCCGCCCATCACCTCGGGCCGGAAGGTGCGCTTGACCAGGGGCTTGATGCGCTCGACGACTTCGTTGCCGGCATCGATGTCGACGCCCGCATCGCGGTAGGTGAGGGGGGTAGGCGTGGTCACGGCGGTTCCGGCGCTGGGAAAGACTGGCATTCTACCAGCCGGGTGGGGCTTGACCGGAGTCAAGCCGCCCCCGCGGCCGGGAAGGCAACATGCAGGGACCCATTGGAGGAACCGCCATGGCCCGCAAGCACCTGTCCGTCGCTTTCCCACTGCTGGCCGCGCTGCTCGCCGGCCCGGCCCTTGCCCAGGCGCCCGACCTCGCCGACGGCAGGCGGATCTACGACCAGGCCTGCGCGGCCTGCCACGGCCCCACCGGCCGCCCGGACCCGTCCAGCCCCGTGCTGGCGGGCCTGGAGACGCCGCCCGCGGACCTGTCCGACCCCCTGTTCAACAGCCGCGAGCCGGCCAACGACTGGGAGCTGGTGGTCGGCCACGGCGGCCACGCCATGGGCCTGTCGGCGCAGATGCCGGCCCAGCGCGAGGCGCTGAGCGCCGAAGAAATCCGCAACGTCGTCGCTTACGTCAAGACCCTGGCCGACACCTCGGACTACCCGCCGGGCGAGTTCAACTACTTCCTGCCCATCCGCACCAAGAAGGCCTTCCCCGAGGACGAGATTGTCTGGAAGGGCCGCTACACGCCGCTCGACGGGGCGCCGGACGTGATGCGCAACGTCATCGAGATCGAAAAGCGGGTCGGGCACCGCGGCATGGTGGTGCTGGAGCTGATCCACGAGGACGATGGCTTCGACTCCGAGGTGACCAAGGTCGAAGGCGGCTACAAGCACGTGTTCGGCTGGAACCGCGAGCGCCAGTCCATCCTCTCGGGCGCGGTCATCCTGGCGGTGCCCACCGACGGCGATGAGTCGAAGGAGATCATCCCCTACCTCGCCTACGCCCGGATGTTCGGCGACGACTGGGTGTTCCAGTCCAGCGCCCGCGCCATCACCCCGCTCGACGATGCCGGCGACGGCCAGCTGGAGCTGGCCGGCGCGCTGCACTACCGCTGGACCCAGTGGCCGCGCAATGTCTTCCCGGGCATCGAGGTGGTGGCCGAGGCCCCCTACGACCACTTCGGCTCGGACGTGCAGTGGAGCGCCATCCCGCAGCTGCGCTTCGGGCTCACCAAGGGCGGCCACGTGGCCCTGAATCTGGGCGTCGAGGTCGGGCTGAGCGACCAGCCCTGGGACTACCGCGTGCACGCCGTGCTGCTCTGGGATTTCGCCGACGGCAGCTTCTTCAAGGGCTGGCGCTGAGGCCGGCGGTTGGACGGGGCGGCGCGGCTTGCGGCACCATGCGCGCAGCCCCGCCGACCCCGACACCATGCGCCTGCGAACGCTTCCCGCCTGCCTGACCCTGCTCGCCTGCCTCGCCCTGCCGGCCGCCGCCCAGTTCGAGACGGTGCCGACCCCGGCGCCCGAACCGGTCCCGGTCCCGGCTGACGGCTCGACGCCGGCGGGCGCCGAAGCCGCGCCGCGCGACATGGCGCTCTACACCGGTGAGTCCGAGCTGATGGGCCAGGGCGCCGGCGAGCGCCGCGCCGCCACGGCCCGGGCCCTGGCCCAGGTGGTCGTCAAGCTCACCGGCGAGCCGCTGGCGTCCGCCAACCCGGTGGTGCGCCGGGCCCTGTCCAATGCCGCCGCCTTCGTGCTGGCCGAGCAGACCGGCGAGGAGCCGGTGGACCAGCACGGCAACACCGCCATCGGCGGCGTGCCGGTCTACAAGACCTCGCTGCAGGTGCAGTTCGACCCGAACAAGGTGGACGCGCTGATCGCCGGTGCCGGCCTGCCCTACTGGGGCGCCGAGCGCCCGCGGCCGCTGCTGTGGCTGGCCATCGACGACGGCCGCGGCCCGCGCCTGGTGTCGAGCCAGCAGCTCAACGTGGTCAAACCGCTGGCCGGGCGCGGCACCGAGCGTGGCCTGTCGTTCGCGCTGCCGGCCGGCAGCTCGGTCGAGCAGGCGGCGGTGCAGACCATCTGGTCGCGCAACCCCGGCCAGATGCAGGCGCTGAGCGAGCGCTACGGCGCCGGCACCCAGTTGCTGGGCCGGCTGTTCCGCGAAGGCCAGGGCTGGACCGCCGACTGGGTGCTCAGCCGCGGCGGCGAGGAACTCTCGCGCTGGTCCTTCTCCGACCCCAGCCCGCAGCGCGCGCTGGCCTCGGGCGCCGACGGCGCCGCCGACGCCATCGCCCGCCGCGACGCGGTGCGCGCCGTGGTGGGCGAGCCCGAGTCGATCGAGGTGCGCATCACCGGGCTGGCCAGCGCCGGCGATTTCGCCCGCGCCATGGGCTACCTGCAGACCCTGCCGGTGGTGGCCGAGCTGACGGTGGTCGAAGCCACGCCCGACAGCCTGCGCCTGGGCCTGAAGCTGGCCGTCGACCGGGCCACCTTCGACGGCTTCCTGGCCGCCGGCGACGTGCTGGCCGCCGACGCGGCCGCTTCCGACGAGGCCACGGCGGGCTACCGCCTGCGGCCATGAACCTTCGCCACCTGCCCAACACCCTGACCGGGCTGCGCCTGGTGCTGGCGCCCGTGCTGCCGGCGCTGCTCTGGGCGGGGCATTACCGGGCCGCGCTGTGGCTGGCCCTGGTGGCCGGCCTGAGCGACGCGCTTGACGGCCTGCTGGCCAAGCGTTTCGGCTGGCAGAGCCGGCTGGGCAGCCTGCTCGACCCGGTGGCCGACAAGCTCATGCTCGGCTGCGCCTTCTTCGGCCTGTGGCTGGTGCAGGCGCTGCCGACCTGGCTGCTGGGCCTGGTGCTGGCGCGCGACCTGGTGATCCTGGCCGGCGCCCTGGCCTGGTGGAAGCTGGCCGGCCCCTACGACGGCCGCCCGACCTGGCTGGGCAAGGCCACCACGGTGGCGCAGATCGGCCTGGTGCTGGCCTGCCTGGTCGACCTGGCCTGGGTGGAGGTGCCGCTGCGCTGGCGCATCGAGGGCATCTGGGCGGTGGCGCTGCTGACTTTCCTCAGTGGCGTCGATTACGTTGTCCGTTATGGTGTGAAGGCCTGGCAGCACACGAGGAAGCCCGCCGCATGATCCCCGCCGCCACCCCGGATCCGTTCAGCGACCAGCGCCGCTGGCAGTGGCTGGCCCTGGCCGCGGGCGTGGGCGTGCTGCTGTGGCTGCTCGGCCCCATCCTCACGCCCTTCGTGGTCTCGGCCCTGCTGGCCTGGCTGGGCGAGCCGCTGGTGCGCCGGATAGAGGCCCGCGGGCGCTCGCGCACCACCGCCGTGCTGCTGGTGTTCACCCTGATGAGCCTGGGGCTGGTGCTGGCGGTGCTGCTGCTGATCCCGCTGGTCGAAAACCAGGTGTCGAAGTTCATCGACTGGCTGCCGCGCTTCGGCCAGTGGCTCACCGGCACCGCCGTGCCCTGGGCCGAGCAGCGCTTCGACCTGGAGCTGGCCGGCTACATCGACCCGAGCCAGCTGATCCAGCTGCTGCGCCAGTACTGGCAGGAGGCCGGCGGCATCGCCACCACGATCATCGGCGAGGTGTCCAAGTCGGGCCTGGCGATCCTGGGCTGGGCCGCCAACCTGGCCCTGATCCCGGTGGTGACGTTCTATTTCATGCGCGACGGCGCTTCGATGCTGGGCAAGGCGAGCGACCTGCTGCCGCGGCCGGTCGAGCCGCTGGTGACCCGGCTGGCCTGCGAGTCCGACCAGGTGCTGGGCGGCTTCATCCGCGGGCAGCTGAGCGTGATGATCGCGCTGGGCACCATCTACGCCGTGGGCCTGACGGCCGTGGGCGTGGACCTGGGCATCCTGATCGGCCTGGTGGCCGGCCTGGTGAGCTTCGTGCCTTACCTGGGTGCGATTGTCGGCCTGGGCGCGGCGGTGATCGCCACGCTCGTGCAGCACGGCGACCTGATGCACCTGGCCCTGGTGCTGGGCGTGTTCGGCCTGGGCCAGCTGCTCGAGAGCTTCTGGCTCACGCCCTGGCTGGTGGGCGACAAGATCGGCCTGCACCCGGTGGCGGTGATCTTCGCGATCATGGCCGGCGGCCAGCTGTTCGGTTTTCTGGGCGTGCTGCTGGCGCTGCCGGTGGCGGCCGTGGCCGTGGTGGTGGGGCGCTATGCGCACGAGCGCTACACGCGTTCGAAGCTCTACGGTGCGGACGAGAGCCCGCTGATCGTGGCTGGGTCGGCCGGCACTGACGGCCCGGCGCCCCGGGAGCCCGGCAACACCCCATGACCACCCCGCAGCTGCCCCTCGGCCTGCGTTCCCCGCCCGACCAGCGCCTCGAAGCCTTCCTGGGCAACGACGCGGCCCGCGCCGCCGTCGCCGTCGCCGCGCGCGGCGAGGCCGGCGACTGGCTGTACCTGGCCGGCCCGGCCGGCACCGGCAAGAGCCACCTGCTGCTGGCCGCCTGCGCCGAAGCCGTGGCCGCCGGGCGCCGCGCCGCCTACCTGCCGATGGCCGCCTTCGCCGGTCGCCTGGGCAGCGGCCTGGCCCAGCAGGAAGACGCCGACCTGGTCTGCCTGGACGGCCTGGAGGCCATCGCCGGCCGCGAAGCCGACGAGGAAGCGCTGTTCCACTTCCACAACCGCGCCCGCGCCGCCGACTCGGCCGTGCTTTACGCCGCGCGCGGCAACCCCGGCGCCATCGGGCTGCAACTGCGCGATCTCGTCACCCGGCTGGGCCAGTGCGCGCGCTTCAACCTCGAGCCGCTCGACGAGGCCGGCCGCCGCGCCGTGCTGCGCCAGCGCGCCGCCCGCCGCGGCCTGGAGCTCGACGAACCCGTGCTCGACTACCTGCTGCGCCGCGTCGACCGCGACCTGGCCAGCCTCACGCGCCTGCTTGACCAGCTCGACCGCGCCAGCCTTGCCGCGCAGCGGCGCATCACCATCCCGTTCCTGCGCCAGCATCTGGGCTGACGTCGCGCCTTGCAGCGTCCTGTCAGGACGGGATGCTACACAGGGGGCGCGCCTCAGCCGTGGCAGATCGCGATGATCTGGTTCAGTCCTTCGCAGGCCGATTCAAAGACGTCTTCCGGCACTTGCTGCCAAGGGTGCGCGGAGGCTCCGCGCACGCGCCAGTCCAGCGATTTGGGCTGGTTGGTGATGATGTATCCCGGCCCGCCGTCACCGTCGAGGCGAATGGCGAAGGGATTGGTCTCGTTGTAGGCCTGGCTGCTCATGGGCAACCCGATGACCAAGCTCGTCTTGTCGTTGAAGGCTCGCGGCGAGAGCACCAACATGGGATGGCGCGACTTCATTTCGCGGCCCGCCTGCGGGTCGAAGTTGATCCAGATGATGTCGCGCCGATCAGGAACCCAGCGGCTCACCATCAGGCGATCTCCGCGCCGACGGGGCCATCGGCCAGAAGCTCACCGCCGTGCACCGCCGGATCGAACTGCTTGAGCTTCTGCGCCAGCGTCAGCTGCGGGAGCCGCTTCTTGGGCTTGACGACGACCATGCCGTCTATGGCCTCGACGGTTACGTCCTGGCCATTGAGCAGACGCGCTTGGCGGGCGACGGCCGACGGAATGCGTACCGCGAGGCTGTTGCCCCAATGAAGGACCTTGAGCTCGGCTTTGGCGTTCATGGAGGCGTCCCGGGTGGATGTAGATACAAGTCTATACCCCCGCCGGGCGTGTAGCAACGTGTATCAACCGAGGCCCTGGGCGTTCAGCGCCGCGAGCCGTTCGTGCGTGCCCACGTCCGTCCACGCACCGCGATGGTGCTCTCCGCTGACGGCGCCGGCGCGCATGGCCGCGCGCAGCAGCGGCGCGAGGCGAAAACGCGGCGGGTCGAGCTCGGCGCCGGCCGCCGCGCCGATGCTGGTGCGCCAGTTGCCGAAGAGCGCGGGCCGGTACAGGCCGATGCCGGAAAAGGTGAGCCGCGACTCGCCCGCCGGCAGTACCTGGCCGCCCGGCAGCAGCGCGAAGTCGCCCTCCGGGTGGTGCGGCGGGTTGTCCACCAGCACCAGGTGCGCCAGGCCGGCCGGCGCCTCGGGCAGGGCGGTGAAGTCGTAGTCGCACCAGATGTCGCCGTTGACGGCGATGAAGGGCGCATCGCCCAGCAGCGGCAGCGCGTGCAGCATGCCGCCGCCGGTTTCCAGCGGCTCGGGGCCTTCGTAGGCGTAATGCAATCGCAGGCCCCAGCGGCTGCCGTCGCCCAGCGCCGGCTCGAACTTCTCCGCCAGCCAGGAGGTATTGAGCACCACCTCGCGCACGCCGCGCGCGGCGAGCTTTTCCAGGTGCCAGGCCACCAGTGGCTTGCCGCGCACTTCCAGCAGCGGCTTGGGCGTGGTGTCGGTGAGCGGGCGCATGCGCTCGCCCTTGCCCGCGGCGAAGACCAGGGCCTTCATGGCGCGGGCAGGGTGAGGTCGCGGCCGGCGATGGCCGACTCGAGCAGGGCCACCAGCGGGGCCGTCTCGGCGTGGCGCGCGCCGACCTCGCGCACGTACTTCCACACCAGCGGCAGGTCCATCAGGTAGCCGGCCTTGCCGTCGCGGTACCAGAGCCGGCAGAAGATGCCGAGCACCTTGAGGTGCCGCTGCAGGCCCATCAGGTCGAAGGCGCGCAGGAAGGCCGCCTCGCCGGGCACGGCGAAGCCGGCGGCGGCGAGTTTTTCCCGGTATTCCAGCGCCCAGCCCTGCACGCGTTCGACCGGCCATTCGATGTAGCAGTCGCGCAGCAGCGAGACCAGGTCGTAGGTGACCGGGCCGCGCACGGCGTCCTGGAAATCGATGACGCCCGGGCTGGCGACCTCGGTGACCAGCAGGTTGCGCGAGTGGTAGTCGCGGTGCACGAACACCTGCGGCTGCGACTGCGCGCTGGTCACCAGGGCGCGGAAGGCCGACTCGACCACGTCCCACTGCTCGCACTCGGGCACGAATCCCAGGTGGCGCTTGAGGAACCACTCGGGCATCAGCTCCATTTCGGCCACCAGCCGCGCCTCGTCGTATTCGGGCAGGCCGGCGGTGTCGGCGTGTAGCTGCACGGCCAGCAGCGCGTCCAGGGCCTGGCCGTAGAGGCGGTCGGCGCTGGTGGCGGTGAGTTCGGGCAGCAGGATGCGGTCGCCCAGGTCCTCCATCAGCACGAAGCCGCGCTCCGGGTCGGCGGCCTGGATCTCGGGCACGTGCACGCCGGCGCGGGCCAGGCGCGAGGCGACCTCGAGCCAGGGGCGGATGTCTTCCTTGCCCGGCGGTGCGTCCATCACGATCCAGTCGCGGCCCAGCGAACGGGCGCGCCAGTAGCTGCGGAAGCTGGCGTCGTTGGAGGCACGCACCAGCGGCGCCTCCGGGTCGTCGAGCATCTGGCGGGTCCACTGCAGGCGCAGTTCGGCACGGTCGGGCAGGGGCATACGTAGGGTCATCCGGTCTTCGGCCGTCCTTGGTTCGGCTGAGTATAGAGGCAGGGGACGGAGGTGATTTCCCGTGGGGGACAGGGGACGGAGGTAATTTCCCCCGATGAGCCCCGGGAACCGGCGGTATCCGCGGGAAATTACCTCCGTCCCCCATGGCATCATTCCGGGATGCCTGAAAATGGATCCAAGCCCATGACCTCCCTCGTCCCCGTCCTGCTCTCCGGTGGCTCCGGCACCCGGCTTTGGCCGCTGTCGCGCGAGATGCACCCCAAGCAGTTCCAGCCGCTGGTGGGCGAGAAGTCGCTGCTGCAGGCCACAGTCGAGCGCCTGGCCGGCCTGCCCGGCATGGCCGCGCCGATCGTGGTGGCCAACGAGGAGCACCGTTTCATGGTGGCCGAGCAGCTGCGCCAGCTGGGCGCCGAGGCCTCGGCCATCGTGCTCGAGCCGGTGGGCCGCAACACCGCGCCGGCCATCGCCGTGGCGGCGCTGCAGGCCATGGCCGGCGGCGAGGACCCGCTGCTGCTGGTGCTGCCCTCGGACCACGTGATCGCCGACCCGGCCGGTTTCCGCGCCGCGGTGCAGGAGGCGCGGCGCGGCGCGGCGGAGGAGGGCAGCCTGGTGACGTTCGGCGTGGTGCCGACGGGGCCGGAAACCGGCTACGGCTATATCAAGGCCTTCGCGCCTGAAGGCGCTCCTGCAGAGGGTGGGGTGCGGGCCGTCGAGCGGTTCGTGGAGAAGCCGGACCTGGCGACGGCGCAGGGCTACGTGGCCAGCGGCGATTATTTCTGGAACTCGGGCATGTTCCTGTTCCGGGCCTCGCGCTACCTGGCCGAGCTGGAGGCGCAGGCCCCGGCCATCCTCGCCGGCGCCCGCGCCGCGCTGGCCGGCGCGAAGCGCGACGTCGACTTCCTGCGCCTGGACCGCGAGGCCTTCGAGGCCTGCCCGTCGGATTCGATCGACTATGCGGTGATGGAAAAGACCCGCGCCGCCGCCGTGCTGCCCATCAACGTGGGCTGGAACGACGTGGGCAGCTGGAGCGCCCTGTGGGAAATCGCCGACCAGGACCCGGACGGCAACGCCCACCACGGCGACGTGCTGGCCCTGGGCTGCCGCAACACCCTGGCCTGGGGCGGGCGCCGGCTGGTGAGCCTGCTGGGCCTCGAGGACGTGATCGTGGTGGACACCGACGACGCCCTGCTGGTGGCCGCGCGCGAGCGGGTGCAGGAGGTGAAGGACATCGTGGCCCGCCTCAAGGCCGAGGGCCGCCCGCAGGCCAGCATCCACCGCAAGGTGTACCGGCCCTGGGGCAGTTACGACGGCATCGACAGCGGCGAGCGCTTCCAGGTCAAGCGCATCGTGGTCAAGCCGGGCGCGGCGCTGAGCCTGCAGATGCACCACCACCGCGCCGAGCACTGGATCGTGGTGAAGGGCACGGCCCGCATCACCTGCGAGGACAAGGTGTTCATGCTCAGCGAAAACCAGAGCACCTACATCCCGCTGGGCAGCAAGCACCGGCTTGAGAACCCGGGCAAGGTGCCGGTGGAGCTGATCGAGGTGCAGTCGGGCAGCTACCTGGGCGAAGACGACATCGTTCGTTTCGAGGATGCCTACGGCCGCGACGCCAGCTAGCGGCGTCAAGCCCGGCGAGAAATATTCGCGCTCGCCGGCGTGAAACATTTACATGCCACCCGCGCCTGCTAGGCTGTGGGGGCATGTCCTGAATGCCGACCGAGCCCGTTTCCCTGCGTATGGAACTGTTGAGCCTCTGGCAACAGCTGGAACCTTCGGCCTGGTTGCGCGCGCTGTTCACCTTCCTGGTGGTGGCGGCGCTGGTACCGGCCAGCCTGCCGCTGGCCCGGCGCTGGGGCCTGGTGGACCACCCCGGCGGCCGCAAGCAGCACAACGGCGCCATCCCGGTGACGGGTGGCGCGGTGATCCTGCTGGCCATGCTGGCCAGCTATGGCCTGTTCGAGGCCGACTGGAACCTGCGCAAGGCCGCCTTCATCGGCGGCGCGCTGATGCTGGTGGTGGTCGGCCAGCTCGACGACAAGTACGACCTGCGCTGGACCTGGCGCATCGCCGCCCAGGCCCTGGCCGCCGTGCTGCTGGCCCTGCTGGCCGGGGTCAGCGCCCACAACCTGCAGGACGTGTTCGGCTTCGCCGCCGCCAACATCGGCCTGCTGAGCCTGCCGTTCACGGTGTTCGTGGTGGTGGGCATCATCAATGCACTGAACATGGCCGATGGCGTGGACGGCCTGGCCGGCTCGCTGGCCCTGGTGTCGCTGGCCCTGTTCACCGGCTTCGCGCTGTACGCCGGCGACCTCTTCCTGGCCGAGCGCCTGCTGGCCCTGGGCGGCGCGGTGATGGGCTTCCTGCTGTGGAACAAGCGCTCGCCCTGGCTGCCGCAGGCGAAGGTGTTCCTGGGCAACGGCGGCAGCATGCTGCTGGGCTTCATCCTGGCCTGGGCGGCGCTGCGGCTTACCCAGAACCCCGAACACCCGGTGTCGCCGGTGCTCGGCCCCTGGACCCTGGCCCTGCCGCTGATCGACTGCGTGGCGCTGATGCTGCGGCGCATGCGCAACGGCAAGTCGCCCTTCCGGGCCGACCGCAACCATATGCACCACCTGCTGCTCGACGCCGGTTTCACCCCCGGCAAGGTGACGGTGATCATCGCCGGCGGCTCGCTGGCGCTGGGCATCGCCGCCGCCTGCGCGGTGAAGCTGGGCGTTTACCGTCCGGCCCTGGTGCTGGCCTTCCTGGTGCTGCTGCTGGCCTGGTACCTCTTCACCCGCCGCCGCGAGGTGGCGGTGGCCCACCTGCGCCGGCTGCGCGGCGGGGCACCGGCCCCGGCCGCCGCCCTGCGCGCCGCCGAGGAAAGCGGCGAGCATTGAGCCGGGCCATGGCCGGACTGCCCTGTGTCGGGAACCCCGGGCCCGCCCGCCCCGTTTTTTGGACTAGGCTGTCCGGCAGCCCATAATCCCCTCCCCCCGGATGAACGGACGAATGATGAACCACTGGCTTCCCCGACTCGCCCTGCTGCTGGCCCTGGCCGTGCTGGCCGGCTGCGGCGCATCCACCAGTGGTTCGGTGCGCAGTGGCACGGCCAAGGCGGTCACCGCCACCACCGAGCTGGGTGCACCGGACAGCACCAGCGCGACCGGCGCCTATACGGGCGCCTCGGAATACCGCGTCGGCGCCCAGGACCTGCTGGAGATCAGCGTCTTCCAGGTCAACGAGCTCAACCGTACCGTGCGCGTGAACAGCAACGGCCAGATTTCCCTGCCCCTGGTGGGCATGGTGGTGGCCGGCGGCAAGACGGTGCAGGAGTTGGAGGCCGAGATCGCCGGCAAGCTCAGCGAAACCTACCTGCAGGACCCGCAGGTGAGCGTGTTCGTGAAGGAATTCACCAGCCAGCGCGTCACGCTCGAGGGTGCGGTCAAGAGCCCGGGCATCTACCCGGTGACCGGCCGCACCAGCCTGCTGCAGGCCATCGCCCAGGCCGAGGGCGTGACCGAACTGGCCAACCTCGACGGCGTGGTGGTGTTCCGCACGGTGGAGGGCCAGAAGATGGCCGCGGTGTTCAGCCTCAACCAGATCCGCGCCGGCGACGCCGAAGACCCGCAGATCTACGGCGACGACATCATCGTGGTCGACCAGTCGGGCGGAAAGACCGGCCTGCGCAACATCCTGCAGACCATCCCGATCTTCAATCTGTTCCGTGTGTACTGACGGCCCCAGCAGGAAACCAGTGAATGTCTGAGAATATGGACCCCGGCGAGGGCGCCCGCCTGCCCGCGCCGCAGACGGCCCAGGAACAGCGCCAGGCCCTGGTGGCTGCGCGCCAGCAGGCGCTGAGCCTGGACGTGCGCGGCCAGGAGGCCGCCGACAGCGACGAGATCGACCTGCTGGCCTACTGGCGCATCCTGGTCAAGCGCCGCTGGACGGTGCTGGGCGCCGCCGGCATCGTGCTGGTGACGGCGCTGGTGGGCACGCTGCTGACGACGCCGATCTACCGCGCGTCCACTTCGCTGCAGATCGACCGCGACACCCTCCGCGTGGTGGACGTGGAAGGCGTGACGCCGATGGAAGGCGCGGGCAACGATTTCTTCCAGACCCAGTACGAACTGCTCAAGAGCCGGGCGCTGGCGCAGCGTGTGGCCTCGCAGCTGGGCCTGGCCGAGGGCGAGCAGCTTGAGCAGCTCAATCCGCCCTCGCCCTGGGCGGCGCTGAAGGGCCTGTTCAGCGGCGATGACGACAGCGAGCTGACCGAAGCCGAGCTCTCGGCCCGCGAGGCCGCCGCCACCGGCTTCATCCTGCGTGGCCTGACGGTGGAGCCGGTGCGCAACTCGCGCCTGGTGCGCCTGCACTTCGACAGCCCCGATCCGGAGTTCTCGCAGCGCGCGGCCAACGCCATCGCCGAGGCCTTCATCGCCAGCAACCTCGAGCGGCGCTTTGATTCGAGTTCCTACGCCAAGACCTACCTCGAGGACCGCCTGCAGGAGCTCAAGCTCAAGCTCGAGGATTCCGAGCGGCAGCTGGTGGAGTTCGCGCAGAAAGAGCAGATCGTCTCGAGCGGCGAAGGCAGCGCCAGCCTGAGCGAGCAGAACCTGGGCAGCCTCAACGCCGCCCTGGCCGAGGCCAGCCGTGCACGCATCCGCGCCGAGGCGCGCTGGCGCCAGGCGCAGGCCTCCAGCGGCACGGTGCTGCTGGGCGAGATCGGCGAGAACTCCATCATCAAGTCGCTGCAGGAGCGGCGCGCCACGCTGCAGGCCGAGTACCAGGACAAGCTGCGCCTGTACAAGCCGGCCTTCCCGGCGATGATGCAGCTCAAGGGCCAGATCGACGAGGTCGAGCGCCAGATCGGCGTGGAAGTGGCCAACATCAAGTCGGCCATCCAGGCCGAGTACCTGGCCGCGCAGGAGCAGGAGCGCCTGCTCAACGAGCAGATGGCGGGCCTGAAGAACGAGGTGCTGGACCTGCAGAGCCGCTCGATCCAGTACAACATCTTCAAGCGCGAGGTGGACACCAACCGCCAGCTCTACGACGGCCTGCTGCAGCGCTACAAGGAGATCGGCGTGGCCGGCGGCGTCAGCAGCAACAACATCGCCGTGGTCGACCGCGCGCTGCGCGGCTTCAAGTACAAGCCCAGCCTGGGCCGCAACCTGGCGCTGGGCATGCTGGCCGGGCTGATGCTGGGCGTGCTGCTGGCCCTGGCCTTCGAGTACCTGGACGACACCCTGAAGTCGCCGGAAGACCTGGAAAAGCAGCTGGGCCTGAGCGTGCTGGGCGTGATCCCGCTGCTGAAGGCGCCGATGACCCCGGCGCGGGCGCTGGAAGACCCGCGCTCGGCCTTCTCCGAGGCCTACCGCTCGGTGCGCACGGCGCTGCAGTTCGCCACCGACAGCGGCGTGCCGCGCTGCCTGCTGGTGACCAGCGCCACGCCGGCCGAAGGCAAGAGCACCACCGCGCTCACCCTGGCCAAGAACTTCGCCCAGCTCGGCAAGCGCGTGCTGGTCATCGACGGCGACCTGCGCAACCCCTCGCTGCACCGCACCTTGGGCAAGCCCAACGAAGTGGGCCTGAGCAACTACCTGGCCGGCGCCTCGAAGGCCACGGAAGTGATCCAGGCCACCGACATCCCGGGCCTGATGTACATGCCCACCGGCCCGCTGCCGCCCAACCCGGCCGAGCTGCTGATGGGCCCGAAGATGGTGAGCCTGGTGTCGATCGCCAGCGAGAAGTTCGACCAGGTGATCATCGACGGCCCGCCGGTGATGGGCCTGGCCGACGCGCCCATCCTGGCCAACCTGGCGCACGGCACCCTGCTGGTGGTGGAGGCGGGCGAAACCCGCATCGGCGTGGCAAAGAACGGGCTCAAGCGCCTGTACGCCGCCCGCGCCCACGTGGTCGGCGCGCTGCTGACCAAGTTCAGCAGCAAGCACGCCGGCTACGGTTACGGCTACGGCTACGGCGGCTACAACTACTACTCCTACGGCTCGCAGGCCGAGCCCAAGAAGCTGGCGCGCGGGCGGTGACGGGCGGGGTGGGCCAGGCGCTGGAGCAGGCCCTGGCCTTCTGGCGGGCACCGGCCCTGCTGGCCGCCGCCCGCCAGCGGCCGCTGCCGGCCGACGTGCTGGAGGTGGTGCGTATCGCCGCCGGCGACCGCGCCGCCGCCGAATTCGCGGCGGCCGCGCTGGGCGCATCGGTTGATGACATCGCCGAGGCCGCGCCCTTCTATCTGCAGCAGTTGCTGTTCGCACCCGGCGCCGACAGCTACCGCGTGCTGGGCGTGAACCCCGACGCGCCCGACGCGCGCATCAAGGACCACTACCGCTGGCTGGTGCGCTGGCTGCACCCGGACCGCAATGCGGACGAGTGGGAAGCCCTGTACGCCGACCGCGTGAACCGCGCCTGGCAGGACCTGCGCCAGCCAGACAAACGCGCCGCCTATGACGCCGTCCTGGCCGGTGCCGGCGACGAGTGGGCGGACACAGGCCGCGTCGGGCCCGAAGCCCCCACCACAAGGCCCGTGCGCCCTGCAGGAGGGCCTTCAGGCCCGGCCCTCCACCAGTCCCCGGTTCTTTCCGCCCGCACCACCCGGCGCCTCCCCATCCTCGTGCTGGGCAGCTTCGGCCTGCTCGCCGGCGCCGCCCTGGCGCTGATGTGGTACGCGCAAACGCCGCGCAGCCCGCGCGTGCCGCAAAGCCCGCCGCCCGTCGCCGCGGCTCCCGCGCCGGAGCCCAGATCCGCGCCCGAATCCGCGGTCGCACTCGCAGTCGCGGCCGAACCCGCACCGGCAGTCGAACCGGACGCCGTGCCGGAGAGCGGCCTGGAAGGCCGCCCGGAGCGCGCCCTCGAAAGGGTGCCCGTGCTCGACACCACGCCGGCCGCCATCCCGGCCACGTCCCTGGCCACCGCCCCGGTGGGAGGCCCTTCGGGGCCGACAGCCACTCGCCAACCCCAGCCGGTGTCCCGTCCAAACCCCCAGCCCCAACCCGCATCGCTGCCGCCTGCCGCGCCCGTCGTTGCCGCCGTTGCGCCGGCTCCGGCAGCAGTCGCGCCTGAAGGCGCGCCCACAGGGGAAACGGCGCCTGCCGACGCCGCCCGCCCGGCCCCCATCGCCGAAGCCGACGCCCTGGCCCTGCTCGACGCCTTCACCCGCACCTACGCCGCCGGCGACCTGCGCGGGCTGATGCGCCTGTTCACCCGCGACGCCAGCAACAACCGCGGCGGCCGCGACGCCATTGCCTACGACTACCAGCAGCTGTTCGACCAGAGCGAAACGCGCGAACTGCAGCTGCGCCCCAACGGCTGGCTCCAGGGCGAGGCGAGCGCCACCGTGCTGGCCCGCTTCGAGGCCCGCGTGAAGTACCCGGGCGACTGGCGCGCCTCGCGCAGCAACGGCGAGATCCGCTTCGACCTGGCGCGCGAGGACGGCGTGCTGCGCATCCGGAGCCTGCGCCATGACGAACGCTAAGCGCGTCTGGCCCTGGCTGGCCCTGGCCGTGCTGGCCTTCGCCGCCTGGCGCGTGGCCAGCCTGGGCCTGGCGGACCACTACGCCGAAACCCAGCCCGAGCGCGCCTTGTTCTGGCGCAGCCACCATCCCGTGGCCCTGCTGCGGGCGGCCGAAGCTGCCGCCCGGGACCCCGCGCGCGCCGACGAGGCCGCCGACCTGGCCCGCCGCGCCCTGCACGCCGACCCGCTCGACGGCCGGCCCTACCGCGTACTGGCCCAGCTGGCCCTGGCCCGGGGCGACGAAGCCGGCGCCGCCGAACTCTTCACCGTGGCCGCCCGGCGCGCCCCGCGCGACCTGCCGGCGCACCTATGGCTACTGGACCACCACCTGCGCAACGGCCGCGCGGCCGAGGCCCTGCCGCATCTCGACACCCCGCTGCGGGTGCACCCGAGCCTGTTCGCGCGCTTCGAGCCCCTTTTGCTGGAGCTGGCCGGCGCCGCGCCACTGCACGCGCCCCTGGCCGACACCCTGGCCAGCCAGCCGCCCTGGCGGGCGCGCTTCCTGCGCCTGGTGGCCAGCAAGGCCGGCGACATCGACGCCGTGGCGCCGCTGTTCGAGGCCGTGCGCCGAACCGAGGGCGGCCTGGCCGCCAACGAACTGGGCCCCTGGCTCGACCGCCTGGTGCGCGAGGGCAGGGTGGGGCAGGCCTACCTGCTGTGGGCGGCCAACCTGCCGCCCGAGCGCCGGACCCGGCTGGGCAACGTCTTCAACGGCGGCTTCGAGCTCGAGCCCGAAGCCGTGGGCTTCGACTGGCGCTTCGGGCGCGTGGCCGGCGCCCGCATCAGCCGCCTGGGCGGGCCGGGCGTGGGTGGCCGGGTGGCCCTGCGCGTGGCCTTCGAGGACCGCCGGGTGCCCTTCAGCCACGTGCGCCAGATGCTGGCCCTGCCGCCCGGCGAGTACGAGCTGAGCCTGCGCGCCCGCGCCGACAGCCTGCGTACCGAGCGCGGCCTGGTGTGGGAAATCAGCTGCGTGGCCGGCGGCGGGCCCCTGGCCGGCACCCCGCCGCTGCGTGGCCATGGCGACTGGCGGGAGCTGGCCGTGGCCTTCACCGTGCCCGAGGGCTGCGAGGGCCAGTGGCTGGCCCTGCGGCTGCCGGCGCGCATACCGGCCGAGCAGCGCATCGGCGGCCGGGCCTGGTTCGATGACCTGAAAATCACCCGGGTTCCGTAGCCTTCATCAAGCCGTAAGCCGTTGAACTTACAAAGGGCAGGGAAAAAATCCCGCTTGCACCCGGCCCCCCGTGGGGGTAACCTGCCAATGATTGCCGCCCCCAGCGCCCCGGAAAGGAGCGAACCATGATCCGCCTCACCACTGCCATTGCCGCCACCCTGCTGGCCACCAGCGCGCTCGCCGCCGAGCCCGTGGCCACGCTGTCCGCCCAGGAAGGCACCGTGCTGGTGAACCAGGGCGAAGAGTTCACCACCGCCGCCGAGGGCCAGGCCCTGCAGGCTGGCGACCGCGTGATGCTGATGGAAGGCGCCAGCGCCACCCTCACCTTCACCGACGGCTGCGCCCTGCCGCTGGAAGCCGGCTCGCTGCTCGAGGTTCCGGCCGTGTCCACCTGCGCCGGCGCCGTGGCCAGCGTGCAGAAGATCGGCCCCACCTACGCCCAGGCCGTGGGCTCGGGAGCCAAGCGCGACAACCGGCAGGCAGCGTGGGTGTTCACCGGCGTGGCCGTGGCCATCATTGCCGCCTACGCCAGCGACGACCTGAGCGTGACGCCGCCGGCGCCGCCGCCGGTCAGCCCGTAAGGGCCGGCGCAGGCAACACACAGGGGCCACCTTCGGGTGGCCCTTTGTTTTGCAGGGTTTGCACTGGTGAAACTTTCGGCCACGGGCCGCAAGCCGTGTCCGCTATGATCGGGCGCATGCTTTCGCACGATCTTTCCGCCCGCATCCAACTGCCGCTGGCCGCCGCCGTGCTGGCCGGCGCCCTGGTGCTGGGCGGCGGGCAGGGCACGCCGGGCGACAGTGCGGTGCAGGTGTTGGCGCAGGGCCTGCTGGCGCTGTGCCTGTGGCGGCACGGCACCGGGACGGGCGCACGATTGCCGCGCGCCTCCTGGCTGGCCGGACTGGTGCTGGCACTGCCCCTGCTGCAACTGCTGCCGATACCCGACGCGCTGTGGCTGATGCCCGAGGCGCGCACCGGGATTGCCGCCGAGCTTTCCGCTGCGGGCGTGGACGTGCCATCGCGCTGGAGCCTGGTGCCGCTGGCCACCGAGCGCGCCCTGCACTGGCTGCTGCCGGCGGTGGCGCTGTTCCTGGCGGCGCTGCAGATGGAGGCCGCGCAGCGCAACACGCTGCTGAAGCTGGTGGTGCTGGGCGCCGCGGCCAGCGTGGTGCTGGGCCTGGCGCAGTTGGCGGGTGGAACGGAGAGCGCGCTGCGCTTCTACACCATCACCAACCCCACTGAGGCCGTGGGCTTCTTCGCCAACCGCAACCACCTGGCCAGCCTGCTGGCGGTGGCGCTGCCGCTGGTGGTGGTGGGCACCGCACGCTGGCTGGCCAAACGCGACGAGATGGATGCGCGCACCCTGCTGGGCCTGGTGGCCGGCATCGGCCTGGTGGCGCTGCTGATCCTGGGCATCGCCATCACCCTGTCGCGCGCCGGCATCGTGCTGGGCATGGTGGGCCTGCTGATTAGCCTGCCCATCGTGCTGGGCCTGCGCCGCCGCCGCCGCGCCGGCCGTGCGCTGGCCGCGGCCGTGGCGCTGGGCCTGACGCTGGCGGTGCAGTTCGCGCTGTTCGGCATCCTGCAGCGGCTGGAGAAAGATCCGCTGGAAGACGCGCGCTTCCAGTACCTTCCGGTCGTAGAGAGCGTGGCCCGCGAGCACTGGCCATTGGGTGCCGGATTGGGCGGATTTCGTCGCGCCTTTGAGGCTGAAGACCCCTCACCCATAGAGCCTTACGTCAACCACGCCCACAACGACTGGGCCGAGGTATGGCTGGAGGCCGGCTGGCCTGGCTGGGCCCTGATTGGCGGCGCCGTGGCCGCGCTACTGGTGTCGGGCTGGCGCGTCTGGCGCCCCGGCCGCAGCGCCAGCCCCGGCCAAACCGCCATCGCCCGCGCCGCCTGGCTGGGCCTGCTGCTGCTGGCCCTGCATTCGCTGGGCGACTACCCGCTGCGCAAGACCGCGATGCTGGCCGTGGCCGGCGTGCTGGCGGGCTGCGTGGCCGGCCGCGCGGGCCGAGAAAAAGCCGGCTTGCCCGGCCCCGGCCCCGCGCGTAGCCTAGACCCTGCGTTCAACCCGTGAACGCAGGGGAAGGGGTAGTGGCGAGCACCGACGAACTGAGCGTGGCCATCCTTCGGGAGCTGTCGGCCACCCCGGAGGCGAGCCAGCGCGAGCTGGCGCGCAGCACCGGCGTGAGCCTGGGCAAGCTCAACTACGCCCTGCGCGCCCTGGTGGACAAGGGCTGGGTGAAGGTGGGCAACTTCAGCCGCAGCCAGCACAAGCTGGGCTATGCCTACCTGCTGACGCCGCGCGGCATCGAGGCGAAGGCCAAGCTGACCAAATCGTTCCTGGCGCGGAAGATGCGCGAGTACGACGCGCTGCGCGAGGAAATCGAGCAGCTGAAGCGCGAAGTGGGGGGCGGCTGAGATGCAGCGCTGGTACTGCGTGCACACCCGTCCGCGCGCCGAAGCCCAGGCGCTGGAGCACCTGAAGCGACAGGGCTTCGAATGCTTCCTGCCGCGCCTGCAGCGAAGCGTGCTGCGCGGTGGCCGCCGGCAAACCGTGCTGGAGGCGCTGTTCCCGCGCTACCTGTTCCTGCGCGCCGACGCCGACACCACCAGCCTGGCGCCGGTTCGCTCAACCCGCGGCGCGGTAGGCCTGGTGCGCACGGCCGGCGAGCCGGCCATCGTGCCGAACGAATTCATTGAGCACCTGCAGGCAGACGCCGACGCCGAGGGCTTGATCACGCTGCCCGAACGCCGGCTGCTCCCGGGCGAGCGCGTGGTCATCAACCACGGTCCGCTGGCGGGCCTGCAGGGCATCTACACCCAGGCGCAGAGCGAGCAGCGTGCGCTGGTGTTGCTGGACATTTTGGGCGGAACGCAGAGCGTGGCGCTGCCGCACAACGTGCTTGAACCAGTCGGGCCGGCCCAGGCCGCCTGACACGGCAAAAAACCTGGCAGTGAAAGGGCTCGACGGAAGCGCCAATGCAACCGAAGGGCGGTAGCGTGCCCGAAACCGAGGAGTGGGAATGAAGAAGCTGGAAGAGTCGCGCATCGCCATCATCGGCCTTGGCTACGTGGGGCTGCCGCTGGCGGTGGAGTTCGGCAAGCACTTCGAGACTACCGGCTACGACATCCGCAGCGCCCGCGTGGCCGAGCTGCGCGAAGGCAGGGACAGCACGCTCGAGTGCAGTCCCGAAGAGCTGGCAGCCAGCCCGAAGCTGAAGTACACCGACCAACTGGCCGACATCGCCGCCTGCAACATCTACATCGTCACCGTGCCCACGCCGATCGATTCGGCCAAGCGCCCCGACCTGACGCCGCTGGTGAAGGCCAGCGAGGCCATCGGCAGCGTGCTGAAGAAGGGCGACATCGTGGTGTACGAGAGCACCGTGTACCCCGGCTGCACCGAGGAAGACTGCGTACCCATCCTGGAGCGCGTAAGCGGCCTCAAGTTCAACCAGGACTTCTTCTGCGGCTACAGCCCCGAGCGCATCAACCCGGGCGACAAGGCGCACCGCCTGCCCAACATTAAGAAGGTGACCAGCGGCAGCACGCCCGAGGTAGCCGAATTCGTGGACGCGCTTTACGGCTGCATCATCACCGCCGGAACCCACAAGGCGCCCAGCATCAAGGTGGCCGAAGCCGCCAAGGTGATCGAGAACACCCAGCGCGACCTCAACATCGCCCTGGTGAACGACCTGGCCATCCTGTTCAACAAGCTGGGCATCGACACGCTGGACGTGCTGGAAGCCGCGGGCACGAAGTGGAACTTCCTGCCGTTCCGGCCGGGCCTGGTGGGAGGGCACTGCATTGGCGTGGACCCGTATTACCTGACGCACAAGGCGCAGCAGGTGGGGCATCACCCGGATGTAATCCTAGCTGGTCGTCGCACTAATGATGGTATGGGTGCCTACGTAGCTGAACAGGTTATCAAGCTGCTGATCCGAAAAGAAATAAATCCCGTTGGGGCGCGAGTGCTTGTGCTCGGACTAGCGTTCAAAGAGGACTGTCCGGACCTGCGGAACACACGAGTGATAGACATAGTTGCGGCGTTAGAGTCGTACAACGCGCGGGTCGACGTCCATGATCCGTGGATAGATGCTGCAGAAGCGCGCCATGAATACGGGCTTGTCCTGGCTGAATCACTAGATCGAAATGCCTATGACGCGGTAATTCTCGCAGTTGCGCACAGGGTGTTTAAGGAAGACCCGCTTTATCAAGGCCTGATGTTCGCTAAAGGCCCAGCGTCCGTTATCTTCGATGTGAAGAACGCAATTCCTCGCCATGTAGTCGATGGGCGCCTCTAAGATAGCGAGATGCCCCGCTGAATCTTTGCGCCCAGATGGGCGCGAGTGCGGGTGTTACTCAAGAAGCGAAGAAGCGTGAAAGCGAGTTTTCCGCGCCTCCTTAGAAGCGAGGGCGTCGGCACAGTTGCACTGAAGATACTCTTAGGCAGTGCGGGCCTGCGGGTTGCCGGAATGTGCGCAAGTTTCGTGGTCGGGATTCAGCTTGCTCGAGGTCTCGGTCCCGCATCGTACGGAATATACGGAACGGCCATGGCCGTCGTTGCCGTGTTGATGATACCGACTGAACTGGGCCTTCCGCAGCTCGTTACCCGCGAAGTGGCCGGCACGGGCCGGTTGGGTGCTAGGGCAATTCTGAGTTGGGCCCTGAAGCGCATCGTGATTTCATCACTGCTGATCGTTGCCGTCGCAGGGTCCGCAGTGATGCTACTTTCAGAGAAAATAGACCCCGCCCTTCGATTTGCCCTCGTTGCGGGGTTCTTCTGGATCCCATTCGTCGCGATAGGAAACGTCTTCGGCGCGACACTAAGAGGTTTGCATTGGGTGGTTCGGGGCCAGTTAGGCGAGATTCTCGTTAGGCCTGCCCTGATGAGCGCCTCACTCCTGTTTGTTTCGATGCTCCTCGCTTGGCAATTGACTCCACAGGTAGCAATGGGCCTGAATGTCGTCTCGGCCATTTCGGCTGCGGTACTAGGCTACATCTGGCTAAAGGCGGCTCTTCGTGCCGATGTTCCGATGGGCTCGCGCGCCACGATTCCACCGACTCTCACATTCAGGCAATCAATGCCGATCGCATTGACTGAGGGAATGAGGGTGCTGGCTGGCCAGATTGGGGTCCTGATCCTGGCATTCACCGCGCCCGACAAGGCGGTTGGTGAATATCGCGTTGCCATACAGGTATATGCGGTATTGAGCATGCCATCCACCCTCGTGAATATCGGCTTGGCTCCGATGATCTCCGCGCTACACTCTCAGGGCGAGAAAGAGAAAACTCAAAGACTAAACGATTGGATCTCTGTCTTCCTAGTCGCTTCATCGCTGGCTGTATTCCTTGCAATCCTGTTACTAGGAGAGAGGTTTATCCACCTGTCTTTCGGCGATGGCTACGAGATTGTCTATGAACTGCTTTCAATCCTGCTGCTGGGTGAAATCATTATTTCCCTATTTGGGCACCCGATAGTTTATTTGAATATGGTCAGAGAGCAGCGAGCAGTGATGAGGCGCTCGGCTTTAGCTCTGGGTATCAATGCCGCGATAATTGCTTGTTTCGCACCAGTCTACGGAGCGTTAGGCGCGATTTATGGAACGCTTGCCGGCATGCTTCTCTGGCGGGTTTCATGTGCTTGGTATGCTCGTCGGGCCCTAGGCGTTTCGACTTCCTTAGTCATGCGTATTGTCCCGCCAAAGTGCCGGGCTGGTTGAGGTATTCATGTTTGATAAAATTAGGTATTGGTACCTTCAAGTGCTTGGGTATGCCACCTTCCGGAGGCGAGTGTACGTTCATGGAAGGTTTCGGGTTGGCAGGCCTGCCAACGTTGTGATTGGAGAGGGTTGCTCTATCAATCAGGATGTCTATATTTTGGCGCGGCACCGCATTCGGATCGGTGATCGTGTAACGCTGTCTGCGCGTTGTATGCTCCTCGACTCAGGTCTGGATCTGGCCGGGGGGCATAATCATGTCGATGGCGATATTGTGATCGAGGATGATGTTTGGGTAGGTGCCGGTGCCATAGTATTGCCAAACGTAGTGCTGGGGAGAGGTTGCGTAGTTGGTGCAGGAAGTGTCGTAACCAGATCCGTTCCACCAGGTTGTGTATATGCAGGGAATCCAGCTCGATTCCTCAAGATGATCTCCAGTTAGGGCTATGCTCCGATAAACCGCGTGGCGAGCAAGGTCCAGTCTGTTCCTCCCGTTCCCTGCCTTATTAAGTCCAAAGATCGATGCGATCACTCAAGCCCAAGGAAGATCCTGTCGAACCGATAGGCTCTATGTCGACGCGTTCGCGTGGTTGGGTGTTTCTGAGAAGCGATTGTTGGACATGAATTTCGCCTTTCGAGGGTTGTGTGCGAATCTCCAATAGAGAGGCCGTTCTCTTTATCTCGTATGACGGTTTGACGGACCCCCTGGGTTCCAGTCAGATAATTCCCTATCTTGAATCAATCGTCAGGCATTCGTCGCCTCTCCGAGTTCTTAGCTTTGAGAAGCTCGA
This sequence comes from Arenimonas caeni, assembly GCF_003024235.1. Lineage (GTDB taxonomy): Bacteria > Pseudomonadota > Gammaproteobacteria > Xanthomonadales > Xanthomonadaceae > Arenimonas > Arenimonas caeni. The sequence continues at coordinate 372,832 of NZ_KZ679084.1, read as the reverse complement.
CAGATTTGATAGTCAAGGAGCTGAGATAGGGCGGCGTCTTGAGTCAACGGGCATACGCTGGACGCCGCTCGAATTTACGAGAGGCGGCAAGTTGTCGAAGATTATTGACCTGATTCGGATGTACTTGATCGCAGTGACGCTTCAGTGGCGGCATGGGTACTCTGTAATTCACTGCCGGAGCTATCAGGCGGGCCAGGTGGGATGGCTTCTGAAGCGCCTCTTCGGAGCGAAAATGATTTTCGATATGCGCGGCTTATGGGTCGATGAGAGAGTTGACGGCGGTTTGTGGCTCCAGCGGCGCTGGGTAGATCGTATGGCCTACAGAATTTACAAGAGCATAGAGGTCTCACTGCTCACCACGTCAGATCATGTGGTTGCTCTCACGAATCAGGTGGTGCCAGAACTTCGGCGGCTTGCGCCAAAGATGACTGGAAAAGTTACGGTTATCCCTTGCTGTGCTGACTTCGGGCACTTCGCGATCTTGACCCCAGGAGAAAGGGCGGTTGCGCGGAAGCGGCTGGGTCTTTCGCCCGATGCTTTCCTGCTCTCCTACTTGGGCTCCCTTGGGACTTGGTACATGCTAGACGAGATGCTCAGCTTCTTTGTTGATGCAGCCGCAAGTCGAGCCGACGTTAACCTGCTGGTGATTACCAAAGATTGGGAGGAGTCTCACTGGGAGCGGCTTAGGGCGCTTGGGGGTGAAGCGTTTGCTTCGCGCGTGCGTGTAGTTTCTGCATCCCGTGAAGAGGTGCCAGCCCTCATTGGATGTTCAGACGTCATGTTGAGTTTCATTAGGCCGACCTATTCCAAGATCGCCAGTTCACCCACGAAGCTTGCAGAGGCATATGCATGCGGCGTTCCTTCGATCTGCAATCGCGGTGTAGGTGATGTGGATGCGCAAACCGAGGCACTAGAGGCAGGCGTGGTACTGGATCCTTCGGACAGCGATGATGTTAGGTGCGCCATTGAGCGCTTAGACAATATCCGCGCGATTGGTGGGGTCGATCTTAGAGTGCGAGCGAATAAGTCATTGGACTTGAGTGTGGCGGCTGAACTCTATCGCGATGTCTACCGGTCGGTTCACTAGATATGTCCGCGACTAGAATCTTTGATGTCTGCGGAACGTTGGTTCTGGACGACACCACTATCGGGCTTATGCGCTGGCACTTCCGGCGGCTAGGCCTTAAACGGCGCTGGATCTTGGCGATGGCTGCTCATCGATTTAGTCCTGTCCGGTATGCCTTCTCTGCTGTCGAGCGCGTCACCAAGAGTCACGTCCTGAAGCACGTTCTTCTTGCGCTCCTATACAGGGAAGAGATGAATGATTTGAATCGAAGTGCAGCCGAGTATGCGGACTGGTTATTAGAGAATAGGCGCATTTCTGAGGTTCAAGAGATACTGGAAGGACTGCCTGCTGGCGGTCGAATTATTCTAGCGTCTGCAAGCTTGGAGCCAATTGTTGCCGCCCTCGCGACAAGGTTGAGTGCCTCGTATGTTGCCAGCGAGCTTGAAGCGGCTGGGGGTCGTTGCCTTGGGCGTTTGAAGCACGATCTGGCTGGAAGAAAGATTGATGCGCTTGATGAGAAGCTTGGTCTCGGGTGGCGCATCTGCCCGTATCTGGCGGTGAGCGATAACCTCTCTGACAGGTCGCTGCTTGCTGGTGCAGAACGCGCCTATGTTGTCCTGCACTCGGAAAGGCATCGGAAGCGTTGGCGAGAACTTGAGGCAGAGTACATATCGATATGAACAATAAGATCCTTTACTCGCTTCCGTTTTACTGGTTCTGGGGTACTCGCCTTAGGAGTGCCAGCGTCGCCTTTCATTTGCTCTTCGAGTGGGGTGCTGCTGTCTTTCTGATTCTTGCGCTTTCGGGCGGCGATTGGGGTCCCGCGCTGTACCGGGGGATCCTCTGCTACCTAGCGTTCATCAGCCTATATGAGATTGGCTACATCATTAATGATCTAAAAATCGCGCGTCGGGAGGTTGGCGGGAGGCTCCGTGGCCCCCAGGGCGCGCACGCTGCGTGGTTTTGGACTTGGATAGCTACGCGATTGAGCTTATTTGCGGTAACCACGGTGCTATTAGGTACCCATTTGAGCTTGGCCTGGTGGACATTCTTTGGTGCTCTAGCATTTGTGTTTGCTCTTCATAACATAATCGCAGATCGCGAGATCAAGGCAGGCACATTCCTATGGCTGTCTTGGTTTCGCTTCATGGCCCCCATGGTATTCGTTCTGCCGGCCCATCTTGTGCTCGGCGTCGGGCTGGCTTGCTCTATGTCCTATTCAGCGTATCGGCAGATAGGCTATCTGGATAGCAAAGGAATGCTGCTGATGCCTGGAAGGAAGCGAGCAACTTTCAGGCTCGTATTCTTCCTTTGGCCAATGGCCGGTGCCGTTGCGCTCGCTACCTTTCCCGACGCATTGGGCTTTCATCTCCTAACTGGGTACTTTGGAGTTATTGCCATTTTGGGCGTCACCTTTTCAAAGGCTGCGATCTGGCTCAAAAGTAGAAGGCGGATTGCCTGAATGTGCGGAATCGCTGGCTTTTGGACTGATTCTGGAAGTAGCAGTAGATTGGTCGAATCTGCTCGCCTTATGACGGACCGTATTGCTCACCGCGGACCTGATGCAGAAGGGATCTGGGTGGACGAAGCGGCCGGACTTGCCTTAGGGCACCGCAGGCTAGCAATTTTGGATCTCAGTCCCGCTGGGCACCAGCCAATGTGCTCTGCTAGTGGGCGCTACGTGATCGTCTACAACGGCGAGATCTATAACCATATTGATCTCAGGCGCGCCCTAGAGGAGGAGGGGGCGGCGCCCCAATGGAGAGGGCACTCAGACACAGAGAGCCTCCTCGCAGCAGTTGAAATGTGGGGTGTTCAGCGAGCGCTTGAATGCAGCAAGGGAATGTTTGCGGTCGCAATCTGGGACAGGGTGCTTAAGGAGCTGTGGCTTGCGCGCGATCGGTTCGGCGAGAAACCACTTTATTACGGATGGCAAGGGAAAACTTTCCTATTTGGATCTGAGCTCAAAGCACTTAGAGCGCATCCAAGTTTCAATGCGACCATCGACAGGGGGGCGCTCAGCCTTTACCTGCAATACAGCTACGTACCAGAGCCTTTTTCAATCTGGGAGGGGGTATCTAAGCTGCCTCCTGGCACCTACTTAAGGCTTCGTCAAGGCGAGCAAGAGCTTCAGCCAGTCGCTTGGTGGTCGCTGAAACGCGTCGCAGAAGCCGGTGTCTCTTCCCCATATGAAGGATCGGATCAGGAGGCGATCGAAGATCTTGAGAAGATCCTAGGCAAAGCAATCGAAGACCAGATGGTTGCCGATGTGCCCCTCGGCGCACTTCTCTCCGGTGGGATTGACTCCACTTTGGTGACGGCGCTCATGCAGGCACGAAGCGGTCGGGCGGTTCGTACCTTCACTATCGGATTCCACGAGAAGGCGTTTGATGAAGCCTGCCATGCCCATCGAATTGCCGCACATTTGGGCACTGAACACACTGAACTCTACCTCTCCGGAGCAGATGCGATTGCTCTGGTACCCACGCTTCCCGATGTCTATGACGAGCCGTTCGCGGACTCATCTCAACTTCCGACCCAACTCGTGATGCGTCTTGCCCGCCAGCACGTCAAGGTTGCGCTCACTGGCGACGCAGGAGACGAAGTTTTTGGTGGGTACAATCGCTATATCCTTGGTCCCAAGTTGTGGAGACGGCTGTCCTTCCTTCCAGCTCAGTTTCGCCGCATCGTCGGGCGCGCCTTGACTGCAGTTCCAGCATCTACGCTGAACAATGTTCTTTCAGTTCCGGCCCGGGTGGTTGGCGTTTCGCTCCCCGGCGACAAGGCTCATAAGCTCGGACAAAGGATGCGGTTTATCCGCAGTATTGATGATATGTACATCTCGCTTGTAAAAGAATGGCATGAGATTGACGGCTTGATAGTCGGGCGTCCTATTGGTCCAAAGAGCGTGCTGGATTGCCGAGAGAATTGGCCTCGTCTGAGCAGCCCGATCTATAGAATGATGGCGCTAGATGCCATGACGTATTTGCCTGGAGACGTACTTACCAAAGTAGATCGCGCTGCGATGTCGGTTTCCCTCGAGACTAGGGCGCCATTTCTAGATCGCGATGTTGTCGAGTTCGGTTGGACGCTCCCAGAGCGTTTGAGGATTCGCGACGGAAAAGGCAAGTGGCTTCTGAGACAGGTACTGGGAAAGTATGTTCCCCGCACTTTGGTAGAGCGACCTAAGCAGGGGTTTGGAATCCCGATCGATGACTGGTTGCGCGGCCCACTTCGCGACTGGGCAGAGCAGATGCTTGATGAGAGTAGACTGCGCCGCGAAGGCTACTTGGAACCTGGGCCTATCAGGGATGCGTGGCGCGCTCATTTGCGTCGCGATGGGTCCTTTGGTCATCGTTTGTGGTCTGTCCTCATGTTTCAAGCATGGCTTGAAAGTGCTCTGGATAGATGAGCATCTGGCCCTATCTCGCGTTCTTTGCGCTAGCCGGGCTCCCCGCTTTGCTCTTTACCAAGCGAGTCCACCGTGGACTATGGGTCGCCGTATGGTTCTTCTGCATCCTTTTTGTTGGTCTCAGGCATCAAGTCGGAGGTGACTGGGAGGGCTATCTGCTCATCACTCAGCGGATTTACGGCCTGCCGCTAGCGGATGCGATTAAAGAACAAGAGTTGTTGTTCTCTCTGTTGACCTGGCTATCGTCAAGGGCGGGCTTTGGTGTCTATGGTGTAAACGTAATTGGAGCCGTCATTTTCTTCTCCGGGCTGTTTGCGTACTGTAGAAAACTCCAAGCTCCGTGGCTTGCTCTCGCGGCATCGTTGCCATTTCTCGTCGTCGTTGCTGTTATGAGCGCTAACCGTCAAGGTATAGCGATCGGCATCGTGTTGTATGTCATGTCTGTTTGGGATAGGTGGAGTGTACTGAAGAGGTCGGCGGGCATTGCGCTGGCGGCCCTATTTCACGCAAGTGCGGCGGTACTTCTTGTACTTTCGGTCGTAGACCTAAAGATATCGCGGTGGAAGAAGGGTTTGTTGTTCCTTCTTGTTGGTTCTTGCGCTCTATGGCTACTAGTGCGCTCGGAGGCCGCCTTTCTGAGGTACACGCAGACCTACATTAGCGAACAGCCGGAGGGCGTCTATTCGCCAGGGGCGCTATTCCATCTTCTGCTCAACCTAGTCCCGGCGCTGCTAATTTTGCTTTACCGCCGTAAGTGGCGAAGCGTTGTCCCAAACTGGCCGCTTATCAGACAGCTTTCTTTTGTCGCGATTGGACTTGCCCTTCTAGTGCCATTCTTCAGCGTCGCGGCTGGTCGGTTCTCGCTATATCTTTTTCCTATATCACTAATCTTCGTTTCATCTCTGCCAAGCCTTTTCAGGCACGCAGAAGCGCGAGCGTTAGTTAGAACGATTCTCGTGGTTCTCTTGGCGATGGTCTTGATTGTCTGGCTTGCCTTTGCGAATACCGCAAACACGTACCACCCCTACCAGAATGTCCTGATGCTAGATGCTCATCAACTGGAACTGCCTAAGTGAGTGTTCTCAATAGACATGTTTAATCAGGTTTCTAAGCACGGCAATCCGCGCGATGTTGGTCTGGACGCCTTGCGGGGGTTTGCAATCTTGCTAGTGGTTGTTCATCACGTAGGATTGAGTTTTCCGAGTGCTGAGTCCAGCGTGCTAACGCGCTTTCTCATTTCCATTGGTTGGGGTGGGGTGGACCTTTTCTTCGCAATAAGTGGCTTCCTAATAACTGGCATCTTGCTCAAGACGACCGACGGGGCTGACATTAAAGGGTTCTTTATTAAGCGCATATTTCGAATTGTGCCGCTCTATTTGGCTGCGCTTTCTCTTTTTTTTCTTGGTTCGGTTTTCCTGGGTCATGACAAGGAGATTATTGATCGTATTTGGATCAATGTGTTGTTTCTTACTGCTTGGGCGATCCCATTTCTCGGCGAGAACGGCGTTCCCTACACAATAACGTGGTCCGTTTCGGTTGAGGAAACGGCATACATAGTCTTCGGTTTTGCCGCGTTGTTCGGTGCCCGCGCTTTCCGCCTAGCTCTGATTTGCATAGTGTTCTTCGCATTTTTGGTTCGGGTTATTTTTGTCATGTTGGGGTTTGAACCGGAAACGATCTACTATTTTGCCCCTGGTCGACTGGATGCTATTGCGCTCGGGGGGCTTGCAGCTGTTTTCTTGTCAAGTCCAGCCCGTACGAACTGGCGGCAAGTGACCGTTCTAATGGTCTCCATCCTGGTTGGGCTCGGCATTCTGTCTGGTTGGTCGCGAAGCAACGCCTTTGTGGCGATGTTTGGCTACAGCGCAATTGGAGTTCTTGCAGCTTGGTTAGTTGTGTCAGTAAGCCGACTGAGGTGTGGTGACCGTGCGCTTCCTGTGAATCTCTTTGGTCGACTAGGGCTAGTCTCGTATTTCGTGTACCTCTTCCATGGCTTCGTAATTGCCGCAGTTAAGATCCTTTTCCCCCAAGCATCTGATTGGTCAGTCGAAATGCTGACAGTGCTTGTGGTTCTGCTTACATACTTACCTGCCATGCTGTCGTGGAGGTTCTTCGAGCAGCCTCTAATTCAGCTTGGTAGGAGGCTTTCTGAGGTTAGGCGAGCGAAAGCGGCGGCGTTGCAGTAAAGCGTTGCTAGCAAATTTGATGCCTGAGGGTCCCCGGCGTCCGCCGGCCTTAAGGAGGCATGCTTCGGAGCCGGCTTTTGAGGCGGCCCACTATGCAGCGATCTTTGTGCTGTGTTGCATGTAGTGGTCGGTTTTCTGGGATTTGGTAGCTAACTACAGTCTATTTTCTTATTGCTGGTAGTGGAGGGCGGACGACTTCGTCAAGCACCGGCGCACTGATTGAGTGCCAGTGATGTCTTTACTGAAGTCTATGAGGGCAAGCATGAGGATTGTTCTTTTCGCGAACACCGATTGGTATCTGTACAACTTCCGTCTTTCTTTGGCCTTGCACCTTCGTGAGTTGGGACATGACGTTTTGCTCATTTCTCCTGACGGTCCCTATGGAGTGCAATTTGAGGCTATGGGTCTGCGCTGGCTGCCTGTTGCTCTAAAGCGGCGTAGTCTCAATCCGCTGCGCGAAGCCGGTTTTGTGCTCTCGTTGGCTCGCCTGCTTCGCAGGGAGCGACCAGATGTCATACATGGCTTTACTCTCAAGTGCGCCATCTACGGATCGCTTGCCGCGCGTTTGGCTGGCGTGCCTGGGAGGGTAAATTCAGTCACCGGGATGGGCTACGTTTTCGCAAGTGAGGATTTGAAAGCTCGCCTGTTGCGCCCGCTGGTGCGCATTTTGATGCGATGGGCACTCGACGGGGCCCGAGCACGCCTAATTCTCCAGAATCCGGATGACGTCGCGTTCTTCACGACAAACCGGTTGGCCGATCCAGCTCGGATCCGCCTCATACTCGGCTCAGGCGTGGACTGTGATCGCTTCAGTCCTGGGCCGTCGCGCTCGCCAAACGGGCCGCTGCGGGTGTTGCTTCCAGCGCGCTTACTTTGGGATAAGGGGCTTTCCGAGTACGTGGCCGCGGCCCGGCAACTCAGAGCTGAAGGCCATGAAATTCACTTTCTATTAGCGGGGGAGCCGGATCCCGGCAATCCAGCGTCGGTGCCGGAGCTCATGGTCAGGCAGTGGGCTGAAGAGGGTGTGCTGGAGTGGCTGGGCCATGTCGCGGACATGCCGGCGCTATTCCGCACGGTGGATATCGTAGCGCTGCCAAGCTACCGCGAGGGGCTTCCAAAAGGCCTGATTGAAGCGGGAGCTTGTGGCTGTGCGCTGGTCACCACAGAAGTGCCTGGTTGCCGGGAGGTCGTTACGCACGGGGTGACGGGACTGCTTGTGCCCGCTAGGGATTCGGAGTGTCTTGCGGACGCGATCAGGCAACTGTGCCGGGATGTCCAGATGCGGATTCGGCTTGCCGCTGCCGCGCGACGTGATGCAGTGGATCGATTCGATGAGCGGATCGTCTTGTCAAACACGCTCGAGACCTATCGGAGTCTGGCGTGATATGCGGAATGTGCCGATGCTGAGGTACCAACCACACATCGACGGACTTCGCGCCGTCGCCGTCCTCTTGGTGATCCTGCATCACTTAGGTGACTGGGCCGGCATGGGCGGCGGTTATGTAGGCGTGGATGTCTTCTTCGTTATTTCCGGTTATCTGATCACTTCCGTCGTCAAGGCGGAGATCGAGCAATGCACCTTCACGATTGGCGGGTTCTACAAGCGGCGGGTCATTCGCCTGGCCCCCGCCTATTTCTTGGTACTGGTGGCGACAACGGTGGCCGCCCTGGTCTGGATGCTCCCGGCGGAGCTCGCCGAGTATTCCAGGAGTGCGGCCGCCTCAAGCGTCTTTTTGGCCAACTTCTTCATGTGGCGCGAGGTGGGGGGATACTTTGGCGTCAGTGCGGATACGGTGCCTCTCCTGCACTTGTGGTCGCTGGCGGTGGAGGAGCAGTACTACCTGTTTTGGCCCTTCTTCCTGCTGGTCGTCACTCGACTGCTGAAGCGGCGAGTTATGCCGTACTTGCTCGTTGCGCTGGTAATAGGCGGCGTCGCCGTGTCCGAATGGGGTGTGCAGAAGTATCCGGCCGCCGCCTACTACCTGCTCCCGACGCGCTTCTACGAGCTGATGGTTGGTTCGTTGCTCGCCTATTTGCCAGCTGTTGCCGCGCGGGCCGCAGTGTCTAACGTACTCGCCGGCGCAGGCGCAATGCTCGTCCTGTACGCTGGATTCACCTTCAACCGCGAGACTCCCTTTCCTGGACTGGCGGCTTTGGTACCGGTGCTTGGGACCGCCTTGTTGATCCGCTGTGGCGAAGGCACCTGGGTCGGCCGCCTTCTCAGCACCCGGCCGGCTACCCAGATGGGGCTGATTTCCTACCCGGCCTATCTGTGGCACTGGCCCATCCTGGTATTCCTCGGGCTGAATCAGATTGAAGTGACGCGGGATGTGGGATTGGCGGTCTTGGTTTCGACGTTCGTCCTGTCCTGGCTGACGTGGAAGTTTGTCGAACTTCCAGCTCGTGCGTTCCGGAATCGGTCCCCTCGTCGCGTCGTGGTCCTCGGTGCTGGTCTGCCCGTGTTCGCCGTGTGTCTGGCGGCGTGGATGCTGGTGGCAGCCAACGGCCTGCCGGCGAGGTTTCCGGAATCCCTGAACAAGAAAAGCGAAGCCCTGCTGGCGCATCCCAACCGGCTTCGGGGTCGCTGCAACGAGGGTCCACCCACCAGTCCTTTGCCTCCCGACAAGTGCATTCTGGGTCGCGCAGGCGGGCCAGTGGATTTTCTACTGGTAGGCGACTCTCACGCGAACCACTTCACCGGATTCCTGGACGAGCTCGGCAAGGACGCGAATCTGCGGGGTTACGACATGACCCGCAGCAACACGCCCTTTCTTCCGGGCGTCGACCGGTGGCATATGCGCAACGGCGCCGAGGAGCACCACGAAGCCTTCGTTCCGCGAAACAGGTACGTGTCGTCACTTCTGGCTTCTAACCATTACCGGGTGGTTGTGTTGGCCGGCAATTACACCGGATTTGCGGATGGCGAGATCATCCGTGCGGGAGACTTGACAGGCGAGAAGGCACTGGCGTCTGGTTTACGGAATGCAATCTTAGAGGCTAAGGCGTCTGCGGAGAAGGTCGTCATAATTACGACCATTCCGCTTCTAACTGCCGGATTGAGTGACTGTTCGCTAAGGTCGGAGCGGTTTGACACCGAACTTGACTGCACCTTAGACAGGAGGCACCACGAAGAGCGCGCCGCTGCAGCAGGTCGCATTATTGAGTCGATGAGGCGTGAGTTTACTGATGTGGTCTGGGTCGAGCCAGAAGTTCTGATGTGCAGCGAGAATCTCTGTGAGACGGAACTGGATGGAGTTCCACTCTATAAAGATCAAGGGCACTTGAACGACTACGGATCCCGCCTGCTCGCCAGGAGGCTACTTAGTCGTTGTGGTAATCCACTAAACCGGGTCAACTCCATTGGGTTTTTATGTGGCGACAAGTAGTTAAATTTTCACAGGCCGATTTGTAAGGGGATTCGGTTCTCCTGTGAGTTAGCAGAACAATAAACGGGCACCTCTAAAAACCCCCGCTCTCGCGCCCAAAGCCCTCAGCAGAGCGCCCTGCTGACGGCGTCAGGCTGATCCTCTGGTGACGGCCAGCCGCTCGTAGTGCCCATCGGGCGCGATTTCGCCCGCGATTCGCCGGATTTCCGGCCTTTTGCCTCATTTACCCGTGCTGCGGACGGATTCCAGGTGCGTCAGGCGCTTGAGGTTGTAGCAGACCGCCATCATCGTCATCGCAAAATCAGCCCGCGCCTGGCCGATGGTGCGCAGCAGCTTGCCGCCCATCTGCGCGATCGCGCCGAACACGTGCTCGACCCGGGCGCGCACGGTGGCGATGCGGCGGTTGCGCTGCTTCTGCCGTTCCGGGAGTTCGCGGTTGCGCTGCGCCTTGCGCTGGATCATCGGCTTGAGGCCGCGCGCCTTCAGCGCCGCTTCGCGCTCCTGGCTCGGGTAGCCGCGGTCGGCGTAGACCGCGCTGCCGGTGTTGCCGGCGTCGATCACCGCGTCGAAATGCTGGCTGTCGTGCTCGCTCGCCGTGCCGGTCTCGATCTTGCGGATCAGCTTGTGCTTGGCGTCCACGCTGGCCGACAGCTTGTAGCCGAAGTGGCTCTTGCCGTGCTTCTTGGTCCAGCTTGCGTCGGTGTCGCGCTGGCGCTTCTGGGCCGGCGTCCAGTCGGGTTCTTCGCCCTTCTCCAGCGCCGCCTTGTCTTCCTTGTCGATGTGCTGACGCGGCGCCGGCACCAGGGTGGCATCGATGATCTGGCCGCAGCGCGCAAGGTAGCCGCGCCGCTGCAGTTGCACCTGCACCGCCTCGAACACGGCCCTGGCGGCATCGGCACCGATGCGGTTCTCGAAGGTCCAGACCGTGGTCCGGTCCGGGATCGTCGCCGACTGCTGCAGGCCGCAGAAACGCTGGAAGCTCAGCCGGTCGTTGATCTGGAACTCGACCTGCTCGTCCGACAGGTTGTGCAGGCGCTTGACCACCAGGATGCGGACCATGGTCTCGGTCGGATACGGCGGCCGGCCGCCCTGCGCGCTCTCCGGCCGCGGCGCGATGCGGTCCACCTCCGCTGCGAGCGCGGCGAAGTCGATGTGCTTGTTCAGCGCGATGAGCGGATCGCCAAGGCGGTCCAGCTTGGACTCCCGGCGCTGGCCGGCGAACAGATCGGGGCGAAGGGCGCTACGCTTGCTCATGCGGCTCGTCGAGGCATCAGGCGACGGTCAGCATTGTGCCGCCCGCCGAGAGGGATGGGGAGGTTTTTCGAGGTGCCCAAACAAAACTTCGTATGGTTCGAGCACAATCCAGAGTCGCATCAGTTTCAGTTTAGCTGATTGGCTCATCCGCATTCGCACGATGTTGCGAGCCCGCAAAAGGCGCTGAACTCGGTAACTTCAAGACCCTTTTGCTTGCAGTGGTTTGCGCACTTTATTTGTTGGTTTTGGCTTGCTTCAGCGCACCAATTAAGGAGTTCGCTCCGCGCGCCAGCTTCCCGACGGTTCTCTGTCGATGATCGGGCATTGAGGCTTTCCGGTGTGGTTGGCGTTGAGGTTGTCAGTAAGGCAATAGCTAGAAGGGCTCTCGTGTTCATTAGTGACTCCAAGTGGATTGAGAGTGCCTCGGCACAGCTTGGTTCGCGCTATCTGCCCGGCGAACGGGTACGGAGTGCTTCCGAGGCGGAATCAGGATGGATAACTATTCGCCCGGAATAAGTAGTAAGAGCAAGTAGGTTGGGGTAGTAGAATTCCTATTATTCGGTACCTCACCCGGGGCCTAGGGTGTTGGTGGTGATGAGAATCGACATTGGAGTGAGTTAGGAATGAGAATGCTAGTGACCGGCACCGCCGGCTTCATCGGCTCCCACGTCGCCCACGTCCTGCTGGACCGGGGGGAGGAAGTCATTGGCTTCGACAACCTCAATGACTACTACGACCCCACGCTCAAGCACGCCCGCCTGGCGCGCCTGCAGGCGCTGCCGGGCTACACCCACGTCACGGCCGACCTGGCCGATCGGACGGCGGTCGAGGAGGTCTTCGCCAAGTACAAGCCGAAGCGGGTAGTGCACCTGGCCGCCCAGGCCGGCGTGCGTTACGCGGCCCAGAACCCGCATGTGTACGTGTCGAGCAACGTCACCGGTTTCCTGCACGTGCTCGAGGGCTGCCGCCACCATGGCGTCGAGCACCTGGTCTATGCCTCCACCAGCTCGGTATACGGCGCCAATCTGAAGATGCCGTTCTCGGAGCATTCGCCCACCGAGCATCCGCTCACCCTGTACGCGGCCACCAAGAAGGCCAACGAGCAGATGGCGCACAGCTATGCCCACCTTTACGGCATTCCGTGCACGGGACTGCGCTTCTTTACGGTGTACGGCCCCTGGGGCCGGCCCGACATGGCGCTGTTCCTGTTCACCAAGGCCATCCTGGCCGGCGAGCCTATCAAGGTCTTCAACCACGGCCACCACAAGCGCAGCTTCACCTACGTGGACGACATCGTGCAGGGCGTGGTGCGTGCGCTCGACACCGTGCCGGGCAAGGACCCGGCCTGGAACGGCCTCTCGCCCGACCCGGCCACCAGCGGCGTGGCGCCCTACCGGCTCTACAACATCGGCAACGAGCAGCCGGTGGAGTTGCTGCGCTACATTCAGGTGCTCGAGCAATGCCTGGGCAAGAAGGCCATCATGGAAATGCTGCCCCTGCAGGCCGGCGACGTGCCCGACACCGAGGCCGATGTCTCCGACCTCATCGCCAACGTCGGCTACCGGCCGGTGGTGCCGGTGGAAGAGGGCGTGGCGAAGTTCGTGGCGTGGTACCGGGAGTACTACAAGGTCTGAGACTCAGAACAACTGCGGCTGGAGGGGGAGGGGCACCACATACACCTGCACCAACCGATCATCGGTCCAGATGCCGTCCTCGCTGCAGTGGAAGCGGCCGACCAAGGCCATCATCTTGTTGCGGTCGGTGTGTTTTCGCTGTGCGCTGAAGTATCGGTCCTCCTGGCGGAAAGTAAGCCGAAGCTTGGCGCCCGCCCTCAGGTGGTCAAACCGAGGCAGGTGGGGCGTCAGGGATTCCAGACCTTCGATGGCCGCTGGCGGCGCTGGCGCTTGGTAACACGTCGCGCCGCGAACCGTCCTTTCAGGCCCGTACCACTCCAGGTCCCGCGCGCAGATAACGCCCTCGTAAGAGTACCCCGGTCCGGCAATAGAGGGCTGCTCCGGCACGTTGAACGTCCACCTTTCCCCGGCAAGTTCGAGCACCACCGGGTATCCGAGTTCCCTGATCGCCTTGTTCGCCATGTAGTTCGGAGAGCGACGCCGGGCCTGGTACGGCCGGGCGTTGATCGCATCGGCAGTGTACTCCCGGTAAGTCGTCTCAATCGCACGCTCCACCAGCGCTTCGTGTGGTGCTACGTTGATCTCGTAGGTAAGCAGCCTTCGGTTCTTGGCCATCTGCAGCGCATTCATCCACGTCTTGGTGTTCGGATAAGGCTTGCTGGTTGCCGAGGCGCGAGCGTTCCGGAAGATGGCCGTCACGAAACTCTCGATCGCGGGCGTCGCATGAGCCTGAACTCGCATCAGCCTGAACTCGGCCGGCGAAATCGCGGGGATGGAAATAACGAGGGGCATCCGATGTCTCCTCAGGAGTGGTGGGCGGGCGTGTCGGGCCGGCCATGGCGGTCGGAGGCCAGCGCCCGCACGAGCCAGAGCTGGGCCTGGTAGGCGACCGCGCCGCTGTTGATCGGCTTGAAAGCGTGGGTGGCTCGGATGCGCAAGCGCGGCGGGCAGTCGGACGGCTTGGTCGGGCTGAGCGTCGTGACCCGGACGTCCTTGAACAGGGGATGCCGCCGGCACCACGCCCTCCAGGCCTTGTCCGGCACCCGCACCACCAGATCCTTGGGCTTACAGCCCATCGCCAGGTACCACTGCAGCGCGTCCAGCAGCACTTTCTCCGGCTGCAGCCGGTCCGCCCGGCGATCCCGGTCGCGCCACAGGGCGATGACCGCGCGCGCCTGGGCCCGGTGCTCCGGCGTATCGGGCAGCGCGTTGATCCGCTCGCGACCCGGCAGGGTCAGGAAGCCGGGGGGCAACGTCCGGGTCAGCTGGCAGGCACGAAACTGCGACGGCCTCCCGTCGCCGAGGCCGGCAGGCAACTGGCCGCGGAAGTACAGGCTCTCCTCGTAGACGTCCCGCTCGCCCGCCAGCAGAGTCGCCATCATCGCGGGCGCCACACCGAACAGGGCGCCGAGTTCCACGGCCGACGTCCGCTCCTTGGCGGGATGGGTCAGGATGCGGTGCAACTCGTCCGTGTCCGGCCAGTGCGGGGCCGCGTCGACGGTCTCGTCGGGCGGCATCTCGCGCGGGGGCTGCGCCAGCGTCAGGCCGCGCCACGGCGCCAGCGACCTCTTGCCCGCCGCGAGCGCGCGAACCAGCGCGTGCCGCGTGCCGGGCGCACGCGTGGACCGACCCCACAAGGCCGTGGCCTGGGCCGGTTCCAGGCGCGGCAGCAGCGAAGTCGCGGCCTGCGCGACGCGCCATTCCTGCTGGTGCAGGTAAACCAGGTGCCCGGTTTCCATGTCGGCGTGGCCGAGCGTCACGGCCCAATGGGCGACGGCCCGCCGACTGGGCACGTCGGTGCCGAACAGGTCGCGCCGTGCCTCGCGTGCCTGCCGGTCGCGCGCCGTGGTCGGGGCCACCCAGTGCGCGTAGGTCTCGTTCGCGTAGGTGTGCCGCAGGTGGTGCGGCCGCACGTTGGCATCGCCGGTCGCCAGACGCAGGGCCTGAGTGAGCAGGGCATGCACCCTGGCCCGATCCATCAGGTGGCGCGGCGAGCGCGGCTCGCCAAACAGCGGAAGATCCGCCGCGTGAGGATCGCGCAGTCGCACCCGCGCCACGGTCCGACGCAGCAGTTCGCGTCCGCGGGGCGTCAAGCGCTCGGCCAGCAGGACGCGCCGCGTGGCGGCGTCACTCTTGAGCTTCTTGTTTTCGCGGTTGGGGCGGATCAGGGCGAAGCGCTCTTCGTGCCCGATGTCCCGCAGCCGCAGGTGGAACGCCTCGCCAAAGCGAGCCCCCAGGGCGGCCATCAGATGCAGCAGCAACTCTGCCGCCTCCCTCTCCACCTGGGTCTGCAGCGGGCCGTGCCGGAGCAAGGCGACGGCCCTTTCCCGCTCATGCGGCCACACGACGTTCGCATCGATCCGGGAGGCGCCCCGCGCCGCATCGGCCGTAACGGCGGACCAGTCGATCGGCTCCGCGCCCCAGAGGTCCTCGAGCATCTCGTGGAACATCTGCAGGGCCAGGAGGCGCCGCGAGCGCTCGGATTGGCCAGCCGAAACGTACACCTTGCGATAGATCGCCTCGCGCTCAGCCGGGTCGACGTCGAGCAGGGTGTCCTCAGGAAGGAGCTCGAGCAGGCGCCGGATGGGCGAGAGATACGCGCCAATGGTCGATTCCGCGAGGACCGGCTTCAGCCGTCCGCCCTCGGTGCGCAGGCTGTAGACGAAGCGAAGGAAGGCCTCCGCTGCCACGGTCAGCGCGTTCCTGGCGGTCCCCGACTTCGGCGTGCACAGCGTGGCCAGCTCCTTGCGCAGCGACGCCATCTCCGTGTCCCCGAGCGACGTGCCCGCGATTCCCGCCTCCCGGCCCAGTTGCTCGAGCGCGGCGTCGATTTGCTGCTTTTTGGGCACGTTCAGCGCCTTGATGCGGGGCGTGCTCCGCCGCATCCGGCGCGGCGGCGTCTTCACGTAGTGCCCCTTCAGGCGCGCGAGCGCGCTGCGCGGCAACGCGGCGCTCGGACGGCTCGCGTCCGCATGGGACAGCAGCGTCCCGGGCACGTGATGGCGAAACCACGCCAACAGGTGCGTGCGCAGCCAGCGCAGCCGCGAGCGCGGCGTGCCGTCGGGCAGTCCGCACCCGCCAGCCAGACGCACGAGCCACGCGTCCGCCGCCCTGAGGATCTGCTCCTCTGGGACTGCGGGGCGATGCCCAAACCGGGCGTGGTAACCGACCAGCAAGGTGGCGGTGAGCTTGTCGGCCACCCAACGCCACGTTTGGTGATTCTCCGTGTATTCAATCCAGACCTGGTCACCATCGACGTAAAGGTCGGGCAGCGCTTTCTGAAAGCGCATCAGGCTATCCTTGGGCACGAGCGCCCCTGCCGCCATAGCCGCCAGGAGCACCAGCGCCTGCGCGCTCGCCACCCCCTCGTCCAGCGCCGCGGGCCACTGCGCCTCAAGGCGGGCCAGCACCTGCTCACGCAGGCGGCCACCGAGGCGGATGGCGCGGATCTCCTCGCGGGCGTAGGGCGTGGGGTGCTCGATGCGGGGCATCAGGTGCCTGCGCACCGACGCCCTCGAGCGAAAGCGCTGCTTCAACTGGGACAGGCTGAGGCTGGAGAGCTTCCGATCCACCCGCTCCAGCGCCCGTTCCCGCTGCCGGGGATCGTCGGCCAGCGCCTGCGTCAGCAGGTCCCTGATTCGCGGCAAGATCAGCTCGGCCGGCAAGCGCGAGAGCGCCACCTCGTGGAAGACCGCCTGCATCCGTAGCACCAGCAACCGGCTCTGGGTCCGCTGGTGGACGCGCTCGGCGTCAAAGTCGCCAAATAGGGGCGTGGGCGACGTCACGAGGGCGATGGTCTTGTTCGGATCGGCCCCCTTGTCCTGCGGCCACGCCAAGGGCCGGACGCCGAGGCGCGTCAGGAAGGCGGACAGGTGTGGCCGCAGTTCGTCCAGCAGCGCCGCAGGCGCCTGCGGACAGTTCGGGTCCGCTACGGTGCCGGCGAAGTCGGAGTGCCCCAAGAGCGCCCGGATCGCATCCTCCCGCATTCCGCGGCCCAAGAGGAACTGCACGAGCGCCCCGCGGTTGGCGTTGCGCGCCCACGGAAAGGACTGCGGCCAGAGCGCGCACTCCTCCTCGCCGTTGATCGGCAGGGCCCGCCACTCGCCGCGCTGCTTCTTGAGCACGAACAGCACGGGCGCCGACGGATACGCCTCGTGGCCCCCGAGCGTGGAGAGC
The DNA here is from genome assembly GCF_003024235.1 of Arenimonas caeni. Lineage (GTDB taxonomy): Bacteria > Pseudomonadota > Gammaproteobacteria > Xanthomonadales > Xanthomonadaceae > Arenimonas > Arenimonas caeni. The sequence goes on along the minus strand of NZ_KZ679084.1, from coordinate 355,718 downwards.
AGCCCGCCGGCCAGCGTTGGGTCCACGTCTGACAGGCGGTCGGCGATCCACCGCACCATGCGCCGCCGCGCCGCCTCCAGGTCGCACAACACGGGATCCAGAGGGCAAAGCCTGGTGGTGTCGCGCAAGTTGGACTGCTTCTCCGCCAGTTGCGCCAGGCGCAGGTCGACGTCCAGATCCTGCCGTAGGTTGAACAGCCCGTCATGGGGGCGGGCGGCTGTTCCCACCCGCAGGCAGTGATGGACGAGTCGATTGACGTTGTTGGCGCATGCCACCGCCGCGTCCAAGGTGTCGGCGGGGCGCGCAATCTGCGTCTGCACGCGTGTAAACGCGTCTTCGATCAGGCCATGCCACTCATCCAGGTCCGGGATCAGCTCCGATCCGATCCACCGCGATAACAGCGAACGCTGCCGATCCTCCAACTCCGGCGGCGTGAGCTCATCGCCGAACAACGCTGCGCAGGCTGCCCGGTGGACGTCGTACAAACGCTCAGCCGGCAGCGCCGCATAGTGGGCCAGCACGATATGAACCATTCCCGAGTCGGGCTGTGCGGTCGACGCCATCCAGGTCGACTGGGTCTGGCGCAGGATCTCCATGCTCACGCACTGGCGCACGCGCGTGGGCGTGAGGGCGAGGCGCAGCTTCGCCTTGATCTCAGAAAGCGTGCCGGGCCACGCCTGGTCGGCCTTCGGGAAGGCGGCGCGCAAGGTGCCGACCGAGCCCGGTAACCGTGCCCGCACCAATCGGGCGAGCGAGTCCGGGATGCCGACCACCACGCCGGTCTGGTGATCCTCAAGGCACCGATCCTCGGGCTGTCGGCGATGTGCCCGTTCCGGCCTCTTGGAGGGCAAGAACGCCAACAAGCGCTCGCAGTCCCACGCGAGGGTGGGCGTGGGCGGCAGCGTCCCAGCGAGCATCGCCTCGAGGCTCGGCTCTATGGAGGCGTCCATGAGCATCTCGGTCGGCACCGCCGTCAGGATGGACAGCGCGCCCAGCACGATTCCGCCCACCTCCTCGTCCTTGCCCAAGCTCGCGAGGATGCTCTGGGAGAGTGCGTGCGCATCGCTCGGCGGCAGCGCGGTGAGATGCCAAGGCGGCATGGCGCAGAGCAAGCCGTAGCCACTGTTGAGCCGCAGGGCGGACGGGCAGTCATCCACGGACGCGGGGCCTTCGATCGCCTCGACATAGCGGTGCGTGCCCCGGTCTTCGGGAGCCAATCCCGCTTCGTCCGGCGAGATGGGACCCTCAGGGAAGTAGTGCGTCCTGACCGCCTCGAGCGGGTCGGGCTCGCCCGTGATTCGCGTCGGCTGGAGGCGGAGGCGAGGCCTCGTCTCGATCAGGCGGTTGACCGCCTTATAGACATCCACCCAGCGCGCGGGCCCCGCGGGCACGGGCAGCGCCGGCTGGCAGAACAGCTGCAAGCCGTCCTCGCCCCACGTCAGGTGCTCGTTGAAATCGTGTGCGATTCGTTCGAGCAAGGTCGAGTTATCCGTTTTCCTCAGCTCGGTGAGCACGAGATTGCAGGCGTTCGGGAGGCGTTCCGCAGCGGCATCGCGCCCGATCTTCGGATCGTTGGGCAGGTCGGTTGCCGTCAGGCGGGGTACAACGATGGGCGCCAGCGCCAGCGCCGAAAGGCGGCTGCGCACCTGACGCTGATTGAGGGGTCCCCAGTGAACCAGACTCGCGTACACGGGCAGTTCGACCATGTGCCCGGTGATCGGGTTGTTGGCCTGGCTGTCGTGACGAGAGCCATGGTCAAAGGCCTCGGCGCGGGTTGCCTGTTCGATCTCGCTGGCCTCGGTGGCTAGATTGCGCCACAGGGAATTCTGCGGGTACAGGCCTGCAAGGCCGGAGAAAAGCATCTGCAACCCGCGCGCCAGCTCGTGCGGTGCGATCAGGTCGCTCGGCAGAAGGTGGTCCGGCAAAGCCTGCCGGATCAGCGTGTACAAGCGGTGGTAGGCGGGGTTTCTCGGCGCGTCCATGCCTAGTGATTCCTCCAGTTGAGCGGGCCAACGTCCTGCGGGCCCGAAGGGTGTTTGGGATCGGTCGAGAAAAGCCTAGCGCCCTGCGCCCCGCCCACGGGGATCGAAAGTCCGGAGTTTTTGACGCATTTACGCTTGCCGAGTTCACGACCTTTGTTTGTCCGCTCAGACCCCTTTCTGGCGGGGGTACCCCCAAAAAAGAATTTCTGGGGTCTAGCCTCGGCGCAGAAATGCATGAACTCCTTCGGCGCCACGCCGGTGAGGGCCGAGTAGTGCGGATAGTCGCGAAAGGCGCCGAAGGAGGTATTGCGCTGCGGCGGCTGCAGTCGCGAGGTGTCGTGCGCGCCCAGCTCGCTGGCCAGCAAATTGACCGCGGCGCGGTGGCACTCCTGCGCCAGCCGCGTCAGCCGGGGCAGGTCGGGTCGCAGCCGGATCAGGCCTGCGATCGCAAGCATGATCCGTCCGAGCACGTGTTCGAGCGAGTGCGCCCACGAGGGGATGGCCTGCTCACCCACCAAACGAATCAGCAGGGTCGTGGCAACAGCGGTAGGGTTTTTCTCAGCAGGCAGGGGCATTGGCGTGGTCTCTTAAGGCGGGGATGCGATTGAGGTGGGCGAGAGTTTGATCAAGGCGATGGCCCTGTGCCTCCCGAAACCCCCCTCCTCCAGAGGGGGTGTTTCATCGGTCGGGCGTCCGCGTTTCCTCGTCCACGCCTTGCCCCGGGCGCGCGAATTGGTGTGCAATCGCGGGCATGGACACCGCAAATCCGAGCGTCGTGGCAGAACTGGCAGCCGCCTTTGTTCGCGGCATGGGCACCGGCGCAGTGGCCTTTCTCGGCCTGCTGGCCTGGCCCGTTTACCAGTGGAGGTTGAGGGCCTAGTGTCCGCGGCGCCCTGAGGGGTGCGCGTAGCGGGATTCGCGCCAACGGCGTGGCATCTCGAGTGTTTCGCACGGCGTGTCCTTCTGCCTTCGGCCCGCGTCCTTGCGGGCCAGATCGGTACGAGCGATGGGAGGCCTAGTCTGCCGCAGCGACCCCCGGGCACGGCGGTGCTAAACCCCCCAAATGGTGAGGGTTTAGCTTTTCGGGGTTGACCAGTGGAGGGCAGAACCCTGAGGTTCGTGCAGGGAGTTGATCTTCCTACGTCGGGCCTAGCGCTGCGCCTCGGCGCACAGCCTTTGCAGCACCTGCGCCCGCTCACCCGCCGGCATTGCGAGCCGGTGAAGCTCATCGCCCAGCCCGCTTGCCGCCTGGATCGCCTGCTCCAACAGCGCCTCGGCCTCTCGCGGCTTCAGGCCAAAATCACCTGCACCGGACAGCACGTTCCCTCTGGTCCGAACCCTACCCTGTCGACCCGCGCCGATGGCGAGGCTCTCGCCCCCTTGGGCCACCAGATCGAACGCCGGCGCCAGTCGCCAGGCCCCATCGAACAGGAAGCCGTGGTTCTGCAGGTGATCATCAGTGTTTCCGATGGCGTAGTTGAACGCCATCCGACGGAATAGCTCCGGTCCCGCGCCCTCCACGCCGATGCGACGAGCCGCCGCAGCCATGGCGGCGTAAGTGGCCCGACCCGCCGGTGCCACGGTGTCGCGCTCGGAGGCTCGATAGACGTTGAGCAGGCTCCTGGCGCTCAGGTAGTGCACGGGCTCGCCACCGCGGCGATCGAACCTGTCCACGAGCAAGACGCTCCTGCCGTGGACAGTGACGAGGGTGGCATTGATGGCGTCGATGCCCGACCGACGCGCCAGCGCCAGACAGGCGGCTTCGACCTTGGGCACGTCGACCGTGTCGTGCTGCGGCTGCTGGAACTTGGCAATGACCTCGCGGCCGTCGATGCTCATCGCGGCCTTTGGGCGGGCACCACCCAAGGCGCCACTCTGCACGCAAAGGATTTCGTACAGCGGCGGCGGCGGGAACCCGCCTTCGGCCAAGGTTCGCGAGGCTTCCTCGAGCTGCTCCAGCGTCACCTGGGCATAGGGCGTCCGCACCGGAGCAAGCGCGGTGCGGGACAGGGAGGCGCGTACCGCACCACTGCCACTGCCGGCGGTGGCCAGCACCCACTCGGCCTCGTCCCGCGGGGGGCGCTGGGCCAGTCGTTCGATCAGCCGGCGGCCCCAGCGGTCGGGCCCGGCATCCGAGAGCACGCCCGGAATCCCTTTGTTGTCCTCGATGACGCGCTCCGCGTCCTCGAGCGGCAGGTTCAGCGGGTCCAGCGGATAGGCGCCGGCCGTCTCCAGCCAAGTCGGGGCGTACCGGAAGGCGCCGACACCACGTGCCCAGTCGAGCCGAGCCGCGACCTGCCACTGCCCACCCAAGGGAGCCCACAGGTAGAGCCGCATCAGAAGTCCTCCCGTCTCGACCGCTCGCCCATGGCCTTGCGCCGCAGCGCATCGCCCGTGGGATCTGCGCGAACCGTCCCCACCAGGTCAGCAAGCAGGGAGGGCGACAGGGCGGTCAGGACCTCAAGGAACCGGCCGATGGCCAAGGTCGGGTCACCCCTCTCAAGGCGCTTGAGCGTCGCCACGCTGATGCCGGCGCGCGAGGCCAAATCCTCGTGACGCAGCTTTCGGGCAAGGCGTGCATCGCGGATGGCGCGGCCCAGGCCCGTCAGGGCCTCGACGGTCTCCGGCGACATAGGTAGTGGTCGGGTGTGCAGGCTCATATATGATCGTTTATACGCCTTTTTGGCTCACATGCAAGCTAAGCCCGGCGGTCAGACAGCGCCCATTTCCAAAGCCATACGACCTGCAGCCCAAGCGTAACGGCGGGGAGGGGGTGTAAGGGCTATGCCAAGCAGCCTTCCGGTAGCGCGGGCTCGAGGGCTTGTGGATGCGCCGGCCATGGCCATCCCGCTAGGCCCCAGGCGGTTCGCGGTGCTGACGAGTCAGCACGCTGTGATCGGCCGCGGGAGCGTCTTTCGGAGTTGCTGTCGGCAGTCGACTCCGGCTACTGGCGCATCGCAAGCTGCTGGCGCAGGTGTCGCTGGTGCAGGCCCGGTCTGCACAAGGTTCCCGGAGACTGCGTGGCGCGCCTCTAGCGAGGCTCCTGGGTCCGGCTCGACATGGCGCTGTTCCAGTTCACCAGGACTCTCTTGAAGGTGCTGCCCCCCCCAGGCCGGCGACGTGCCAGACACCGAGGCCGATGTCCCCGACCTCATCGCCAACGTCGACTACCGGCCGGTGGTGCCGGTTGAGGAGGGCGTGGCGAAGTTCGTGGCGTGGTACCGGGAGTACTACAGGGTCTAGGCCACGCCCCCGCGGCCCCTCGGCGGGGCTGGGAAAGATTCGCATGGGTGCGCCGGCTGGCTGCGGCTCAAATGACCCAGGGCCACAACGGAGCTCCCGATGTTCGCGCAACTATTCCTGGCAACCCTGATGCTCGGTCTCCTCGGATTGGTGGCGCTGGCCGGCGCCGAGCAGATGCGTTCCTTCAGCGTGGCGTGGGTCGGTCTGTCCGTTTATGCCTTCCTGGCACTGTGCTGGGGCATTGCCTTCAAGCGACGGTCCCAGGAGATCTGGCTGTCCCGCGCCTATAGCCACACCAGCCGCGTCGAGCCGCTGCCCGGCGCGTTCGCGCGCGGGGCGGGCTGGGGCCTGCTCTGGTGGGGCCTGGGCCTGGGCGCGCTGTGGCTCGATGCCCGGCGCCTGGCCACCGACGAGCTGATCAACTACGGGCTCGGCGCCTTCCTGGCGCTGGTGCTGGTGCCGCCGGTCGTGGGCTGGCTGTGGCGGGTGAAGTCCTCGGCGCGCATCCCGAATCCGCACGTCACCCGCGAGGCGCCGGTCACCGTGGCCAGCGCCGGCCGTGCCGCCTGGGGCCTGGCCAAGGTGCTGTTGCTCATCGTGTTGGCGCTGCTCGGCTTCATTTTCCTGGTCTTCTTCGGGCCCTGGCTGCTCATCCTGCTGGTCAAGGCCTTCTAGCAAACCGCGGCGCCGAGAAAAATTCCCACCCGGCCCGCATGGGCCTGGATGTGGTCAGGCGCTAGTCTGGAATCTCCCCGGGTACGGACGCGATCGGCTCCCACCGCCGGGGTATCCATGACACCAGGGGACACAACGTGACGCAAATGAAGAAGATCGGGGGCGCACTGGCCCTGCTCGGCGCGCTTGGCTTGGCGGGCTGCAGCAGCGGACCTTCGGAAACGCAGGCCCGGGCCGCGGTGGAGCGGCACCTGGACTCCCTGAACGAGCAGATCGTCGCGATGGCCGGCCAGCGCCTCGCCCGGAACATCGAAAGATACGAGCTGACGCAATTCGAACTGGTCGGTTGCGAGAAGGCAGGCGAGGCCCATCAGTGCGACATCATCTATTCGATGAATACGCCGATGGTTCCGGTGAAGGACAAGGCGGTAACGGTGCGCGTGCGCAAGGCCGATAGCGGCTGGATCATGATTGGCTCCGCCGCCGGCATGGAGGGTCTGGGCGGATGAAAACTCTCGCATTGCGCCGCAGCGCGCTCATGGCCGCCATTGTTCTTGGTCTGGCCGGCTGCACCACCGAACACGAACTCACCGAGGCGGAGTTCGAACGTTTGATCTCGTCCGGCAAAGATGTGCTTGAAATCGAAGGCGAGCCCTTCACGGGCATCCTCGTCGTCCGGAACGGGGAAAAGACCAAGGCGCGGTTCGAGTTCTCCGACGGGTACGTGGACGGCGTGCAGGAAATGTTCCATGCCAACGGCGAGCCCCAGTCGCGGCAGGTGGTCTATTGGGACAAGGAGAAGGAAAGGCCGGTCAAGGATGGTGTCCAGCAGGAATGGAACCCGGACGGCATCCTGGTCTCCCGCCACGAGTACGACGAGGGCGAGGCGGAACTCGTGGAAACCTGGTGCGACGACGGCAAAGACAAAGGCCGCAAGGAATTCGACGACGGCAAGCTGCGCCTCGAGAAGACGTGGAGCTGCGACACCGGCAAGCTGGTCGGCGAGGCCCACTTCAATGCCGAAGGCGAACCGGAGGGCGAGCAGAGGGCCTGGAGCCCCGAGGGTCAGCTTGTCGGCCGCTCCCACTATGTGGCGGGCGAGAAGCAGGGCCTGCGCGAAACCTGGCACCCTGACGGCAAGCCCGCCAGCCGCGGCGAGTACAGGGCGGACAAGCCCGTGGGTAAACATGAAGCCTGGAACGAAGCCGGCGACCTGGTGGAATCGGGGACTTACGGCGAGGATGGCGAAAAAACCGGCCTGTGGACCGAGAAGTACGGCGATTCGTCGCGCCTGGTGCACTACGGGCCCGATGGCTTTATCTCGCCGGGTGTTTCCGAAACCTTCGTACGGGCCATCGCCGGCGACCGGGCCAACGCGGAAACGGCACGCTTCCTGCTCGACGAAGGGCAGGTCAAGGTGGACGACGGCCTGCCCGCTGGCTACAACGGTGACCCGGTGGCCGGCCGCTTCAGTTTTCCGGTGAGCCGCTGGACCTACCCGGTGGTGGTGGCCCATCCGGACGTGCTGCCGGTGCTGTTGGCCGGGGGGGCCGACATCAACCAGGCCGACAGCGAAGGCCAGACGCGCCTGCTTCGCTGCGTGCGCCAGTTCAAGGGCGTGCAGGGGCGTAGTTGGGAGGCAGGCTGCCGGCCCGATGAACTGGCGGGCCTTGTGGAAAAGGGCGCCAGGGCCGGCATCGCCACGCGCGAGGGCCGTAACCCGCTGCATCTGCTGGTGCTGGACACCAAGCGCAAGGACAGCGATATGTGGGGCCGCCGCGTCGGCGCCGCGTCTGCGGCGCGGGCGCAAGCACTGGCCCTGCTGGTGAAGGCGGGTGCGGACCCCAACGGCGCGGACCGGGAAGGCCATACGCCGCTCAGCCTGGCCCTGCAGTCGCGCCGGGCGGACCTCGTGGCCGCGCTGCTCGCTGCAGGTGCGAAGGCAGACGGCGCGGCAGCGGGAGGCACCCGCGCCGTGCACTGGACGGTGCTGGTGGACGCAAACCGTTACGAGATCGACGGCAACTTCCTGGCCGAAGTGATCCCGATGTTGGCCCAGGCCGGCGCGGATGTCTCCGCACCGATGGACTGGGATGGCGAGCAGGTCAGCCTGCGGGACCTGGCTGTACGCCACGGCCTGGTGGACGTGGCGAAGGTGCTCGACGCCAGCAAGTAACCAAGGCTCGCCCGGCGGGGGCTTTGCCCCCGCTAGGGCGCGGTGGGGGCGCTGGCTTCGTTGATGGGTTCGCCAAAGCGCTGCAGCTTCTGCGGCCCCTCGTGCATGTGCAGGGCCAGGCGCCCGGCCAGCCAGCCGGGCCGCCGGCCGCGGAAGTCCAGGGCCGAGAAGACGTCGGTGTCGCAGGAGGCGATGGGCTGGCGGCGGCGGATCTTGCCGCCCGAAAGCACCTCGTCGGCCAGGCTGGCGCGGATGCCGTTGCGGCGCGGGCAGTGGCTGTGGATGCCCTCGCCGGTGCTGGCGTGGCCGGCCTGGCAGATCGGCGCCACGGTGCAGTACAGGGCGGCGTCGTTGGTGGTCATGCGCACGCTGTAGCTGCCGTCAGGCGCCTGGCAAATCTCGGCGCAGCCCTCGCGCCGGGTGGCGTGCGAGAAGTCCACCAGGTGGGTGCGCACGCGCAGCAGGAAGGCCAGCTTGTCCTCGCCGGGCTCGCTCTGCAGGTCGGCCAGGTGGCGGATGGGCACGCGCTGGTCGCCCACGCGCACGTGCGAGGGCAGGTCGATGCCGCGCACGTCGCCGTCGCGCCATTCGAAGTCCCAGGGCGGCAGCACCTCTTCTTCGGCCGGAGTCTCGGCCACGTCGGCGGGTGGCGGCGCCAGGTAGTGGCGGCCGGCCACGAAGGCCAGCACCGCCAGGCCAAGCAGGCCCAGCAGCCAGGCCAGGGTCTTGTTGCGCGGGCTCATGGTTCGTCGTCCTCCTGGTTGCGGTTGCGCTGCAGGTCGGCCTCCATGGCCTGGCTGAAGCCGCTGAACATTTCGGCGAAGCCCTGGGCCATCGCCCGCGCTTGCTCATCGGGGCTGCCGTCGCCGGCCATGGCCAGGCGCGTGCAGGCCGAGCCCAAACCATTGGCGCAGGACAGCTGCCACCAGTACTTCGCGCTGCGGCCCTGTGCGTCGTGCGCCTTCGCGGCCCACAGTCGGTTGCCGGCTTCTTCCTGGGCCAGGGCGTGGCCGGCGTCGGCCGGGCGCTGCAGCAGGCGCAGCAGCGGCGCCGGGTCGCGGCCGTCCTCGGGCACGCGGAAGACGGCGGCAAGTGCGGCCAGGTCGTCGCCCTCGGCGGCGCGCTGAGCCAGCTGGCGGTCGGTGGTGGCGCCGTCGCGTGCCAGCTTCCAGATCGCCCCGGCCTCGCGCTGCCAGTAAAGCGCGGCAGCCTTGCGCTCGGGGCGCAGTTCGATGCCCAAGGGGTTGGCATCGCGCGCGCCGCCGCTGGCGGGCGCCGGTGCCGGGCCGATCTCCGGCACTTCGGTCACCTTGTAGTTCGTCCACGGCTCCTGCCGGCCGCGCGTCTGGTTGCGCACGATGCCGTAGGTGGCCTGGAAGGCCTGGTCCCAGCGCCGCGTTTCCGGCGCCAGCAGGTGGTTGGCCAGGAAGTAGGTGAAGGGCGAATGGTCCTGCTCGACGCCGAAGCTGCGCAGGCTGTCCATGGCCACCTGGCCGGGCGCGGTGGCGAAGGCCAGGATGCTGCCCTGCGGCGCCGCCTGCTCGCCCAGCGTCGGCGTGTCGGCGGCGCCGCGCGCCGGCAGCACGCGGCAGGCGTCGATGATGCCGACCAGAGTGCCGCCCTCGGCCTCCAGGTCCGCCAGCAGGCGGTTGAGCGGCAGGCCGCGGCTGCGCACCTGGTCGCGGTCGAGCCCGGCTATCGGCGCCGGGATGTCCACCGGCAGCAGGTAGTTCTCGCTGTCGAACTCGAAGCCGTGGCCGGCGAAATACAGCACGCGCACCTGCGCGCCTTCCGAGGTTTCGGCGAAGGCCTCGATGTCTTCCACCATCCCGGCGTAGTCGCGGTCCAGGCTCAGCCGCACCTGGTAGCCGCGCGCGCGCAGCGCGCGGGCCATAAGCGCGGCATCGCGCGCCGGCGCGGTCAGCGCGTCGCCGTGCGGGTAGGCGCTGTTGCCGAACACCAGGGCGTGGTGGCGCGGGCTGCTGCCGGGCAGCACGGCGGTGCGAGCGGGGTCGGCGTCGGGCTCAGGCGTTGCAGCGGCTGTAGCTTCGGGCGTCGCCATGGGCTCGGCGGGGCGGGCCTGGCCCGCCGTCGAAATGCTTATGGGCCCCGTCGACGGCTCGCCCCCGCAGCCGGCGGCGAGCAGCGCGCAAGCGCCGAGCAGCCAGGGCAAGGCGCGCAGCTTCTTCATGACGGTGTCGCTCCTTGGGTCAGGACGGATCGGGGAGCCGTTGCTCCCACTGCTGTCGGAAATTCGTGCTGCGCGGGTCGGCCAGCAGGGTCGGCAGGTACCACTCGCAGGTGGGATAACGCCCCAGCGGGCAGCGGCTGCAGGGGTCGTCCAGGCGGCGCAGGCGCACCTTCATCAGCGCGGCCACGCAGGCGGCGAACCAGGCCGTGCCCCAGGCGATGGCGGCGAGGCGGTCGATGGGCAGCTCGAGCCGGCCCAGCAACCCGATCCAGTAGATCGCCACGCCGACGCCGAGCGCGGTGCGCGCGAACAGCTTGAAGCCGCGCCGCTGCACCCAGGGCTGCAGCGCGGTCGGCAGCACGAGCAGGCTGCAGGCCAGCAGCCAGGCCGGCGGCGACAGCGCCGACCAGGGCAGGGCCAGGCTCGCGCTCGCGCCCAGGATCATGCCGCTGTAAAGGCAGGTGCAACCCAGGCACAGCGGCCGGCCGAAGACGCGCACCAGGTGGTGGTGGTGGCGCTCGCAGTGCGGGTGGTGCGCGCCGGGCAGGAACTGCCCGCCGAGAAGCGGCTCCGCGCGTGCCAGGACGGCGCGAAAGCCCTCAGCCGCCACCGTGGCGGAACACCATCACGAGCGTGGAGTTGGGGCCGCAGCAGCCGGCGGTGCTGGTCTGGTAGACCTGCACCAGCTCGAAGCCCTTGGACTGCATGTCGTTGGTGGTGCGCTCGCAGTGGCCAATGTCGTAGGCGCTGCCGCAGCTGCCGCTGACGGTGACGAACTTGTACATGTGGTTTCCCCGGTTCCCCTTGCCTGACCGCATCGTAGCGGAAGGCATCAGGGGACCAGGGTCAACGGAGGCTGAGAAAAATTCGCAGCCGCCCAGCCCCGAATGGCCCGTGACGCGCCCCCCATAATCCTGTGAGGGAATCACCAGGGGACATCGATGGCAGCTTCGGACGGAACCACGGCGACGGCCGCCGCCACTGCTGAAAAGCGCGGCAATTACCTGCAGACGCTTCGCGTGCGCCTGCTCGACGACCTGGAGAAGACGCAGGTACTCGCCGAAGCCGGGCAGGCCGAGCTCTCCCGGGTGCTGCCGCAGGCCGAGCGCGCCACCCAGGAAACCCTGGAGTTCGCGCGTGAGGAGGCCAAGCGCCAGTATCGCCGGCAGCTTGTGAAGTACCGTCTTCGCTCCATCATCGACGGCATCTTCCTCACCGGCATTGCTCCGTCGGTGAAGGGATTCGTGGCGGTTTGGGTCTTCACGCTGCTGCTCGCGGTCGGTCTGTCGCTAGGCTTCAGCGGCATGGGCAGCTGGTTCAGCGTCTGGGGCTTCCTGGCCATCTGGCTGCCGCTGGCGGTGTTGGCCGTGTTCCTCGCTGCGCGGCGGAAGGCAAGGTCGTTGAGGGAGGCAGTGGCTGCGCTGGGCACGCTCGGCCTGAGGTTCGGCTGCTTTGACGAGCATGAAAGTGGAGACCCGGCCTTCCCCTATCGCGCGGCACTGGGCCCGGTCGCGGGCGTGGGGGCTGGCAGTGCGCCCTGGGACACCAATAACTTCACCATCGACAAGCGTTTCGGCAGCCAGCAGGGCTCGATGTTCCTTTTCTTCGTCGAGCCCGGCGGGCGCCACGACGTGCGCGCTGCTTTCCGCCTGCCCACCGGCGTGCAGGCGCAGGCCATTCCCTTCCACCAAGAGTCCTGGGACAAGCACGGCCCGCACTGGGTGCCCATCGGCGTAGCCGTGGCCAACCACGCCATGACCCACGTGCCGCTGTTCCAGGCGCTGGCAAGGGCGATCGACGAACACGGCCGCCATCTGGAAACCATCCGCTCGATCCAGAAGAGGATCGAGACGCTGGCAGGCGTCGAGAAGAACTGGGCCGACGTGGCCGTCGACATGCCCGTGCTCGACCAACTGCTCAAGCTGGTCGACCTGTTCATGTCCGGCCGCAAGCCCTCGCCCAAAGGCGTGCTGCTCTACGGCCCGCCTGGTACCGGCAAGACGCTCATCGCGCGCAAGCTGGCCAAGCACGCCGACTGTGGATTCAAGGCGCTCACCATCTCCGATCTCAAGTCCGAGCACATCGGCGGCACCGGGCAGTTGGTGAAGAAGATCTGGCAGGAATGCCGGAAACAGGCGCCCTGCATCCTGTTCATCGATGAATGCGAGAGTGCTTTCGCCAAACGCGGTGGGCTCAACACGGACCAGTTCAGCGAAGAACTGGTGCAGACCTTCCTGTCCGAGTGGGACGGATTCAACGAGTCGTCGGGCCAGGTGTTCGTGGTCGCCGCCACGAACCAGCGCGAGCGCATCGACAACGCCATCATGTCGCGCTTCACCACCAGCCTGCACATCGCCGCGCCCGATGCGGCCGGTCGCCGGCGCATCCTCGGCAACGAGCTGGGCAAGGCCCGCATCGGCCTCCATGTCACCGAAGCGATGGTGCAGGAAACCAGCGGCATGGCCGGGCGTGAACTGCACACCCTGGTGGCCACCCTGGTCGCCGAGCACCTGGGCGCGGAAGTGTCCGAAGCCGATTTCCTCGCCGAGGCGCGCAAGTTGCGCGGCAAGTCTTCCACCAACGTCGAGTCGAGGCTTGGCTGGGACGACATCGTGCTTCCCGAGCAGACCCGCGACGAGTTCCAGAGTCTGGGCAAGGAACTGCGCCACGCCGAGGAGCTGGCGGCGATGAACATCAGCGTACCGCGCGGCATCCTGCTCTACGGCCCGCCCGGCACCGGCAAGACGCAGCTGGCGCGCGTGCTCGCGCAGCAGTCGGGCCTGTCTTTCCTGGCCAAGAGCAGCAGCGAGCTCAAGGCGGGCTGGATCGGCCAGTCGGCGGCCAAGGTGAGCGAACTGTTCGAGCAGGCGCGCGGCATGGCGCCCTGCCTGGTATTCCTGGACGAGATCGACGCCATCTCGCCGCAGCGTGGTTCGTCCGACAGCTTCAGCGACGACATCGTGGCGCAGCTGCTCCAGGAACTCGACGGCGTGAAGTCGAGCAGCGCCGGCAAGGTGTTCCTGCTGGCGGCCACCAACCATCCGGAGAAGATCGACGCCGCGGTGCTCTCGCGCCTGGACCGGAAGATAGAGCTGGGCCTGCCTGGGCAGGCGGCCCGCGAGGCCATCCTGCACCTGCAGCTGGCCGGGAAGCCGCTGGCATTCGAAGCGAACCAGGTTGTGCCGGCGTTGGCCGCCCGCACCGAAGGCCTGTCGGGCCGCGACCTGGCTTCGTTGGTCACCGCAGCAGCTCGCAAGGCAGTGCAACGCGCGCTCAAGGAAACCGGCGACCCGACGCGTCTGAGCCTGAGGGTGGAGGATTTCGACGGCTGAGCGGGGGCTCAGCCGCCCTGCATCCCAGGCCTCCAGTGGCGCGACGCCTCGGCGGCTCTGCAAAATCGGCAACTACCAGGTCCAGGGCGCCTGCGCGGCCCCTGTGGCATAGTCCGCCCCACAAGGGTCTTCCGGGGGAAGGGCTATGGACCAGGGGAACGCGGCGCAGGCCGCCACCGGCGCCGGTGGGCGCGGTTTCATCTACAAGGCCAAGATCGCGCTCACGGCGCTGGTCTTCGCCATCAGCGGCTGGATCGGCGAAGACCTCTACGCCAAGGCCCGCGATGCCCTGCTGCCGGGCGACGACCCCATCGCCGCGCTCGCCGAACAGCAAAAGGCCGGCTTCGAAGAACTGCGCGCCAGCCTCGACGGCCTGCGCGGCAGCGTCGACCGCGAGGGCCGGGAGGCCCTGAAGCAGGTGCAGCGCGCGTCCGACGACTTGCAGCGCATCAACCAGGACATGCTGGCCAAGCTGCAGTTCGCCCGGCGCGAGAACGAGGCGCTCGCCCGCAACCTGCAGGAGGCACGCGGCCTGTCGGGCGGCTACGACTTCCTGCTCGCGCCGCAGGAGTCCATGCGCATCGACCCGCAGAACGTGGTCGGGCTCGAGCGCCTCACTTCCGACGGCGCCTGGGTCAGCGTTACGTCCGGCAGCAGCAAGGATGCACAGAAGCGCGACCACATCCGTACCGGCGGCTCGGTGCCGTTCACCAACGCCAGCGGGCAGGATTGCCGCGTCACCCTCATGTCCATGCGCGAGGGCATCGGCGCGGCCTCGTTCTCCGTCATCTGCGGGCAACCCGCCTGATCGGGCGGGTGGGGCAGGGCCTCAGCTGCCCTGCATGCCCCACCAGCGCCCGGCCGCGAAGGCCAGGGCCAGCAGGCCCAGCAGGGCCGGCACCAGCCAGATCAGCGGATTGGAACGCGGCTTCTTCCCCATGCCGCCGAGTCTGCCCTCAGCGGGCCAGCGCCGCGCCGCGAATTTTTCGCGTGCCTCAGAGGTCCTGCTCGTACCGGATATACGGCACGCGGTTGCTCTCGTCGTCGTCGTCGCTGCCGGTGGCGAACGGGTTTTCGCCGCTGCTCATCAGGCCGGTGGCGCCCACGCTCAGGCGGGCCCGCCACGGGGCGCGCCAGGTGACGCCGATGCCCACGTCGGTGTAGGTGGCGCTGGGCGCGCCCGGCAGTTCGATGACGCGGCCGATGATCTCGCCGCCGAAGTCGCCGATGCCGCCTTCCAGGCGGATGGTGCCGGTGTTCCAGCTCGGGCGGATGCCGCCCGGCAGCTGGTGGGTGCCGACGATGCGGGCCCGCGCCAGCGTGCCGCCGATGCTGATCCAGCCGGTTTCGCCCACCTGCATTTCGCCCAGCAGGCCGATGTCCTGCTGCTCGATGCCGGCGCCGGCCAGGCCCAGCAGCAGCGGGCCGTCTTCCGACGACAGGCGCGCGCCCGGCAGCAGCAGAGGCTGCTGCAGGTCGAACTGGTTCAGGCCCAGGCTGGCGGTGACGCGGCTGCGGTCGCCTTCGAGGCTGGCGCTGGCGCGCACGCCCGGGCGGGCCATGGCCAGCGGCAGCGTGGCGGTGGCGCCGGCGAGGTTGGCGGTGAGGCAGTGCTGCGCCAGGTCGCCGACGCGGCGCGCCACGGCGCTGTTGTCGCACAGCAGGCCGAGCGTGGGGTTGGATTCAAGATGCAGGCTGGCGCCGATGCGGCGGCCATTGTCCATCGGCAGCACCACGCCGGCGCCCACGCTGTTGCGGGCTTCGCGGCCGAGGATGCGCTCGAGCGCCGAGCCCTGGCGACCCTGGCCTTCGATCAGCAGGAAACCTTCGATCTGGCCGCTGCGGTTGTTCAGGATGGGCAGCGCGGTGGTGCCGTCGCTGCTGGTGTCGGCGCTGCGCTCGCCCAGGTAAAGCGGCGGAGGCGTCTGCGCAAACGCGGTGGCCGCCGCGAGGGCAAGCATCAAACCGGCTATGGGGCGCAGCAGGGGAGACATGGGGGCGTCCTCGAATTCCTGGGCCTTGGAACCTGGCGGGGGGGATTAAGTTCCGGACCTATGTGGGGTCGAGTTTACCACTTTTTTAACAGGGGGCAGGTGCAATTTCCCCCGGGATTCCAGCCGCCGCCGGCGTGGCGCCGGGGAAATTGCACCTGTCCCCCTATTGCAGGCCGGTCGGGCCCGGGGCGGTCGGGGCTTTGCTGAACAAATCCTCGATCTGTTCAGCTTCGAAGCGGTAGCCCTCGCCGCAGAAGTCGCAGTGGATCTCGGCCACGCCGTCCTGCAGGCTCGCGCGGGCTTCGTCGGGGCCCAGGCTGCGCAGCATGTCGGCCACCCGCTCGCGCGAGCAGCTGCAGGCGAAGCTCAGCGGCTTGCGGCCCAGCACCTTCACCTCTTCCTCGTGGAACAGGCGCCAGAGCAGGGTTTCGACCGGGGTGGCGGCCAGCTCGGCCTCGCCCAGGGTCTCGAACAGGGCCGTGGTGCGGGCCCAGCCGTCGGCGTCGCCATGGCCGCCCGGCAGCTGCTGCAGCATCAGGCCGGTGGCCCGGCCCTCGGCGCTGGCCAGCAGCACCCGGGTGGGAAGCTGCTCGCTCTGCTGGAAGTAGCTTTCGAAGGCCTCGGCCAGGGTGTCGGCGTCCAGGCCCACCAGGCCCTGGTAGCGGGTCATCTCGCGGGCCCCGGGCGGGGTCGATTCAATGGTGATCGCCAGCACCGAGCCCTCGCCGAAGGCGCGCGGGGTCAACGGGCTGGGCACGGGCTCGGCGTAGTGGGCGATGCCGCGCACGGTGTCGGCGGCGGTGCATTCGGCGAACAGCGTGCGCAGCGCGCCGGTGCCGCGCAGCTGCACGCTCAGCCGGCCGTTGATCTTGGCGTGGCCGGTGAACAGGGCCGCGGCGGCACAGGTTTCGCCCAGCCGGGCGGCCACTTCGGCCGGGTAGTGGGCGCGGCCGGCGATGCGCTGCCAGGTGGCGTCCAGATGCACCACGATCCCGCGCACGCCCGAGCGTTCGAGCAGGAAGCGGGTGAGGGTGTCGGCGTCGGGGTGTTTGTCCATCCCGCCATTTTACGCCGCGCCACCGCCCCGCGCGCTTCCGCGCCCCCAGCCGGGGCGCCTTCGGGCGTGAATCTTTACAAGCGCCCCCCGGACCGGGACATTCACGCCTGAAGGCGCTCCTGCAAGGGCAGTGGATGGCAAGGACGAAGAAACGGTGGTGGCGAAGGCTGCTGTGGCTGCCGGTGTGGCTGGCCGCATTCGCGCTGCTGCAGGTGGCGCCGCTGCGTTGGCTCGACCCGCCGACCTCGATGTTCATGCTCATCCGCCAGGCCGAGGGCCTGGGCGAGAAGGGGTTCACGCTGCGCCAGCAGTGGCGCGACCTGGACCAGATCGCCGCCTGCCTGCCCATCTCCGTGGTGGCCGCCGAGGACCAGCAGTTCCCGCGCCACCGGGGCTTCGACCTGGCCGCCATCGAGAAGGCGCTGGAGTCGAACGCCGAGGGCGGCCGCGTGCGCGGCGCCAGCACGCTCAGCCAGCAGGTGGCCAAGAACCTCTACCTCTGGGGCGGCGGCGGGTATTTCCGCAAGGCGCTGGAAGCCGGCTACACGGTGCTGGTCGAAACCTTCTGGCCCAAGCGCCGCATCCTCGAGGTGTACCTGAACATCGCCGAGTTTGGCGACGGCATCTACGGCGCGGAGGCGGCGGCCCAGGCCTTCTTCGGCAAGCCGGCCAGCCGGCTCAGCGATGCCGAATGCGCGCGCCTGGCGGCGGTGCTGCCCAACCCCAAGGCGTACGACGCGCGCAACCCGGGGCCTTACGTGCAGCGGCGGGCGGCGTGGATCCAGCGCCAGGTGCGGCAACTTGGTGGCCCCGCCTACCTCGAATAGGGGACGGGTGCATTTTTCGCTCCGCGAAAAATGCACCCGTCCCCATTACACTGCCGGCATGCCTTCCCAGCGCACCCTCACCATCGTCATCGCCGCCTACAACGAAGAGGCGGTGCTGCCGGAAATGCACCAGCGTCTTTCGTCCGTGCTCGACGGCGTGGATGCCGAATCGCAGGTGCTGTACGTCGACGACGGCAGCCGCGACGGCACCTGGGCCGTGCTCGAAGCCCTGGCCGCGGCCGACCCGCGCGTGCGCCTGGTGCGCCTGGCCCGCAACTTCGGCAAGGAACTGGCGCTCACCGCCGGCCTCGACCGCGTGCACACCGACGCCGCCCTCGTGCTCGATGCCGACGGCCAGGACCCGCCCGAACTGATCCCGGCCTTCGTCGCCAAATGGCGCGAGGGTTTCGACGTAGTCTACGGCACCCGCACCCGCCGCGACGGCGAAACCTGGCTCAAGCGTTTCACCGCCGCCGGTTTCTACCGCGTGATGCAGCGCCTCTCGCAAACGCCCATCCCGCCCGACACCGGCGACTTCCGCCTGATGTCGCGGCCGGTGCTCGACGCGCTGCGCACGCTGCGCGAGCGCCAGCGCTTCATGAAGGGCCTGTTCACCTGGGTGGGTTTCCGCCAGGTGTCGCTGCCCTACGAGCGCGCGCCGCGCCTGGCCGGCGGCAGCAAGTTCAACTACTGGAAGCTGTGGAACCTGGCCATCGAGGGCATCACCAGCTTCTCGACGGTGCCGCTGCGCGTGGCCACCTACCTGGGCCTGTTCAGCGCGCTGGCGGCCTTCGTCTGGGGCGTGTTCATCGTGCTGCGCACCCTGGTCTGGGACGACCCGGTGCAGGGCTGGCCCTCGCTGATGACGGTGGTGCTGTTCCTGGGCGGCCTGCAGCTGGTGGCGCTGGGCATCATCGGCGAATACCTGGGGCGACTGTACCTCGAGGCCAAGCAGCGGCCGCTCTACCTGGTGGCCGACGAGCGCAAAGGGGACAGGTGCCTTTGATGCGGCCGACTCCCGCCACGGAAACTACGGCCGGCTGACCCGCATCAAAGGCACCTGTCCCCGACCCCCAGCCGGGCGTATAGTCCGGGCAGGGGAATCGAGGAGGGCAAGCGCATGCGCAACGTCAACCAGATCCTGGCCAACAAGGCCGGCCGGCTCGTCACCGTGCCCAAGGAGGCGCCCGTGCTCGAGGTCGTGCGCCTGATGGCCGAACACCACATCGGCTCGGTGCTGGTGATGCAGGGCGGCGAGCTGGTGGGCATCGCCACCGAACGCGACTACGCCCGCAAGGTCATCCTGCAGGGCCGCAGCTCGGCCGACACGCCGGTGGCCGCCATCATGTCCAGCCCGGTCATCACCGTCACGCCCGCCGACACGGCGCAAACCTGCATGACCATGATGACCGACCGCCGCATCCGCCACCTGCCGGTGGTCGAGGACGGCCGTGTGCTGGGCCTGGTGTCCATCGGCGACCTGGTCAAGGCCGTCATCGAGGACCAGCAGCAGGAAATCGAGCAGCTCCAGCAATACATCGCCAGCTGAGCCCGGCCCNGTCACCCAGCACGTCGTGCCTTAAAGGGGACAGGTGCATTTAAAGAAAGGGGGGCAGGTCCACTTATCGCGCCGCGATAAGTGGACCTGCCCCCCTTTCTTTAAATGCACCTGTCCCCTTTAAGGCACGACGTGCTGGGTGACGGCCACGAAGTGGCAGGCGCTGCCGGCCAGCACGAAGCCGTGCCAGATCGCATGCGCGAACGGGATGCGCTTGTGCATGTAGAAGTAGGTGCCGGCGGTGTAGGCCACGCCGCCGCCGAGCAGCCAGGCGATGGTCTCGGTGGGCACCTGGCGCAGGAACGGCCCGACCGCGGTCAGCACCATCCAGCCCATCGCCACGTAGATGGCGGTGGACAGGCCCTTGAAGCGGCCGGTGAAGAACAGCTTGAACACCACGCCGGCCGCGGCCAGCGCCCAGATCGCCGCGAACAGCCACCAGCCGCCGTCCTCGCGCAGGCCCACCAGGGTGAACGGGGTGTAGGTGCCGGCGATCAGCACGAAGATGGCGCAGTGGTCGAATACCTTCAGCCGGCCGCGCAGCACGCGGTTGCTGCTGACGTGGTAGAGCGTCGAGGCCAGGTAGAGCAGCAGCAGCGAGACGCTGAACACGATGGCGCCGGCCAGCTGCCAGCCATTGCCGAAGGCCGCCGCGAGGGTGGTGAGCACCGAGCCGCCCACCAGCGCCGCGACCGCGCCGGCGCCATGGCTGATGGCGTTGGCGAGCTCCTCGCGGGGCGATTCGTGGTCGTGCTCGTACTCGGTCATCGGCTTACCTTGCGCTCGCGGGCTGGAGCAATGACTCGAGTGGGGGACGGGTGCATTTTTGCGCAGCAAAAATGCACCCGTCCCCTTTATTCGATGGCCAGGGTCTGGGCGTGTTCGCGGGTGGCGGCGAACTCGAAGTCCGGCCAGCGCTCCTGGGTCAGCTGCAGGTTCACGCGCGAGGGCGCCAGGTAGACCAGCTGGCCGGCGGCGTCGAGCGCCAGGTTCATGGCGTTCTTCTCGCGGAACTCTTCCTGCTTCTTCGGCGTGCCGCCCCTGACCCAGCGCGCCGTGGCCACGCTCACCGGCTCGAAGCTGGCTTCCACGCCGTACTCGTCCTTCAGGCGGTAGGCCACCACCTCGAACTGCAGCACGCCCACCGCGCCCAGGATCAGGTCGTTGCTCATCAGCGGCCGGAAGAACTGCGTCGCGCCTTCCTCGGAAAGCTGCGCCAGGCCCTTTTGC
This sequence comes from Arenimonas caeni, assembly GCF_003024235.1. Taxonomy (GTDB): domain Bacteria; phylum Pseudomonadota; class Gammaproteobacteria; order Xanthomonadales; family Xanthomonadaceae; genus Arenimonas; species Arenimonas caeni. The sequence goes on along the minus strand of NZ_KZ679084.1, from coordinate 335,453 downwards.
AGCTGCTTGAGCTTGAGCGGGTCGCGCAGGCGCGCGCGCCGGAACAACTCGGGCGCGAAGTTCGGGATGCCGGTGAAGCCCATCACCTCGCCGGCGCTGAAGGTGTCGCCGATCGAGATGGTGCCGTGGTTGTGCAGGCCGATCACGTCGCCGGGGTAGGCGGTGTCCACGATCTCGCGGTCCGAGGCCATGAAGGTCAGCGCGTTGGCCAGCTTCTGGTCCTTGCCGCTGCGCACGTGGTAGGCCTTCATGCCGCTTTCGTACCTGCCCGAGCACACGCGCAGGAAGGCCACGCGGTCGCGGTGCTGCGGGTCCATGTTGGCCTGGATCTTGAAGACGAAGCCGGAGAAGGTCTCCTCCTCGGGCTGCACCTCGCGGGTGGTGGTGGCGCGCGGCTTGGGCGAGGGCGCGTGCTCGACGAAGAAGTCGAGCAGCGGCTGCACGCCGAAGTTGTTCACCGCCGAGCCGAAGAACACCGGGGTCTGCCTGCCGGCCAGGTAGGACGCCTTGTCGAAGGGGTGCGACGCGCCCTGCACCAGTTCGAGCTCGTCGCGCAGGTCGGCCAGCATCTGGCTGCCGATGCGCGCTTCCAGGCCCGGGTCGTCGAGCGAGGGGAAGATGGTGCTGTCCTGGCGGGTGAAGTTGCGGCCCTGCTCGTACAGGTGCACTTCGCCGGTGAGCAGGTGCACCACGCCCTTGAGGCGCTGGCCCATGCCGATCGGCCAGGTGATGGGCGCGCACTGGATGCCCAGCACGCTCTCCACTTCGTCCAGCAGCTCGATCGGCTCCTTGCCCTCGCGGTCGAGCTTGTTGATGAAGGTCATGATCGGCGTGTCGCGCAGCCGGCACACCTCCATCAGCTTGATCGTGCGCTCCTCGACGCCCTTGGCCACGTCGATCACCATCAGCGCGCTGTCGACCGCGGTGAGCACGCGGTAGGTGTCCTCGCCGAAGTCGGCGTGGCCGGGGGTGTCGAGCAGGTTGACGATGCGGCCCTCGTAGGGGAACTGCATCACCGAGGACGTGACCGAGATGCCGCGCTCCTTCTCCAGCGCCATCCAGTCCGAGGTGGCGTGGCGGGCGGCCTTGCGGCCCTTCACCGAGCCGGCCATCTGGATGGCGCCGCCGAACAGCAGCAGCTTTTCGGTCAGGGTGGTCTTGCCGGCGTCGGGGTGCGAAATGATCGCGAACGTGCGGCGGCGGCGGGTCTGGGCGAGGTGGTCGGACATAAGCCGGCCATTATACCCGCGCCCCCTGTGGGAGGCCCTTCAGGGCCGACTTGCCTGTCGGCCCTGAAGGGCCTCCCACAGAAGGGGGGCGGGGGCTCAGTCGCAGCTGCGGCGGATCTTCAGGGCCTGGGCGATGTCCTGCCAGTCGAACGCCGCCACGCCGGCGTCGTCGTGCGAGGCGTAGAGCACGCCGTAGGGGAAGCGCGGGCTGCCGATGCCGTCGAGCCAGATGCCGTCGGTCATCGCCGTGGCCGCGCCGTTGAAGCTGCCCAGGTAGCCCAGCTCGCGCCGGTCGAACACGTGGAACACGGTGCGGTCGCGGCCCTGGTCGGCGGTCACCCAGTAGCCGCTGCCGTCCGGGCAGGCCCACAGCGCCACGCCCTCGGCCTGGGCCTTGAATGTCTCGCGCGGCAGGTTCTGGCCCTGGTAGCGGCCGGCCAGGTCGTAGACGCGCAGGGTGGTGCCCGCGCGCAGGTCTTCCTCGGCGATCAGCAGGCGGTCGTGCGCAGGGTCACCGGCGATCGACTCGACCATGCGCAGCGCGCCTTCTTCGGTGGTGTCGCCGAAGTGGCCGGTGTACTCGGCCACCAGCGCCTCGCCGCGCAGCTGCAGCCGGAAGCGGCGCACGCGCTGGTCGAGCTCGTGCATCGGCGGCAGGGTCTGGGTGCGGTAGTCGGCCATGAAACTGTCGGTCACCAGCATTTCCAGCTCGCCCGGCGCGGTTTCGTGCAGCCACAGGCCGTAGGGGCTGCGCAGCACGTCGGCGCCGATGATCGCCACCGGCGCGAAGTCGGGCAGGCGCTGCACCTGCACGCGGTGGCTGTCGCGCTCGACCACGAACACCAGGTCGCCGAACACGGCGATGCCGTTGGGGCGGGTGTACTGGCCGGGCGCCTCGCCGCGGCCGCCGACGGCCAGCCGGAACTCGCCGCTGTCACCGTCGTACACGACCAACTGGTGGCTCTCCTTGGCGGTGGCGATCAGCCAGGTGTCGCCGTCGGGCGTGGTCCAGCTCGCCACCGAGTCGATCTCGCTGTCGGGCAGGGGGACGGTGACGAAGGCTTCGTCCACCGCTACGGCATCGGCGCCGAAGACATTGGGCATCGGCCGGGACGAGGGGTCGTGGCCGTCCGCAGGCTCGGCGGGGGCATCGACGGTTGCGGGGGAGCTGGCGCAGGCCGCCAGGGCCAGCGCCAGGGCGGCGGGGAGTAGTCGCAGGGGCTTCATTGCGCCAGTATGTCCGGGCAGGCCCTTCCTTCGTCAATCCCAGCCGAGCGGACACGCCCCGGAATGCCGGATCCGAAACCCCGATCGAAGTTCGCGCCCCTGGCCTGGTTCCTGCCCCTGATGGTGATGCTGGGCGCGCTGTTCTGGCTGGTGTCGCTGGTGGCGCCGCCGGCGCCGCCCAAGCCCCTGGTGGTCTCGATCGGCCCCTGGATCGGCTACGAACCCCTGGTGCTGGCGCGCGAGCAGGACTGGCTGGGTCCGCAGCTGCGCATCGTTGAAACCCTCTCGAACACCGAAACGGCCCAGGCCCTGCGCGATGGCAGCGCCGACGTGGGGGCCGTGACCCTGGACGAAGCCATCCGCCTGTACGCCGAGGGCGTGCCGATCCGCGTCATCTCGGTGCTCTCGGACTCGCATGGCGCCGACGGCGTGGTGGTGGCGCCGGGCGTGGACGGCATCGCCGGCCTGCGCGGCCAGGCGGTGCTGGTGGAGGATTCGGCGATGGGCTACCACGTGCTCCACAGCGCCCTGGTCGAAGCCGGCATGGAGATGGAGGACGTGCGCATCGTCCGGGTGCAGTCCTCGGTGGTGCCGGTGCGCTGGCGCAACGGCGGGGCCGCCGGCGCGGTCGTGTTCGAGCCCATGCTTTCGGAGTTGCTCGATGAGGGCGCCGTGCTGGCGTTCTCGACGGCCGACCATCCGGGCCTGGTGCTGGACGTGCTGGTGGCCCGCGAAGAAGTACTGCGCTCGCGCCGGCCGGCGCTGCGCGAGCTGCTGGCCGCCTGGGACCGCGCCGCGAAGGCCTTCGCCCAGCCCGACCTCCTGCCGCTGGACATGCTGGTGGCCGGCGGGCGCCTGGACGTGCGGGACTACCGCGCCGCGCTGGATGGCGTCGCCTTCCTCGACGGCGAGGCCAGCCGCAGGATGATGGCCGGCGAGCCCTCGGAGCTGTCGCGGAACATGCGTGCGCTGGCGGCGAGCCTGCGACGTGCCGGCCTCGAGCCTGGCCTGCGCATCGACGAGCGCATCCTGGCGCCGGAGGTGGGTGCCGGACCATGATCACCCGCCTGCTCACCTCGCGGCCCGCCAGCCAGGTCCTGCCTGTGCTGCTGCTGCTTCTCGCACTGGCGGCCGCGGCGGTGCAGATGCTGGTCGGCCTGTCGGACGTGCAGCAGCGCGCCGAGCGCGACACCGCCGGCGACATGGCCGACCTGCTGCTCCACCAGGGCCGCCGCATCGACATGCAGGCCGAGCTGGGGATCGAATACCTCCCGGAGCGGATTGTCAGTGGCCTGGCCGCCGACCTGCGGGTCAAGGGGGCCTGGCTCGTCGATGGCCAGGGCAGTGTCCGCGCCGCCATCCATCGCCGCGACATCGGCCAGCCCTTCACCGAAGTGGCTTCCCAACGACCGAAGGCGCTCGGCGACGCGCTGCTCGACGCCGCCTTCAGGGCCCGGCCCGGCCGATCACTCGCCGCGGCCCCGGGCCAGCTGGCGGTATCGCGGCAGGTGTTGCTGTCGTCGGACCCGCCGCGCTACGCCATGCTGGTGGTCGAGGCGGACAGCGTGCCGGTGGCCGCGCAGCTGCGCGCCGAGGCGGGCAGGACCTTCTGGGCCAATTCGGCCGGCATCGTGGCCGTGATCACCATCATCTGGGGCCTGTTCCACCTCGTCTGGACGCGCCGCTCGAGCCTGCTGGCCGACGCGGCCGGCCACCTGCAGTTCGAAGGCGAGCCGCTGCGCACCGGCGTTTCCGGCGGCGACGAGCTGGCCCGGGTGGCGCGGGCCGTCGAACAGGCCTCGGAGCGGCTGGAGCACCAGTCCCGGCTACTGCGTACGGTCAGCTGCGTCAGCCTGGCCGGGCAGCGCCTGACCGACCGCGACGCCCTTTCCGCGGAGATCTGCCGGCTGCTGGTGCAGGAAGGCGGGTACACGCTGGCCGGCATGGCGCGCGTGCAGCCCGATGGCCGAACGATCTTGCCCACGGCCCTGTTCGGCGTCAGGCAGGACCAGTTGCCGGTGAGCGCGGGCGACCTCGAGGATCCGGACCAGGCCGACCGCCCCGCGGTGCGCGTACTGCTCACCGGCGAGCCGCTGGTGTTCGCCGACCTCGACGAGCTGCCTGGCCGCCACCCCGCCACGGAGCCCTTCCACCGCCTGGGCATGCGCTCGCTGGTGGTGGTGCCGCTGGTGGAGATGGGCGAGCGGCTGGGCGTGCTGTACCTGGCCGACCGCCGGCCGGGAATCTTCGACCACTCCTTTCTCAGCGCGGTCAGCTCCACGGCGGCCGAACTGGGCGCGAACATCGTCCTGCGCGAACGCGAACGCGCCGCCCGCGATGCCGAACACCAGCTGGCGGTGGCCGTGGGCGCGGCGCAGCTGGGCACCTGGTCCAACCGCCTCGACACCGGCGAAATGCTCGCCAACGACGAGTGGTTCCGCATGCTGGGCCTGCATCCGGCGCGCGACGCGGGGCTGGCGGCCGCCTGGCGCGATCGCGTGCACCCGGAGGACCGGGCGCGGCTGCGCGCTGCGTATCGCCGCCTGGACGAGCCGGGCAAGGACAGCTTCGTGATGGAGCTGCGCCTGCGTCACGCCGACGGCCACTGGGTGTGGGTGCAGTCGCGCGGCACGGTGCTCGAGCGTGGCGCGGACGGCCGGCCGCTGCGCCTGGCCGGCGTGCACCTGGACATGACCCGCCGGCGCCGGGACGAGGCCCAGCTCCGCATCTCGGCCGATGCCTTCGAGAACAGCCACGAGGGCATCCTGGTCTGCGACGGCGACGGCAAGATCATCAGCATCAACAGCGCCTTCACCCGGGTCACCGGCTACGCGGCCGACGAGGTGGTCGGCCGGCGCCCGTCGGTGCTGTCCTCGGGCCACCACGGTCCGGAGTTCTACCGGGCGATGTGGGAGCAGGTGCACCAGCACGGGCGCTGGGAGGGCGAGGTCTGGAACCGGCGCAAGACCGGCGAGGTGTATCCGGAGTGGCTGGTCATCACCCGCATCAACCATGCCGATGGCCGCACCAACTATCTCGGGCAGTTCACCGACATCTCGGAGCGCAAGCTCAGCCAGTCGCGCATCGAGGCGCTCGCGCGCACCGATGCGCTCACCGGCCTGCCCAACCGCCAGGGCTTCGGCGAGCGCGCGCGCGCCGCGCTCAGGGAGAACGGGAACCGGCTGGCCGTGATGATGCTCAACATCGACCGGTTCAAGCAGGTCAACGACTCCTTCGGTTTCAGCCTGGGCGACCAGGTGCTGGTGATGCTGACGCAGCGCCTGGTCGGCCTGTTCGGCGAAAAGAACGTGCTGGCGCGCGTGTCCGGCGACGAATTCGCCGTGCTGCTTCCCGGTGCCGGCGAGACGGAGGCCCGGGCCATCTGGACCAGGCTGGACGCGGCGATGCAGTCCCCGTTCAACGTGGCGGGGCAGGACGTGATGCTGGGGCTGAGCAGCGGCGTCGCGCTTTGCCCCGAGCATGGCGAAGACGCCGAGCTGCTGCTGGTGTCGGCCAACGCGGCGCTCAATTACTCCCGGTCCGAGGGCCTGCGGCGGCTGTGCGTCTATTCACCGGGCCAGCCGGGCGCCAGCCTGCACCGGCTCACCATCGAATCGCAGCTGCGGCTCGCCCTGCAGCGGCACGAGCTGTTCCCGGTGTTCCAGCCGCAGGTCTCGCTGCGCACCGGCGAGCTGGTGGGCATCGAGGCGCTGGTGCGCTGGCGCCATCCGGAGCGTGGCGTGGTGCCCCCCGCGGAGTTCATCCCCGTGGCCGAAGAAGCCAGCCTGGTCGGGCAGATCGGCGATTTCATGCTGCGCGAGGCCTGCCGCACGCTGCGGCGCCTGCGCGACGACGGCCTGCCGGCGGTGCCGGTGTCGGTGAACATCGCCGCCAGCCAGCTGCGCCGCGAGGATTTCCTGCCCCAGCTGATGTCCGAGGTGGAACACGCGGGCCTGGATCCGTCGGCGCTCGAGATCGAACTCACCGAATCGATGTTGATGACCGGGACAGACCAGACCATCTCGCTGCTCGCGGCCCTGCGCGAGCGCGGCTTCCGGCTCGCCATCGACGACTTCGGTACGGGCTATTCCTCGCTGTCCTACCTGGGCAAGCTGCCGATGGACCGGCTCAAGATCGACCAGTCCTTCGTCAGCGCCATGGGCGCCTCGGAGGCGGCGGACGGCATCGTGCGCACCGTCATCGCCCTGGCCACCAGCCTGCACCTGAACGTGCTGGCCGAAGGCGTGGAAACCGAGGAGCACGCCGCGCGCCTGCGCGAACTGGGCTGCGACGATGCCCAGGGCTACCTGTTCGCGCGGCCGATGGAAGCCGCCGACCTGCTCGCGAAGTACGGCCTGGCCCGAAGGACCTGAGCCACTGCTATCGCAGCGGGAGGTAGCCGTCGGGGCCGATCATGCGGAAGGGCACCGACTCGAGCCGCATGCCGGCGTTGACCTGCACCACGAAGTGCAGGTGCGGCCCGCTGGAGAAGCCGGTGTTGCCGCTTTCGCCGATCACCTGGCCCAGCGTCACCCGCTCGCCCGGGCGTACGAACACCCCGCCTTCGCGCAGGTGCCCGTAGAGCGCCATCGAGCCGTCGTCGTGCAGCACCCGGATGTAGTTGGCGGCACCGGCCAGGCTCGGGTCGGGCGCGCCATCGCCGTGGCCGCTGGCGGTCGCCAGCACCACGCCGTCGCGCGCGGCCAGCACCGGCGTGCCTTCGTCGACGATCAGGTCCACGGCATAGCGGTTGGCGTCGTCGCCATGGCTGTAGCCGCCGTGGAAACCCTGGCCCAGTTCGAAGGCCGACTCCACCACCGGCAGCGAATAGACCACGTCGCGCGGCACCACGTAGGGTTCGCCCGGCACGATCCACAGCTGCAGGTCGTGCCGCGCCGACGGGCCCGTCGGCCGCAGCACGGCCAGCGTCGCGCGTTCGCCCGGGCGCAGCACCCGCCGCAGCGGCAGCGCCGGCTCGGCGTGCATGTCCTGCCAGTGCTCGGCCATCAGCTCCACTTCCACCGGGCCGCCGCTGCGGTTGGTGGCGATGGCGGCCTGGGCGCCGCCCTGGCGCACCACCGACAGTTCGGCCAGGCCCTGCGCGGCCGCCGCCGCCGGCAGCAGCAGCGCCAGCAGCGCCGCCAGCGCGGGCCGGCCGCTCATGGCCGGCCTCCGGGCGGGTCGGCGAAGTACTCGTCGATCGGCCGCGGGTGGTCGAAGGCATAGCCCTGGGCGAAGTCCACGCCCAGGGCCTGCAGCGCCCGTCGCTCGGTCTCGGTCTCGGTGTGCTCGGCGATGCTCTTCTTCTCCAGGACGTGGGCGATCTCGTTGATCGAGCGCACCACCGCCTCGGCCATGGGCGAGGCGTGCATGTCGCGCACGAAGCTGCCGTCGATCTTGAAGTAGTCCACGTCCAGCGAGCGCAGGTAGTTGAACGAGCAGAAGCCCGTGCCGAAGTCGTCGAGCGCGAAGCGGCAGCCCAGCTCGCGCAGCTGGTTGATGAAGCGCCGCGCCCGCGCCAGGTCGCGCACGGCGCTGGTCTCGGTCAGTTCGAAGCACAGCCGCGAGGCCGGGAAGCTGCTGCGCCGCAGGCGCTCGGCCAGCCAGCCGATGAAACCTTCGTCGATCACCGCCTCGCCCGACAGGTTGATCGCGCAGGTGTCCACCGTGGCCGCGGCCTCGGGTCGCTGCTCGAGCCACTCCAGCGTGCGGCTCACCACCTCGCGGTCGATGCGCGTGCCCAGGCGGAAGCGTTCGGCCGCCGGCATGAACTGCCCGGGGTCCAGGCGTTCGCCGCTGCGCGGGTCGCGCAGGCGCAGCAGCACCTCGAAGTGGCGGCCGGTGAGCACGCCCGGCTGCAGCGGCACGATGCTCTGGCAATGCAGCTCCAGTGCGTGCTTCTCCAGGGCCTCGCGGATGCGCAGCACCCAGCGCATGGCGGCGGTTCGGTCGAGCAGTTCGCCGGCGGCCAGGCTCGCCAGGCAGACCCGGTTGCCGCCCTGTTCCTTGGCGGTGAAGCAGGCGGCGTCGGCCTGCGACAACAGCTGCGCGTAGTCGGCCTGGCCGGGCATGAAGGTGACGACGCCGGCGCTGGCGGTGGTGCCCAGCATCTGCCCGTCCCAGCCGCAGCGGTAGCCTTCGATGGCGCGCAGCAGCGCGCGCATGCGGTCCTCGGCCACCATCGGCGCGCAGTTGCGCAGCAGCAGCGCGAACTCGTCGCCGCCGGTGCGGGCCAGGTGCTCGTCGGGGTGCATGTGCGCGGCGATCACGCCGGCCACGCCGCGGATCAGCTCGTCGCCGGCCACGTGGCTGGCGGTGTCGTTGATCAGCTTGAGGTGGTCGAGGTCGACGTAGGCCAGGGCCATCGGCAGCGGCGGGCCGGCCGCGACCTCGGGTTTGACGGCCTCCTCGAAGGCGTTGCGGTTTTCCAGCCCGGTGAGCGGATCGACGCTGGCGCGGTGGCGCAGCACGTTGGCGCTGACGCGCTGCTGGTGCATGGCGAAGGCCAGCATCAGCGGCAGCGCCGCCACCTGGATCAGGAACACCAGCAGGTAGACGCTGTCGAGCGGCGCCCGCGCGCGCGGGTAGCCGGCGATGCCGAAGCCGGCCAGGCCGGCGATCAGCAGCATCGTGAGCGCGCCGGCCACGGCGGTGTGGGTGGGCGGCATGCGCACGGCGCTCCAGACCATCACGCCCAGCGGCAGCGCCACCAGGCCCATGGCGTAGTTGCCGCCCAGGCTGCCGCCCCAGGCCATCAGCAGGTAGCTGGCCATCAGGGCGATGTTCCAGACCAGGCGTTCGGACTCGGGCGCGTAGTCGGAGGCCGGGAAGCGGCGGCGCTGGCCGCTGCGGCCGGGCAGCAGCAGCATCAGCGCCGGGGCGATCGAGGTCGCGCCGAGGAGGTCGCCCAACAGCCAGCGGGCCGCGGAGCCGGGCCACTGCGCGGCGCCGATCATTCCGGCCTGCAGCATGCCGGCGCTGCCGATGGCGGCGCCGACCGTCGACATCACCACGGCGCCGGCCAGTGCATGCAGGCCGAAGCGCACCGTCAGCAGGTCGTCCATGGGCTGGCGCTTGACCACCCAGGCGCCGGCCAGCACGCCGGCCAGGTTCGAGGCCATCGACCAGACGATGAACACCCGGGGCACCGGGTCGAACAGCAGGTGCACCAGCAGGGTGCCGACCGGCACGATCCAGCTGATCCTCCAGCCGAAGCGCAGCACGGCGGCCAGGCCCACGCCCGCGGCCGGCCAGAACAGCGCCACTTCGTCCGGGCCGCCGCCCAGCAGGCTCGAATAGGCGCCACCGGCCACGTACAGCGCCAGCAGCACCAGCACCACGACGAGCTTGCGCAAAGGGGCGGGCATGCCCGGGAGCATAGGCGGGCCGGGAGCCGCGGACTAGGGCTTGCCGGCGTCGCGCGCCGCCAGCAGGTGGGGCGAGGCCAGCAGGTCGAGTCGGCCGGCGCCGTGAAGTTGGCCCGGGTCGCCGCGCAGGGCCTGCTGCAGCTGGCCCAGGTCGGTGTCGGCGCGGGCCCGGTAGGCGGCCCAGCCGTTGCGGCCATGCGCCTTGACGACGTACAGGGCGCGGTCGGCCAGTTCGATCATCTGCTCCCAGCCCAGGCCGCCGCGGGCGTCGCGGAACAGCGGGCATTCGATGAAGCCCACCGAGCAGGTCACCTGCAGCGGCTCGCCCGTGCCCACGTCGAAGCGGTGCCCGGCCACGGCCTGGCAGATGCGATCGCCCAGCATCGGCAGGTGCCGGTTGGGCATGGGCCGGAACACCACCAGGAACTCCTCGCCGCCCCAGCGCGCGATGTAGTCGCCGGTGCGCACCATCTGGGTGAGCACCTGGGCCATCTGCTGGAGCACGCGGTCGCCGGCCTGGTGGCCGTGGTTGTCGTTGATGGCCTTGAAGTGGTCGATGTCGATCAGCGCGAACACCATCACCTCGTCCGGCGCGCCGCGGCGCACCGTTTCGCGGTCGTAGTAGGCGATGTCGGCCGGGATCTGCGTGGCCAGGTAGCGGCGGTTGCGCAGGCCGGTGAGCGGGTCGGTCTGGCTGGCTTCCTCGAGCCGGTGGTTGGCCACCTCCAGCGCCTCGGTGCGCTGGCTCACCAGCAGTTCCAGGGCCTGGCGCTGGCGCAGGTGCAGGCGCATCTGCCGGCGGTAGCCGGCCCAGGCCAGGCTCCCCAGCAGGCCCGCCAGCAGCCAGTAGAACAGGGGCGTTTCGTGGAAGTGCGGCTGGATCCGGAAGCCGATCTGCGCCGGCGCCTGGCTCCAGGTGTCGGCGTTGTTCGAACCCTGGGCCTCGAACACGTAGGCGCCGGGCGGCAGGTTGGTGTAGTTCACGCTGCGCCGGGTCGGGTCTTCCAGCCGGCGCCAGTCGGCGTCGTAGCCGACCAGCCGGTAGCGCAGCTCCACGCTCTTGGGGTCCTGCAGGCTGAGCACGGTGAACTCGAAGCCCAGGTCGCGCTGGTCGGGCGGCAGCCGCCAGTCGGCGCTGGGGTCGGCGGGGCGCCACAGTTCTCCCACCCGCACCCGCTCGATCAGCGTGCGCGGCGCCGTGGCGTTCTTGACGATGCCGTCGGTGCGCATCGCCACCACGCCATCGCGCGTGGGCAGCCACAGTTCGCCCTGGTGCACGAAACCCTTGGCGTTGCCGGCGCCGTTGCAGCAAAACCCCTTCTGGCCGCCGCGGCGGTCGCCGCGCTCGTTGAGCAGCATCTCGCCGCGCACGTGCGAGATGCGCCCGGCGGCGTAGTCGGCCATGTCCTGCAGCACCAACCGGTGCACGCCGCGGATGCCGGCCACCCACAGGTAGCCGGCCTCGTCGTGGGTCATGAAGAAGGGCGAATTGACCGGCAAGCCGCTGGACTTGTCGAAGCCGTGCCAGGCCTGGCCGTCGAACAGGAAGATCTCCTCCGACAGCGCGCCCACCAGCAGCCGGCCGTCGGGCAGCTCGTGGATGGCGGTGATGTCCAGGTCCGGGCGCAGCCCCGCCTCTGCGCCGACCGGCCGCAGGCGGTCGGCCTCGAATTCGAACAGGCCCGCGTGCGAAGCGACCAGCAGGCGGCCGTCGCGGGTTTCATGGACCAGGCGCACGCGCGCGTCGCGCAGGCCGTGCGCGGTGCCGAAGCCCTGCAGGCCATCGCGGGTCAGCCGGTACAGGCCCTGGGTGGTGGCGAACCACAGCGCGCCGCGGCTGTCGCGCACGATGCCGTTGATCTGGGCGCTGCGCATCGGCGCCAGCTGGGCCGGGATCTCCAGCTGCCCGTCGCGCAGCACGGCGACGCCGCGGCGGGTGCCTATCCAGACGGCATCGCGCTCGGGCAGCAGGGTGTAGGCATTGGGGTGGGGCAGGTCGGCGCCGGCCACGACCTGCTCGAAGCGGCCGTCGCGCATCACGCTCAGGCCGTTGTTGGTGCCCACCCACAGCCGCCCCTCCGGCCCTCGTGCCACCGACCACAGCACCGGGTCGACCAGGCCCTCGAACTGGCTGTAGCGGCGGGTCCAGCCGTTCCAGAGCCGGGTGACGCCCTCCCACTGCGTGCCCAGCCAGAGGTTGCCCTCGCGGTCCTCGAAGATCGCGCGCACCGCGGTGCCGGTGGCGTCGCTGCGCACGACTTCCACCACGCGGCCGGCGCGCAGGCGGGCCAGGTCGTCGACCAGGCCGACCCAGAGGTTGCCGTCGCGATCCTCGTACATCGCCTCCACCGGCGAGCTGGCCAGCTTTTCGTCGCCTTCGTAGCGCTGCCAGCGGTCGTGCTCGCGGAAGAACAGGCCAGCGGTGGTGCCGGCCCAGAGCCGGCCATGGGCGTCGAGCAGCTGGGTCACGACGGTGTCGTCGTCGCCCTCGGGCAGGGGCAGCACCTGGATGCCGTCGGTGCCGATGCGATACACGCGGCCGTGGCTGCCGACCCAGAGGGTGTCGCCGCGCACGTGCAGGCTGGTGGCGGGGCGCGGCAGGCCGTGCAGGCGCTCGAGCCGGGTTTCGGTGGCCCGGTACACGCCGTCGGGCGCGGCCACCATGATCTCGCCCGAGGGCATGGCGACCAGGTCGGTGGTGTCGAGCCCGCGGTCGCCCTCGCCACCGACGACCGGCAGGGCGCGGAAGTGGCCGTCCTCGTAGACGCTCACGCCCCGGTAGGTGGCCACCCAGACGCGGTTGCGCGGGTCCACGAGCAGGTCGTGGATGTACATGCCGCGCAGGCCGGGCGCCGACTCGGGGTCGAAGGCGGTGAAGCGGATGCCGTCGAAGCGGGCCAGGCCGGCCTGGGTGCCCACCCACAGGTAGCCGGTGCGGTCCTGGGCGATGGCCAGGCCGCTGATCTGCGGCAGGCCCTGTTCGATGCTCCAGGTGTTGCGGACGTAATGATGGAAGGACTTGTCCGGGTCCAACGCCAGCGAAACACCCGCCCACAGCAGGAGAACGATCCAAAGGGTCGTCATCGGGACGCGGCGTGTTTCGGGCACGGCGGCTTCCGGAGCGGGGCTTGCCCCGACTATTACGCCGACCCACTGCCGCCGGCAAGCCACCAACCCCCAATCCGTGACCCCGCCCGCCCCACGGCCTCCCCGTAGGAGCGCCTTCAGGCGCGAATCTTGTGGGAGGGCCTTCAGGCCCGACTGCCTGTCGCTGGCCCTTCCGGCCGGAGATTTGGCGCAGTGGCGCCGCCGCGCACGCGCAAGACTCGCCGTCCGGCCGCGCGCAAGCGTCATCCATGACCAGCTTACGGCCGGGCGTTGCGGACATCCTGTCCTCCACTCCGTCGAGTCTTACGCGTGCACGCCGCCTCCACCCGCGAAAGCAGCGAGCAGGAGGGTGGGCGAGGAGGGGGTCAGCACTCGATGACGTTGACGGCCAGGCCGCCGCGCGAGGTTTCCTTGTACTTGTCCTGCATGTCGCGGCCGGTGTCGCGCATGGTCTTGATGACCTTGTCGAGCGACACCTTGTGCTTGCCGTCGCCGCGCAGCGCCATGCGCGCTGCGTTGATCGCCTTCACCGCGCCCATCGCGTTGCGCTCGATGCAGGGGATCTGCACCAGGCCGCCGATCGGGTCGCAGGTCAGGCCGAGGTTGTGCTCCATGCCGATCTCGGCGGCGTTCTCGACCTGGCCGGGCGTGCCGCCCAGGGCCGCCACCAGGCCGCCGGCGGCCATCGAACAGGCCACGCCCACCTCGCCCTGGCAGCCCACCTCGGCGCCGGAGATCGAGGCGTTTTCCTTGTAGAGGATGCCGATCGCGGCGGCCGTGAGCAGGAAGTCGAACACGCCCTTCTCGCTGGCGCCCGGGCAGAAGCGGTCGTAGTAGTGCAGCACCGCCGGAATGATGCCGGCCGCGCCGTTGGTGGGCGCCGTCACCACGCGCCCGCCGGCGGCGTTCTCCTCGTTCACCGCCAGCGCGTACAGGTTCACCCAGTCGAGCACCGTCAGCGGGTCGCGCATGCCGGCTTCGGGCTTGGACAGCAGCTCGGCGTGCAGGCTGGGCGCGCGCCGGGCCACGTGCAGGCCGCCGGGCAGGGTGCCGCGTTCGCGGATGCCGCGCTGGGTGCAGTCCTGCATCGCGCGCCAGAGCTCGCGCAGGCCGGCCATCACCTCGTCCTGGCTGCGCCAGGCCTGCTCGTTGGCCAGCATCAGGGCGGCGATCGACTGGCCGGTTTCCTCGCAGCGGCGCAGCAGCTCGTCGCCGCTGTGGAACGGATGCGGCAGCTCGGTGGTGTCGGCGACGATGCGGTCTTCGGCCGCTTCGTCCTGGTTGACCACGAAACCACCGCCGACCGAGTAGTAGTCGCGGGTGGCGACCACCGTGCCCTCGGCGTCGTAGGCGGTGAAGCGCATGCCGTTGGTGTGGAAGGGCAGCTTCTGCCGCTTGTTCATCACCAGGTCGTGCTTCTCGTCGAAGCGGATCTCGTGCCGGCCCAGCAGCCTGATCTTCTTTTCGCCGCGGATGCGCTCGAGCGCGGCGGGGATCACGTCCGGGTCGATCTCGTTCGGCCAGTGGCCCTCCAGGCCCATCAGCACCGCCTTGTCGGTGCCGTGGCCGCGGCCGGTGAGCGCCAGCGACCCGAACACCTCGGCGCGCACGCGCGCGGTGCGGGCCAGGTCGTCGTTTTGCTCCAGCCAGTGGCTGACGAATCGCGCGGCGGCGCGCATCGGGCCGACCGTGTGCGAGGACGAGGGGCCGATGCCGATCTTGAAGAGGTCGAAGACGCTGACTGCCATGGTGGGCCGCTCTGTCGGGGACGCCGTATTCTATGCCCCTTGCAGGCGCCGGCCACTGTACGCCGGCGCATTGGGACGACGATGAAACTCACCCTGATCCAGCGCGACGACTGCCACCTTTGCGACCAGGCCTGGGAAGTGCTGGCCGCCGCCGGCGTGCCCGACTTCGACCCGCTGTGGATCGACGACGACCTGGGCCTGCAGGCGCGCTACGGCACGCGCATCCCGGTGCTTCGGCGCGAGGACACCGGCGCCGAGCTGGACTGGCCGTTCGACGCCGCGGCGCTCAGGGCCTTCCTGCGCTGAGCGCGGGGCGCAGCACGGCGGGGTCGCCGTCGGTCCATGGCATGGCCGGCAGGCCCAGCAGTTCCAGCAGCAGCGGGTGCAGGTGCACGTTGTCGAACACGGGCAGCGTGGCGGCGTCGGCCAGGCCCGGGCCGTCGGCCAGGAACAGGGCCTGCATGCGCGGATCGGCCGGGTCGAAGCCGTGCGCGCCGAGGTGCGGGGGCAACTTGCTGCGCGCCTTGCGCTCGCGCGACTCGATGCGCCAGCCGGTGTCGGCCTGGCAATACACCGCCGGCACGCGCCGGTGCGCACCGAAGGCCCAGCGCTCGGGCAGGTCTTCGCGGCGCCAGCATTCGACGTGGCCGCGGCGACCCAGCAGGGCCGCCTCGAGCGCGGCCTGCTGGCCG
Organism: Arenimonas caeni; assembly: GCF_003024235.1. Classification (GTDB taxonomy): domain Bacteria; phylum Pseudomonadota; class Gammaproteobacteria; order Xanthomonadales; family Xanthomonadaceae; genus Arenimonas; species Arenimonas caeni. The sequence continues at coordinate 320,082 of NZ_KZ679084.1, read as the reverse complement.
GGGCGCGGGTTGAAGCCGGCCTGGCTGCCCAGGTGCACCACGTCGGCGGCGCCGGCGGGCAGCAGGTCTTCGACGAATATGGTGCGGTCGGGGCGGATGTCGGCCATGCCGTGGTCGGAGACGACCACCAGGTTCACGCGCTCGCGCAGGCCGCGCGCCTCGAGGCCGGCGACGAGTTCGCCGATGGCGGCGTCCACCGTGGCCAGCGCCTCGCGCGCCTGCTCGCTGCCGGGGCCGTGCACGTGGCCGGCGGTGTCGACGCGTTCGAAGTAGAGCGTGAGCAGGTGCGGGCGCTTGCCCGGCGGCAGGTCGAGCCAGCCGAGCACGGTGGCCACGCGCTCCGATTCCGGCATGCCGTACTGGAAAGGCAGCCAGTGGTTCGGCCGCACGCCGCGCACCGCCGCTTCCGAGCCGGGCCAGAACATCGTGGCGGTGCGCAGGCCATGGGACTGCGCAGTAACCCACAGCGGCTCGCCGTCCTCCCACCAGCGGCCGTCGCCCACGGCGTCGCGGTTGGCCATGGTGAATTCGCCCAGCACCGGGTCGACCATGCGGTTGTCGACGATGCCGTGGCGGTCCGGGCGCAGGCCGGTGACCAGGGTGTAGTGGTTGGGGAAGGTGAGGCTGGGGTAGGACGGGCGCATGCCTTCGGCGTGCACGCCGCGGCGGGCCAGCGCGTCGAGGTTCGGGGTGTCGCCGCGGAACAGGCTGCCCGGGTGGGCGCCGTCGATGGACACCAGCAGCACGGGGTGGGCCGGCGCGGGGGCGGCGCCGCGCACGTCGCGCGCGGACGGCGCGCAGGCGGCAAGCAGGAGCGCCGCAAGCAGCGCGGCGGGGCGGACGGAGCGGGAATTCATGCGGCCTGGAGTCTTTCGGGATGTCGTTACGGTGGCGTGTCGTCGCCCCGGGTTTACTGCGGCGACAGCACCAGACGCGTGCTCACCTTCACCTCGTCCGGCAGCAGCCCGGTGTCGGCCCAGTCGCCTTCGCCGACCTTGAAGGCCAGGCGGCTGAGCGTGGCCTCGCCCTCGAGCACCGCGGGGGTGCCGGCGGTCCAGCGGAACTGCAGCGGCACCTTGCGGCTGACGCCGTTGAGCGAGAGCTCGCCCTCGGCGACGTAGCGGTCGCCGCCCAGCGCGCGGAACGTGGTCGCCACGTAGCGCGCCTCGGGCACCGCGCCGGCGTTGAAGAACTCCGGGCCCACCAGCATCGCGTCGCGCTCCTCGTTGTCGGTCGAGGCGCTGGCCAGTTCGATGCGCACGTCGAAGCGGCTGCCGGCCAGGTCGGCCGGGTCGAAGGCGATGGCCGGGCTGAAGCGCCCGAAGCGCCCTTCGAAGGCCTCGCCCATGTAGAGGGCGGAGAAACCCAGCGTCGATTCGGGCGCGGCCCGCCATTCCGCGCCGCGCGCGGTCGGCGCGGCCAGGGCGAGCAGCAGGGCGAGGGCGGGGATCAGGCGGGTCATCACGGCTCCGTAGGTTTCAGGGGGCGTCGGCGGGCGGCTTCAGGCCCGGGCTCATGCGCGACAGGGTGGCGTCGCGGTCGAAGTAGTGGTGCTTTAGCGCGGCGGCCGCGTGCGCCACCACGATCACCAGCAGGGCGATGAACAGCCACTCGTGCATGGCCAGCGCGAAGGCCTTCACCTCCGGGTCGTAGCCGCTGAGCTTGGGCAGGCCGAACAGGCCGAACCACTTGAGCGGGAAGCCCGAGGCCGAGTTGTAGAGCCAGCCGCTGAGCGGCATCGCCAGCAGGATCACGTACAGCGCGCCGTGCGTGGCCTGGGCGACGGCCGACTGCCAGCGCGGCGTGCCCGGCACCGGCGCCGGGGTGCCGGCGAACAGGCGCCAGAGCAGGCGCAGCAGGGTGAGTGCCAGCACGGTCAGGCCGAAGCTCTTGTGCATGGCGTAGACGTCGATCTTGGTCGGTGAGTTGGGCAGCTCCTGCATCACGAAGCCCACCACCACCAGGGCGAACACCATCAGCACCGTCAGCCAGTGGATGCTGATGCTCACCCCGCCCCAGCGCTCAGTCGTGTTGCGAATCGGCATCGTCGTGCTCCTCGTCGGTGTCGGGGGTATAGCGTACCGCTTCGGCCTGGATCTCCAGTTCCACGCGCGTGCCGACCAGGTTGGTCCACTCCTTCATGCCGAAGTCGCGGCGGTCGAGCACCGCGGTGGCGCTGAAGCCGACCGTGCGGCGGAAGCCGATCGGGTTGCGCGCCAGCCGGTTGAGCTTCACCTCCAGCACCACCGGCCGGGTTTCGCCGCGCAGCGAGAGCTCGCCATGCACGCGCGCCGTGCCCTCGTCGGTGGGTTCGACGCGAACCGAACGGAAGCGCGCCTCGGGGTGGCGCCCGGCGTGCAGCCAGGTGCGCGAGAGCAGCGCGTCGCGCCAGTCGTCGTCGCCGATCAGCAGGCGCGGCAGCGGCACCACCACGTCGACGCGGGCGCCGGCCCAGTCGTCGGGATCGAAACGCAGCTCGCCCGCGATGCCCGGCAGCAGGCCCAGGGCCTGGGAGAAGCCAGCATGGTCGACCCGGAACAGCACGCGCGTGTGCGCCGGATCGAGCCGCCAGGCCGGCACGGGCGCGGCAGCCGCGCTGCAGCCGGCCAGCAATAGCAGACACAACAGCCATTTCCTCGGCAGATTCATCCGTTTTCGCACCTTCGTGCGTCGGGTGGCTGGTTAGTCTAGGCCGCATCCGAGACCGGAGGGGGCATGCAGCCGTCATCGCTGCCGGAACATTGCGTGGCGGTGCTGGCGCTGCTCTGCGCGCTGGTCTGGCCGCAGGCCAGCCACGGGCAGTCGCCCGCGTCGGTGCCGCTGCGCGTGCATGGCGTCGCCGAAGGCCTGCCCTCCAGCCGCGTCGAGGCCATCGCCCAGGACCGGGCCGGCTACCTGTGGCTGGCCACCGCCGATGGCCTGGCGCGCTTCGACGGCCTCGGTTTCCAGGTCTGGCGGCACGTGCCCGGGCAGGCCGGGTCGCTGCCGGGCAACGTGCTGGGCGGCCTGCAGGTGGATGCCGAAGATCGCGTGCTGGTGCGGGTGGAAGGCCTGGGCAGCTGGCGCCTCGATGCCGCGCGCCGGTACTTCGAGCCGGTGCCGGCGGTGGACGCCGGGCCGGCGCCCGCGGGCCCGCCCGGCCTGGTCGACCGCGAGGGCGTGCACTGGCTGGGCGGCGAGGATGGCCTGCGTCGCGGCATCGCGCCGGGGGCGCCGGCGTCAGAGCCACTGTGGCCCGGCGTGGTGCTGGCCCTGTTCGAGGACCGCGAGGGCGGGCTGTGGTTCGGCACGCGCGGTCATGGCCTGCTGTCGCTGCCGCCTGCCTGGGCCAGTTTCGGTTTCATCGAGGGCCGCGGTGGCCCGGCGCTGCTGGCCGCTGCGCAGGACGGCAGCGCCTGGTGGCTCGACGGCGGCGAGCTGTGGAAGGTGGCGCTCGAGGGGGGCGGGCGGCAGGCGGTGGCGGTGAGCCCGGCGCCGGAATCCGGTGCCGCCAGCGCCCTGCTGGCGCTGCGCGACGGTGCGCTGATGCTGGCGCAGGGCCGGCGCCTGTCGCGGCTGGTCCCCGGCCGGGACGAGCTGGTGCGCGAGCCTTGGCCGGATGCGCCCTGGCCGGTCACGCAGTGGCTGCAGGCGGGCGACGGCAGCCTGTGGGCGGCGGGCCCGGCCGGTGCGCTGCACTGGCCCGACGGGAGCGCGCGCGCCGTCGAGCGGCCGGCCCGCGCCCCGCTGTGGCTGGGGCCCGATGGCCAGCCCTGGCGCCAGGCCGGCGGCGGCCTCGAGCGCTGGGTGCCCGGCGAGGCGCGCTTCCTGCCGGTGCCGGGCGCCCCCGCGGGCCCCTGGCGCACGCTGCTGGCCGATCCCGATGGCCAGGTCTGGCTGGCCGGTCCGGCCCGGCTGGCGGGCCTGCACTGGCAGGGCGAACGGCTTGAGCCGCGGCACCGCTTCGATGCCGGCGACGGCGTGCCGGCCGTGGACGCGATCGAGCTGGCGCGCGACCCCGGCGGCGCGCTCTGGCTGGCCACGCCCCGCGGGCTGTGGCGGCTCGATCCGCAGGCCGGCGCGCTGCGCCGCTTCGGCACCGGCGACGGCATGGTGGTGCAGGAACTGGGCGAGGGCGGCGTGGTGGTCGCGCCCGGTGGCCACGGCGCTGCGCTCGGCGCCCGCGGCCTGCAGCGCTTCGACACGCGCCGGCTCGACCGGCGCGCGCTGGCGCCGCCGCCGGTCGCGATCGAGTCGCTGCGCCTGCGCCGGGCCGGCCGCGAGCTGTCGCTGGCGCCGGACACCGCCCTGCTGCGGCTGGGCCCCGACGACCACGACCTGCGCGTGGTGGCGCGCCTGCTGTCCTTCGTCGAACCCGCGGCGCACCGCTACCGCTTCCGGCTCGAGGGCTACGACCCCGACTGGGTCGAAGTGGGTGCGCCGGGCGAACGCGTGTTCCCGCGCCTGGCGCCGGGGCGCTTCGAGCTGCAGGTCCTCGGTTCGCTGCCCGATGGCGCCTGGTCGGAGCCGCGCCACATCACCGTACTGGTCGATCCGCCCTGGTGGCGCACGCGGGTGGCCCTGGCCGGCGGCGGCATGGGCCTGCTGGCGCTGGTCTCCGTTGCCGCGGTGTCGCACCGGGCGCGCCTGCGCCGGCGCGAGGCCTGGCGCATGGCGCGGGCCCGCCAGCAACTGGCCGAGCAGAACTCCGAAGCCAAGACCCGCTTCCTCGCCACGCTCGGCCACGAGATCCGCACGCCCATGACGGGCGTGCTCGGCATGGCCGAGCTGCTGCAGGGCAGCGAACTCGATCCCGAGCAGCGCGCCCGCGTCGAGGCCATCCAGGGCGCTGGCCGGCACCTGCTGCGCCTGGTCAACGACACGCTCGACCTGGCCCGCATCGAGGCCGGCAAGCTCGAGCTCGAGGATTCACCCTTCGCGCTGCGGCCCCTGCTCGACGAACTGGCCGGGCTGCTGCGGCCGCTGGCCGAGGCCAAGGGCCTGGCCTTCACCCTGCGCTGCGACGGCAACGTGCCGGCCTGCCTGCGCGGCGACGCCACCCGCGTGCGGCAGATCCTGCTCAACCTCGCCGGCAACGCCATCAAATTCTGCGAGAAGGGTGGGGTGGCCCTGCACGTCGGTACGCGCGAGCCGCGGGGCGTGCTGATCCACGTGCGCGACACCGGCCCGGGCCTGGCCACGGGCCAGCAGGCGCGGCTGTTCCAGCGCTTCGAGCAGGGCGCGGCGGCGCGCACCCCGGGCCGCTACGGCGGCAGTGGCCTGGGCCTGGCGATCAGCCAGGAGCTGGCGGCGGCGATGGGCGGTTCCATTTCGGTGAGCAGCGAACCCGGCCGCGGCGCCACCTTCCGCGTCGAGCTGCCGCTGGCGGCGGTCGAACTGCCGGGCACCATCGTTGCCAGCCTGCCGGTGCCCACCGCCGCCGGCGGGCGACGCCTGCTGCTGGTGGAGGACGACCCGGTGGTGGCGCAGGTGGTGCAGGGCCTGCTCGAGCGCCAGGGCCACGCGGTGGTGCACGTGCCGCACGGCCTCGCGGCGCTGTCGGCGCTGGCGGCCCATGCCTTCGACGCGGCCCTGCTTGATCTCGACCTGCCCGGCCTCGACGGCCTGGAACTGGCCCGGCTGCTGCGCCTGCAGGGGCGCCCCCTGCCATTGCTGGCGATCACCGCGCGCGCCGACGCGGCGGCCGAGCGCGAGGCCCGCGCCGCCGGCATGGCGGGCTTCCTGCGCAAGCCGGTCACGGGCGCGATGCTGGCCGACGCCCTGCGCACGCTGTGGTCGGCGGCGCCCCCGGACGGCGGAGCGCCGGTGGCCTGATCAGCCGCGGCGGCTGTGCTGGTGCACGGCGTCCACGAGCACGCGCACGTGCTCGGGGTCCATGTCCGGGCTCATGCCGTGGCCGAGGTTGAACACGTGGCCCTCGCGCGAGCCGCCGTTGGCGGCCGCGTAGTCGTCCAGGGCGCGGCCGGCTTCGGCGCGGATCACTTCCGGCGAGGCGTACAGCGTCGCCGGGTCGAGGTTGCCCTGCAGCGCCACCTTGCCGCCGGTGCGACGGCGCGCCTCGCCCAGGCCCACGGTCCAGTCCACGCCGATGGCCTCGGCGCCGCTGGCGGCCAGTTCCTCGAGGTAGGGCGCGTTGCCCTTGCCGAACAGGATCAGCGGCGCGCGCTCGCGGCCTTCGCCGCGCGGCAGTTCGGCGGCGATGCGCTGCAGGTAGCGCAGCGAGAACTCGCGGTACAGGTGCGGCGCCAGCACGCCGCCCCAGGTGTCGAACACCTGCAGCGCCTGCGCGCCGGCGGCGTGCTGCGCGGCGAGGTAGGCGATGACGGCGTCGGTGGTCACCTCGAGCAGCTGGTGCATGGCCGCCGGGTTGCCCAGCGCCAGCGACTTGATGCGGGCGAAGTCCTTGCTGCCGCCGCCCTCGACCATGTAGCAGGCCAGGGTCCAGGGGCTGCCGGAGAAGCCGATCAGCGGCACGGAGCCATCGAGCTCGCGGCGGATGAGCGACACGGCGTCCATCACGTAGCGCAGCTCGGTGCCCATGTCGGGCACGGCCAGCCTGGCGATGTCGGCTTCGTTGCGCACAGGGCGCTCGAACTTCGGGCCCTCGCCCTCGGCGAAGTACAGGCCCAGGCCCATGGCGTCGGGCACGGTGAGGATGTCGGAGAACAGGATGGCCGCATCAAGCTCGTAGCGGCGCAGCGGCTGCAGGGTGACTTCGCAGGCCAGCTCGGGATTGGTGGCCAGGCCCATGAAGCTGCCGGCCTGCTTGCGGGTGGCGCGGTACTCGGGCAGGTAGCGGCCGGCCTGGCGCATCAGCCACAGGGGGGTGCAGTCCACGGGTTCGCGGCGCAGGGCGCGCAGGAAGCGGTCGTTCTTGAGGGTCACGGCAATCCTTCTGGTCAACGCGGCGCGTCGGCGCCTTGGGCGAACATGACCTGGAAACCCTTGCGCACCTGGGCGTCGCGGGCCTTCTCGAAGGCCGACAGGGCGGCATCGCGTTCCAGGAACTGTTCGCGGCGAAGCTGCGCCTTGCCGCCGATCTGGCCGGTTTCGCGCAGCAGGGTCCAGCCGCCCAGCAGGTCCTGCTGGAGGATCAGCTGGACATACTTGGGCGCCTCGCCGGCCCCGGGTTTTTGCTGTAGCAACAGGCGCATAAGGTCGCCATTGTATCCCGTCCCCCCATCCTCCTGCGCTCCTGCAGGCTCGCGGGAGCGGTCAGGCTGAGAGGACGGGGAGCAGGTCGGCTTCGGGGAGCGTGTCGACGACCTCGGCCTGGCCGAGGCCGCGCCAGAGGATGAGGCGCAGGGTGCCCGAGACGGCTTTCTTGTCCAGTCGCATGCGGGCGAGCAGGGCGGCCGGGTCGAGGCCGGCGGGGATCGTGGTGGGCAGGCCGAGGCGCGTGAGCAGGGCGGCCAGGCGCTCGGCGTCGGCGGCCGGGGCGCGGCCGAGGCGGGCCGAGAGACGGGCGGCGAGCACCATGCCGACGGCCACCGCCTCGCCGTGCAGCAGCCCGCCGTAGCCCTGCTGCGTTTCGATGGCGTGGCCGAAAGTGTGGCCGAAGTTGAGCAGCATGCGTTCGCCGCGTTCGGTTTCGTCGCGGGCGACGATGCCGGCCTTGTGCGCGCAGCAGCGGGCGATGGCCTCGGCAAGGGTCGCGTCGTCGCGGGCCAGCAGCGCGTCGGCATGGGCCTCGAGCCAGGCGAAGAAACCGGCGTCGCCGAGCGCGCCGTACTTCACCACCTCGGCCAGGCCCGCGCGCAGTTCGCGCGGTGGCAGCGTGGCGAGCGTGGCCGTGTCGGCGACGACCGCCGCCGGCTGGTGGAAGGCGCCGACCAGGTTCTTGCCCTCGGGCAGATCCACCGCCGTCTTGCCGCCCACCGAACTGTCCACCATCGCCAGCAGCGTCGTCGGCAGCTGCACGAAGCGCACCCCGCGCATCCAGCAGGCGGCAGCGAAACCGGCGAGGTCGCCGACCACGCCACCGCCCAGGGCCAGCACCGTCGCGTCGCGGCTGGCGCCCAGCGCGGCCAGCGCGGCCATCACCTCGCCGAAGCGCGCCAGCGTCTTTTCCTGCTCGCCCGGCGGCAGCACCAGCGTGCCCGCCTGCTTGCCCCCGAGCGCCGCCTCGACCAGGGGCAGGTAATGCGGCGCGACATGGGCATCGGTGACCACCAGCGCATGCCGGCCCGGCACCAGCGCCGCCAGCGCGGCGGCGTCGCCGAGCAGGCCGCGGCCGATGCGGATGGGGTAGCGGCGTTCGCCCAGCGCCACTTCGAGTTCGCGGGTTTCGCTCATGCCGCCTCCGTACGCTGCCAGCGCTCCTGCAGCCGGGCGTGCAGGCGCTCGGTCGCCGTCGCCACGGTCAGGCCGTCGGCATCGAACTCGAGGTCGGCCAGGGCCGCGTAGATCGGGCCGCGCACGGCGGCCAGGCCCTCGAGCCGCGCCTGCTTGTCGGGGCCGGCCAGCAGCGGGCGGCTGCGGTCGCGGGCCAGGCGCTCGAGCTGCTGCGCCACGCTCACCTGCAGGTGCACCACGAAACCGCGCGCCGCCAGCGCACGCCGGTTGGCCTCGTCGAGCACGGCGCCGCCGCCGGTGGCCACCAGCTGGTCGCGGCCCTGCATCAGCTCGGCGATCAGCGCCGATTCGCGCTGGCGGAAGCCGGCCTCGCCCTCGCATTCGAAGATCACCGGCACCGCGGCGCCGGTGCGCTCTTCGAGCAGCTGGTCGCAGTCGACGAAGGCCAGGCCCAGCCGTTTGGCAAGCTGCCTGCCGATCGAGGTCTTGCCCGCGCCCATGGGGCCGACGAGCACGAGGTTTGGCGCGGGGTTCATGGGGTGCGATGCTAGCATCCGGGCGCATCGCGACCGTGTGTGGATCGCGCCCGGGGGTGGCCATGGCTCAGTTCAAGTTCGATGGACCGGTGCTGGTCGCCGGGGCCGGCGATGTCGGCGGCCGGCTGGCGCGCCTGCTTGCCGATGCCGGCACCGAAGTGATCACCCTGCGCCGGCGCGAGGCCGATGCCGGCCCGGGCATCCGTGCCCTTCGCGCCGACCTCGCCGGTGGCGATGGCCTGCAGGCGCTGCCGCGGGCCTGCGCCGCGCTGGTCTTCTGCGCGGCGCCCGACGCGCGCGAGGAAGCGGCCTACCGCAGGCTCTACATCGACGGGCTGTCGCGCCTGCTGGCGGCCACCGAGGCGCCGCGCGTGCTGCTCACCTCGTCGACGGCCGTGTACGCCGAGGACGCCGGCGAGTGGGTGGACGAAACCACGCCGGCGCGGCCGCCGGCCTTCAATGGCCGGGTGCTGCTGGAGGCGGAGGCCTTGCTGTCCACGCGTCCGGGTGGCGTCGCGCTGCGCCTGACCGGGCTCTACGGCCCCGGGCGCGAGTGGCTGCTGCGCCGCGCCCGCGCCGGCGAGCCGGGGGCGCGCCGCTGGGGCAACCGGATCCACGTGCAGGATGCCGCCGGGGCGCTGGCCCACCTGCTGGCGCTCGATGCCCCGGCCCCGCTGTACCTGGGCAGCGACGACCTGCCGGCGCTCGAGTGCGAGGTGCTGGCCTGGGTGCGGGCCTGCGAGGGCCTGGAGGCGGCTCCGGCGCCGCCGGCCGGGCCGGAAACCGGCCGGCGGGTGCGCAACCAGCGCCTGCGTGCCAGCGGCTGGGCGCCGGCGTTTACGGACTACAGGGCCGGTTATGGCCCCCTGCTGCGTAGCGGCTAGTAGCCGGGGCCACTCCCGGCGATGCCATCGCAATGGAGAAGTGCCATGAGTACCGTCACCAAAGTGATCGAAGTTTCCTCGTCCTCCAAGAAGAACATGGAAGACGCCGTGCAGTCCGGCCTGAAGAAGGTCGCCAAGAGCGTGAAGAACATCAAGGGCGCCTGGGTGAACGAGATCAAGGTCGTCACCGGCGACGACGGCAGCATCACCGAGTGGCGCGTGAACATGCGCGTCAGCTTCGTGGTGGACTGAGCACCCTTCGTTCCCCGTCGAGCGCGATCTCCCGGTCGGCGATGCCGGGCAGCGTCCGCATCGCCTGCCGGCTGGTGCGCTCGAAGAACAGCACGAAACGCTCGACCTGGTCGCGGCTCATCGCCTTGCGGCCCGGGTGGGCGGCCTGCAGCGTGACTTCCTGCTGCCAGCGCCAGGCCGGCACCACGTCGAAGCCCGGGCCGCGCAGCCAGGTGAGGTGGTCGAGCCGCGCCCACAGCGGCGCGTAGCGGCCCAGCGCCTCGTTGCAGTAACGACGCCAGGTGCCGTCCGGGTCCTCGTCGCGCTCGAGCGCATTGAGCGGCGTGGCCAGTTCGTCCTGCGCCTGCGGCGGCACCTTGTGGAACCAGCCCTCGAAGACCACGGCGCGCAGGCCGGCCGGCGACCGCGGCCAGCGCGAGGGCGGCAGGCGCCGGTCGCCGATCTTGTCGAAACGCGGCAGCGGCACGGCGCGGCCCGCGCGCAGGCCGTCGATGGTTTCCAGCGCCAGGTCGATGTCGTGGCTGCCCGGCGGCCCGCGCGTGGCGAGCAGCGGGTGCACGCGCCGGCCGAGCGCAAGGCGTTCACGCCGGCCCAGGTAGAAATCATCGATCGACAGCACCACCACCGGCAGGCCGCGCCGGCGCGCCATGGCGGCCATGTCGGCAGCCAGCGTCGACTTGCCGGTGCCCTGCAGGCCGGTCAGGCCATAGACTGGCACTTCGGCCGCCAGGCCCAGCGCTTCGGCCAGCCGCGCGGCGATGAAATCGGGCGTGTGGTGGCCGGCGACAGGGTGCAGGGAAGGGTCCATCGGCGCGACAATACGGCAAGCCCCGGGAGCATTGAATGAACGACACGTCCACATCCGCCGCCGATCCGCTGCTGGCCGAGGCGATCGACACCTTCACCGCGCTGCTGGCGGAAGCCCGCGAGGCCGGCGACCCGGAACCGACCGCGATGACCCTGGCCACCGCTGATGCCGAGGGCCGGCCTTCGGCGCGAACCGTGCTGCTCAAGGCGCACGACGCGCGCGGCTTCGTCTTCTACACCAACTACGACAGCCGCAAGGGCCGCCAGCTGACCGAGAACCCGCACGCGGCGCTGCTGTTCCTGTGGAAGACGCTGCGCGAGCAGGTGCAGGCCAAGATCGAGGGTACGGTCGAGCCGGTGACGCTGGCCGAGGCCGACGCCTATTTCGCCACCCGGCCGCGGCCGAGCCAGATCGGCGCCTGGGCCTCGCTGCAGTCGCAGGCGATGGCATCGCGCGAGCAGTTCGAGGCCCGGTTCGCCGCGTTCGAGAAGAAGTTCGAAGGGGGCGAGGTGCCGCGGCCTCCGCACTGGTCCGGTTTCCGCGTGGTGCCCGAGCGCATCGAGATCTGGTACGGCGCCCGCTACCGCCTGCACGAGCGCCAGCACTACGAGCGCGTCGACGGCGCCTGGACCAAGCGGATGCTGTATCCGTGAGCCACGGCCCGCGCCGCATCGTCTGCCTCACCGAGGAACCCACCGAGGTCTTGTACGCTCTGGGCGAGCAGGACCGCATCGTCGGCATCAGCGGCTTCACGGTGCGGCCGCCGCGGGCGCGCCGCGAGAAACCCAAGGTCAGCGCCTTCACCTCGGCCAAGATCGACGAGATCCTCGCCCTCGAACCCGACTTCGTGGTCGGGTTTTCGGACATCCAGGCCGACATCGCCGCCGAGCTGGTGCGGCGCGGCGTGGAGGTTTGGATCAGCAACCATCGCAGCGTCGACGGCATCCTCGACTACGTGCGCCGGCTCGGCGCGCTGGTGGGCGCGTCAGCCGCCGCCGACGATTACGCCGACGGGCTGCAGCGCGGGCTCGATGCCATCGTCGCGGAGGCGGCGACCCTGCCGCGCCGGCCCAGGGTGTACTTCGAGGAGTGGGACGAGCCGCGCATCAGCGGCATCCGCTGGGTGGCCGAACTGGTGCGCATCGCCGGCGGCGACGACATCTTCCCGGAGCTCGCGGCGCAGTCGCTGGCCAAACACCGCATCCTGGCCAACGATGATCAGATCATCGCCCGCGCCCCGGACATCGTCTTCGGCTCCTGGTGCGGCAAGAAATTCCGCCCCGAGAAGGTCGCCGCGCGCCCGGGCTGGGCCGACGTGCCGGCCGTGCGCGGTGGCCACCTGCACGAAATCAAGTCGCCGATCATCCTCCAGCCCGGCCCCGCCGCCCTCACCGACGGCGTGCGTGAAATGGCCGGCCATATCCGCCGCTGGGCGCTTGAAGGCTGATTTCTTGCCACGGATGAACACGGATGAACACGGATGAACACGGATGAACACGGATAAGAGCGGATAAAACTTACATTTGCTCTTGCTCTATCTGTGTTCATCCGTGGCAAAACCCTCTTTTCCGCTTCATCCGCGCAAACCCGTGGCAAAAGATCACCCCTCCAGTGCCGACGCGCCGAGGCCGGCGAGCAGGGCGGTCATCTGTCCGGCCTGGGCGGCCTGCTCGCTCGAGGCGTTGCCCTGCCGGGCGCGTTTGGCCACGCCCTGGGCGATGGCGGCGAGGCGGAAGAAGCTGAAGGCAAGTACGAACGACCAGTCGGCCGGCGCGGGCTGGCCGCTGAGTTCGCTATAGCGGGCCAGCAGCGCGTCTTCGGACGGGATGCCCAGCGCAGCGCGGTCCAGCCCGGCCAGGCCCGGCAGCGCCGGGTTGCGCGGCAGGCGCAGGGCCATGCAGAAGTAGCCCAGGTCGGCCAGCGGGTGGCCGAGCGTGCTCAGCTCCCAGTCCACCACCGCCAGCACGCGTGCCTGGTCGTGGGCGAACATCAGGTTGTCGATGCGGAAGTCGCCGTGCACGAGCGACACGCGGCCGTCGTCGGCGGGGCAGCGCGCCGGCAGGCGTTCGATCAGCGCCTCCATCGCCGGGATCGCCTCGGTTTCGCTGGCGCGGTATTGCTCGGTCCAGCGGTGCACCTGGCGGGCGAAATAGTTGCCCGGCTTGCCGTAGTCGGCCAGGCCGATGGCGGCCGGGTCGAGCGCATGCAGGGCGGCGAGCGTGGCGATGATCGCCTCGTAGTGCGCCGCGCGCTGCGCGGGCGACAGGTCGGGTAGGGAAGGGTCCCAGTGCACCCGGCCATCGACGAATTCCATCAGGTAGAACATCGAGCCGATCACCGACTCGTCGCTGCACAGGTGCAGTGGCCTGGCCACCGGCACCGGGCCGCCGTGCAGGGCCTGCAGCACGCGGAACTCGCGGTCCACCGCATGCGCCGAAGGCAGCAGCTTGCCCGGCGGCTTGCGCCGCAGCACGTACTTCCCGCTCGCAGCCTCGACCAGGTAGGTCGGGTTCGACTGCCCGCCCTTGAACTTGGTCGCCACCAGCGGTCCCCGGAACCCCATCAGGTTCGCCTCCAGGTACGCCGCCAACTCGGTTTCAGGAAGGATCATCGTTGCCTCTTGGAATCATTTGCCACGGAAGAACACGGATAGACACGGATAAGAGCGGATAGAACTCAAATTTGCTTTTGTCCTATCCGTGTTTATCCGTGTTCTTCCGTGGCCAAAATATTCCTTCCGACTTATCCGTCTGCATCCGCGGCAAGAAATCAGGCCTTGAGCATGGAGCGGGCGAGGGCGGCGAGGTGGACTTCGTCGGGACCGTCGGCCAGGCGCAGGCTGCGGGCGCCGGCGTAGGCCTGGGCGAGGAAGTGGTCCTGGCTCAGGCCGCCGCCGCCGTGCAGCTGGATGGCGCGGTCGATCACGCGGCAGGCCATCGAGGGCGCCACGATCTTGATCATGCCGATCAGGTCCTTGGCGCCCTTGTTGCCGCGGGCGTCCAGCGCCGCCGCGGCCTGCAGGGTCAGCAGCCGGGCCTGCTCGATCTCGCAGCGGCTGCGCGCGATCGCTTCCTGGGCCATGCCGTGGCCGCCCAGCGGCCTGCCGAAGGCCACGCGCGTGCGGGCGCGTTCGACCATCGCCTCCAGCGCGCGCTGCGCCAGGCCGATCAGCCGCATGCAGTGGTGGATGCGTCCCGGCCCCAGCCGGGCCTGGGCGATGGCGAATCCGCTGCCCGGTTCGCCCAGCCGGTTCGACACCGGCACGCGCACGTTTTCGAAGGCCAGCTCGACGTGGCCCGAGGGCGCGTCGTCGTAGCCGAACACCGTCAGCGGACGCGCGATGCGCACGCCCGGCGTGTCCATCGGCACCAGCACCATCGACTGGCGCTGGTGCGCCGGCGCGTCGGGCTCGGTCACGCCCATCACGATCAGGATCGCGCAGCGCGGGTCGGCGGCGCCGGTGGTCCACCACTTGCGGCCGTTGATCACGTACTCGTCGCCCTCGCGCACGATGGGCATGGCGATGTTGGTGGCGTCGGAGCTGGCCACGTCCGGCTCGGTCATGGCGAAGCCCGAGCGGATCTCGCCGGCCAGCAGCCGCGGCAGCCAGGGCGCCTGCTGATGCGGCGTGGCGAAGTGCATCAGCACTTCCATGTTGCCGGTGTCGGGTGCGTTGCAGTTGAACACTTCCGGCGCCACCAGCGAGCGGCCCATGGCTTCGGCCACGGGCGCGTAGTCGAGGTTGGACAGCCCGCCGGCCGATTCGGGCAGGAAAAGGTTCCACAGCCCCTGCGCCTTCGCTTCGGCCTTGAGCGCCTCGAGCACCGGCGGGATCGACCAGCGCGTGGCCGGGTCGGCGGCGTGCGCGGCGAACCCGGGCTCAGCCGGCACGATGCGCTCCCGGACGAAGGCGGCCACGCGGGCCTGCAGTTCGCGCGAGCGCGGGGAGAACGGGAACAGGCTGCCGTCGTGGCTCATGCGCGCCTCAGTAGTAGGTCCACAGTTCCCGCTGCCCGTGCAGGTGCGGCAGGGCGTTCCAGCTGCCCAGGCGCAGCCGCCCGGCATGCGGGTGGAATTCGCTCAGCGCGCTGTTGCGCAGCGAGAGGTTGAGTTCGACGGCGCGCTCGACCGGCACGTCCAGCGCCATCTGCGCCAGGCGCGAGATCACGCCGCCGGAGGTGAGCACGAGCGCCTCGCTGCTGCCGGCCAGCGCCTGCAGGCGCTCCCCGGCGGCGTGCACGCGCTCGCCGAAGGCCGACCAGCTTTCCGGCAGGCCCGGCAGTTCGTCGCGGGCCCAGGCCAGCAGCGCGGCCTGCAGCATGGCGGCGATGTCCTGCGGCCGGCCGCTGCGGCTGGCGACGACGACCGGGTGGTCGGCGTTCCCGCGCAGGTAGGCGCCGAACACGGCCTCGTGGTCGAACTCGGCGAAGCCGGTGTCTTCGTGCAGCTCCGGCAGCGGCAGGCCGCGCTCCTCGAACGCGCGCCGCACGCCCTCGGCCGTCTGCCGGTGCCGGCGCATGCCGCCCACCAGCACCGCCTCGAAGCGATGGCCGCCGTCGGCCAGCCAGTCGCCCAGCCGGCGCGACTGCTCCAGGCCCCGGTCGGAGAGCTGGTCGTAGTCGGCGGCGCCGAAACTCGCCTGTCCATGGCGAACCAGCAGCAGGCTCACTGGGGGAAGAATTCCTGGCGGAAGGTGGCGCGCATCTGCTTGGCCTCGCCCTCGACGACCACGGTCAGGTCGAAGCTCAGCGTGTCCTGGCCGCTCACGCGCGCCTCGCCCAGGTAGTAGAGCGCGTCGCCGTCGCGAACCTCGCGCATGCGCACGTCCTGGCGCTGGCCGGCGAGGTTGGTGGCCGACACCGTCACGTCCGCGGCCACCGCCACGTCGGCGCCGGGTTCGCCGCGGCGCAGCGAGACATTGACCAGGGCGCGGTTGGCCGAGCGGGTGACGCCGTACTGGCGCGCCACTTCGGGCGTCAGTTCGGTGGTGGGCAGGGCGTTGAAATGCACGCGCAGGTCGCCGCTGCGCAGGAAGCCCGCGCCGGCGGCGGGCAGGGCCGCGGCGAGGGCGAGCAGGGCGGCTAGGAAGTACGTCGGGCGCATGGCCGGGCCTCCTTCGTGGCGGGTTTGCATCATCGCGCCGGTGGCCGGCCCGCGTCCATTGTCGTGGGGCGCGCCAACAGCATCAGCCGGCGCTCAGCTCGCGGCCGCGCCGGGTCGCGGCCGCGATGGCCTCGTGGACGAGGCGGCGGAAATCGTTGCCCTCGAAGCTTTCGATCGCCGCCTGGGTGGTGCCGCCGGGCGAGGTGACGCGCTTGCGCAGGGTGGCGGCGTCCTCGCCGGTTTCGCTGAGCATGCGCGCCGCGCCCAGCAGGGTCTGCAGCACCAGGGTGCGGGCGGTGTCGGGCGCCAGGCCCTGGGCCTCGCCGGCGGCCTGCATGGCCTCGGCGAGCAGGAAGACATAGGCCGGGCCGCTGCCGGAGACGGCGGTGACGGCGTCCATCAGCGCCTCGTCGGGGATCCAGGCGGTCAGGCCGGCCGCGCTCATCAGCGCCTCGGCGGCCTCGCGGCCGGCGGCGTCGACGCGCTCGTTCGCGAACAGGCCGGTGGCGCCGGCGCCCAGCAGCGAGGGCGTGTTGGGCATGGTGCGCACCACGGCCTGGCCGCCGCCGAGCCATTGGTCGATCTGCCCGGCGGTGATGCCGGCGGCGATCGACACCACCAGCGGCCGGCCGGTGGCGGCCAGCGGCGCCAGCGACTCGCACACGGCCTTCATCACCTGCGGCTTCACCGCCAGCACCCAGGTGCCGGCCCCCGCGGCCGCGCCGGTCGCCGCGTCGAAGGTGGCCACCCCGAAATCGGCGGCCAGCGCCGTGCGCAGCGCCTCGACCGGTTCGACCACGCGCAGGGCGCCGGGCGCCCGGCCGCGCGCCACCAGGCCGCCGATGAGGCTGCGCGCCATGTTGCCGCCGCCGATGAATGCAATCGTGTCCTTGTCCATGGCCGGGTTCTCCTCGGGTCGGATGGGTTCAGCCGCGTGGGCCGAACAGGGCGGTGCCGATGCGCACCAGGGTGGCTCCCTCGGCGATCGCCAGCGGGTAATCGTCGCTCATGCCCATCGACAGGGTATCGACGCCGGGGTGGCTGGCGGCGAGCTGGTCGTAGAGTTGCCTGAGGCGCCGGAAGGCGTCGCGCCGGGCCGCTTCGTCCGGCGCCGGCGCCGGGATGGCCATCAGGCCGCGCAGGCGCAGGCGCGGCGCCGCCGCCACCGCCCCGGCCAGCGCGGGCACCTCGGCCGGGGCGCAGCCCGACTTGCTGGCTTCGTCGTCGATGTTGACCTGGATGAGCACGTTCAGCGGCGGCCGGTCGGCGGGACGGGCCTGGTCGAGCGCCTTCACGAGCTTGGCGCGGTCCACCGACTGCACCCAGTCGAAGGCCTGGGCGGCCTCCCGGGCCTTGTTGGACTGCAGGTGGCCGATGAGGTGCCATTCCAGCCCCAGCCCGGCGAGTTCACGGGCCTTGGCCAGTCCTTCCTGCACATAGTTCTCGCCGAAGGCGCGCTGGCCGGCCGCGGCCAGGACGGCCACTTCGGCGGCGCTGCGGGTCTTGGAGACGGCCAGCAGTTTCACGCCGTCTGGCCGGCCCGCCAGCTTGGCCGCGTTTTCAATGGTTTGCAGGACACCGTGCAGGGTCTGATGCGGCTTTTCCATGGGTGGTTTTGCCCCTCTGGGATGGCGCTATACTGCCCCGGGAACGTGCGGTCGCCTATCCGTTGACGCACCAAGGGGACATAGCTAATGGACATCGCCGAGCTGCTGGCATTTTCGGTCAAGAACAAGGCCTCCGACCTGCACCTGTCGGCCGGCCTGCCGCCCATGATCCGCGTGGACGGCGACGTCCGGCGCATCAACATCCCTGCGCTCGACCACAAGCAGGTGCACGCGCTGGTCTACGACATCATGTCGGACAAGCAGCGGCGCGACTACGAGGAATTCCTCGAGGTCGACTTCTCCTTCGAAATCCCGGGCCTGGCGCGCTTCCGCGTCAACGCCTTCAACCAGAACCGCGGCGCCGGCGCCGTGTTCCGCACCATTCCCAGCCAGATCCTCTCGCTCGAGGAGCTGGCCGCGCCCAAGATCTTCGCCGAGCTGATCAACCAGCCCCAGGGCCTGATCCTGGTCACCGGCCCCACCGGCTCGGGCAAGTCCACCACGCTGGCGGCGATGGTCGACCACATCAACAAGAACGAATTCGGCCACATCCTCACCGTCGAGGACCCGATCGAGTTCGTGCACACCTCGCAGAAGTGCCTGGTCAACCAGCGCGAGGTGCACCGCGACACCCACGGCTTCAACGAGGCCCTGCGCTCGGCGCTGCGTGAAGACCCGGACTACATCCTGGTCGGCGAGATGCGCGACCTCGAGACCATCCGCCTGGCGCTCACCGCCGCCGAGACCGGCCACCTGGTGTTCGCCACCCTGCACACCTCGTCGGCGGCCAAGACCATCGACCGCATCATCGACGTGTTCCCGGCCGGCGAGAAGCCGATGGTCCGCTCCATGCTCTCCGAGTCGCTGCGCGCGGTCATCTCGCAGTCGCTGCTCAAGAAGGTGGGCGGCGGCCGCATGGCGGCGCACGAAATCATGGTGGCCACCCCGGCCATCCGCAACCTGATCCGCGAGGACAAGGTCGCGCAGATGTACTCTTCCATCCAGACCGGCCAGCAGTACGGCATGCAGACGCTCGACCAGTGCCTGCAGGACATCGTCAAGCGTGGCCTGGTCACCAAGTTGCAGGCCCGCGAGTACGCCAAGGAAAAGAAGCTTTTCGACTGACGTTCGCCGGAGGGGGCTGGCAGGACGCCGCATGAGACCGGTCCCGGGCGCCCGCCCGGGGCCACACAGGAGCAAGCATGAGCAGTATCGACTTCACCTCCTTCCTGAAGCTGATGGCGCACAAGAAGGCGTCGGACCTGTTCATCACGGCGGGCGTCCCGCCGTCAATGAAGGTCAACGGCAAGCTCTCGCCCATCACCCAGAACCCGCTCACGCCGCAGCAGTCGCGCGACCTGGTGCTCAACGTCATGAACCCCTCGCAGCGCGAGGAGTTCGAAAAGACCCATGAGTGCAACTTCGCCATCGGCGTGTCCGGCGTCGGCCGCTTCCGCGTGTCGTGCTTCTACCAGCGCAACCAGGTCGGCATGGTGCTGCGCCGCATCGAGACGCGCATCCCGACGGTCGAGGAACTGAGTCTGCCGCCGGTCATCAAGACCCTGGCGATGACCAAGCGCGGCATCATCCTGTTCGTCGGCGCCACCGGCACGGGCAAGTCCACCTCGCTGGCGGCGATGATCGGCTACCGCAACCAGAACTCCTCGGGCCACATCATCACCATCGAGGACCCGATCGAGTTCGTGCACAAGCACGAGGGCTGCATCATCACCCAGCGCGAGGTCGGCATCGACACCGACAGCTGGGAGGCGGCGCTCAAGAACACCCTGCGCCAGGCGCCCGACGTGATCATGATCGGCGAGGTGCGCACCCGCGAGGGCATGGACCACGCCATCGCCTTCGCCGAAACCGGCCACCTGGTGCTGTGCACCCTGCACGCGAACAACGCCAACCAGGCGATGGACCGCATCATCAACTTCTTCCCGGAAGACCGTCGCAGCCAGCTGCTGATGGACCTTTCGATGAACCTCAAGGGCGTGGTTGCCCAGCAGCTGATCCCCACGCCGGACGGCAAGGCCCGCCGCGTGGCCATGGAAATCCTGCTCGGCACGCCGCTGGTGCAGGACTACATCCGCGACGGCGAGATCCACAAGCTCAAGGACGTCATGAAGGAATCGACGAACCTGGGCATGAAGACCTTCGACCAGGCCCTGTTCGAGCTCTACCAGGCCGGCGAGATCAGCTACGAGGACGCCCTGCGCTTCGCCGACTCGGCCAACGAGGTGCGCCTGAAGATCAAGCTGGCCCAGGGCGGCGACGCCCGCACGCTCAGCCAGGGCCTGGACGGCGTGGAGCTGTCCGAAGCCAAGTAAGCCGCCTTGGCCCTCGCCGAGGCGATCCTCGCGCTCACGCTCGCGGCGTCCGATGCACCATCGGGCGCCGCGCCGCGTCCGCTGGACCGGGTCAGCGTCTGGATCGGCGGCTTCGAGCCCAGTTCGGACACCACCATCTCCGCGGGCGCCCGCTCCAACGGCTACGACCTCAGCGGCCAGCTCAACCTCGAGCGCGACCTCGGCCTGGACCGGCGCCAGCCGGTGAGCCATGCCCGGGTCGATTTCCTGGTCGGCAAGCGCCAGGGCCTGTCGCTGGAGTATTTCGGCTTCGACCGGGCCAACCGCGCCCGGCTGGCCCGCGACATCGAGTACCAAGGCCGCATCTACGCCGCCGAGGCCGAGTTGAGCGGCGAGCTCGACTACGACTTCAGCAGCGTGGCCTGGCGCTGGTGGTTCGGCGACGAGGCCACCGTCTGGGGCCTGGGCCTGGGCGTGGCCCACTACCGCGTCAGCACCCTGTTCGACGGCCGCGCGATCGTGGAAGGGGTGGAGGTGGATGGTCGCGTGTCGAGCCGCGACGGGGCCTACGCGCCGCTGCTGGCGCTGGGCTGGCGGCACTCGCTGGATGACCGCCTGCGCCTGTATGCCGAGGTTTCCGGCGTGGCCAAGGGCGGCGGCCCGCTGCAGGGCCACATCGCCGACGTCTCCCTGGGCCTGGAGTGGTTCGCGTTCCGGCGGCTGGGCCTGGCGCTCGAGTACGGCGGCACCCAGATCCGCCTCGAACGCGAGCACCCGGGCGCCGACGGCAACGGCGATGCGCGTCTGGACCTCAAGCTGCGCGGGCCTTCGCTGTTCCTTCGCCTGCGCTGAGCCGCGGCGCCGGCGCGCTAGAATGGCCGCATGGCCGAACCCCGTTCCCTCGCCGAACATTTCCTGATCGCCATGCCGGCGATGGATGATCCGAACTTCTTCCGTTCGGTCACCCTGGTCTGCCAGCACGACGACGAGGGCGCGATGGGCCTGGTGATCAACCACCCGGCCGACTACCGCTTCGGCGAGCTGCTCGGGCAGATGAAGCTGGAAACCAGCGACGCCAGCCTGGCCGACCGCCCGGTGCTGGCCGGCGGCCCGGTGCAGCCCGACCGCGGCTTCGTGCTGCACGACGACCCGCGCCCCTGGGATTCGAGCCTGCGCCTGGGCAACGGCCTAGCCGTGACCACCTCGCGCGACATCCTCGAAGCCATCGCCCGCGGCGAGGGCCCGGCGCGCTGGCACCTGGCCCTGGGCTACGCCGGCTGGACGGCCGGCCAGCTCGAGGACGAACTGGCGGCCAACAGCTGGCTGACGGTGCCGGCCGACGCCGGCATCCTCTTCGACACGCCGGTCGAGCTGCGCTGGCGCGCCGCCGCCGGCCGCCTGGGCGTCGACCTGGACCGCCTGGCCGATTACGCCGGGCACGCATGAGCGGCCCCACGACCCTGCTGGGCTTCGATGTCGGCGCCCGCCGCATCGGCGTGGCGGTGGGCAACACCGTCTCGGGCAGCGCGCGCGAACTGGGCGTGCTCGAGGTGCACGCCAGCGGTCCCGACTGGCCGCGCCTGGACCGCTGGATGGGCGAATGGCGCCCCGACGCGCTGGTGGTGGGCGACCCGGCCACGCTCGACGGTGGCGACCAGCCGGCCCGGCAGCGCGCCCGCGGTTTCGCCCGCGCCCTGGCCAAGCGCTACGGCCTGCCGGTGCAGCAGGTGGACGAGCGCCGCAGCTCGCTCGAGGCCGCCCGGCGCTTCGCCGCCGGCCGCGCCGCCGGCACCCGCCGCCGCCACCAGGCCAGCCAGCTCGACGCGCTGGCGGCGGTGGTGATCCTCGAACGCTGGCTCACCGAGCCCGACGCCCGCCAAGAACCGACCCCCGACCCCGGACCCGACGCCACGCCATGACCGCCGAACTCCAGCTCGAACCCGACGGCCGCCTGCGCCACCTGCTCAGCCTCGACGGCCTGCCCGCGCCGGTGCTGCGCCAGCTGCTCGACCAGGCCGAGCTGCTGCGCCCGCACGCCCTCGGCGGCAGCGCCCTGCGCGGCCGGCACGCGGGCCGCACCTGCTGCACGCTGTTCTTCGAGCCTTCCACCCGCACGCGCAGCAGTTTCCAGCTGGCCGCGGCGCGGCTGGGCATGGACGTGCTCAACTTCGACGTCTCGACCTCCTCGACCAAGAAGGGCGAAACGGCGCTCGACACGCTCAGGACCATCGAGGCCATGGGCGTGGACCTGTTCGTGATCCGCCACGCCAGCGATGGCGCGGTGGCCGAACTGGCCGCCGGCGCCAGGCCCGGCACCCGGGTGATCAACGCCGGCGACGGCCGCAGCAACCACCCGACCCAGGGCCTGCTCGACATGCTCACGCTGCGCCAGCACAAGGGCGCCGATTTCTCCGCGCTGAAGGTGCTGGTGGCCGGCGACGTGCTGCATTCGCGGGTGGCGCGCTCCGACCTGCAGGCGCTGCGCACGCTCGGCTGCGGCGAAATCCGCGTCTGCGGGCCGGCCAACCTGCTGCCGGGCCCCGAGGTGCTGCGTGGCTGCGAGGTGTTCCACGACATGGACGCGGCGGTCGAGGGCGTGGATGCGGCGATGATGCTGCGCCTGCAGCGCGAGCGCATGGAGCAGGGCCTGGTGCCCTCGCTCGAGGGTTATTACCGCGACTTCGGCCTCACGCCCGCCCGCCTGGCCCGCGCCGCCCCCGGCGCCATCGTGATGCACCCGGGCCCGATGAACCGCGGCGTCGAGATCGACGGCGACGTCGCCGACGGCCCCCGGTCGGTCATCCTCGAACAGGTCGCCAACGGCCTGCCCGTGCGCATGGCCGCCATCGACCTCCTCCTCGGCGCCACCGCCCCCCTCTGACCTCCTGCGGGCGGGCCTTCAGGCCTGACTGCCTGCGCGCTGCTGGCCTTTCCGGCCGGATGCCTGGCGGAGTGGCGCCGCCGCGCACGCGTACGACTCGCCGTCCGGCCGCGCGCAAGCGTCATCCCTGACCAGCTTACGGCCGTGCGTTGCGGACATCCTGTCCTCCACTCCGTCGAGTCGTACGCGTGCACGCCGCCTCCACCCGCGAAAGTAGCGAGTCGCCTGAGCCAAGAGCAGCAAAGGCGTCGGGCCTGAAGCCCCTCCCGCATCAGTCGGAGAGCACGGAGCCGTTCTGGAACTGCCAGGTGCGGGTGATGTGCAGCACGTCGACCTGTTCGGAGGTCTCGGGCAGGGGCGGGAAGGGCTCGGAGAGGCGAACGATGCGGGTGGCGGCCTGGTCGAGCACGCCCAGGCCGCTGGAGCGGTTGAGCAGGATGTCCTCGACGCTGCCGTCGCGGCGCACCGCCACCGTCATCACCAGCCGCCCGGACAGCCCGCGCCGGCGAGCCTCGTCCGGATAATTGAGGTTGCCCACCCGCTCCACCTTGGTCACCCAGGCCCGCAGATAGGCCGCGTACTCGTATTCGCGCGTGCTGGCGGACACGAATTTGCGCTTGGGGCGCTTGGCCAGCAGTTCCTGCCGGCGCTCGATCTCGGCCGCCAGCCGGGCCATCTCCAGGCTCTGCTCGATCAGCTCCTCGCCCCGGGGCAGCAGCTCGGGCTCGGTGTCGCGCTGGTCCTCGGGCGCCGGCAGCCGGTCGGGCGAGGGCGCCGTGGTGGCCAGCAGGCGCGGCACCGGCTCGGGCTCGGGCGGCGGGGCCTGGGCCACCAGCGGTTCCGGCGCCAGCCCGGCCTCCACTTTGGGCACCGGGGCCAGCTGCTCCTCGCGCGGGCGCTCGGCCCGTTCGCTCTCGCCGCCGCCCTGGTTGTCGGCCTGGGCGATGAAATCGGCGTCCTCGGGCGGGGTTTCGCTGCGGGTTTCGGTGAGGATCACGTCCAGGGTCGGCGCCACCGGCGCGGCCCGGTCCAGGGCAAAGCCCACGCCCAGGATCAGCACCCCGAACAGGATCGCCGACAGGGCCAGCGTGGCGCCCAGGCGGTCGCCGGGCCCGATGCCGGGGCGGGCCGCCATCTCAGCCCGGCCCGGCCCGGCGGGCCTCGATCGCGTCGAACAGCAGGCCGGCGATGTTCAGGCCGAACTGGGCGTCGAGCTCGCGGATGCAGGTGGGGCTGGTGACGTTGACCTCGGTCAGGTAGTCGCCGATCACGTCCAGGCCCACGAAGATCATGCCCCGGCGCCGCAGCTCCGGGCCCACCTGGGCGGCGATCCATCGGTCGCGCTCGCTCAGCGGCCGGCCCTCGCCCCGGCCGCCGGCGGCCAGGTTGCCCCGGAACTCGCCGCCCTGGGGGATACGGGCCAGGCAGTAGGGGACCGGCTCGCCGTCGACCAGCAGGATGCGCTTGTCGCCGTCCTTGATTTCCGGGAGGTAGCGCTGGGCCAGGGCCAGGTCGCGGCCGCCCTGGGTCAGGGTTTCCAGGATCACGTTCAGGTTCGGATCGGCGGCCGAGGCCCGGAAGATCGAGCGGCCGCCCATGCCGTCCAGGGGCTTGAGCACCACCTCGCCGTGCTCGGCCACGAACTCCCGCAGCAGGTCCGGGTCCCGGGCCACCCGGGTCGGCGGGCAGCACTGCGGGAAGAGCAGGGCGCCGAGCTTCTCGTTGAGGTCGCGCAGGCCGGCCGGGTCGTTGACCACCAGCACGCCCTCGGCCTGGGCCACCGACAGGATGTGGCTGTCGTGCAGGTAATTGGCGTCCACCGGCGGGTCGGTGCGCATGAGGACCACGTCCATCGCGGCCAGGGGCCGCGAGGCGGCCTCGCCCAGCCCGAACCAGCCGGCCGGCTCGTCGCGGACCTCCAGCGGGGCCAGGCGCGCCATGGCCCGCTCGCCGTCGAGCCACAGGCCGCCGGGCAGCACGTAGTGCAGGCGATGGCCGCGCCGACTGGCCTCGAGCAACATCGCGAAGGTCGAATCCTTGCCGATCTTGATCTTTCCGATCGGGTCCATCACCACGGCCACGTCCAGGGACATCGGCGCCTTCGTCTCAAAAACCACGGGAGCGACTAGACTAGCAGGGGCCGGCGCGGACCGTGGACCAGGTCACGCCAAAACCGCGCCGTGCTTGACACATTTGGCGCTGGCTGGGATATAAGCTGAGATTCTGCGGGCTTCCCGGAGGCCCGTATTGCCAGGGACAGCATCGTTATGGGGAGTGAGATGGACGACAACAGCCTGGCCGGCTTGCGGGTCATGGTCATCGACGATTCCAAGACCATCCGGCGCACCGCCGAGACCCTGCTCAAGAAGGAGGGCTGCGACGTCGTGACCGCCACGGACGGTTTCGAAGCCCTGGCCAAGATCGCCGACCACCAGCCCCAGATCGTCTTCGTCGACATCATGATGCCGCGCCTGGACGGCTACCAGACCTGCGCGCTGATCAAGAACAACCAGATGTTCAAGTCCACCCCCGTCATCATGCTGTCCTCCAAGGACGGCCTGTTCGACAAGGCGCGTGGCCGCATCGTCGGCTCCGAGCAGTACCTCACCAAGCCCTTCACCCGCGATGAGCTGCTCTCGGCCATCCGCAAGTACGTCCCGGCCGGCTGAGGCTTCCATGTCCAAGTCGTCCGCCAGCTCCAAGCGCGCCACGCCCTTCGAGGTCCTGCTCGACTACGAGCAGCGTTCCCTCGCGCACGAGGCGGGGCGCCCGGAGATGGTCGAGGCACCGGGCCACTGGCGAGGGGTCGGCTTCCGGCTCGGCCAGCGCCGCCTGGTCTCGTCCTTCGACGAAGTGGTCGAGATCCTGCCGCTGCCGCCGGTCACGCCCGTGCCCGGTGCGCAGTCCTGGATGCTCGGCGTGGCCAACGTGCGCGGCAGCCTGCTGCCCGTGGTCGACCTGAAGATGTTCCTCGAGGGCGAGCGCACGGTGGTGCACGAAGGCCAGCGCGTGCTGGTGGTGCGCCAGGCCGGCGGCAACGTCGCGGTCATCATCGACGAGCTCTTCGGCCAGCGAACCTTCAACGACACCCACCGGGCCGAATCGCCCGGCGACGTGCCCGGCCGCTACGGCCATTTCGTCGGCCAGGCGTACACGCTGGCCGACCAGACCTGGGGTGTGTTCAACATGTCGTTGCTCACGCGTACCCCCGAATTCCGCCAGGCCACCGCATGAGTGGCAGCCACGCCTTCCAATGTTTTGCAGTCTTTTATCAGGGGATGAGGTCCAGTCATGAGCACTAATTCGCGCTCGATCACCGACAAGTTCACCAGCTTCGGCATCCGGTTCTGGGCCGTCATCCTCATCATCTCGCTCATCCTGTTCGGCGTTAACTTCATCTACGCCAGTTACCTGAACAACCAGGAAAACAACGCGCGAGGCCTGACGGCGGACCTGCAGGTGCTTTCGCAGCAGCTGGCCAAGTACTCGCAGGAGGCGGTCGACGGCAACGCCGACGCCTTCGCCGAGTTCAAGGCCACCAAGTCGCGCATTGACCAGATCGTCGCGGCGCTGCGCTCGGGCAGCGCCACCGAGGGCGTGCCGGGCTACGAGGGCGACCCGAACGCCCCGGGCGTGGCCAGCGCGCTCGAGAAGGTCACCGGCACCTGGACCACGATGGCCCAGGCGGCCGACACCATCACCGCCGCCGAGGAGCAGGTGCTCAACCTGGCCGACACGGCCGGCCAGTTCATCGGCCGCGTGCCGCGCCTGGCCTTCCAGCTCGACGAGGTGGTGCGCTCGCTGTCGGACGCCAACGCCCCGGCCTCGCAGATCTCCATCGCCAACCGCCAGATCGTGCTGGCCGACCGCATGTCGCGCCGCGTGACGGAAATCGTCGCCGGCGGCGAGAACACCGTCTCGGCGGCCGACGCGCTCTCGCGCGACGCCACCGTGTTCGCCTCGGTGCTGCAGGGCTTCCGCGAGGGCAACGCCGAAGCCGGCATCCAGCGCATCACCAGCCAGGCCGGCATCAACAACCTGGCCGCGGCCGAGGAGCTGTACGCCGAGGCCCAGGCCGACCTGGACGTGGTGCTGGGCGCGTCGGCCGACCTGGCCGAGGTGCAGGGCGCCGCCACGCAGATCTCGGAAGAGTCGAACGTGCTGCTGGAGAACGCGCAGGCGCTGTTCACCAGCTTCGACAACATCAACTACCAGCGCGTCTTCCCGAACAACTACATCGCCATCGGCGGCGCCATCGGCGTGCTGATCGGCCTGTTCGGCCTGCTGGCCACCATCTTCCGCGACCTCGGCCGCCGCGCCGCGGAGACGCAGGAGCTGAACCAGCGCAATCAGGAAGCCATTCTGCGACTGCTCGACGAAATGGGCGCGCTCGCGGAAGGCGACCTGACCGTGAAGGCGACCGTGACCGAGGACATCACCGGCGCGATCGCGGACTCGATCAACTTCACCGTCGACGAGCTGCGCCGACTGGTGGGTACGATCAACGAGACCGCCGTGCAGGTGGCCGCTTCGGCCCAGGAAACCCAGGCCACCGCCATGCACCTGGCGGAGGCCGCGGAACACCAGGCCCAGCAGATCACCAGCGCCTCGGCCCAGATCAACGAGATCGCGGGCTCGATCGACGAGGTGTCGAAGAACTCCGCCGAATCGGCCGACGTGGCCCAGCGCTCCGTGCAGATCGCCGCCAAGGGCGCCGAAGTGGTGCGCCAGACGATCCAGGGCATGGACAACATCCGTGACCAGATCCAGGAGACCTCGAAGCGAATCAAGCGACTGGGTGAAAGCTCCCAGGAAATCGGCTCGATCGTGGAACTGATCAACGACATCTCCGAGCAGACGAACATCCTCGCGCTCAACGCAGCCATCCAGGCGGCCTCGGCAGGTGAGGCGGGCCGCGGCTTCGCGGTGGTGGCGGACGAAGTGCAGCGACTCGCGGAACGCGCCTCGAACGCCACGAAGCGAATCGAAGCCCTGGTGCAGACCATTCAGTCCGACACCAACGAAGCGGTCAGCTCGATGGAACAGACCACCGCGGAAGTGGTGGCCGGTGCCCGACTGGCCGAGGACGCCGGCCTGGCCCTGGGCGAGATCGAGAAGGTGTCGAACGACCTCGCCGACCTCATCCAGAACATCTCCCAGGCGGCGCGCCAGCAGTCCACCGCGGCGACGAACATCACCGCCACGATGAGCGTGATTCAGGAGATCACCACCCAGACCTCGCAGGGTGCGAACCAGACGGCCGAGTCGATCGGCAACCTGGCGCAGCTGGCGGCCGACCTGCGTCGTTCGGTCGCCGACTTCAAGCTGCCGGGCTGATCCATCCGCCCGGTTCGCCCCTGGCCACACACCGGCAACGGCGTCCCCCCGGACGCCTTGCCCTGACAGGACCTCGGCATGAGGCTGAACGAAGACATCGATTTCACCACGCTCACCTGGGTCAAGCCGGAGCTCGACGAGACGCTGCGCCAGGCGCGCCAGGCCCTTGAGGCCTACGTCGAAGAGGGCGAGGACCCGGGCCAGCTCAAGTCGTGCGCGAACCTGTTGCACCAGGTGCAGGGCACCCTGCGCATGGTCGAGCTCTACGGCGCGGCCATGGTGGCCGAGGAGATGGAGCAGCTGGCCAAGGCCCTGGTCGAGGGTTCGGTGGCCGAGCGCGATAGCGGCTACGCGGCGCTGATGCGCGGCATCGTGCAGCTGCCCGACTACCTCGAGCGCCTGCAGTCTGGCCATCGCGACATCCCGATCGTGCTGCTGCCGCTGCTCAACGAACTGCGCGAGACGCGCGGCGAGAAGGGCCTGTCGGAGGTGGTGCTGTTCTCGCCCGACCTGTCCCGGCCGCTGCCGGCGTCCGCCGCCGGCCCGGTCCAGCCGCTGGCCGCCGACGAACTCAAGCGCCGCGCCGAGACCCTGCGCAACCTGTTCCAGTCGGCGCTGCTGCGCTGGCTGCGCGACGACAACAGCGCCAACACCATCCGCGACCTCACCGACGTGTGCGAGCAGCTGGTGCCGATCACCGACGCCGAGCACGCGCGCCGGCTGTTCTGGGTCGCCGCCGGCACGCTCGACGCCCTGGCCAAGGGCGCGTTCGAGGCCAGCAAGCCGCTCAAGCAGGCGCTGGCCAAGGTCGAGCAGGAGATCAAGCGCCTGTCCGAGGGTGGCGACGCCGCCTTCCGCACCGATCCGCCGCTCGAGCTGACCCGCCAGCTGCTTTATTTCGTCGCCCATGCGCCCACCGAAGGCGGCCGCATCGGCGAGATCCGCGAGGTCTTCGGCCTCGGCCAGTACCTGCCCAGCGAGTCCGAGCTGGCGCACGCCCGCGGCAGCCTCAGCGGCCGCAACAAGGCGCTGCTGTCCACGGTCGCCGGCGCCATCAAGGAAGACCTGCTGCGCGTCAAGGACGCGCTCGACCTGCACCTGCGTTCGCCGGAGGCGCCCGCCGCCGACCTGGGCGAACAGGCCGAGGCGCTCGACCGCGTCGCCGACACGCTCGGCATGCTGGGCCTGGGCGTGCCCCGCCGCGTGGTCCAGGACCAGCGCACCGCGATCCATGCCATTTCCAGCGGCCAGCGTCCGGCCGACGAGTCGGCCCTGCTCGACATCGCCGGCGCGCTGCTTTACGTCGAAGCGTCGCTCGACGACCAGGTCGCGCGCCTGGGCGAGGCCAACGCCGCGGACGTCAGCGGCGATGCCGTGGCCGAGGCCGCCACCGAGCGCCTGCTGCCCGGTAGCGAGGCGCGCCAGGTGCTGGAGGTGCTGGTCAAGGAGGCCATCGCCAACTTCGCCCAGGCCCGCCAGTGTTTCGTCGCCTTCGTCGAAACCCACTGGGACCACGCCCAGCTGGCCGACGTGCCGCGCCTGCTGGAAGAGGTCGGTGGCGCCCTGCGCATCCTCGAGATCCAGGAAGCCCCGGAATACCTCACCGCCGTCCGCCGCTTCACCGAGAACGAGCTGCTGCGCCGCCGCCGCGTGCCCAACGGCCAGCAGATGGATCGCCTGGCCGATGCCCTGGCCGGCCTCGAATATTTCCTCGAGGCCGTGCGCGACCGCCGTCCCAAGCGCGAGCAGATCCTGGCCATCGCCCGCCAGAACCTCGAGTCGCTCGGCTACTGGCCGCTGCCGGCCGAGGACCTGACCCCGCCGGCCGCCAGCGTGCCGGCGGCAGGTGCCGCGGCGCCCGCCGCGCCGCTTGCGGTCGAGCCGCCGGCGCCGGAACCGGAGCCCGTGCTCGAAGCCCAGGCCGAGCCCGAGCCCGAAGCGGAGATCTCCTTCGAGCTACCGGCCGGGTTCGAGCCCGAACCCGAGGCCCTGCCGGAGCCGGCCGTGGAGCCCGAAGCGGCCGACCTGGCCGCGTTCGCCCCGGTCGAGGCGCCTGTTGCCGACGAGGCCCCCGTGGCCATCGAGGCCGCGCCCGCCGAAGCGGCGGCGCCGGCTGCCGCCGGCCTGCCCGCCATCGCCGGCTTCGACGGCGGCAGCGACGAGATCGACGACGAGATCCGCGAAGTCTTCCTGGAGGAGTTCCAGGAGGAAATCGGCAACCTCGAACAGCTGCTGCCGAACTGGCGCAAGCAGCCGGACAACATGGAGCAGCTGCGGCCGATCCGCCGCGTCTTCCATACGCTCAAGGGCAGCGGCCGCCTGGTCGGCGCCAAGACCCTGGGCGAGTTCAGCTGGAAGGTCGAGTCCATGCTCAACCGCGTGCTCGACGGCACGCGCCAGGCCAGCCCGGCCGTGGTGTCCCTGATCGAGAACGCCTTCAACACGCTGCCGCTGCTGCGCGCCGCCCTGCAGGGCGAAACCGTGCACGCCGACCTGGCCGGCATCGAAGCCGTGGCCGAGCGGGTCGCGGCCGGCGATGAGGCCTTCTACACGCCGCCGGCCCCGGCCGAGGCCGCGGCCCCGGTCGCGCCCGCCGAACCGCAGGCGACGGCAGTCGAGCCGGCGCCGGCGCCCGAGCCGGAGTTCGCCGGTGGCCCGGTGTTCGAAGCCGAAGAGCCCGCGCCTGCCGCGGCCGCCTCGGGTTTCGCCATCGATCCGGTGCTGTTCGAGATCCTCAAGCCCGAAGTCGCCGGACACCTGGAAACGGTGGACGCCTGGCTCGCCGGTTGCGCGGCCAGCGGCCCGCAGCCGGTCACCGACCCGCTGCTGCGCAGCGTGCACACCATGAATGGCGCCTTCGCCATGACCGAGGTGACCACGCTCACCGCGGTCACCGCGCCGCTGGAGGGTTTCCTCAAGCGTTCGCTGGCGGCCTCGGTGCAGCCGGGCCACGAGGGCGTGCGCGCCATCTCCGACGTGGCCGCGGCCATCCGCGAGGTGATCGGGCTGCTCGAGCACCCGTCGCCGCAGCTGCCGGTCTACGACGTGCTCGCGGCTGAAGTCACCGCGCTGCGCGACGCGCTTCCGGAAGCCAGCCTGCCCTCGGTGCCGATGGCGCCGGAGGAAACCACGACCGAGCTGCCCAGCGCGGTCACGCTGCCCGAGTTCGACCTGACGAACCTGCCGGTCTTCGACGAGCCGTCGGAGCCGGCGGAGGCCCCCGAGTCGGTGCAGGTCGAAATGCCGGCCGAGTCGCCCGAATCCGAGCGCATTTCGCTCGAGGCCTTCCTGGCCGATGCTTCGGCGGAAGCCGGCGTCCCGGCGTTCTCCATCACCGAGGCCGAGCCCGAGCCGGGCCTGTCCGCCGACGAGATCGCCGCCGCCGACGCGGCGCTCCAGGCGGCCGCCGAGCAGGCGGCACGCGAGGCTGCCGAGGCCGAAGCCGCCGCTGCCGCCGCCGAAGCCGAGCGCCTGGCCGAAGCCGAGCGCCTCGCCGAGGAAGCCCGTCTGGCTGAGGAAGCTCGCCTGGCCGAAGCCGAGCGCCTCGCCGAGGAAGCCCGTCTGGCTGAGGAAGCTCGCCTGGCCGAGGAAGCCCGTCTGGCTGAGGAAGCCCGTCTGGCCGAAGAAGCCCGTCTGGCCGAGGAAGCTCGTCTGGCCGAGGAAGCTCGTCTGGCCGAGGAAGCTCGTCTGGCCGAGGAAGCCCGTCTGGCCGAGGAGGCCAGCCTCGCCGAGGAAGCCCGCCTGGCCGAGGAAGCCCGCCTGGCCGAGGAAGCTCGCCTGGCCGAGGAAGCTCGCCTGGCCGAGGAAGCTCGCCTGGCCGAGGAAGCTCGCCTGGCCGAGGAGGCTCGCCTGGCCGAGGAAGCTCGTCTGGCCGAGGAGGCTCGCCTGGCCGAGGAGGCCAGCCTCGCCGAGGAAGCCCGCCTGGCCGAGGAAGCCCGCCTGGCAGAGGAGGCTGCGGAGGCCGAAGCGGCCCAGCTGGCAGCCAGCGAGGCGCGCGACGAGTTCTACGGCATGTCGATCGAGGAACTCGAGGCGGCCACCGCCCCGGGCGCGAGCGAAGGCCCTGCCGAGGTAGCCGAGGAAGCACCGGCCGCCGAGGAAGCCGTCGCCGAAGAAGCCGTCGCCGAGGAAACCGTCGTCGAGGAAACCGTCGCCGAGGAAACCGTCGCCGAGGAAGCCATCGCCGAGGAAGCCATCGCCGAGGAAGCCATCGCCGGGGACACCGTCGGCGCGGGCGTGCCGCTGGCCATCGATCCGGAGGATCCGGACGCCGCGCTCGACACCTCCGAACTCGATGAGGACCTGCTCGATATCTTCCTCGATGAGTCCGAGGACCTGCTCGACCACTCCGACGGCATGCTCGCCGCACTGCGCGAAAACACCCAGGACCGCGAGCTGGTCGTCGGCCTGCAGCGCGACCTGCACACGCTCAAGGGCGGCGCCCGCATGGCCGGCATCTTCGCCGTCGGCGAGCTCGGCCACGCCATGGAGTCGCTGCTGGAAGTGGTGGCCGAAGGCCGCCGCGAGCTCGACCCGACCGGCGTCATCGTGCTCGAGCGCGCGTTCGACCGCCTGCACGTCATGGTCACCCGCGTCGGCGAGCGCAAGGCCATCGCGCTGCCGGCCAACCTGATCGCCCAGATCGACGCCCTGGCCAAGGGCCGGCCGCTCGAGGGTGCCGGGGTCGCGCCGGCCGAGGCCGCCACCGAGGCCGCGCCGGCCGCTCCGAAGGAAACCGCGCTCGACCGCAAGGCCGCCGCGGCCCAGGAAGCTGCCTTCACCCGCGTCATCCAGGCCGCCACCGGCGGCGCCGCCGGCGGGCTAGCCCCGCTGTCGGCGCCGATCGAAGGCCTGGGCGAGGAAGAGGAAACCGGCGGCGTGCGCGCGCCGCAGGAGCAGGTGCGCATCCGCGCCGACCTGCTCGACCGCCTCGTCAACTACGCCGGCGAGGTCGCCATCTACCGCGCCCGCCTCGAGCAGCAGCTCGGTGCGTTCCGCAGCAA
This sequence comes from Arenimonas caeni, assembly GCF_003024235.1. GTDB lineage: Bacteria > Pseudomonadota > Gammaproteobacteria > Xanthomonadales > Xanthomonadaceae > Arenimonas > Arenimonas caeni. The sequence continues at coordinate 287,064 of NZ_KZ679084.1, read as the reverse complement.
CCTCGGCGAACTCGGCCAGACCACCACGCGCCTGCGCGAGCAGCTGCGCAAGCTCGACATCGAGACCGAGGCGCAGATCATCGCGCGCTACCAGCGCGAGGGCGACACCAGCGAGGAGACCTTCGATCCGCTCGAGCTCGACCGCTTCACCACCCAGCAGCAGCTCTCGCGTTCGCTGGCCGAGTCCGCGGCCGACCTGACCTCGCTGCAGGGCTCGCTCGACGACCTCGTGCGCCAGTACGAAACCCTGCTGTTGCAGCAGTCGCGCGTCAGCTCGGACCTGCAGGAAGGCCTCATGCGCACGCGCATGGTGCCCTTCGACGCGCTGGTGCCGCGCCTGCGCCGCGTGCTGCGCCAGTCGGGCAGCGAAACCGGCAAGCAGGTCAACCTCAAGGTCGACGGCGCCAGCGGCGAAATGGACCGCAACGTGCTCGACCGCATGACCGCGCCGCTCGAGCACATGCTGCGCAACGCCGTCGCGCACGGCCTGGAGACCCCGGCCGACCGCAAGCAGGCGAAGAAGCCGGAAGAGGGCACGGTCCGGATCCAGCTGCTGCGCGAAGGTTCGGAAGTCGTGCTGCGCATCAGCGACGACGGCCGCGGCCTCGACAAGGAAGCCATCCGCAAGAAGGCCATCGAACGCGGGCTGCTCAAGCCGGACGCGGAAGTGTCCGACCAGGCCCTGTACGGCTTCATCCTCGAGACCGGCTTCTCCACCGCCGCCTCGGTGAGCCGCCTGGCCGGCCGCGGCGTCGGCATGGACGTGGTCTACAGCGAAATCCGCCAGCTCGGCGGCACGCTCACCATCGACTCCGAGCCGGGCAAGGGCAGCACCTTCACCATCCGCCTGCCGTTCACCCTGGCGGTCACCCAGGCCGTGTTCGTCAAGATCGGCGACACCAGCTTCGCGGTGCCGATCGCCTCGGTGCAGGGCGTGGGCCGCATCGACCGCACCGAGCTCGACAAGCAGCTGGCCAGCGGGAACCCGATCTTCACCTACGCCGGCGAGTCCTACGCCATCCACGACCTGGGCCGCCTGATCGGCCACGCCACGGCCAAGGCCCAGGACAGCCTGCAGATGCCGCTGCTGCTCGCCCGCTCGGGCGACCTGCGCGCCGCCATCTGCATCGACCAGGTGCTGGGCAGCAAGGAAATCGTGGTCAAGCCGGTGGGTCCGCAGGTCAACTCGATCCCGGGCATCTTCGGCGCCACCATCATGGGTGACGGCCGCGTGGTGGTCATCCTCGACGTCGCGCCGCTGGTGCGCCGCCAGGCCTCGGTCGACCACGGCGCCGAGGCGGCCGCGCTCGCCGCGGCAACCGTCGCGGCCAAGTCGCAGCGCATCCCGGTGGTGATGGTGGTCGACGACTCGATCACCATGCGCAAGGTCACCGGCCGCGTGCTCGAGCGCCACAACTTCGAGGTGATGACCGCGAAGGACGGCGTCGACGCGATCGAGAAGATGGCCGAGCGCATCCCCGACCTGATGCTGCTCGACATCGAGATGCCGCGCATGGACGGCTACGAGCTGGCGCAGAACATGCGCTCGGACGCGCGCATGAAGGACGTGCCGATCATCATGATCACCTCGCGTACCGGCGAGAAGCACCGCCAGCGCGCCTTCGACATCGGCGTCAACCGCTACCTGGGCAAGCCCTACCAGGAGGTCGAACTGATGCGGAACGTGTTCGAGATGCTGGGCATGGAGCCGGTCAATGGCTGAGGTGGCGGTCCGCGTTGCCCTGCTGGCCCGCCCGGGTGATGCCCGCGACCAACTGCGCCGCGCCCTGGCGGAGCTCGGCGCCGAACTGGTGGCCGAGGGCGATCCGACCGAGCTCGATCCGGGCGACGTCGCCGCCCAGGCCCCGAACGTGGTGCTCGTGAGCCTTGAACCGGCGATCGAGGACGCGCTCGAGCGCTTCGACGAACTGCTCGCGCGCCCCGGCCTCGAAGTGATGTACGACGACGCGGAGGTCACCCGCCAGCTCGATGGCTGGGACCTCGCGCGCTGGGCCCGGCACCTGGCGGCCAAGCTGGTGGGCAGCGACGTGCTGCCGCCCCCGCCCGGTGGCGCCGACCCGCTGCCCCAGATGGACCTGTCCACGCTCGAGCCCGGCGCACCGCCGACCCCGGCCGAGGAAATGGACGCCGCGCGCCTGGAGGACTACGCCACCGAGTCGCTGGACCTGTCCGAGTGGGTGCCGACCGAACCGCGCCTCTCCGACGAGCCCGGCCAGGTTGACGAGGCCCCGGCCCCGGTCGCGGACGAGCCGGACCTCGATCTCGCGCTCGACATCGACCTGGCCAGCCTCGAGCAGGCCCTGGCCGGCGGCGAGCCGGAAACTCCGGCCGAGGCCCCGGCCGCCGGGCCGGACGACGAAGAACCCGGCCTCGACCTCGAGCTCGACATCGACCTGTCCTCGCTGCCCGAAGAGGGCGCGCGCATGGTGGTGGCCAACGAGCCGGACGAAATCCCGGCCGACGAGCCGCTGCTGGCCGACATCGAGCTGACCGACGCGCCGGTGAACTTCTCCAGCTTTGCCGAGGACGACGTGGCGGCCTCCGAGACGCTCGACGACGACGTTGCCGCGCTGGCCGCCCAGCTTGAAGCCTTCGAGGCCAGCGACCAGCGCGAGGCCGCGCGCGATCCGGACTTCGACATCGCCTTCGACGCGCCCACCGCCACCGACGATGCCGCCCCGGCCGCTGCAAGCGCGCCAGCGCCCTCCGCGCCGCCGTCCTTCGGCGGCGGCTTCGGCAACCTCGAGCTGGCCCCCATGGACGACGGCCCCCTCGATGCGCCGGTCGAGGTGGCGTTCGCCGCACCCTCGCGCGACATGGGCCAGCTTGGTCGTGGCCTGAGCCTGGCCGACCAGGACGCCCGGCCCAACAACGCCATCCACGCCGGCGCGCTGCTCGTGCTCGCCGGGCTCGGTGGCCCGGACGCCGTGCGCCAGCTGCTGGCCGCGCTGCCGCCGAGCCTGCCGGTGCCGGTGCTGCTCTACCAGCACCTCGACACCGGTCGCCACGACCGCCTGGTCGACCAGCTGGGCAAGGCCAGCCAGATGCCGCTCGACCTGGCCGTGGCCGGCAAGCTCGCCTATCCGGGGCGCGTCTCCGTGCTCGCGCCCGGCATCGGCGCGGCAAGCGAAGGCGGCAGCCTGTCTTTCGTGGACGGGGGCGACCTGGCCAGCGTGATCGCCGCACTCCCCGCCGCCGAAAGCGGCGTGCTGGTGCTCAGCGGCGCCGATCCGGCGCTGGTGCCGGCCGTGCTGGCCATCCAGGCCGCCGGCGGCCTGGTGCTGGCGCAGGACCCGTCCGCCTGTTTCGATCCGTCCGCCGCCCAGGCCGTGGTGCAGGAAGGCGCAAGCGCCGCCGCGCCGGCGGAACTGGCCGCGAGCGTGGTGGAGCGTTGGCATTGAACCTGATTCCCGGAGGCAAGGCATGAGCGCCCAGCGCGACATCCGCGGCGTGTTGATCTCGGTGACCGGCGGCCGCCTGCTGCTGCCCAACGCGAGCGTGGCCGAGGTCATCACCTTCTCGGATCCCGAGGCCGTGGCCAACGCGCCCGAGTGGCTGCTTGGCCGCGTGCGCTGGCGCGGCTGGCGCCTGCCGCTGCTGTCGTTCTCGCGCCTGGCCGGCTGGTCGGAGGAGGGCGGCCAGATGGGCGCCAAGGTGGCCGTGCTCAAGGCCCTGGGCGGCAACTCCAAGCTGCCCTTCTTCGCCGTGCTCTCGCAGGGCTTCCCGCGACTGGTCACGGTGTCGGACGCCGCGCTCAAGCAATCGCACGACATCAAGGACCTGCCGCTGGGCGTGCACGCCCGCGTCACCCTCAACGACGACGCAGCCGTCGTGCCCGACCTGCTCAGCGTCGAGCTCCTCATCCAGAAAGCCCTCGACCAGGCCCAGGCCGCCGCCTGACGCCACCTCCTCGATGGAGCATCGGGGCCGAATGGAAGGCCAGAGCCAGCGCACGTCCGTGGAGGACGACGAGAGAGCAGCCACGTCGCGTCCCTGAAGGCCGCCCACGCCAATCGGAGCGACGGCGTGCACGCGTACGACTCGACGGAGTGGAGGACAGGATGTCCGCAACGCGCGGCCGTAAGCTGGTCATGGATGACGCTTGCGCGCGGCCGGACGGCGAGTCGTACGCGTGCGCGGCGGCGCCACTCCGCCAAACATCCGGCTGGAAGGGTCAGCAGCGCACAGGCAGTCGGGCCCGGAGGCCCTCCCACACGGGGGCCTAGAAGGCGAGGTCGCCGTGCAGGGCCTGCAGGGCGGCGATGGCGGCGAGGCCGGCGGTTTCGGTGCGCAGGATGCGCGGGCCGAGGCGCAGGCCGCGGAAGCCGGCGGCGCGGGCCGTGGCCAGGTCGCGTTCCGACAGGCCGCCTTCCGGGCCCACCAGCAGCGCCACCGTGGCGCCGGGCGGCAGGGCCAGGCTGCGCAGGTCGAGTTCGCCGTCCGGGTCGAGGGCCAGCCTGACCGACGCGTCTTCGGCCGCCGCGTAGGCCGCCAGCGTGCACGGCTCGGCCAGGGCCGGCAGGCGCGCGCGGCCACTCTGCCCGCAGGCGGCCTGCACCACGCCCTGCCAGTGCGCCAGCCGCTTGCCGGCGCGTTCGGCGTCGAGGCGCACCTCGGTGCGCTCGGTGCTGACCGGGGCGAAGGCCGCCACGCCCAGCTCGGTGGCCTTCTGCAGCACCAGGTCCATCTTCTCGCCGCGGGCGATGCCCTGGGCCAGGGTGATGCGCAGCGGCGACTCGTTGGCCAGCGCCACGGCGGAAACGACGCGCGCCTCGGCGCCGCGCCTGGCCGCCGAAACCAGTTCGGCCGGGTAGTCGTGGCCGTCGCCATTGAACAGGTTCACGACGTCGCCCGGCGCCAGCCGAAGCACGCGCACCAGGTGCGCCGTGGCTTCCTCGGGCAGGGCCACCACGGCGCCGGGCGAAAGCGGCGCGTCGATGTAGCAGCGGATGGTCCTCATGGCCGCGTGGCCTCCTCCAGTGCCGTGGTGGTGACGTCGGCCAGGTGCACCAGTTCTTCCTCGCCGACGCAGTAGGGCGGCATCCAGTACAGCACGTCGCCCAGCGGGCGCAGCACCACCCCGCGTTCGATCGCGTGCCGGTAGGCGCGCAGGCCGGCGCGGCCGGCGATCTCCACGGCGGTGCCGTCCTCGCCGCTGGCGGCGCGGGTTTCGATGGCCAGGATCATGCCGGTCTGGCGCACCTGCGCCACGCGCGGATGCGCGCCCAGCGGCGCCGCCAGTTCGCCCATGCGCGCGGCGGTGCGGCGGTTGCGCGCCAGCACGTCGTCCTCGTCGAAGATCGCCAGCGAGGCCAGCGCCGCCGCGCAGGCCAGCGGATTGCCGCTGTAGCTGTGCGAATGCAGGAAGGCGCGCTCGCGCGAATCGTCGAGGAAGGACTCATAGACGTGCTGGGTCGTGAGCACCGCCGACAGCGGCATGAAGCCGCCGGTCAGGCCCTTGGACAGGCACAGGAAATCCGGCGCGATCGACGCCTGCTCGCAGGCGAACAGGGTGCCGGTGCGGCCGAAGCCGACCGCGATCTCGTCGGCGATCAGGTGCGCGCCGTGCGCGTCGCAGATCTCGCGCGCGCGCCGCAGGTAGGCCGGGTGGAACATGCGCATGCCGCCGGCGCACTGCACCAGCGGCTCGAGGATGAGCGCGCTGATCTCGCCCGGGTGGGCCTCGAAGATCGCCGCCAGCTGGTCGGCGCGGCGCAGCGCGCAGGCCTCGGCCGACTCGCCCGGTTCGGCCTCGAAGGCGTCGGGCGAGGGCGCGAACAGCGGCTCAAGCAGCAGCGGCGCGTACACCCGGCGGTAGAGCGGGATGTCGCCCATCGACAGCGCGCCCAGGGTCTCGCCGTGGTAGCTGCCGGTCAGGGCGACGAAGCGCGTGCGCTTGCCGTCTCCGCGGTTGAGGTGGCTGTGGAAGCTCATCTTCAGCGCCACTTCGATCGCCGCCGAGCCGTTGTCGGCGTAGAACACCTTCGCCAGCGGCGCGCGGCCGGCCTGGCGCGGCGCCACCGCCAGCAGGGACTCGGCCAGGCGCAGGCCGGGCTCGTGCGAGAAGCCGGCGTAGATCACGTGCTCGAGCTCGCCGGCCTGGCGGGCGATGGCGGCGGCGATGCGCGGCTCGGCGTGGCCGAACAGGTTGGTCCACCAGCTGCTGACGGCGTCCAGGTAGCGCTTGCCGTCCACGCCTTCGAGCCAGGCGCCGCGGCCGCGCCGGATCGGCACCAGGGGCAGGGTGCCCGGGTGTTCCTTCATCTGGGTGCAGGGGTGCCAGACGCTGGCCAGGTCGCGCTCGCGCCAGGCCGCCGCGTCCAGGCGGGCGAATTCGGTGGGGCTGTCCATGCGCGGATGATCCGCGCCGCGGCCGCGCCTGTCCAACGCCGGGACGGCAACCCCGGCACCGGCTAGAATCAAGGGATGCGCCCCCTGCCGACCATCCACGCCCGCGAAGCACAGCCGCTCGAGAACGGCCGCCGGGAGATCCTGGACCTGGAGTTCAGCAACGGCGAGCGCCGGCGCTACCAGCGCCTGGTCAGCGGCGGCCACGGCTCGGTGATCATCGCCGCCGTGCCCGAGCCGGGCACCGTGCTGCTGATCCGCGAGTACGCCGCCGGCACCCACCGCTACGAACTGGGCCTGCCCAAGGGCCGCATGGACGCCGGTGAGACGGTCGAAGAGGCCGCCAACCGCGAGCTCAAGGAAGAGGTGGGCATGGGCGCGCGCAAGCTCACCCAGGTGCGCTCGATCACCCTTGCGCCCACCTACATGAGCCACCAGATCCAGCTGGTGCTTGCCGAGGACCTCTACCCCGAGCGCCTGCCCGGCGACGAACCCGAGGAACTCGAGGTGGTGCCCTGGCGGCTCGACCGCCTGCACGAGCTGATGCTGCGCGAGGAGTGCTCCGAGGGCCGCTCGCTGGCGGCGCTGTTCATCGTGCGCGAACTGCTGAAGGAACGAGGGTGAAGGAACTGCGCGAGGCCTGCATCGGCCTGGCCCGCGAGGCCGGGGCCGCGATCCTCGAGGTCTACGGGCGCGAGTTCAGCGTCGAGGCCAAGGCCGACGACTCCCCGCTGACCCAGGCCGACCTGGCCTCGCACCGGCTCATCGTCGCCGGGCTTCGCGCGCTCTCGCCCGACATCCCCGTGCTCAGCGAGGAGGACGCCGACATCCCGTGGTCGGTGCGCCGCACCTGGACCCGGCACTGGCTGGTCGACCCGCTCGACGGCACCCGCGAGTTCGTCAAGCGCAACGGCGAGTTCACCGTCAACATCGCGCTCATCGAAGGCGGGCGGCCGGTCCTGGGCGTGGTGTACGCGCCGGTGTTCGACTACCTGCTGCACGGCCTGCAGGGCGAAGGCGCCTGGCTGCGCGAGGCCGGCGACGACCGCCGCCTGGCCACCCGCCGCCCGGCCACCGCGCCGCTGCGTGTGGCCGCCAGCCGTTCGCACCTGGACGAACGCACCGCCGCCGCGCTGGCGCGCATGGGCGAGACCGAGCGCCACGGCCTGGGTTCGTCGCTGAAGTTCTGCCGCATCGCCGAGGGCGTCATCGACGTCTACCCGCGCTTCGGCCCCACCAGCGAGTGGGACACCGCCGCCGCCCAGTGCGTGCTCGAGGCCGCCGGCGGCGCGGTGCTGCGTCTGGACGGCACACCGCTCGACTACAACCGCAAGCAGGACATCCTCAACCCGCACTTCATCGCGCTCGGCGACGCCGGGCTGCCGTGGCGCGACTGGCTGGGCGAGGGCGGCCGTGGCTGACATCGCCGAGCTGCTGGCCATCATGGCGCGCCTGCGCGACCCCGAGGGCGGCTGCCCCTGGGACCTGCAGCAGGACTTCGCCTCCATCGCGCCCTACACCATCGAGGAAGCCTACGAAGTCGCCGATGCCATCGACCGCGGCGACCTGCCCGACCTGAAGGACGAGCTGGGCGACCTGCTGCTGCAGGTGGTCTTCCACGCCCGCATGGCGGAGGAGGGCGGGTATTTCGGCTTCGGCGATGTGGTGGCGGCCATCCGCGACAAGATGCTGCGCCGGCATCCGCATGTGTTTACAGCCCAAGAGCGTGCGGTGGCTGGCGATACCCGCGATGGCGACATGGCCGTGGAAAGTGCCGAGGCGCAGACCGTGGCCTGGGAGGAGCACAAGCGCCGCGAGCGCGCCGCCCGCGGCGATACCGACACCAGCGTGCTCGCCGGCATCTCGCGCGGCCTGCCGGAGTGGCAGCGGGCGGTGAAGCTGCAAAAGCGCGCCGCCACGCTCGGCTTCGACTGGCCGGGCCCGGCGCCGGTGATCGCCAAGCTGCACGAGGAAATCGAGGAAGTGCGCGCCGAGTTCGACGCCGTCGCCGCCGACCCGGCCGATGCCGCGGCGCGCGACCGGCTCGAGGACGAACTGGGCGACGTGCTGTTCGTGGTGGCCAACCTCACCCGCCACGCAAAGGTCGACTTCGGCGCTGCGCTGCGCCGCGCCAACGCCAAGTTCGAGCGCCGCTTCCGGCGCATGGAGCAGCTGGCCGCCGCCGAGGGCGTCGAGCTCTCCTCGCTGCCGCTCGAGGCCCAGGACGCCTACTGGAACCGCGCCAAGGCCGAAGGTCTCTAGCCCCGCCGCCCCTGCAGGAGGGCCTCCGGGCCCGACCCCCTCACTCCCAGAAGATCAGGAACGCGGCGACCACGATCAGGGCGAAGCCCGCCACGTGGTTCCACTTGATCTGCTCGCCCAGGTACCAGACCGAGAAGCCGGCGAAGACGAGCAGGGTGATGATTTCCTGCATGCCCTTGAGCTGGGGCGCGCTGTAGACCGCGTGCCCGAGCCGGTTGGCCGGCACCTGCAGGCAGTACTCGAAGAAGGCGATGCCCCAGCTGGCGAAGATGACGATCCAGATCGGGCTGGACTTGAACTTCAGGTGCCCGTACCAGGCGAAGGTCATGAAGACGTTCGACAGCACCAGCAGGAGGACGGGGGTGGCGTAGGCGCTGAAGTTGGCGGGCATGGGGCGGGGCGGGTGGGTGGGGACGGGTGCAATTTGCTCCGGCCGCGTCGGATCCGCCAGATGCCCAGGGCAAATTGCACCCGTCCCCGGCGTGCCGGCCGCCAGATGCGCCGGGGCAAATTACCTCCGACCCCGGCTCCCGAATTGCACCCGACCCCGGGCGGCTCCGGCCTTGACCCCCCCTTGCCGCCGGCTTCACATCCGGCTCACCGCCCCTGGCGTCTACTCTTCACAAAGCTGAAGACGTTATCTTCACATCCCGAGGAGACCCCAATGCGACGCGATGACCCGGCTGGCCTGATCCTGGTGGTGGAGGACAACCGCAACCTGTCCGAAATGGTCGGCGAATACCTCGAGTCCAAGGGCTTCGGCGTCGACTACGCCACCGACGGCATGGACGGCTACCGCCTGGCGGCCGACAACAGCTACGACGTGGTCGTGCTCGACCTGATGCTGCCGCGCATGGACGGCCTGGAAGTCTGCCGGCGCCTGCGCAACGAGGCCAAGAAGTCCACGCCGGTGCTGATGCTCACCGCCCGCGACACCCTCAACGACAAGGTCGTGGGCCTGGAGGCCGGCGCCGACGACTACCTGGTCAAGCCCTTCGCCATCCAGGAGCTCGAGGCCCGCGTGCGCGCCCTGATCCGCCGCGACCGCCGCCAGGTCAGCGCCGAGGTGCTCAAGGTGGCCGACCTGGTGCTCGACACCGCCAGCCTGCGCGTCACCCGCGCCGGCCAGGAGATCCAGCTCTCGCCGATCGGACTGCGCCTGCTCACCATCCTGATGCGCGAATCGCCGCGCGTGGTGACCCGCCGCGACATCGAGCGCGAGATCTGGGGCGACGGCCTGCCTGATTCCGACACCCTGCGCAGCCACCTCTACAACCTGCGCAAGGCCATCGACCGGCCCTTCGACCGCCCGCTGCTGCATACCGTGCAGACCGCCGGCTATCGCATCGCCGACCTCGACGCGCCGCCGGCGGCCTGATCGATGCCGCACCGCAAGGGCCTGCGCCGCAAGATCTGGACCGTCTTCATCCTGCAAGCCGCGGCGATCAGCTTCGCCGCGGTGCTGGGTGTGTACGGCGCCTCGGCCGTGCTCAAGCACGTGCTGATCCAGACCGCGCTGCAGGAGGAGGCCCGGCACTACTGGCAGCGGTTGCACGCCGACCCGGGCGCGGACGTGCCCGACACCTACAACATGACCGGCTATCTGGTGGCGGCCGGCGGCGACAACCCGCGCGTGCCGGCCGACATCCGCGGCCTGCCCGTGGGTTTCCACGCCCTGCCGCGCGCCCAGGGCGGTTCGCTGGTGCTGGTGGAGGAGGACCGCCAGGGCCGGCGTCTGTACCTGCTGTTCAAGCAGGAGCAGGTCGACAGCCTGGCCTTCTGGTTCGGCATGGCGCCGCTGGCGATCGTGCTGGTGGTGATCTACGTGATCGCCTGGACCACCTACCGCGCCTCGAAACGGGCGGTGTCGCCGGTGATCTGGCTGGCCTCGCAGGTGCAGCGCTGGGACCCGAAACAGCCCGAATCGGCCATCCTCAAGCCCGAGAACCTGCCCACCGACGTCGAGGGCGAGACCCTGGTGCTGGCGCAGTCGCTGCATGACTTCGCCAGCCGCATCGAAAGCTTCGTCGAGCGCGAGCGCGACTTCACCCGCGACGCCTCGCACGAGCTGCGCACGCCGCTGACCGTGATCCGCGTGGCCGGCGACATGATGGCCGCCGACGACAAGCTCTCGCCGATGTCGCGCAAGGCCCTGGGCCGCATCCAGGGCGCCGGCCGCGACATGGAGGCGCTGATCGAGGCCTTCCTCATCCTGGCCCGCGAGGGCGACACCGGCCTGCCCGACGACGACTTCGACGTCTGCGACGTGGTCGCGGAAGAGGTCGAGAAGGCGCGGATGCTGCTGGCCGGCAAGCCGGTGCAGATCAGCTGCGTGCGCCACGGCGGCTTCCGCCTGCATGCGCCGGCGCGGGTGCTGTCGGTGATGGTGGGCAACCTGCTGCGCAACGCCTGCCACTACACCGACGAGGGCCGCATCACCGTCACCGTCGAGCCCGGCCAGGTGTCGGTGGCCGACACCGGCATCGGCATGGACGAGGCCCAGCTGGCGCGCGTGTTCGAACCCTTCTTCCGGGGCGGCCAGCACAACAAGGAGGGGCAGGGCATCGGCCTGTCCATCGTCCAGCGCCTGTCGGCCCGCTACGGCTGGCCGGTGCGGCTGGAGAGCCGGCCGGGCAAGGGCACCACCGCCACCATCAGCTTCCCTGAGTACCAGTCGCTCGACTGAGCCGGTCGCACCGGGTCAACCCGGGACGCCGCCGCGCGTTATCCTTCCCGATTGCCTTTGCCCCACGGAGTCCCGATGCCCGCCGCACGTTCCCGCCTGCCCAGAAACCTCGCCATCGCCGCCGTCGCCGGCCTGCTGGCCCTGGCCGCCTGGTGGCTGCTCGCCGGCGGCCAGGGTGACGCGGGCGCCGGCTTCCGCACGGCGAAGATCGACCGCGGCGACGTGGCCGTGGTCATCTCCGCCACCGGCACCCTGCGCGCCACCACCACGGTGGACGTGGGTTCGCAGGTGTCCGGCCAGGTGCAGGAGGTGCTGGTGGACTTCAACGACCGCGTCAGCCGCGGCCAGGAGATCGCCCGGCTCGACCCGGCGCCGCTGCAGACCCGCCTGCAGCAGGCCGAGGCCGACCTGGCCAGCGCCCGCGCCTCGGTCAACGAGGCCCGGGCCACGCTGAAGAACGCCGAGGCCGACTTCGCCCGCAAGTCCGACCTGCTCGCGCGCCAGCTGATCGCCCGCAGCGAGGCCGACCTGGCCCTGGCCGCGCGCGACCAGGCCCGCGCCCGCGTGGTCTCGGCCGAGGCCTCGGTGCTGCAGCGCCAGGCGGCGGTGAACAACGCCCGCCTCGACGTCGAATACACGGTCATCCGCTCGCCGGTGGACGGCGTGGTGCTGCTGCGCGACATCGAGCCAGGCCAGACCGTGGCCGCCAGTTTCCAGACCCCGGTGCTGTTCCAGATCGCCGAGGACCTGTCGCAGATGCAGATCGACCTGAGCGTGGACGAGGCCGACGTCGGCCAGATCCGCGAAGGCCTGGCCGTCACCTTCACCGTCGACGCCTTCCCCGACCGCCAGTTCCGCGGCGAAGTGCGCCAGGTGCGCCTGGCCGCCACCGCCACCGCCAACGTCATCAGCTACCCGGTGGTCGTGCAGGTGCAGAACCCCGACCAGAGCCTGCTGCCGGGCATGACCGCCAGCGCCGAGATCGTCGTCAGCCAGCGCCAGGGCGTGCTGCGGGTGCCCAACGTGGCCCTGCGCTTCCAGCCGCCCGAAGGCACCGCGCCGGCCGCGCCCGCCGGTGGCGGCGGCATGATGCAGGACCTGCCGGCCCTGGCCGCCGGCCTGGGCCTCGCCCCGAACCAGCAGGCCGCCTTCGACGCGGCGATGGCGACCATGCGCGAGCGCGCCGAGGCCCGCGCCGCGGCGATGCGTTCGGCCGCCGCCAGCGGCGCGCCGGCCGGCGCGACCGGCAATGGCGGTGCCGCGCCGTCGCCCGAGGCGATGCGTGCCCGCATGCAGGAAGCCTTCCAGCGCACCTTCGCCGAATTCCGCGACAGCCTGGACGAGCGCCAGCGCAGCGACTGGGATGCCGGGCTCAAGGCCATGGCCAGCGCCCGCCGCGGCACGCTCTGGACCGTTTCGGGCGGCAAGCTCGCGCCGGTGCCGGTGCGCCTGGGCGTCTCGGACGGCACGCTGACCGAGGTCAGCGGCATCGACGAGGGGGCCGAGGTCGTCACCGGCCAGGAGCGTCGCCCGCAATGAGCGAGCGCGCTCCCCTCATCCTCACCGAGGGCCTGACCAAGGTTTACGCCGCCGGCACCGCCGCCGAGGTGGTGGCCCTTCGCGGCGTCGACCTGCGCATCGACCACGGCGAGTTCGTGGCGATCATGGGCGCCTCGGGCTCGGGCAAGTCGACGATGATGAACCTCATCGGCTGCCTCGACACGCCCACCTCCGGCCGCTACCTGTGCGACGGCGTGGACGTGGCCGGGCTGGACGCCGCCGGCCGGGCGCGGCTGCGGCTGGAGAAGATCGGCTTCGTGTTCCAGGGCTTCAACCTGCTGTCGCGGCAGACCGCGCTGGAGAACGTGATGATGCCGCTGGTCTACGCCGGCGTGCCGGTGTCCGAGCGCGAGCCGCGCGCACGCGCCGTGCTCGAGCAGGTGGGCCTGGCCGGGCGCGCCGGGCACAAGCCCAGCGAGCTCTCCGGTGGCCAGCAGCAGCGCGTGGCCATCGCCCGCGCGCTGATCAACGAACCGCCGCTGCTGCTGGCCGACGAGCCGACCGGCGCGCTCGACTCGCGCACCAGCGAGGAGATCATGGCGCTGTTCGAGCGCCTGCAGGCCGGTGGCCGCACCATCGTGCTGATCACCCACGAACAGCCCGTGGCCGACCATGCCGACCGCATCGTGGTGATGCACGACGGTGAACTGCACGAGGGGACCTGGCTTCCCCCGGGGAAGGGAAAATGACGCTCTCGGACGTGCTCCGTTCGGCCGTGTTCTCGCTGCGCGGCAACTGGCTGCGCTCGATCCTCACCGCGCTGGGCGTGATCATCGGCATCGCCGCGGTCATCGTCATGGTGTCGGTGGGCCAGGGCACCCAGGCCGAGCTCGACAACATGATCTCCAAGCTCGGCTCGAACCGGCTGGAAGTCTTCGGTGGTTCGGCGCGCGGCCCCGCCCGCGGCGGCGCCGGCAGCCAGGCCAGCCTGACCGACGGCGATGCCGAGGCCATCCGCAACGAGATCCAGGGCGTGCAGTACGTGGCCACCTCGGTGTCCGGCGGTGGCCAGGTGGTGTTCGCCGAGAAGAACTGGTCGAGCCGCTGGGAAGGCGTGAACGCCGACTACTTCCCGGTCAACGACTGGCAGCTGGCGCTGGGCACGGAGTTCTCGCCGCGCGATTACAGCGCCGCCAACAAGGTGGTGATCCTAGGCGAGACCGTGCGCCGCGAACTGTTCGGCGAGGCCGACCCGGTCGGCGCCACGGTGCGCTTCGGCCGGGTGCCGCTGCGCGTGGTCGGCGTGCTCGCGCCCAAGGGGCAGGGCAGCTGGGGCCAGGATTCCGACGACCTGATGCTGGTGCCGCTCGAGACCGGGCGGCGTCGACTCTCCGCCGCGGCCGCCACGGCGGCCGCCCCGGCCAGCGGCGGCGCGGTGACGCCGCGCCGGGCCGACGTGGTGAGCCGGATCTCGGTGGGCGTGGCCTCGTCCGAGGACCTGCCCTACGTCGAGGAGGACATCAACGCCCTGCTGCGCCAGCGGCACCGCATCGCGCCGGGCGCCGAGGACGATTTCGCGGTGCGCAACATCGCCGAGATCGTCAACACGCGCAGCCAGACCACGCGCCTGATGTCGTGGCTGCTGGGCGCGGTGGCCGGCATTTCGCTGATCGTCGGCGGCATCGGCATCATGAACATCATGCTGGTGTCGGTGACCGAGCGCATCCGGGAGATCGGCCTGCGCATGGCCGTCGGCGCCGGGCCGCGCGAGATCCAGCAGCAGTTCCTCGCCGAGGCCATGCTGATTTCGCTGGGCGGTGGTTTCATCGGCATCGCGCTGGGCGTGGGCGGCGCCTTGCTGGCCAGCCAGTTCGGCTCGCTGCCGGTGAAGCTCGACCTGCAGGTGGTGGCCATGGCCACCGGCTTCTCGGTCGCCACCGGCCTGTTCTTCGGCTTCTACCCGGCGCGCAAGGCCGCCCGGCTCGATCCCATCGAGGCGCTGCGCCACCAGGGCTGAGGTGTGCGCAGCGCCATCTTCCGCGACGGGTGATCAGAAGCCGCGGTCACCCGAGATGATGCCGCCGAGGCCGCCGAGCACCGAGCCTTCGCCCTTGCTGCCGCCCTTCTGGTAGGCCGCGGCCATCATGCGGCCGGCCAGGCGCGAGAACGGCAGCGACTGCAGCCAGACCTTGCCCGGGCCGGTGAGGGTGGCCAGGAACACGCCCTCGCCGCCGAAGATCATCGACTTCACGCCGCCGACCGGCTTGATGTCGAAGTTCACCGAGGCCGTCATCGCCACCACGCAGCCGGTGTCCACGTCCAGGCGTTCGCCGGCCGTGAGCTCGCGCTCCATGATGGTGCCGCCGGCGTGCACGAACACCAGGCCGTCGCCGGTGAGCTTTTGCATGATGAAGCCCTCGCCGCCGAACAGCGCCGTCATCACCTTCTTCTGGAAGTGCAGGCCGATCTCGACGCCGCGCGCGGCGCACAGGAAGCTGTCCTTCTGCGCGATGATCGTGCCGCCGTAGTTCGACAGCGTCATCGGCACGATGGTGCCGGGGTAGGGCGCCGCGAAGGCCACCCGGGCCTTGCCGGCGCCACCGCCGTGGGTGAAGACGGTGGTGAACAGGCTCTCGCCGGTGATCAGGCGCTTGCCGGCACCGACCAGCTTGTCCATGAAGCCGCCGCCGGCAGTGCCGGACGAGCCGTCGCCGAACACGGTCTCCATGCTCACGACCGCGTCCTTGTACATCATCGCGCCGGCCTCGGCGACGGCGCTCTCGCCCGGGTCGAGCTCGACTTCGACGAACTGCATGTCCTCGCCGAAGATGCGGTAATCAATGACGTCGGCGCGCTGGCCCGCGCGCGCGGCGGCCGGCGGCGGCACCGGCGCGGGCAGGTTGCCCGGCGCCGATTCGGCGCGCAGCTCGGCGCAGGCGCTGATCGGGATCCACTCGGCGAAACCCTGGCGCCAGCAGTGGCCGCTGGGGTCCTTGCCGGCCTGGGCAACGGCCGCGGCCTGGTCGAGCGGGCCCATCTGCTGGCCGTTGTAGCTCAGGTACCACTGGTGCATGGCGTCGTCTCCGTGGGAATGGGGGGAATCAGGAATCCAGGCCCAGGCGCGCGTGGACCTCGCGCCGGCCGGCCTCGTCGAGCCCGAGCTCGCCGGCCAGGCGGTCGAGGAAGGCGCGCTCCTCGGCGGTGTCGGCGGTGATCGCCACCAGGGCGGCGCCGTAGGTTTCGGCGCGCAGGGCCCGCGGCGTGCGCGCGACCAGCTGTTCAAGCGTGAAGGGCGCGCGGATCTCGGCTTCGAGCGCCTCGAGCTCCTCCGGGTCCAGGCCCGCGGCGCGGGCCCGGTCGAGCAGGGCGCCGCGCTCGTCGCCGTCGATCAGGCCGTCGGCGTGGGCGGCGGTGATCATGGCGCGCAGCAGGTGCATGGCCTGTTCGGTGCGCAGCGCCACGTCGGCGGCCGGCGGCGGCGGCGGCGGGGCGGCGACCCCGGGCGGCGGGGGCGGGGGCACGGCCGCGCCCGGGCCGGACAGCGGCTGCGGCGCCGCGGCCGGCGATTTTTGCTGGTAGTGCTCGTAGGCGGCCATGGCCACGCCCAGCAGGCCCAGGCCCACGGCGGCCTTGCCGCCGCCGCCCAGCCCGGGGATGCCGAAGGACTGCTTGCGGCGCTTGCGGCTGCCTCCCAGCTGGCCCCCGAGGGCCTGGCCCATCAGCTGCCCCAGCAGGCGTTCGGCGTTGAACATGGCGGGCTCCACTCGATTCGATCGTAATAGTCTGCCGATGGTGCGGGCGGCCGCCACAGTGCACAAGGTCAGGGCGCCCGCAGGGCGGCCCGGGCGGCCGGATATGGCAGAATTACGCACTTACGAGTCCGGATGTGCCACCGAATGGCCGACAGTTTTGGCAGCCACGCTCCCCGCAGCCCCTTTCGCGCTTGGCAGGCCTTCCTGTGGTCGATGCAGGGCCTGAAGGCCACCTGGGCCCTGGAGTCCTCGTTCCGGCTCGAGATCTACCTGTTCGCTGTGCTGGCGCCGCTGGCGCTGTGGCTGGGCGCGGACGGCGTCGAGCGCGCCATCCTGGTCGGCTCGATGATGCTGGTGCTGGTGATCGAGGTGCTCAACTCCGCGGTCGAGGCGGTGGTCGACCGCTGGGGCGCCGAACACCACGAACTGGCCGGCCGCGCCAAGGACATGGGCTCCGCCGCCGTGTTCCTGGCCGACCTCAATGTCCTGGCGTGCTGGGGCCTCATCCTGCTCCCGCGCTATCTCTGACTCTCACCGGATCCCGACATGGAATGGTTGTTCAGCACTGAAATCTGGGTCGCTTTCCTGACCCTGGCCACGCTCGAGATCGTCCTGGGCATCGACAACCTGGTCTTCATCTCGATCGCCGTCAGCCGCCTGCCGCCCGAGCAGCGCCCGCGCGCGCGCCGCTTCGGCCTGGCCCTGGCCTGCATCACCCGCATCCTGCTGCTGCTGTCGCTGGTGGCCCTGGCCCGGATGCAGGCCAACCTGTTCTCGCTGTTCGGCATGGATTTCTCCGTGCGCGACATGGTGCTGATCGCCGGCGGCCTGTTCCTGCTGGTCAAGGGCACGATGGAGATCCACGACTCGGTCGAGGGCGGTGGCGAGGAGGAGGACGTGGGCGCCAGGCCCTCGGCGGTGTTCGGTTACGTCATCGCCCAGATCGCCATCATCGACATCGTGTTCTCGCTCGACTCGGTGATCACCGCGGTGGGCATGGTCGACCACCGCGGCGTGATGGTGGCGGCGATCCTGGCGGCGGTGGGCGTGATGCTGCTGGCCGCCAACCCGATCGGCGACTTCATCGACCGCCACCCGACGGTGAAGATGCTGGCGCTGAGCTTCATCATCCTGGTCGGCGTGGCCCTGGTGGCCGACGGCTTCGATTTCCACATCGACCGCAAGTTCCTGTACTTCGCCATGGCCTTCTCGGCCGGCGTGGAGACGCTGAACATCCTGTCGAAGCGAAAGCGCCCACAAAAGGGGGGCTGAGCCGGTGACGATCCTGCACGACATCGACCCGCTGGCCCTGCGCCTGCCGTTCTGGCCGAACGGCATCCACTGGTACGGCCTGATGTACGGCCTGGCCTTCCTCACCGCCTGGTGGCTGGGCCGGCGCCGCGTGCGCGACGGCCGCCTGCCCGGCACCAACGACGAAGGCTTCGGCGACCTGCTCTTCTACGGCATGCTCGGCGTGGTGCTCGGCGGCCGCTTGGGCTACGTGCTGTTCTATTCCTTCGACGCCTTCCTGGCCGACCCGCTGATGCTCCTGCGCATCAACGAGGGCGGCATGAGCTTCCACGGCGGCCTGCTCGGCGTGCTGGTGGCCGCGGCCTGGTGGACCCGGCGCCAGAAGCTGCATTTCTTCCACACCGTCGATTTCGTCGCGCCCATCGTGCCCTGGGGCCTGGGTTTCGGCCGGCTGGGCAACTACATCGGCGGCGAACTGTGGGGCAAGCCCACCGGCGGCGACTGGGGCGTGGTGTTCCCGGCCAGCCTGCCGGCCGACTACGCGGCGCTGCCGGCCGAGCAGCTGCGCCAGCTGCACGCCAGCGGCGCGCTCGACGCCTTCGCGCGGCATCCTTCCCAGCTCTACCAGGCGGCGCTCGAGGGCCTGGTGATGGGCGTGGTGCTGTGGCTGTACTCGCGCAAGCCGCGGCCGCGCTACGCGGTGTCGGGCCTGTTCGCGCTGCTCTACGGCGCCTTCCGGTTCGCGGTGGAGTTCGTGCGCGAGCCCGATGCCCACATCGGCTACCTGGCCTTCGGCTGGCTGACGATGGGCCAGCTGCTGTCGCTGCCGCTGGTGGCGCTGGGCCTGTTCCTGCTGTGGCTCTCGCGCCGCTCGCCGACGCTCGCGCCGGTGCCGCCGCCGGCCCCGGAGAAAACCTGATGCAGCCCTACCTCGACCTGCTCCGCCACGTGCTCGAACACGGCAGCGAGAAGGCCGACCGCACCGGCACCGGCACCCGCTCGGTGTTCGGCTGGCAGATGCGCTTCGACCTGCGCGAAGGTTTCCCGCTGGTCACGACCAAGAAGCTGCACCTGCGCTCGATCATCCACGAGTTGCTGTGGTTCATCCGCGGCGAGACCAACATCGGCTACCTCAAGGAAAACAAGGTTTCGATCTGGGACGAGTGGGCCGACGAGAACGGCGAGCTTGGCCCGGTCTACGGCAAGCAGTGGCGCCACTGGACCGGCAGCGACGGCCGCGAGGTCGACCAGCTGCGCTGGGTGGTCGATGAAATCCGGCGCAACCCGGATTCACGCCGGCTGATCGTCAGCGCCTGGAACGTGGCCGAGCTGCCGCAGATGGCGCTGATGCCCTGCCACACGCTGTTCCAGTTCTACGTCGCCGACGGCCGGCTGAGCTGCCAGCTCTACCAGCGCTCGGGCGACATCTTCCTCGGCGTGCCGTTCAACATCGCCAGCTACGCGCTGCTCACGCACATGGTGGCGCGCCACTGCGGGCTGGAGGTGGGCGACTTCGTGCACACGCTGGGCGACGCGCACCTGTACTCGAACCACGTCGACCAGGCCCGCGAGCAGCTGGCGCGCGCGCCGCGGTCGCTGCCGAAGCTGGTGCTGGCGCCCGGGGCCACCGACCTGTTCGCGATGCGCTACGAAGACATCGCCATCGAAGGCTACGACCCGCACCCGGCCATCAAGGCGCCGGTGGCGGTGTGATCGCGCCGGCCGCGCCGCGCCTGGCCCTGCTGGCCGCGCTCGACCGCGGCAACGGCATCGGTCGCGGCAATGCGCTGCCCTGGCACCTGCCCGACGACCTGCGCCGCTTCAAGGCGCTAACGCTCGGCAAGCCGCTGCTGATGGGCCGCAAGACCGCCGAGTCGCTGGGCCGCGCGCTGCCGGGCCGGCGCAACCTGGTGCTGACGCGTTCAGGCCGCGTGCCCTTCGAGGGCATGGAGGCGGTCGCCTCGCTCGACGAGGCGCTGGCGCGGGCCGCCGGCAAGCCGCTGATGGTCATCGGCGGCGGCGAGGTCTACGCCCTCGCACTGCCCTTCGCCACCGACCTGCACCTGAGCCACGTCGACACCCTGGTGCCCGACGCCGACGCCTTCTTCCCGCGCTTCGACCCCGCGGCCTGGCAAATCACCGCCCGCGAGCCTCACTCCGCCGACGCCCGCCACGCCCACGCCTTCGAGTTCATCGACTACCAACGCCCCTCGCCCCAGGCGTAGGCGCCCCTTACGGCGCAAGTCTTCCGTGGGAGGGCCTTTTGCTTTCTGGCTCCTGCTTTACTGCCGGCCTCGATGATCTATGGAGGAGGTGGCGTGCGTTCGCCCCGGCCGACCGTCGGCGACATGGATGTCGCTGACGAGCCCCCATGGATGGGTTCACGGCGCGTCGGTCGGGGCGAATGCACGCCGCCTCCACCCGCGCAGGTCATGAGTCGCCGCGCTTGAGGCCGGGGCAGTCGGGCCTGAAGGCCCTCCTACAGAAGACCCAGGGGCAAAAGATTCGCGCCTGAAGGCGCTCCTGCAGGGAGCGCCGGGGTGGGTCAGTTCAGGGCGTAGTCGGCGTTTTCGCCGCGCTCGAAGTGGCGCAGGGCGCGCAGGTCCTTTTCGAGCTCGATGTAGCGCACCGCCTTGTCCATGGTCAGGCGGGCGCGGACCAGGCGGGCGAGGGTGGACTCGAGCAGGTCGGCCTCGTCGGCCTCCAGCGCCAGCAGCTCCTCGGCGAAATCCTCGCGGTCGCCATCGTCGAAATCGTTGGCGGCGATGCGCTCGTCGCGGCGGGCGTGCAGCGCCGCGCGCTTGGATTCAAGGTTGGCCAGCCCGGCCTGGAACGCGTCGTAGGCCGGCCAGAACGCCGCCGCTTCCTCGGGCGTGAGCTTGAGCTGGCGGGCCATGAAGATCTGCTTGCCGGGCGCGACGGCGGCCTGCAGCGACTGCAGCTTGCCGAGGGCGCGGGCGTCCTGCGCCGCGCGGCCCGCGTCCTGTGCCAGCGCCAGCCCGGGCAGCAACAGCGCCGCGGCCAGCAGGAAGCTCGGGAATCGGTTCATCGCGGTTCTCCTCTGTTTCAATCGTCGCCCCGGGGCGTCGTGTCGGGCGGATCGCGGCCCGGGACCTGGTGCAGGCGCAGTTCGGGGCCCAGCTCCATTGCCGTCAGCTTGCCACCCCAGATCGCGCCGGTGTCGATGCCGTACACGCCCAGGCCCATGAACAGGCCCAGCGTGGACCAGTGCCCGAACACCAGCGGCAGTTCGCGCGGCGCGTGGCCCGGCACCGAGAACCACGGGTACATGCCCGGGCGCTGCGTGCCCGGCCGGCCCTTGTCCTCGAAGCCGATGCGGCCGCCCGGCGTGCAGTAGCGCATGCGCGTGAAGATGTTGATGATCGCGCGCATTCGTTCCGGCCCGGCCAGCTTCGGGCTCCAGGCCGGCTTGTCGCCGTACATGTTCTTGACCAGCTTGAAGAAGCCGTCGCCGCGCAGCTTTTCCTCGACCTCGCGGGCGCGCGCCTCGGCCAGCGGGATCGTCCACTTCGGCGCCAGGCCGGCGTGCACCATCGCGAAGCCCAGGGTGCGGTCGACGTGGAAGAGCTTTTGCTGGCGCAGCCAGCCCACCAGCACGTCGGCGTCCTCGGCGAACAGCACGCGCTGCAGGTCCGGGTTGACCTTGCGCTTGTCGGCTTCGCGGCGGGTGGAGATGGCCAGCAGCGAGAGATCGTGGTTGCCCAGCACGATGGTGCTGTGGATGGCCAGCGAGTGCACCAGGCGCAGGGTTTCGAGCGACTGGCCGCCGCGGTTGACCAGGTCGCCGCAGAACCACAGGCGGTCGGCGGCGGGGTCGAAGCGGATCTTCTCCAGCAGCCGCTGCAGCGCGTCGTAGCAGCCCTGGACGTCGCCGATGGCGTAGGTGGCCATCAGTGCAGGGTCCTGGGGATCGACAGCGTGAAGGGCGCGATCTCGGCGTCGAAGCGGGTGCCGTCGTCGGCCAGCATCTGGTAGCTGCCCTGCATCGTGCCCAGCGGCGTCTCGAGCACGGCGCCGGAGGTGTATTCGAAGCTTTCGCCCGGGCGCAGCCAGGGCTGTTCGCCGACCACGCCTTCGCCGCGCACTTCCTGCACCTTGCCGTTGGCGTCGGTGATCAGCCAGTGGCGGCTGATCAGGCGCGCGGGCACGTCGCCGGCGTTCTCGATGCGGATGGTGTAGGCGAAGACGTAGCGGTCGTCCTCGGGAATCGACTGGTCTTCGAGGAATCGGGTGGCGACGACCTGGATGGCGTGCTGCGGCGTGTCCATGCCGCCATTCTACGCAGGACGGCGGCCCGGGGGCAGCGCGGCGAGATGGTTGGCCAGGCGCTTGAAATCGGCCACCTCCACCTGCTCGGCGCGGGCCTCGGGGAGCAGGCCCGCTTCGGCGATGTCCTCGCCGCTGCAAACCTGCTGCAGCGCGTTGCGCAGCGTCTTGCGGCGCTGGCCGAAGGCGTCGCGCACCACACGCGCGAACAGCGCGTGGTCGACGATGCCGATGGCGTCGGCCGGCAGCGGCATCAGGCGCACCACGGCCGAATCGACCTTCGGCGGCGGCCTGAACGCCCCCGGCGGCACGTCGAACAGCGCCTCGACGCGGCAGTAGGCCTGCAGCATCACGCCCAGGCGGCCGTAGACCTTGCTGCCCGGGCCGGCGGCCATGCGGTCGACCACTTCCTTCTGCAGCATGAAGGTCATGTCCTGCACCGCGGCAGCGTGGTCGAGCGCGTGGAAGAGGATGGGCGAGGAAATGTTGTAGGGCAGGTTGCCGACCAGGCGGATCCGGCTCGTTTCGTGCCCGTCGTCGGCCGCCAGCTTGCTGAAGTCGACCTGCAGCACGTCCTTGTGGATCACCGTCAGGCGGCCGACGCCCTCGCTCGATTCCATCAGCGGCGTGATCAGGTCGCGGTCGAACTCGATCACCGTCAGTTCGCCGTGCCGGCGCAGCAGCGGCAGGGTGATGGCGCCCTGGCCGGGGCCGATCTCCACCAGCCGGTCGCCGGGCTTGGGGTCCACCGCCAGCACGATCATGTCGATGTAGCGGCGGTCGACCAGGAAGTGCTGGCCCAGGTTTTTCTTGGGTGGTGCCTTGAACGCGCTCATGCCGGCAGTCTACGCGCCGCCAGCCGGCTGCACAGGTCCACCGCGGCGAGCAGGCTCGAGGGATCGGCGCGGCCGCTGCCCGCCAGGTCCAGCGCGGTGCCGTGGTCGACCGCCACGCGCGGGTAGGGCAGGCCGAGGGTGATGTTCACCGCCTGCTCGAAGCCGGCGTGCTTGAGCACCGGCAGGCCCTGGTCGTGGTACATGGCCAGCACGGCGTCGAAACCGGCCAGCTTCGCCGGCAGGAAGGCGGTGTCGGCCGGCAGCGGGCCCTCGAGCCGCAGGCCTTCGGCGCGCAGGCGCTCGAGGCAGGGCGTGATGACCTCGATTTCCTCGCGGCCCAGGTGGCCGCCCTCGCCGGCGTGCGGATTCAGGCCGAGCACGGCGATGCGCGGCGTGGCCAGGCCGAAGTCGCGCACCAGCGCCGCGTGCAGCACCCGCAGCACGCGTTCGAGCCCGGCGGCGGTGATCGCATCGGGCACCTCGCGCAGCGGCAGGTGGGTGGTGGCCAGGGCCACGCGCAGGCTCGGGTTGGCCAGCATCATCACCACGTCGGCGCCGGCCTGGGCGGCCAGCAGCTCGGTGGTGCCGGAATAGGGGATGCCGCCGGCATTGATGCTGGCCTTGTGCACCGGGCCGGTCACCAGGCCCTGGCATTCGCCGTGCAGGCAGGCCGCGGCGCCGAGCGTGAGCGCTTCGATGACGGCGGCGGCATTGGCCGGGTCCGGCTCTCCGAAACGGACGGGGCGGGCCTGGGGCACCGGCCGGATCGCCAGTTCGCCCGGGCCGCAGGGCTGGCCGGGTTCGCGCAGCCTCAGCGGCAGGCCGAGCGCGCGCGCGGCGGCCTGCAGGGTGTCGGGGTCGGCGTAGGCCAGCAGCTCGGCGGCATGCGCCTGCTGGGCCAGCCTGACGCAGAGTTCGGGTCCGACGCCGGCCGGCTCACCCGGGACCAGGGCCAGTCGCGGGCGGGCCGGGGTCGTCATCGGTTCAGGGCGCCGGCAGGCGGCTCTCGACGTAGGCTTCCGAGCGCAGCTGGCGCAGGAAGCGTTCGTACTCTTCCTCGGACTTGCGCTGGGCGATGATCTCGCGGGCCTGGTTGCGCCGGTTCTGCTCGGTCACGTCCTGCTGGCGGGAGCCAAGGCGACGGATCAGGTGCCAGCCCACGTCGGTCTGGAAGGCCTCGGACAGCTGGCCGTCCTGCAGCTGCATCAGCTGGTTGCCGACCGCCGTGCCCCAGGCATTGACCTGGAACCAGCCCATGTCGCCGCCGTCGCCGCGGCTCAGGGTGTCGTCGGAGTGCTCGCGGGCCAGGGCGCCGAAGTCTTCGCCGGCGACGATGCGCGCGCGCAGTTCTTCGATCTTGGCGCGGGCGGCCTCGGAGGTGACGGTGGGCGTGGTGCGCACCAGGATGCCCAGGGCGTTGTACTCGGTGATGGTCTGCACGGACTGCGCGCGGGTTTCGACCAGCTGGATCAGCTGGAAGCCGCCCGGGCCACGCACCGGCTCGCTGACCTGGCCCGGCTGCAGCTGCTGGATCAGGCCCACCAGCGCCGGCGGGATGGCGTCGAGCTGGCGCCAGCCGATCTCGCCGCCCTCGAGCGCGTTCTGCGCGTCGGAATAGCGGATGGCCGCGGCGGCGAAGTCGATCTCGCCGCGCTCGATCAGGCTCTTGATGTCGCCGGCCTTCTTGTTGGCGGCGGCCACCTCGTCCGGCGTGGCGCCGTCGGGCAGGGCCACGATGATGTTGGCCAGGCGCACTTCCGGGCCACCGATCTCGCGCACGGCCAGCAGCTGGTCGACCTCGGCCTCGCTGACCTGCACGCGGCTCTGCACGTAACGCTGGCGCATGCGCTCGATCATCATTTCCTCGCGCAGGCCGGTGCGGAACTCTTCGTAGCTGATGCCGTCGGCGGCAAGGCGCTGGCGCAGCTGGTCGCCGGTCATGCGGTTGCGCGAGGCCACCGATTCGATGGCCTGGGCGAGCTCGCCGTCGCTGATGCGCACGCCCGAGCCGCGGGCGCGGTTGAGCTGCAGGCGGTCGAGCACGAGGCGGTCGAGCACCTGGCGCTCGAGCACCGGCCGCGGCGGCAGCTGGCCGGGCTGGCTGGCGTACTGGGCCTCGATGTTCGCCACGGCGCGCCCGAGTTCGCTGCGCAGGATCACGTCCTCGTCCACCACGGCGACGATGCCGTCCACGGTCGTGGTGCCCTGGGCCGCGGCCGGGGCCGGCAGCAGGGCGGAGGAGACGGCCAGCAGGGCGGCCAGGACGGGGGTGAAGGCGGTTTTCATGCGTTGCGTGGCTCCGGCGCCGGGGTCTCAGCGCGAATAGTCAAGAATAGCATCATCGAGCAGCCGCTCCGTGTTGCGGCCGAAGCTGCCGACGCCGTTGAGTTCGATCTCAAGGTAGATGCCCGTGCTCTGCTCGTCGCTGAATTCGCGCAGGTAGCGCCGGCCCAGGACCCGCACGGCCACGCAGCAGCTCTTCCACTCCACGCCGCCCATGGCCTCGAGGCTGCGGCGGTCGAGCAGGGAGTAGTTCCAGCGGCCCAGCAGGGTCCAGTTCCCGCCCACCGGCAGCACGAAGGACAGGTCGGCCTGTTCGAGCAGGTCGGTGCGGTAGCGGTAGGCGGCGTTGACCAGGCCGCGGTCGCCGAACCGCCACTGGCCGCGCACGGCCGACAGCTGGGTGCGCACGGCGTCCGGGTCCCACTGGTGGGCCACGCCCAGGCTGAAGCGGTCGCTGGCCGACCAGCTGGCCTCGGCCACCCAGGCCGAGCCGTCGTCCGACAGCGCCCCCGCGCCGGGCACGGTCACCCGCGGCGCCTCGAAATAATGGATGCGGCCCAGGCCCAGGCTGAGCAGTTCGCGGCCGTCGTCGGCCGAGAGCACCCGGGTGGTGAGCGCCGCGGTGACCTGGTTGGCATCACCCTGGCGGTCGCCGCCGGCGAAGCGGTTGCTGCGGAACAGGCCCGGCCAGGAGAAGGTCAGCGGCTGGGTGTCGAATAGCGGCAGCTCGTCCTGGTCGCGGTAGGGCGAGTAGAGGTAGTACAGGCGCGGCTCGAGCGTCTGCACCAGGCCCTTGCCGCCCCATTCGAAGCTGCGGTCGAAGAAGGCGCCCATGTCCAGGCTCATCACCGGCAGGCTGCGGACCGGGCTGTCGTCGCCGCCCGGCGGCACCAGGCTCTGGTCGATCGAGTAGGCGGTGTAGCGCCAGGACAGGCGCGGCGTGGCGAACCAGGCGGCGCCGCCGAAGGGCATCTCCAGGTACGGCTGCAGGTCGATGCGGTTGCCGCCGCCGCGCAGCTCGTCGTCGAAGCGCACGGCCTCGGCATCCAGGCCCAGCTCGAGCCACTCGGCGAACGGCCGCTGCCAGCGCAGGCGGGCCGACGGCAGGCGCCGGTAGGGCAGCTGCAGCTCGCTGGCGATCGGGCTGGCCACCTGCCAGCGCTCGGCGAGCAGCTCGGCTTCCCAGGATTCGCCGCGGCCGTACAGGCCCATCGTGCTGCGCAGCTGGGTGATGGTGGTGTCGCGCAGCGAGCCGCCGAAGTCGCTGAAGTAGAAGTCGTCGCTGACGTGGTTGAGATCGGCGCGGAAGGACCAGTTCGCCGAGAGCCGGTCGGAATGGCGCCAGCGCACGAGGCCGCGGTCGATGCCGGCCAGGTCGTCGCCGGGCAGCCAGGTGCCCTCGAGCGTGCCGCGGGCGTCCGTGCCGCCCAGGTAGCGGAACTCGGCGCCCAGCATCAGGCCGCGGTCGGACAGCCAGCGCGGCTTGAGCGTGGCGTCGTAGTTCGGGGCGAGGTTGAGGTAGACCGGCTGCTCGTACTCGAAGCCGTTGCGGTCGTCGTGGCCGATGGTGGGGCTGAGCAGGCCGCTGCGGCGGCGGTCGTCGGTGGGGAAGCTCACCCAGGGCAGCCACAGCACCGGCACGCCGCCCACGCGCAGGGTGGCGTTGCGGGCGGTGCCCGTGCCGCTTTC
The DNA here is from genome assembly GCF_003024235.1 of Arenimonas caeni. GTDB lineage: Bacteria > Pseudomonadota > Gammaproteobacteria > Xanthomonadales > Xanthomonadaceae > Arenimonas > Arenimonas caeni. Next base: position 260,149 of record NZ_KZ679084.1, on the reverse strand, counting down.
CTGGTCGACGTCGATGCGCGAGGCGCTGAATTCCCACTGGCGCTGCGCCGGCGGGCAGGTCGAGTAGCTGCCGCCGGTGAGCGTGCCCTGATCGCCGCGCAGTTCGACCACGTCGGCATGGCCGTTGCCGGCCTGGGCATTGAACTGGTACTGCACGTCCTCCAGCCGGACCACGTCGCGGGCCAGGTCGCCCTGGGCGCGGCCCGCGCCCAGGCGCATCGAGCGGTCCTGGTAACGCACGGGACCCTCGGTGTGGAAGCGCTCGCTGCCGTGTTCGTAGGTCAGCTTGTCGGTGCCCAGCCAGCGGTCGCTCTGCTGCAGCTCGACCTCGCCGGTGAGCACCGTGGTCTGCTCGCCGCTGACGTCCAGGGCCAGCGCGCTCACGTCGGTGGGCTGGCCGGCGCGGTCACCGGCCTTGCCGGCGGCATCCGCGGCCGGGCGATACATCGGCAGCGTCGAGGTGTCCGGGCAGAGCGCCCATTCGGCGGGGATCCCGGCGGAGGCGGGTTCCTGGGCGCGGGCGGCGCAGGCCATGGCCAGGCAAAGCGGGAGCAGGCGAAGGGCTGGGCGGCGCACGGGGAATTCCGGGGAAAAGACGCGATAGCTTCGCCCATGCGCGGTGGCGGGGCAACACGCCGGACCGGGATTCAGGCGGCGTCGAGCAGGCCCTGCAGGTGGGCGACCGAACAGGCGCGCAGCGCGGCCAGGCTGTAGCCGCCCTCGAGCAGCGACACCAGCCGGCCCCCGGCATGGCGGCCGGCCAGCGACGCCAGTTCGCCCGACAGCCACTGGAAGTCCTCGGGTTCGAGCGACAGGTCGGCCAGCGGGTCGAGCCGGTGGCCGTCGAAGCCGGCCGAAACCAGCAGCAGCTGCGGGCGGAAGGCCTCGAGTTCGGGCAGCAGCCGTTCGCGCCAGGCCGCCCGGAAGCCCTGGCCTTCGGTGCCGGCCGGCAGCGTGGCGTTGGCCAGGTTGCCGACGCCGCGTTCCCCGGGTTCGCCGGTGTGCGGGTACAGCGCCGCCTGGTGCGAGCTGACGTACATCACCCGCGGGTCGGCGCTGAAGATGGCCTGGCTGCCGTTGCCGTGGTGCACGTCGAAGTCGGCGATGGCCACCCGGTGCAGGCCGTGCTCATGCACCGCGTGCGCCGCGGCCACCGCCACGGAATTGAACAGGCAAAAGCCCATGGCGATGCCCGCCGCGGCATGGTGGCCCGGCGGGCGCACGGCGCAGAAGGCCTGTCGCGCCTCGCCGGCCATCACCGCATCCACGGCGGCCACGGCGGCACCGGCGGCACGCAGCGCGGCGGCGGCCGAACCGGGCGACACCAGGGTGTCTTCGTCGAGCCGGCGCAGGCCCTCGGTGGGCACGTCGAGCACCGAGGCCACCAGCTCGCGGGTGTGCACGCGCAGCAGCATGTCGCGGGTGGCTTCCGGGGCCTGCCGCCACGGCAGCCCGGGGAACGCGGTGCGGACCGCGTGCAGCACGGCTTCCAGCCTGGCCGGGCACTCGGGGTGCCCCGGGCCGGGGTCGTGCTCGAGGCAGGCCGGGTGCGTGTAGAGCAGCACGCTCAGGCCTTGCGGCGCTCGTGGTTCCAGATGACCTCGCCGTGGCCGCTGGCGCGCGCGAGCACGCGCGAGAGCACGAACAACAGGTCGGAAAGGCGGTTGAGGTAGCGGATGGCCTGCGGCCGCACGGCGTCGTGGTGCGAGAGCGTCACCGTCTCGCGCTCGGCGCGGCGGCAGATGGTGCGCGCCAGGTGGCAGTGCGCCGCGGCCATCCCGCCGCCCGGCAGGATGAAGTCCTTGAGCGGCGGCAGGTCGGCGTTGAAGGCGTCGAGCTGGTCCTCGAGCCGCTGGATGTCGGCGTCGTGGATGGCGGCGTGGCCGGGGATGCACAGCTCGCCGCCGAGGTCGAACAACTGGTGCTGCACGGCCACCAGCAGATGGCGCACGTCGTCGGGGAGCTCGCAGGCCAGCACCAGGCCGATGGCGCAGTTGGCTTCGTCGACGGTGCCGTAGGCGGTGACGCGGGCCGAGTCCTTGGCCACGCGGCTGCCGTCGCCCAGGCCGGTGGTGCCGTCGTCGCCGGTGCGGGTGTAGATCTTCGAGAGCCGGTTGCCCATGCCGACCTCAGCGCATGGCGCGGCGGGTGGTCGCAAGCTGGCCCAGGGCCAGGGCGGCGGCGTGCACCGCGGCGGCCAGGCCCGCGTACAGGGCGGTGGTGCCCAGGTAGGCGGGGAACCAGTCGGCGTAATTCCTGGCCCAGCCGGCGACGGTGGGGGCGGCGACCACGTCGCTCAGCCAGTAGAAACCGCCCTGGGCGAAGAAGTGGCAGACGGCCACGCCCAGCAGCACGGCCGGCGCCAGGCCGGCGAGCTGGCGCAGCGGCTTGCCTTCGCCGAAGCGGCGCAGGCCGGCGCCCGCCATCCACAGCGCGAAGTGCGCCGGCAGCAGCGCCCAGTAGCCCGGCGACATGCAGTAGTGGCTGAAGAAGCTGGCGCCGGTGCCGGTGATGACCACGTAGTCCACGGCCACGGCCAGCGCCATCAGCGCCGGGAAGGCCCAGCGCAGGCTGCCGGCCAGGTAGAAGCCGGCCAGCAGGAACACGGCCCAGGAGGCGTCGGGCACCGCGCCGAAGTGGTTCAGGCGGGTGGCGGCCATCAGCAGGGCGAGGGCGGCGAAGATGGCCGGGCGCGGGTACTGCGTCGAAGTCATGGGCGGGTTCCGGGAAGCGGTCGGGCTGGCCGGCAGTTTAGCGGAACCGGCGGGTCGCTGCGGCCGGGCTCTTGGGCGGGGGCGTATCATCGGCACATGCACGCAACGAACGGCTTCGACCACGACATCCTCATCCTCGGCGGCGGCCTGGTCGGCAGCGCGCTGGCCTGCGCGCTCGACGGCCGCGGCTGGCGCGTCGGCCAGGTCGAGGCCAGCCCGCCCCAGGCCGGTGCCCCCGGCTTCGACGAGCGCAAGCTCGCGCTGGCCGCGGCCAGCCTCAACGCGCTCGCGGCACTGGACGTGCTGCCGCGGCTGGCCACGCCGCCGGCGCCGATCCGGCGCATCCACGTCAGCCGCGCCGGCGACTTCGGCAGCGTGCGGCTGGATGCCGCCGAGCTTGGCCACCCGGCCTTCGGCGGGGTGGTGCTGGCGCGTGAGCTGGGCCAGGCCCTCGAATCGCGCCTGGCCGACGTGGCCGGGCTGGCGCGGCACCGCCCGGCCACGGTGGTGGCGGTGATGCCCGACCCGGACGGCCCGCGCGTGCGCATCCGCGGCGAAGACGGCGAGCGCGAGCTGCGCACGCGCCTGCTGGTGGCCGCCGACGGCAGCCGCTCGCTGGCGCGCACGGCGCTGGGCATCGGCGCCGTCGAACACGATTACGGACAGGTGCTGGTGGTCTGCAGCCTGGCCACCGAACGCGCGCCCGACGGCACGGCCTTCGAACGCTTCACCGACGAGGGCCCGGTGGCGCTGCTGCCGATGGCCGGTGGCCATTACGGCGCGATCTGCGGCGTGGCGCACGGGCATGCCGACGCGGTGCTGGCGATGGACGATGCCGCCTACGCCGACTACTTCCAGCAGCGCTTCGGCTGGCGGGCCGGGCGGGTGCGCCGGGTGGGCCGGCGCAGCGCCTATCCGATCGCGCGCGTGGTGGCCGACCGCCTGGTGGCGCCGCGCGCGGTGCTGGTGGGCAATGCCGCGCAGTCGATCCATCCGGTCGGCGCCCAGGGCTTCAACCTCGGCCTGCGCGACGCGCTGGCGCTGGCGCAGCGCCTGGACGGCGGCGACCCGGGCGAGGCCGCGCGCCTGGCCGACTACGCCGCGGCGCGCCGCGAGGACCGCGAGCGCACCCTGGCCTTCAGCGACGGCCTGGCGCGCGCCACCGCCAACGATTCCTTCCCGATGCACGTGGCCCGCTCGCTGGGCCTGCTGGCGCTGGGCCACCTGCCGGGCCTGGCGGCGCCGCTGGCCAGCGGTGCGATGGGTTTCCGCGGGCAGGTGCCGGTGCTGTCGCGGGGGCGCGCATGAGCCGCCAGACCTTCGACCTGGTGGTGGTCGGCGCCGGCGTGGTCGGCAGCGCCGCCGCGCTGGCGGCCGCGCGCGACGGCCTGCAGGTGGCATTGGTCGAGGCGCATCCGCCGAAGCCCTGGCAGGCCGCCGAGCCCGACCTGCGCGTGTTCGCCTTCGCCCCCGACAACGCCGCGCTGCTCGATGACCTGGGCGTGTGGAAATCCGTGCGCGAGGCGCGCGCCTGGCCCTACCGGCGCATGCGCGTCTGGGACGCCGCCGCCGGCGGCGAGCTGTGTTTCGACGCCGACGCGCTTGGCCACCCGGCCCTGGGCCACATCGTCGAGAACGGCCTGCTGGTGGACCGGCTCTGGGCGGCCTGCGGCCGCGAGGCCGGCATCAGCCTGCACTGCCCGGACAAGGTGGTGGCCATCAGCCAGGACGCGCAGCACGCCACGGTCACCCTGGCCGGCGGCAGCCAGCTGCGCGCGAAGCTGGTGCTGGGCGCCGACGGCGCCGCCTCGAAGGTGCGCCAGCTCGCCGGCCTCGACGCCGAGGCGCATGACTACGGCCAGCGTGGCCTGGTGGCCTACGTCGAAACCGAACTGCCGCACCAGGACACCGCCTGGCAGCGCTTCCTGCCCACCGGCCCGCTGGCTTTCCTGCCGTTCGCCGACGGCCGCTGTTCCATCGTCTGGAGCCTGCCCGAGGCGGAGGCGCAGCGCCTGCTGGCCGCCGATGAAGCCACTTTCCTGCGCGAGCTCACCCGCGCCTTCGATGCGCGGCTGGGCGACGTGCGCTCGGTGTCGGCCCGCGCCGCCTTCCCGCTGCGCCGCCAGCTGGCGAAGGACTGCGTGGCCGGCCGCATCGCGCTGGCCGGCGACGCCGCGCACGTGGTGCACCCGCTGGCGGGGCAGGGCGTGAACCTGGGCCTGCGCGACGTCTCCGCGCTGCGCGCCCAGTGGCGCGCCGCCGCCGCGCAGGGCGCCGACTTCGCCAGCCCGCACCGGCTGGCGCGCTGGGCGCGCGCCCGGCGCAGCGAGAACACACTGGCGGCGTATTCGTTCGAGGCCATCAACCGCGCCTTCAGCAATGACGCGCTGTTGCCCACGCTGCTGCGCGGGCACGTGCTGGGCCTGGCCGGCCGGCTGCCGCCGGTGGCGCGGCTGCTGTGGAGGCGCGCCGCCGGGGTCTAGGCCTTCAGCCGGCCGCGGCCAGCGGCCAGCGGTCCAGCTGCTCGTAGGCGAACCCGTCGAGCAGGTCGCTGCGCAGCAGGTGGAAGTCACGCACCGGCCAGCGCACCGGCGCAGGCAGCGGCGCATCCGGCCACGGCGGTTTCACGCCGCGACGCACGGTGACGTGCGGCACCCGTTCGCGGACGCCGCGCACCGCCACGGACTCCGCGGCCAGCTCGCGCTCCAGGGCGTCCCACAGCGCCTGCAGGCCCGGCGGCACGATGGTGCAGCCGAGGAAACAGGGCGCGCTGGCGATCGGGAAACTGCCGGCGCGGTCGAGCACCAGTTCGAAGGCCGGCGCCTGCACGCGCGCGGCGGCGCGGCGGGCGGCCGCGACCACGGCGCCGCAATCGGTGGGGTGTTCGCCCAGGAAGGGCAGGGTCAGGTGGTAGCGCGCCGGCGCGATGCGCCGGCCGCCGCCGGGGCCGGTTTCCAGGCCCGCGGTGGTGGCGGTGGTGGCCTCGCGCGTGGCCGCGTCGGGCCACAGCGCGAAGAAAAGACGGAAGCGCGCGGCGTCCGTGCCGGCCTCAGGCGGCCTCGGCCTGGCTCTTGCGCGGGCCGTGCAGCAGGGCGTGGCGGATCTGGTCGATGACCAGGTCGACTTCCTCGCTGGTGACCGCGAAGTGCGGGGTGAAGCGCAGCGAGTTGGTGCCGCCGTGGATCACGCCGATGCCGCGCTCGCGCATGTATTCCTCGGTCGAGCCGCTGCCGTAGCACTTGAACATCGGGTCGAGTTCGCAGGAGAACAGCAGGCCGGTGCCCTGCACCTTGGTGATCAGGCCGTTGCCCAGCTCGTCCTTGAGCGCGTTGAGCTTGTCGAGGAACTCCGCGCCGCGCTCGCGCACGTTGGCGCGCAGTGCCGGCGTGAGCTGGCCGAGCATCGCCGCGGCGACGTCGAGCGCGCGCGGGTTGGCGGTCATGGTGTTGCCGTACACGCCCTTGCGGTACAGGCCCGCGGCGCGCTCGTTCACCGCGAGCACCGACAGCGGGTACTGGCCGCCGTTGAGCGCCTTGGAATAGGTCTCCATGTCCGGCGCCTCCAGGCCCTCGAAGCCCGGGTAGTCGACGATCGACAGCACGCCGTGGGCGCGCAGGCCGGCCTGGATGGAGTCGACCAGCAGCAGGGTGCCGTGGGCCTTGGTGAGTTCGCGCGCGACGGCGTAGAACTCCGGCGGCACGGCGCGGCCCGGGTCGCCTTCGCCCATCACCGGCTCGAGGAACATGGCCTCGATGTACCAGCCGTTCTTGTCGGCGTCGGCGAAGACCTGCTTCAGGCCCTCGATCGAATACGGCTCGATGGTCAGCAGGTGGTCGCTGTGGTGCTGGTAGCTGGCCAGGTGCTGCAGGTAGGTCTTGCGCGAGGAGTCGGAGTACAGCGCCGGCAGTTCGGTGCGGCCGTGGAAGGCGCCCTTGACCGCGATGCGCTTGACCTTCTTGCCGGCGTGGCGGCCACCGGCGTCGGTGTGCAGCTTGGCGTTGACGTCGGCGATGCGGCCGGCCAGCGACACCGACTCCGAGCCCGAGTTCAGGCACAGGAAGCGCGCGTAGGGGCAGCCGCCGCGGGTGTGGCCGATCTCCTTGCGCAGCGCGCGCACGGCGCGCAGCTGCGACAGCGAGGGCGTCATGATGTTGGCCATCACCTGCGGGCTTGCCATGGCGTCGAGCAGCGGCGCCGGCGTGTGGCCCAGGCCGAGCATGCCGTAGCCGCCCGAGTCGTGGAGCACGGCGCCCTTGAGCGTGACCACCCAGGGGCCGCGGGCGGCGAGGGCGACATAGGGGTTGACCGCGTCGTCCGGGTAGAAGTTGACGAAGCCGGCCTGCACGGCGTCGATCTGCGCCTGCTCGTCGAGCTCGAGCAGGTCGGCGAACTCGGCCGCGATCGCGTCGTGCTGGGCGACGGCGGCCCGGGCGGCCTCGACCAGCTCGGGGAAGCGCGCGCCCAGGCGCTCGACGGTGGCGTCGTCCAGGCCACGGGTACGCACTGCGCCGCCATGGGCGCGCAGCGGCTTGAGGATCTCGATCAGGTTCATGGTGGTTCCTCCAACCCGAAACAAAAACGCGAGGAAGGCCCTCGCGCGTCGGGTCTTGCGTTGAAAATCAAAGACTTGTGGCGGATGTTACCACTGCGTCAAGAGGCGCGTAACCCCCGGGCGTTTGAATCGGGCGCTGGCCGGGTGACAGCTGTCAGGCGCCGCCGCTGACGCGCGCCACTGCCGGGCCCGGGCCCCGGCCCGGAGACTTCGGGCCACCGCCAGGAGGTGCCCGATGACCAGAACCACCCACTCCCCCACCGCCGCCGCGCGCCCCGTGCTGGCCCGGCTGGCCGGCGCCAGCAAGCGTTATGGCCAGGTCGCCGCCCTGGACCGGCTCGACCTGGCGGTGCACGCCGGCGAGGTGCTGGCGGTGCTCGGTGCCAACGGCGCCGGCAAGACCACCGCGCTGGGCCTGCTGACCGGCCGCATCGGCCCCGACGCCGGTGAGGCCGAGCTGTTCGGCCGCGACCCGCGCGACCCGGTCGCGCGCCGCGGCATCGGCGTGATGCTGCAGGACGGCGACCTGCCCGACACCCTGCGCGTGGCCGAGCACGTGCGCCTGTTCTCCAGCTACTACCCGGCGCCGCGGCACCTGGACGACACCCTTGCCCTGGCCGGGGTTTCCGACCTGGCCGGGCGCAGCTACGGCGTGCTCTCGGGCGGGCAGAAGCGGCGCGTGCAGTTCGCGCTGGCGATCTGCGGCCGGCCGCCGCTGCTTTTCGTCGACGAGCCCACGGTCGGTCTCGACGTCGAGGCCCGGCGCGGCTTCTGGGAGGTCATCCGGCGCCTGCGCGCCGAGGGCACGGCGATCGTGCTCACCACGCATTACCTCGAGGAGGCCGACGCGCTCGCCGACCGCATCGTGCTGATGGCCGGCGGCCGCCTGCTCGCCGACGATACGCCGGCGCGCATCAAGGCGCTGGCCGACGGCAAACGCGTGCTGGCGCGCAGCCGGCTCGACGCGGCGAGCCTGGCGGCCTGGCCGGAAGCCGACGGCGTGCAGGCCCGCAACGGCCGCCTGGAGGTTTCCACCCGCCAGCCCGAGGCCCTGCTGCGGCGCTGGCTGGCCGCCGACGAGCGGCTGTCCGACCTCGAAGTCCGCCCGCTGCCGCTGGAAGACGCGGTGCTCGCGCTCACCGCCCGCAATGCCCTGGAGAGAGCCGCATGAACATGTCCTTCGCCGCCCCCTCGCCCTGGCGCATCCACTCGCTGGAGGCCTGGTACGAACTGCTGCGCGTGCTGCGCACGCCGGCCTTCGCCATTCCCTCGCTGGCCTTCCCGGTGGTGTTCTACCTGCTGTTCGCCGTGCTGCTGCCGGGCAAGTGGGGCGAGTACCAGAAGTCCGCCTACCTGCTGGCCACCTACGGCGCCTTCGGCGTCATCGGGCCGGCGCTGTTCGGCTTCGGCGTGGGCCTGGCGATCGAGCGCGAGCGCGGCTGGCTCGAGCTCAAGCGCGTCTCGCCGATGCCGGCGCTGGCGTATTTCCTGGCCAAGATCGCCATGAGCCTGGTGTTCGGTTTCGCCGTGCTGTGCCTGCTGTCGGTCGCCGCGATCGGCTTCGGCGGCGTGCGCATCGCGCCGGCCGACTGGCTGCTGCTGGTGGCGGTGTTGCTGCTGGGCACGGCGCCGTTCTGCGCCCTGGGGCTGCTTATCGGCACCCTGGTCAAGGGCCAGGCGGCGGTGGCCATCGTCAACCTGGTCTACCTGCCGATGTCGGTGCTCTCGGGGCTGTGGATGCCGATCTTCGTCTTCCCGCCGCTGCTGCAGAAGCTGGCCGTGGCCTGGCCGTCCTGGCACCTGGGGCAGATGGCGCTGGGCGTGGTGGGGCAGGTGCCCGGCGTGGACTACGCCCTGCATGCGCTGGTGCTGGCCGGCACGACGATCGTGCTGCTGGCGCTGGCCACCTGGCGGCTGCGCCGGCTCTGAGCCGGGCCGGCCGACGATGCGCTAAGGTCGCGTCCCATGGAGCCCCGCGCCGCCCTGCCAGCCCCGGATACCCCGCCCGAGCGCGCCGATGACATCCACGACAGCCCGTGGGTCACCCTGGCCTACCTGCTGTTCGTATTCGTGCCGCTGGCCTTCTTGCCGCCCGGGGTCGGCCGCGCGCTGTTTGCCAGTCTGGTCGCCATCGCCCTGTTCGTGCCGCTGCACTTCCGCTTCTACCGCAGCGCCCCGCGCGAGCGGCCCTGGCTGGTGCTGGGCGTGGCGCTGGTCGGGCTGGGCCTGCTGCCCTTCAACCCGGGCGGCAACACCTTCTTGATCTACGTCTGCGGCATGTGCGCCTGGAGCTTCCGGCCGCGCGTGGCGGTGGCGGTATCGGTGGCCGGGCTGGCGGCGATGGCGCTGATGTTCGGCTGGGTGATGCCGTCCGCGAAGCTGGCCCTGGCCTGGTCGGGCATGGCCTCGATGGTCGGTGCCCTGGTGCTGGCCGGCAGCCTTTATTCGCGCGACAAGGCGCGGCGCAACGCCGAGCTGCGGCTCACGCAGCAGGAAGTGGCGCGGCTGGCGGCGATGGCCGAGCGCGAGCGCATCGGTCGCGACCTGCACGACCTGCTGGGCCACACGCTGTCGGTGGTGGCGCTCAAGAGCGAACTGGCCGGCCGGCTGGTGGACGCCGACCCGGGCGCGGCCAGGGCGCAGATGGCCGAAGTCGAGGCCGTGGCGCGGCAGGCGCTGGCGCAGGTGCGCGAGGCGGTGGTCGGCATCCGCGCCACCGGCCTGCAGGCCGAACTGGCGGCGGCGCGGCTGGCCCTGCTGTCGGCCGAGGTCCGGCTCGACCATCGGCTCGAGCCGATGGAACTGCCGGCCGAGGTCGAATCGGTGCTGGCGCTGGGCCTGCGCGAGGCGGTGACCAACATCCTGCGCCACGCCGGCGCCCACCGCGTCGAGGTCGAACTGGTGCGCGAGCGCGGCGGCATCCGCCTGGGCATCAGCGACGACGGCTGCGGCGGCGTGGGCGAGGCCAACACCGGCCTGGCCGGCATGCGCGAGCGACTCGCGGCCCTGGGTGGCCACCTGGAGATCGAGTCGGCGGCCGGCGCCGGTACGCGCCTGGGCCTGCACCTGCCCCAGACCGCGCTGCAGGGGCCGGCGCCGTGATCGGGCTGGTGCTGGCCGAGGACCAGGCCATGGTGCGCGGCGCCCTGGCGGCGCTGCTCGGGCTGGAGCACGACCTGCAGGTGCTGGCGCAGGCCGGCGACGGCGACGCCGCCTGGGAGGCGGTGCAGCAGCATCGCCCGGACCTGCTGGTGACCGACATCGAAATGCCCGGCCAGACCGGCCTGGACCTGGCGCTGCGCGTGCAGGAGGCTGGCCTGCCGACGCGGGTGGTGATCCTGACCACCTTCGCCCGCGCCGGTTACCTGCGTCGCGCGCTGGAGGCGGGCGTGCGTGGCTACCTGCTCAAGGACGCGCCGGCCACGCAGCTGGCCGCGGCGCTGCGCCAGGTGCATGCCGGCGGCCGCGCCATCGACCCGCAGCTGGCGGTGGCGGCCTGGGGCGAGGACGACCCGCTGACCGAGCGCGAGCGCCAGGTGCTGCGCCTGGCGGGCGAGGGCGTGAAGACCCTGGAGATCGCCGCGCGCCTGAACCTGTCCCCGGGCACGGTGCGCAACTATCTGTCGGAAGTCATCGGCAAGCTCGGCGCCGAGAACCGCATCGAGGCCTACCGCACCGCCCGCGCCAAGGGCTGGCTCTGAGTTCACGCGGACACAAGGAGTCCCGGCATTGGAAATGTCCGTCACGCAAGCGCAGTCCGACATGCGCCAGGGCTACTACAGTGGAGCCACGGGCATCCTGGCCTCTTCACTGGCCTGGTTCGTCGCAGCGGGCTTCGCCGCCCTGGCATCGCCCCCGCAGGCGGTGTGGGCGCTGCTTATCGGCGGGATGTTCATCCACCCCGTCGGCCTGCTGCTGTGCAGGCTGCTGGGCTCGCGCGGAAGCCATGAGAAAGGCAACCCGCTGGGCCTGCTGGCGGGGGCAAGCACCTTCTGGCTCATCTTCTGCCTGCCCGTCGCCTACCTGCTGAGCCTGTGGCAGCCGGCCCTGTTCTTCCCTGCCATGCTGCTGGTCATCGGCGGGCGCTACCTCGTGTTCGCCACGATCTATGGCATGCGGCTCTATTGGGTCCTGGGCCTGGTGCTGGCCGGAGCGGGCTTCGCGCTGGCGGTCCTCAAGGCCTCGGTGTTCGCGGGCGCCCTGGCCGGAGCCGTGCTGGAGGCCGTCTTCGCCATCGCCTGCGTGGTGCAGCATCGTCGCTTCGCGGCGATAATGCCGGCCCGCGAGCGCAGATCCCAGCATTGAAGAAGTCCGATTTCCACTTCGAACTGCCGCCCGGGCTGATCGCCCAGGCGCCGCTGGCCGAGCGTTCGGCCAGCCGGCTGCTGGTGGTTCCGCCCGGCGACGCGCCCTACGAGGACCGCCAGGTGCGCGACCTGGTCGACTACCTGCGCGAGGGCGACCTGCTGGTGTTCAACGACACCCGGGTGATCCCGGCGCGCCTGTTCGGCAGCAAGGAAACCGGCGGTCGGGTCGAGATCCTGCTCGAGCGCCTGCTGGGCGGCCACGAGGTGCTGGCCCAGGTGGGCGCGAGCAAGACGCCCAAGCCCGGCGGCCGGATCACGCTCGACGAAGGCACGGTGCTGGAGGTGCTCGGTCGCGAGGGCGGCTTCCACCGCCTGCGCTTCCTCACCGACGAGCCGCTGGAGAAACTGCTGCTGCGCGCCGGCCGCATGCCGCTGCCGCCCTACATCCAGCGCGAGGCCGGCAGCGCCGACCTCGAGCGCTACCAGACCGTGTTCGCCCGCCACGCCGGCGCGGTGGCCGCGCCCACCGCCGGCCTGCACTTCGACCAGGCGCTGCTGGCCGCGCTCGAGGGCAGGGGCGTGCGCTTCGGCCACGTGACCCTGCACGTCGGCGCCGGCACCTTCCAGCCGATGCGCGTGGACTCGCTGCACGAGCACCGGATGCACAGCGAATGGCTCAACGTCGGCGCCGACCTGTGCCAGCAGGTGGCGCGCACGCGCGCCGCCGGCGGCCGCGTCGTCGCCGTGGGCACCACCGTGGTGCGCGCGCTCGAAACCGCCTCGCGCGAGGGCGAACTGCGGCCCTATGCCGGCGAAACCAACATCTTCATCTTCCCGGGCTACCGCTTCCGCAGCGTCGACGCCCTGGTCACCAATTTCCACCTGCCCGAGAGCACCCTGATGATGCTGGTGTCCGCCTTCGCCGGGCGCGAGCGCATCCTCGCCGCCTACCAGCATGCGGTGCGCCAGGAGTACCGCTTCTTCAGCTACGGCGACGCCATGCTGCTCTTCCCGGCGGCGGAGCCTCCCGCGGGCGGGCCTCCGGGCCCGACAAGCCAGGACGCCACGCCATGAGCAGGATGCGCTTCGAAAAGATCACTACCGACGGCCCCGCCCGCCGCGGCCGCCTGCATTTCCCGCGCGGCACGGTCGAGACGCCGGCCTTCATGCCGGTCGGCACCTACGGCACGGTCAAGGCCATGCTGCCCGAGTCGCTGCGGGCGATCGGCGCCGAGATCATCCTGGGCAACACCTTCCACCTGTGGCTGCGCCCGGGCATGGAGGTGATCGGGGCGCATGGCGGCCTGCACGGCTTCTGCAAGTGGGACGGCCCGATCCTCACCGACTCGGGCGGTTTCCAGGTCTGGTCGCTGGCCAAGCGCCGCAAGATCACGGAGGAGGGCGTCACCTTCGCCGCGCCCACCGACGGCAGCCGCGTCTTCCTCTCGCCCGAGGTGAGCATGCAGGTGCAGCGCTCGCTCGACTCGGACATCGTGATGGTGTTCGACGAGTGCACGCCGTACCCGGCCACCGAGCCGGTGGCGCGCAAGTCGATGGAGCTGAGCCTGCGCTGGGCCGAGCGCAGCAAGCGCGCCCACGAGGGCAACGACGCGGCGCTGTTCGGCATCGTCCAGGGCGGCACCCACTTCGACCTGCGCGCGCGCTCGGCCGAGGGCCTGCGGGCGATCGGCTTCGACGGCTACGCCGTGGGCGGCCTGGCCGTGGGCGAGCCGCCCGAGGAGCGCAACGCCACGCTCGACGCGCTCTGCCCGCTGCTGCCGGAAGACCAGCCGCGCTACCTGATGGGCGTGGGCAAGCCCGAGGACATCGTCGAGGCGGTGGCGCGCGGCATCGACATGTTCGACTGCGTCATGCCCACCCGCAACGCCCGCAACGGCCACTACTTCGTGCGCGGCGGCCAGGTGCGCATCCGCAACGCGAAGTACGAGAAGGACCTGCGCCCGATCGAGCCCGGCTGCACCTGCTACACCTGCGCCAGTGGCTACAGCCGCAGCTACCTGCGCCACCTCGACCGCTGCAACGAGATCCTCGGCTCGATGCTGGCCACCATCCACAACCTGCACCACTACCAGCAGCTGATGCGCGAGATCCGGACGGCCATCGAGGCCGGTACCTTCGCCCAGTGGCGGGCGGCCTTCCACGCCGCCCGGGCCCCGGACTGAGGCCGGGGACGGGTGCAATTTGCCCCGGGGCATTCCGGTGCCCCGGGGCGCCCCGGGGCAAATTGCACCCGTCCCCATTCCCCCGGCGGCACGGGGTGCCTGTGGCATACTTGCCCGCTGGTTTTTCCATACGGATTCACAAGCCTATGTCCCTGCTCGATATTCTGGTTTCCCCCGCCGCCGCCCAGGCTGCCGGTGGCCCGGCCCCGGCCAGCCCGCTGATGAGCCTGCTGCCGCTGATCGTGCTGTTCGTGGTGTTCTGGTTCCTGCTGCTGCGCCCGCAGATGAAGAAGGCCAAGGAGCACCGCGAGCTGGTCGCCAAGCTGCAGAAGGGCGACGAAGTGCTGACCAACGGCGGCATCGCCGGCCGCATCGAGGACCTGGGCGAGAGCTTCGTCACCGTCGAGGTGGCCGACAAGGTCAGCATCAAGGTCCAGCGTGGCGCCATCACCGCCGTCCTGCCCAAGGGCACGTTGAAGTCGGCCTGATCCGTCCCCATCCGAATCACCCACGGCCCTGAACCGGCCGCCAACGGTTGTCGCCCATGCTTCAGTACGCCACCTGGAAGTACGCCCTCGCCGCGATCCTGATCGCACTCTCCGCCTTCTACTCGCTGCCGAACCTGTACCCGCAGGATCCGGCGGTGCAGGTCGCGGCCAACCGCGGCGGCGCCATCGACGATGCCCTGCTGCTGCGCGTGCGCAGCGCGCTCGAGGCGCAGTCGCTGCCGGCCAAGTCCGTGGCCATCGAGGGCGAACGCCTCGTGGTGCGCACCACCAGCCCCGACGAGCAGACCCGCGTCGCGGACCTGCTGCGCGAGGACCTGGGCAGCCAGTACACGGTGGCGCTGAACCTGGCCTCGACCGTGCCGGGCTGGCTCTCGGCCTTCGGCGCCAAGCCGATGGCCATGGGCCTGGACCTGCAGGGCGGCGTGCACTTCCTGCTTGAAGTCGACCAGCAGGCCGCCATCGACAAGCGCGCCAACGCCTTCGCCGACGAGATCTCGGGCGTGCTGCGCGACGGCAAGTTCGCCTACACCAGCGTCTCGCGCACCCCCGACGGCATCCAGGTGCTGCTCAAGGACGGCGCCGACATGCAGGCGGTGTTCGTCGCCATCGGCCGCGAGGCGCCCGAGCTGCAGCTGCAGGCCGACCCGGCCCAGCCCGGCCGCTTCGTCGCCCGCCTGACCCCGACGCTGGTCAAGTCCATCATGGACGGCGCCATCGAGCAGAACCGCACCACGCTCGACAACCGCATCAACAGCCTGGGCGTGGGCGAGCAGGTGATCCAGCGCCAGGGCGAAAGCCGCATCGTGGTGCAGCTGCCCGGCGTGCAGGACACCGCCGAGGCCCGCAAGCTCATCGGCGCCACCGCCACGCTCGAATACCGCCACGTCATCGACTACGGCAACCAGGCCGTGCAGGCCGCCGCCACCGGCGTGGTGCCTCCGAACGCGCGCCTGTACTACAGCCGCGAGCTCGGCCCGGACGGCAAGCCGCGTCCGATCCTGCTCTCGCGCCGGGTCATCGTCACCGGCGACCAGCTGGTCAACGCCACCTCCAACCGCGATCCGCAGTCCGGCCAGCCGGCCGTGCAGATCGAGCTCAACGCCGCCGGCGGCAACCGCATGCGCGCGCACACGCTCGAGAACGTCGGCCAGCTGATGGCGGCGGTCTACATCGAGACCATCCCCGAGATCCGGATGGTGGACGGCAAGGAAGTGGTCACCACCCGCGTCAGCGAGGAAGTGATCAGCGCCGCGCGCCTGCAGGGCGTGTTCGGCAAGAACTTCCAGACCACCGGCCTCGACAGCCAGCAGGAAGCCACCGACCTGGCCCGCCTTCTGCGCGCCGGCTCGCTGGCCGCGCCGATGGTGATCATCGAAGAGCGCATCATCGGCCCGAGCCTGGGCGCCGAGAACATCGCCGCGGGCACCACGGCCGTGTTTTGGTCGTTCATGCTGGTGCTCATCTTCTTCCTGATCTACTACAAGATGTTCGGCATCGTCACCAACCTGGCGCTGCTGCTGAACCTGCTCATGGTGGTCGCCCTGATGTCGGTCATCGGAGCCACGCTGACGCTGCCCGGCCTGGCCGGCATCGCGTTGACGGTGGGCATGTCGGTGGACGCGAACGTGCTGATCAACGAACGAATCCGCGAGGAGTTGCGCAACGGCAACACGCCGCTGGCATCGATCGCCAACGGCTACGACAAGGCCTCCGGAACCATCACCGACGCCAACACGACGGCGCTGCTGGCCGGCGTGGCGATGGCGGTGTTCGGCTCGGGCCCGATCCGCGGCTTCGGCATCACGCTGATCCTCGGCATCATCACTTCGATGTACACCGCGGTGTCGGTGTCGCGCGGCATCGCCACCCTGATCTACGGCAAGCGCAAGAAGCTGGCCAAGGTCTCGATCTAAACGAATCCCAGGAGAGACGGCGTGGAACTCTTCCCGTCCAATAGCAACATCAAGTTCATGTCGGCGCGGCACGCGACGGTCGGCGTGTTCGTCGCGCTGATGGCCGTCGCGATCTTCGCGCTGGCCACCAAGGGCTTCAACTACGCGCTCGACTTCACCGGCGGCACCGTGGTGGAAATCGAGTTCGAGAAGCCGGCCGACGTCGAAGGCATCCGCACCCGCCTCGAGGGCGCCGGTTATTCGAGCCCGATCGTGCAGACCTTCGGCTCCGGCAACGACATCGTCATCCGCCTCCAGCCGCCGGAAATGGCCGAAGGCGGCGCCCCCGAGGCCGCGCCGCCCGCCGAACAGGCCGGCACCTCGATCCTCAACGTGGCCCAGACCCCGGACAACCCGGGCCGGGTGATCCGCAGCGACTTCGTGGGTCCGCAGATCGGCAACGAGCTGGCGCTCAACGGCGTCTACGCTGCGGTGTTCGTGGCGCTGGGCTTCCTGGCCTACATCGCGCTGCGCTTCGAGTTCAAGTTCGCCATCGCGTCCGTGGTCGCGACCCTGGGCGACATCCTGCTGGTGTGCGGCTGGTTCGCGCTCAACCAGCACGAGTTCGACCTGACGGTGCTGGCCGGCATCCTGTCGGTGATGGGCTTCTCGATCAACGACAAGATCGTGGTGTTCGACCGCGTGCGCGAGAACTTCCGCCTGCTCAGCAAGCTCGAGCCGAAGGAAGTGCTCAACCGCTCGATCAACCAGACGCTCTCGCGCACGATCATCACCTCGTTCGTGGCCTTCCTGACGGTGCTGGCGCTGTACCTGTACGGCGGCAACTCGCTCAAGGGCATGGCCGAGTCGCAGATGATCGGCATCGTGATCGGCACGCTCAGCTCGATCCTGGTCGCCTGCCCGATCCTGCTGCTGCTCGGCGTCACCAAGCAGGACCTGATGCCCAAGGCCCGCGAGGACGTCGAAGCGGAACTCGCCAGGCGTCCCTGAGCCGCGCCGCTCCGCATGACCCCGAAAGGCCCGCTTCGGCGGGCCTTTCGGGATCATGTCTGGGGGCGCTCCTGCAAGGGGAGGGCGGGGCTCAGGCGGAGAAGGCGGCGGCGTAGTTGTTCGAGTAGACGGCCTTCTGGAGCACGTCGCTGATCTTGAGGTTGCCGGCGATGATCTGGCCCGAGTTGAGCAGCTGCTCGCCGCGGCCCAGGAAGTCGCAGGTGCGGCCGCCGGCCTCGCGGACCAGCAGCAGGCCGGCCGCGATGTCCCAGGGCTTCACGCCCGCCTCGAAGTAGGCGTCGGCGCGGCCGCAGGCCACGTAGGCCAGGTCGAGCGCGGCCGAACCCGTGCGGCGGATGTCCTCGGCTTCCGAGAGCATGGCGCGGATCGCGTCGAGCTGCGGCGCCAGCCGCGGCCGCTCGCGCGGCGGGAAGCCGGTGATGAGCATCGCGCCCTTGAGGTCCTTGCGCTCGCCGACGCGGATCTTCTTGTCGTTGAGCAGCGCGCCCGCGCCCCGGGAGGCCGTGAACAGCTCGTTGCGCAGCGGGTCGAAGATCACGCCGTGCACCGGCTCGCCGTTCTCCACCAGCGCGATCGACACGCAGAAGTGCGGCCAGCCCCGGAGATAGTTCGAGGTGCCGTCCAGCGGATCGATGACGAAGGTGTGGCGGCCCTTGCCCATGGCGCCCGACTCCTCGCCCAGGATGGCGTAGTCGGGGAAGGCCCGGCGCAGCTCGCGTATGATCAGCGCCTCGGCCTCGGAATCGACCTCGCTGGCGTAGTCCTGCTTCGATTTCTCGAAGACGTTGAGGGCGTCGAGCTTGCCCATGTGGCGCAAGATCAGGTTGCCGGCCGAACGGGCCGCCTTGACCATGACGTTGACGACAGGTTTCTGCATATTCCCGTCCGAATGACCGCTGGATTGTGTGAAGAACAAGGGGCCGGTCGTCGCCGGCGCGCCGCAAGGATAACAGGTTGCCCCGGGGCGGGGCTCTAAATTCATGAGCATCGAAGCCAAGAACCTCCGGATCGTCCTCGTCGGCACCCAGCACCCCGGCAACATCGGTTCGGCCGCCCGGGCCATGAAGACCATGGGCCTGTCGGCCCTGCACCTGGTCGCGCCCGAGCGTTTCCCCGACCCCGAGGCCGTGGCCCTGGCCGCCGGCGCCGACGACCTGCTGGCCGCCGCGCCCGTCCACGCCGACCTGCTGCAGGCCCTCGAGGGCTGCCGGCTGGTGGTGGGCACCAGCGCGCGGCGCCGCACCGTGCCCCTGCCCGAACTCAGCCCCCGCGAGGCCGCCCGCCAGCTCGTGCAGGCCGCGGACGAGGGTCCCGTGGCCCTGCTGTTCGGCCGCGAGCGCACCGGCCTGGAGAACGAGGAGCTGCAGCGCTGCCATGCCTCGGTCTGCATTCCCACCGACCCGGGCTTCGCCTCGCTCAACCTGGCCGCGGCCGTGCAGGTGCTGTCCTACGAACTGCGCCTGGCGGTGCTCGACGCCGCCGGCGGCCAGCTGCCGGTGGGCCGGCCGGTGCCGGCCCAGGGCGCCGAGCCGCCGGCCACCGCCGACGAGCTCGAGCGCCTGTTCGGGCACCTGGCCGAGGCCCTGGACGACATCGACTTCCACAAGGGCCGTGCGCCGGAAATGGTCATGGCCCGCCTGCGCCGCCTTTACCTGCGGGCCGGGCTCGACAGCCGCGAGGTCAAGATCCTGCGCGGCATCCTGTCCGAGGCGCAGCGCATGGCCCGGCTGGCCCGGGGCGCTTGAGCCTAGCGCCGTTGCGGCCGGGCGAATACAGTAGGCGGGCCTTTCCCCGAGTGCCGAGCCCCCAGTGACGTCCAAGTCCCCAAGCGTTGTATCCGGTGGCCTGGTGCGTCTGGCTCTCCCGCTGCTCCTGCTGCTGTCGGGCCTGGCCCAGGCTTCCGACGGCGTGCTCGTGCTCGGTCGCATCAGCGACGACCCGCGCCGCCACTACGAGCAGCTCAAGCCGCTGCTCGATTACGTCGTGCCGCGCATGAAGGACGTCGGCATCACCGAGGGCCGCATCCTGATGGCCCGCGACCCGCAGCAGATGATGAGCTACCTGCGCCGCGGCAAGGTCGACTGGGTCACCGAGACCCCGGGCACGGGCCTGCTGCTGGCCGACAAGGTCGGCGCCCGTCCGCTTCTGCTCACCGAACGCAGCGGCTCGCGCGAGTACCGCAGCGTCATCTTCACCCACCGCGACAGCGGCATCACCGAGCTCTCGCAACTGCGCGGCCACACCATCGCCTTCCAGTCGCCGTCCTCGACCAGTGCCTACCTGGTGCCGGCCATGGTGCTGCGCGAGCGCGGCCTGCCGATGACCCTGATGGTTTCGCCGCTCGACGAGGCCGACCCGGGTTCGGTGGGTTACGTCTTCGCCAACACCGACGCCAACCTCGGCACCTGGGTGCACAAGCGCCTGGTCGACGCCGGCGGCTTCAGCGACCAGGACTGGGAGTCGCTGCTGCGGGTGTCGGACGCCTTCCGCCGCGACCTGGTCGTCATCCACACCACCGGCCCGGTGCCGCGGGCGATGGAGCTGGTCAACGGCAACATGCGGCCCGAGGTGGCGGCGCGGCTGAAGCAGGTGCTGCTGGGCGCCGCCGAGGACCCGCAGGCGCGCGACGCGCTGCGCCAGTTCTTCCGCACCACCGGTTTCTACGAGTCCGATGCCGAGACCCGGCGCGCGCTCGACGAGCTGCGCCGTGGCGCCCGCGAAGTGCGGGAGGCGCTGGAATGAGGCTGCCCTTCCGCCTGGGCCTGCGCGGTGAACTGCTGTGGCTGCTGGCCGGCGTGATGCTGGTGGTGTCCGGGCTGTTCTCGGCGCTCTGGCTGCACACCAAGCGCAGCAACGAGGACGCCCACCAGATCAGCGCCGGCGCGGTGCGCACGCTCGCCCGCGAAGGCCTGCTCAGCCGCGGCGAGACCCTGTCGAGCCAGCTGGCCGACGCCGCCACCAATCCGCTGTATTACCTCGACCTGGCCAAGCTCGGCGAACTGGCGCGCGCCACCCTGCGCCAGCCGGACGTGGTCTACGTGATCATCCACGACGCCGAGGGCCAGGTGCTGCACGACGGCTCGGGCGACATCCCGGCCTTCGGCCAGCCGATGGCCGACCCGATGGCCTTCGAGGCCCTGCAGGCCGAGGGCCCGCACGGGCAGTGGAACGACACGCTGCTCGACGTCGCCAGCCCGATCCGCATCGGCGGCGAGCGCATCGGCGGCGTGCGCGTGGGCCTGTCGCGCGAGAACGCCAACCGCCGCGAGGTCGACGTGCTCGGGCCGCTGGAGCAGCGCCTGGCCGCGTCCAACCACGCGCAGCTGGCCTGGATCCTGACCCTGCTGGCGGGGCTGTTCGGCATCGCCTGCCTGGCCATGTGGCTGCTGCAGCGGCGCATCGTGCAGCCGATCAGCGCCCTGGCCGAGGCCGCGGGCCGCATCGAACAAGGCCGCTACGACGAGGTCGGCCTGCACTCCGAGCGCCAGGACGAACTGGGCGACCTGGTGCGCGGCTTCAATCGCATGAGCGAGGCGGTGGCGCGCCACGACCGCGACATCCGCCGCATGGCCTACACCGATTCGCTCACCGGCCTGTCCAACCGCCTGGCCTTCCGCGAGGCGCTCGACGACCGCCTGCTCACCCTGCAGGCCAGCAGCGGCGAGCTGGCCCTGCTGTTCGTCGACCTCGACGACTTCAAGCGCGTCAACGACACCCTGGGCCACGAAGCCGGCGACGAAGTGCTGGGCCAGCTGTCGGTGCGCATCCGCATGACGGTCGAGCGCCTTGGCGGGCAGGGCGCCGAGATCGCCCGTTTCGGCGGCGACGAGTTCATTGTGCTGTTCCTGGCCGAGGACATCCGCGCCAGCTCCGGCCGCCTGGCCGAGGCGCTGATCGAGGAGGTGCAGCGGCCGCTGGTGCTGCAGGGGCGGCAGGTGTTCCTGGGTGCCTCGGTGGGCATCACCCTGTTCCCCTTCGACGCCTCCAGCGCCGGCCAGCTGCTCAAGAACGCCGACATCGCCATGTACCAGGCCAAGGTGGCCGGCAAGGGCTGCTACCGCTTCTACTCCAAGGCCATGGACCAGGCGGTCGAACGCCGGGTGCAGCTCGAGGAGGAACTGCGCGGCGCCTGGGAGCGTGGCGAGCTGAGCCTGCACTACCAGCCCATCTACCGCCTCGCCGACGGCCGCCCGATGGGCGCTGAGGCCCTGTGCCGCTGGGAGCACCCGCGCCTCGGCGTGGTGCCGCCCTCGGTGTTCATCGAAGTCGCCGAGCAGAGCGGCCTGATCGAGGCCCTGGGCCGGCACGTGCTGGTGCAGGCCTGCCGCGACGCCGCCACCTGGGTCCTGCCGGGCCAGGAGCCGCCCTTCGTGTCGGTGAACATCTCGCCCCGCCAGCTGCGCAGTGGCGACCTGCCGGACGTGGTCGCCAGCGCCCTGGCCTCGACCGGCGTGGCGCCGGGGCAGCTGCACCTCGAACTCACCGAGACCGCGGTGCTGGGCGACGAGGCCCAGGCCAGCGCGCTGCTCTCGCGCCTGCGCGCCACCGGCGTGAAGGTCTGGCTGGACGACTTCGGCACCGGCTTCTCGGGCCTGAGCCACCTGCGCCGGGTGCCCGTGGACGGCGTGAAGATCGACCGCAGCTTCGTCGCCGACGTGCTGCGCGACCCGGACGACCTGGCGCTGACCTCGGCGATCATCGCCATGGCGCATTCGCTGGGCATCACCGTGGTGGCCGAGGGCATCGAGACCGAGGGCCAGTACGCCGTGCTGCGCGAGCGCGGCTGCGACCAGGGCCAGGGCTTCTGGCTGGGCCGGCCGATGCCGGCCAACGACATGCGCCGTTCCTTCCGCGAATCAGCCGAATAGGCCGCGGGCCCAGTCCAGCACGTCGGCCAGTGCGCCGGCCAGCTGGCCCGAGAACACCACCAGCACCACGATCTGGGCGATGCCCAGGATCCAGGCCACCAGCATCAGCCGGCCGTCGCGCTCGATCAGGGCGATGGCGTAGGCCAGCAGGACCAGGCCGAAAGGGTAGTTGGTGGCCGGGATCGGCAGGGCCAGCAGGAAACCCAGCAGCACCAGCAGCAGGCCGGTGAACATGCGCGCGGCGGCGTGGTCGATGACCCACTCGGTGCGCGGGCGGCTGAGCTTCTCGAGCCGGCGCAGCAGGCCCGAGGTGCGGTCACGGAACCTGGCCACGCCCTCGCGCGACAGCGGCCGGCGCGACAGGAAACCCGGCACCCAGGGGTGGGCCATCAGCACCAGCAGCTGCAGCCCGGCCAGGCTCACCAGCGGGCCGCTGACGGCGCCGGCGCCCACCGGCAGGGGCACGAAGGCGGGCAGTACGGCCAGCAGCAGGAAGATGCCGAAGGCGCGGGCGCGGAAGCGGTCGAGCACGCCGCCGAGCGTCAGCGGCCCGTTGCCCGTGTCGCCGTTGCCTTCGGACAGGGCGTCGAGCAGGGCGCGGGTACTGATTTCGGCGGGGCTCATGGCCTGGCAGTCTGGGTGGGCCCGGCTTTATCCGTGCTAAATCCCATCCTCGCGCTCGGGCTCGGGCAGCCGCGCCACCAGCAGCTTGTCGATGCGGGCGCCGTCGAGGTCGACCACTTCGAAGCGCCAGCCGGCCCAGTCGAAGTGCTCGCCTGAATGCGGGATGCGGCCGAACTGGGCGATCACCATGCCGGCGGCGGTGTGGTAGTCGCCGTCTTCCTCGTCGGGCAGGCGGGTGAGCGAGAGCAGCTCGCGCAGCTCCTCGGTCGAGAGCCGGCCGTCCACCAGGTAGGAGCCGTCGGCACGGGTGACCACCAGGGCCTCCTCGGGCGCGCCCTCGGTGTCCTGGACGCGGCCCAGCACGGCGGCCAGCAGGTCGTTGGACGAGACCATGCCCTGGATGTCGCCGTACTCGTCCACCACCAGGGCTAGGGTCTGCTGCTCCTCGCGGAAGATCTCCAGCAGCTTCATGGCCTGGGTCGATTCGGACACGAACAGGGCCGGGCGCAGCTCGCGGAACAGCTCGGCGTTCGAGCCGTCGCGGCCGATCATGCCGGTGAGGGCCTTCACCTCGAGGATGCCCAGCACCTCGGCGTCCGAGCCGCGGTACACCGGGTAGCGCGCGAACGGTGTCTCGCGCATGGTCGCCAGGTTCTCCTCGTAGCTGGCCGAGGCGTCTAGCCAGACGATGCGCGTGCGCGGGGTCATCAGGCCGGCGCTGGAGCGGTCGCCCAGGCGCAGCACGCGGTTGATCATGTTGCGCTCGTCGGCGTCGATCACGCCCTGCTCGTGGCTCTCGGCCACCAGCATGCGGATCTCCTCTTCCGTCACCTGGTCGGCCTGGCCGCGGTCCAGGCGCAGCAGGCGCAGCAGGTTGCGGGTGGTGAACGAAAGCAGCCACACGGCCGGGGTCGCCATGATCGACAGCAGGTTCATCGGCATCGCCACCGCCCCGGCGATGCGCTCGGGGGCCAGCAGCGCGATGCGCTTGGGCAGCAGCTCGCCCAGGATGATGGTGGTGAAGGTGATCAGGCCGACGCTCACGCCCAGGCCGATGTTGCGCGCCCAGTCCGG
The DNA here is from genome assembly GCF_003024235.1 of Arenimonas caeni. GTDB lineage: Bacteria > Pseudomonadota > Gammaproteobacteria > Xanthomonadales > Xanthomonadaceae > Arenimonas > Arenimonas caeni. Next base: position 236,394 of record NZ_KZ679084.1, on the reverse strand, counting down.
GTCCTCGAAGAAGGGCTCGATCAGGGCCTGGATGCGCACGCCGATCGCCTCGCCGCCGTACATGCCGGTGAGGATGCCGATCAGGGTGATTCCCACCTGCACCGTGGACAGGAAGCGCTCGGGGTGTTCGGCCAGCTCCAGGGCGGCCTTGGCCCGGCGGCTCTCCCCGGCCTGCTGCTTGAGGCGGGCCTTGCGGGAGGTGACCACGGACATCTCCGACAGGGCGAAGAAGCCGTTGCAGAGGATGAGGAACAGGACGAGGGCGAGGTCGAGGGTCATGGGCTACCGGGCAGGGCCGGCAAGGGGCTCCGGGGTCGGTTGGAGGCGGGGGAATGGCGAAACTATGCCACAGGCCCGGGCCGCCCCCGGGGTTGCGGGCGGTCACATGGGTGTAACATACGCGCCTTCCGAAGGCCGGTTGGCCCGGCCAAGCACAGGATTCCGCGATGTTTTCCCTCCAGACCATCTTCGGCAAGGGCGACAAGTTCTATGGCCTGCTCGAGGCCAGCGCCGCCGCCGCGCGCGAGAGCGCCCGGGCCCTGGGCGAGCTGCTGGCCACGCCGCCGGCCCAGCGCAGCCAGGAGAAGTTCAAGCTGGCCCGGCAGCGCGAGAAGGACCTGGCGGCCGAGATCAGCCAGGAGCTGGTGAACACCTTCGTCACCGCGCTCGAGCGCGAGGACATCGAAGAACTGTCGAGCGCCCTCTACAAGATCCCCAAGGTGGTCGAGAAGTTCGCCGAGCGCTACGAGCTGGCCTCCGAGCGGGTGGGCGACGCCGACTTCGTGCCGCGCGCGGCCATGCTCGAGCGCGCCTGCGCCGTGCTCGAGGAAATGGTGGGCACCCTGCGCAAGGGCATGTCGCTCGAGGGCACCAAGGCGCTCAACGACAAGCTGCAGGCCATCGAGTCGGAGGCCGACCGGCTGATCCTGGAGATGTACCGGGACACCTACACCAACGAAACCGACCCGATGCGCTACCTGATCCTCAAGGACCTCTACGAGATCCTGGAGAAGGCCATCGACCGCTGCCGCGATGCCGGCAACGTCGTCTACCACATCGTGCTCAAGAACTCCTGATCCATGTCCACCGCCCTGATCCTGGTGCTGGTGGTCGTGCTCGTCGCGCTGGTCTTCGAGTACATCAACGGTTTCCACGACACCGCCAACTCCATCGCCACGGTGGTGGCCACCAAGGTGCTCACGCCTCTGCAGGCCGTGTCGCTGGCGGCCGTGATGAACCTCATCGGCGCCCTGTCCGGCACCGCCGTGGCCAAGACCATCTCCTCGGGCCTGATCGACGCCAACGTGCTGGTGGTCGGTTCGCAGGTGCTGATCTGCGCACTCTCGGGCGGCATCATCTGGAACCTGATCACCTGGTGGTTCGGCCTGCCGTCCTCGTCCAGCCACGCGCTGATCGGCGGCCTGATCGGCGCGGCGCTGGCGGCCTCGGGCAACAACGTCGACGTGCTGATCTGGTCGCAGCAGGCCGAGGTCTGGACCAAGAGCCAGGGCATCTTCTGGAAGGTGGTGCTGCCGATGGTCACCTCGCCGGTGGCCGGCTTCTTCCTCGGCCTGTTCATGATGGGCGCGCTCATGGCCATCGTCAGCGCCATGAACGGCGCCGGCGGCTGGCTGGCGCGCATTTCCCGGCCAAAGTGGATCAACTTCACCTTCGGCAAGGCCCAGATCGTCTCGGCGGCCTACATGGGCTGGGCCCACGGCACCAACGACGCGCAGAAGACCATGGGCATCATCGCCCTGGCCCTGATCGGCGCCGAGGCGGCCGGCACGCTCGACAACCTGCCGTCCTGGCTGGCCTTCATGCACCCGGGCGACGCCGAGGGCATCGAGACCTGGATCGTGGTCACCTGCGCCCTGGTGATGGCGGCCGGCACCGCGGCCGGCGGCTGGCGCATCATCAAGACGCTCGGCCACAAGATGGTGAAGCTGCACCCGATCCACGGCTTCGCCGCGGAAACCAGCTCGGCCACCATCCTGTCGCTGGCCGCGCACTTCGGCATGCCGGTGTCCACCACGCACTCGATCTCGACCGCGATCATGGGCGTGGGCGTGGCCAAGAACCCGCGCGCGCTCAAGTGGAACATCATCCAGAAGATCGTCTGGGCGTGGATCCTGACCATCCCCGCCTCGGGCGGCATGGCCTGGCTGCTCTACCGTGGCGTGATCGCCATGGGCTGGGAATAAGCCCGGTTCAGAGCAGGTCGCCGCCGGCCGAGAGCATGCGTTCCATCTGGTCGCCGAGGCCACCGATCTCGAGCACGAGGCGGTCGATCTCGGCGGCCACGACGCAGTCGTAGGGGCGGTTCTCGCACAGCTGCAGCCAGGGCACGCCGTCGAGTTCGCCGATGGCCAGGTAGCCCACCGGGCTCTGCCAGTTGAAGGCCAGCATGCGCCGGGCGTCGATGCCGGTCATCGGCGCGATCACCGTGCTCACGCGCAGGTAGCCGCGCCCGTCCTCGCCCATCATCTCCGACAGGAAGATGCTCTGGTGCCGCCGGCCCTGGTCGAGCGAGAGCTGCACGCACACCAGGTAGGGCTCGCTGGCGGTGAGCTTGTATTTGCCCTGCAGGTGGCTGCGGATCTGTTCGAAGTTCTGCATGTCGGAGTGCATCGCATGGGGGGAGGGGTATCCTAGCGCCCATGCCCGCAAAGCCCAAGGAAACCCCGGCCGGACGCAACCGCCGCCTCGTGCTGGCGGCCGTGAAGGCGCTGGCGCCGGGCGAAGTGGCCGGCTATGGCGAGGTCGCGCGGCGCGCCGGACTGCCGGGCCGCGCGCGGCTGGTGGCGCGCATCCTCTCGGCCGGCGACGAACCGGGCCTGCCCTGGCACCGGGTGCTGCGCTCGGACGGACGGATCGCCTTCCCGCCGGGTTCGCCTGGCTTCGACGAGCAGGTGCAGCGCCTGCGGGCCGAGGGCGTGCGGGTCGAGGCCGGGCGCGTGCGCGGCCAGCGCGCCGCCGCCACGCTTGACCAGATGCTCTGGGCGCCGCCGGACTGAGGCCTGCTTCGGCGCCGCGGCCGACGCTATGATGGGCCGCCCCCGAAACGGATGCCCGCATGTACGCACTTCCCCCGGTCACCAAGGCGCTGCTGATCGCACTGGTGGTGGCCTACCTGGCGCAGATGCTCGCGCCGGAAATCGCCATCCTCTATTTCGCGCTCTGGCCGCTGGGCGAGCACGTCATCGGCACCGGGCCCGACGGCCTGCCCTTCACGATCGGCTTCCTGCCCTGGCAGATCCTCACCTATGGCGCGCTGCATGGCAGCTTCGGCCACCTGTTCTTCAACGGCCTGGCGATCTTCATGTTCGGCGGCTCGCTCGAGCAGGCCTGGGGCTCGCGTCGTTTCCTCGGCTACTTCCTCGCCTGCGTCGCCGGCGCCGGCTTGATCCAGCTGATCGTCGTCACCAGCGGCATCACCGGCCAGGGCGTCTACCCGACCGTGGGCGCCTCGGGCGGCATCTTCGGCCTGCTGCTGGCCTACGGCATGCTGTTCCCGAACCGCAAGGTCATGCTGCTGTTCCCGCCGATCCCGATGAAGGCGCGCACCTTCGTCATCGTCTTCGGCGCCATCGAGCTGCTGATGGGCGTGTTCAACACCGCCTCGGGCGTGGCGCACTTCGCGCACCTGGGCGGCATGCTGTTCGGCTGGCTGATGATCCGCTACTGGCGCGGCCAGCCGCCGTTCCGGCCGCGCGGCCCGCGGCTGGTGCGCTGAGCCTTTCCCACCCCAGGAAAAGCCAGGATGACGCGACTGCTCCCGCTGGTGCTGCTGTTCGCCCTTGGCCTTGCCGCCGACGTCCGCGCGGACGATGCCCTGCCGCTGTGTGCCGGCCCCGACCCGTCCGGGTTGCCCGAAGACCCGGGCGCCGACCCGGCCCGCCGCCTGGAGACGCTGGCCCGCTGGCAGCAGGAAGATCCCTCGGCCTCCCAGAAGCTGCGGATGGGTGCGCTCTACCGCCTGGGGCGGAGCCATCCGGCGGCGCTGGTCGATGCCGACCTGCAGAAGGCGCGCGAGCTGCTGGCGGACGCCGCGCTCGATGGCGAGCTGACCGCGATGGCGTCTTCGGCCGAACTCGAGCTGGCCCACGGCGACGCGATGTCGGGCATGGTCTGGGCCCAGCTTTACGCCCACTACATGCAGATCAGGGAGCCCAGCCAGCACCGGACCTACCAGGCCGACCTGATCAGGCGCGGTTTCGCGGCGCTGCCGCCCGGCCAGGAGACCGAGGAACGGGTGGCTGGCAACGTCAGGGCCGTGCTCGATCGCTTCGGTCCCCGGATCGAAGCCGGCTTCGCGGCCGGGCCGGGCGACGACGCCACCGCCGGCCCGCCCTGCCGGCCCCTGCACCAAGTCTATCCGACCGAGCTGCGCGGCAGCGGGCGCGTGCCGTTGTCGGGTGGCCGCAACACCGTCCGCCGCCATGACCTGCACCGGCCGGGCATGGCCCTGTTCCGCCTGCACATCGCGCCGTCGGGCGAGGTGAGCCAGGCGCTGGTGGTCGAGAGCCTGCCCGGGCCGGCCGCCGGCGAAGCGCTGAGGGCGTCGGTGCAGCGCCTGCGCTTCAATGCCGTGGCCGACGGCGCGCCGACGCGCACGGTGCTGGTGCCGCTGGTCTACGACGACCAGTCGGTGCGCATCCGCGACTGAGGCCGGTCAGCGGCGCAGCTGCAGGAAGTCGGGGCTGGCGACCAGTCGCAGGCTGTCCAGGCGCGGACGCGCGGTGGGCAGGGCGGCCAGCACGGCCTCGCGTTCGGCTTCGAGCCCGGCGATCTCCGCCGGGCGAACCGCCGGGTTGACCCGCGCCAGCGCGCGCAGGCGCGCCAGCTCGGCATCGAAGGACGCCGCCGCCGCGGCCAGCGCGGCCTCGATGCGCGCCTGCGCCGCCGTCTGCGCGGCTTCCCTCGCGCGTTCGAGCATCGGCGGCACCAGCGCCGCCAGCACCTTGCGCTGCGGGCCGAGGTCGAACACGCGGTCGCCGGCGCGATGGCGCGCGCGCTCGCCGGGCGCGAAGTCCGGGCGCGGCTGCAGGCGCGTGTCCACCGCCACCGACAGCGGCGCCGGCGGCAGCCAGCGCTCGATGTCGAGCCGGCGCTCGGCCACGCACTCGATCACGTTCACGGCCTCGAGCACCACGGTGCGCGGCGGCAGCGCGTCGTCCACCAGGAAGGCGGCGTTGCCTGATTCGCCCGAGACCAGCAGGTCGAGCGCCGACAGCACCAGCGGGTGGTCCGGGCGCAGGTAGAGCAGGTCGTCGCGCGCGAGCGCGGTGGCGCGGTCGGTGGTGCAGGCGCGCGGGCCCTGGCGCAGCTCTTCGAAGCCGTCCACGGTCAGGTGCTCGGGGTCGAGCACCCAGGTGTTCGGGCCCAGCGGTTCGTTGTGCACGCCGAAGCTTTCCAGCAGGCGCAGCGGGAAGTCGTCGAGCGCCGCGTGGGCGTCGTCCTCGGCCAGGGCGCGGCGCAGCGCGTCGGCTTCGCCCAGGCCGCGGCTGCCAAGTTCGAGCAGGCGGTCGCGGCCCTCGGCGATCAGGCGCGAGAGTTCCGCGTGTTTCGTGCGGCTGCGTTCAAGCAGCCCGGTGAAGGCCGGCTCGCGCGCGTCGGCATCCTGCGCGGCCAGGTCCAGCAGCTCGGCGCCGAAGCTGCGCAGCAGCTCGCGGCCGTCGGGCAGCACCTGGCGGAAGGCGTCCAGGCCCTCGTGCAGCCAGCGCTGCAGCACTTCCTGCGCGCTGCCGGCGACGGCGGCGGCGTGCAGGTGCACGTCGCCCTGCTGGCCGATGCGGTCGAGCCGGCCGATGCGCTGCTCGAGCATGTCCGGGTGCAGCGGCAGGTCCCACAGCAGCAGGTGCTGGGCGAACTGGAAGTTGCGGCCTTCGGCGCCGATCTCGCTCGACACCAGCAGGCGCGCGCCCTCCGGGTCGGCGAAGTAGGCGGCGTTGCGGTCGCGCTGGAGCAGGTTCATGTCTTCGTGGAAACGCGCCACCTGCAGGCCGCTGCGCAGGCGCAGGGCTTCCTCGATGGCCTGCACCTTGGCGCGCGAGCGGCACAGCAGCAGCACCTTGGCCGGCGCCACGGCCTCGAGCGTTTCGAGCAGCCAGTCCATGCGCGGGTCGCGCGTGAAGTCGTGCTCCGGCTCGTCGTCGGTGTCGCCGACGTCGTGGGCGAACTCGGCGCGCAGACGGCCGAGCACGGTCGGGTCCTCCGGCGCGGGCAGGGTGGTGACGTGCGGGATGCGTTCCGGGAAGCCACCGACCGCGGCGCGACGGTTGCGCACCATCACCCGGCCGGTGCCGTGGCGGTCGACCAGGTCGGCCAGCAGCGCATCGCGCTCGGCGGCGTCGCCGTTGGCGATGCGGCCCAGGCGCTGGGCCAGGTGCTCGTCATCGCCGGGGAACAGCGCCGCCAGCGGCTGCATGTCGCCGGTGGTCAGGGCCTCGCCGTCGAGCAGGCGGCCGGCCAGGCCCGAGAGGGCGAGGTAGCCGCGGGTCTCGGCGCGGAAGGCTTCAAGATCCGTGTAGCGGGCCGGGTCGAGCAGGCGCAGGCGCGCGAAGTGGCCGCCCAGGCCCAGCTGTTCCGGCGTCGCGGTCAGCAGCAGCAGGCCCGGCGTGCGCGCCGACAGCGCTTCGACCAGGGCATAGCCGGGGCTGGTGAACTCCGGCGTCCACACCAGGTGGTGCGCCTCGTCCACCAGCAGCAGGTCCCAGCCGGCCTCGAGTGCCTGGCGGGCGCGCTTTTCGTGGCTGGCCAGCCAGTCCACCGAGGCGATGACGCACTGCTCGTCCTCGAAGGGATTGGCCCGCGGCTCGGTGAGCTCGATCGACTCGCAGCGCTCCTCGTCGTAGATGGCGAAGGCAAGGTTGAAGCGGCGCAGCAGTTCGACGAACCACTGGTTGACCAGGCTCTCGGGCACCAGCACCAGCACGCGGCGCGCGCGGCCCGAGGCCAGCGCCTGGGCGGTGACCAGGCAGGCTTCGATGGTCTTGCCCAGGCCGACCTCGTCGGCCAGCAGCAGGCGCGGCGGCCGGCGCGCGGCGGCGGCCTCGGCCACCTGCAGCTGATGCGGCACCAGGTCGATGCGCGCGCCCAGCACGCCCCAGCCCGGGTGCGCGCGCGCCTCGGCGCGGCGGCGCAGGCTTTCGACCCGGAACTCGAACTGGTCGTTGCGATCGACCCGGCCCGAGAGCAGGCGCGAGTCGGCCTGCGACACCGGCTGTTCGGCATCGAGCTCGCCCTCGGCGTGCCAGTGTTCGCCGCACAGGTAGTGCACCAGCGCGCCGCGCGCCTCGACCTGCGCGACCTCGAGGTCGTGGCCGCCGACGCGCACCCGCTCGCCGGGGCGGAACACCGCCCGCAGCAGCGGCGCCGAGCCCAGCGCGTACATGCGCACCACGCCCGAGCCAGTGAAGACGATCTGCACCTGGCGTCCGGCCAGGCGCAGCACCGTGCCCAGGCCGAGTTCGGGTTCGGCGCTCGAGAACCAGCGTTGTCCGGGGGCGAAGAGCTTGTCCATCAGCGCCAGAACGCCACCTGGTCCTTGGCCGCGCGCTGCATCGCGGCGCGGGCCGGGCAGGCGTGGGCCTTGCCGAAGGCGGGCAGGTTGGCCAGCGGGCCATTCACGCGCCAGCGCGCCGGCGCGTGGTCGGTGCTGGCCTGCGCGTCGGCCAGGGCCTGGGCCTGGTCCTGGCGCGCCCACAGCCCGGCCCAGCCGGCGAAGAAGGCCTGGGCCTGCGCCTGGTTCGGTTCGCCGCCTGCGGCCAGGGCCTGCCAGGCGATCTCCAGCCCGGCCAGGTCGGCCTGGTTCTGGGCGAGGGTGCGGGTGCCGTTGACGCGGGTAGCGCCGCCGGTGGCGGAGTAGGCGTTGTATTGCGGGACCAGCGGCGCGGCGCGCTGGTTCCAGGCCGTGGCGTCGGCGCCGTCCCAGGCCTGGAAGGCCAGCATCATCTGCTGGGCCAGCAGGCCGCCGAAGCTGCCGTAGTCGCCGGCGTCGGCGGCGTCGCCGATCACCGGCGGCTGCAGCGTGGCCGAGGTCACCACCAGGCGGTTTTCCCCGGGCATCCAGGCCACCAGGGGCTGCCATTGCTCCGCCGGCCAGGCGTAGCGCGCGCGCGGCAGCGAGTACTTCATCAGCCAGCGGCGCAGGGCCAGCACGTTGCCGGCCAGGTCGTCGCGCTTGAAGACCAGGTCGTCGAACAGGTTGGCGGGGGCGTCGAGGCCCACCTGGATCGTCATCGCGTCCAGGCGCTGGCGGGCACCGGCCTTGCCGGCGGCGCTGAGCCAGGGCGCGCGGTCGATGGCGGCGCCGGCGGCGGCGCGCACCTGCGCGGCGATCTCCTGGGCCCGGCGCTGGCGCGGCACCGGCAGGAAACGTTCGGTGTAGGCCGCGTCCAGGAAGCCCGGCACGCGCGCCTCGAGCACCTGGCGCGCCCGCACCGCGCGCGGGGTGGGTTCGGCCTGGCCACCCAGGGTCACGTCGTAGAGCTGCACCCAGGGGTCGTGCAGCGACTTGCCGAGCGTGGGCGCCATCTCGCGCAGCACCTGGGCGCGCAGGTAGGCGCGCCACTGCTCGGGCTTGTTGCGGTTGATCATCTGGTCGATGGCGCGGAAGAAGCCCGGGCCGGTCATCGCCACCTGGCTGGCCTTCAGGCCGTGCGCGGCCAGCAGGCCCTGGATCTCCAGCGCGCCGGCCACCTTGGCGGCGTCCTCGATCTTCATCACCTGGAAGGGCGTGCCGGCGGCGGTGGCGTTGGCCAGGATCAGCTCGAACTGCCAGGCGCCCTCGGCCTGCGCGGCCACGTCGCGGCTGGCGACGCCGCCGTGGCGCAGCCACTCGGCCAGCGCGGCCTTGTACTGGGTGCGCACCGCGGCCAGTTCGGGTTCGCCGCCGGTGTAGAAGCCGGCGTCGGGCAGGCCCAGGCCGCCGGCGCCGAGCTGGGCGTACGGCTCGCCCTTGTCGTCGCGCAGCACCTGCACGTCCACCAGCACCGGCATGCCCAGGGCGTGCAGGCGGGCGATGGCGGGGGCGATGTCCTTCTTGCGGCGGATGGCCTCGATCACTTCGAACAGCGGCGCCAGCGACTTGAGGCCATTGGCCTCGATGCCGGCCTCGTCCTGGGCCGAGGCGAACAGCTGGGCCAGGTGCAGGGAGACGGTGGCGCCCTCGGGCGCGGTGGTCGCGCCCAGCACCTGGTTGCGCTGGGCCAGGCCCAGGGCGGTCAGCTCGTCCCAGCGGCTGAAGGCGGTGCGGCCGGCCGGCAGCGGGTTCGCGGCCAGCCAGTCGTGGTTGATATGGGCGTAGAAGTCGACGCAGGCGGCCGGTTTGGCGGGCGCCCGCTGGGCGGCGGCGGGGGCGGCGGCCAGGCTGAGCAGGAGGGCGGCAAACAGGGGGGCGGTGCGCAGGGACATCGCGGACTCCTCGTGGGGGAGGGCGATTCTACCGCCGGGGCGGGGTGGCTCCCAAGAAAAGACGGCCCGGGAGGTCCCGGGCCGTCGTGACTGCCGCTCCAGCCTGTTCAGGTCACCAGATGGCGACCTGCTTGTCGGCCGGGCGCACCATCGGGTCGCCGGCCTGGCAGCCGAAGGCGGCGGCGAAGGTCGGCAGGTTCGAGGGCGCGCCGATCGCGCGGAAGCGCGCCGGGGCGTGCGGGTCGGTCTGCAGGCGCACCTTCAGCTCCTCGGGCTTGAAGTTGCGGCGCCAGACGGTGGCCCAGTTCATGAAGAAGCGCTGGTCCTGGGTGTAGCCGTCGATCTCGCCCACCTTCTTGGTGGCCAGCTCACGCTGCAGGGCGTCGTAGGCCACGGCCAGGCCGCCGAGGTCGGCGATGTTCTCGCCCAGCGTCAGCTTGCCGTTGACGTGCAGGTCGTCGATGGCGACGTACTCGTCGAACTGTGCCACCAGCTTGCCGGTGCGCTCCTCGAAGCCGGCCTTGTCCTTGTCGGACCACCAGTTCTCGAAGTTGCCCGAGGCACCGAAGCGGCTGCCCTGGTCGTCGTAGCCGTGGATCATCTCGTGGCCGATCACCGCGCCGATGCCGCCGTAGTTGAGCGCGTCGTCGGCCTGCAGGTCGAAGAAGGGCGGCTGCAGGATGGCGGCCGGGAAGACGATCTCGTTGGCCAGCGGGTTGTAGTAGGCGTTGACCGTCTGCGGGCTCATCTGCCACTCGGTCTTGTCGACCGGCTGGCCGATCTTGGCCAGGTTGAAGCGGTAGTTGAACTCGTTGGCGGCCATCAGGTTGGCCACGTAGCTGTCGCGGCCGGTCTGCAGGCCGCTCCAGTCACGCCACTTGTCCGGGTAGCCGATCTTGGGCGTGAAAGCGGCCCACTTCTCGAGCGCCTTGGCCTTGGTGTCCTCGCCCATCCACTCCAGGCCCTCGATGCGGGCCTTGAGCGCTTCGGACAGGTTGCCCACCAGCTGCTGCATGCGCTCCTTGGCCTCGGGCGAGAACGCGACCTGCACGTACTCCTGGCCCAGGGCCTCGCCCATCTGGCCATTGATGGTGTTGAGCACGCGCTTCCAGCGCGGCTGCATCTCCTGCTGGCCGCGCAGGGTGCGGCCGTAGAAGTTGAAGTTCTCCTCGGCGTAGGCGCTGGCCAGGAAGGGCGCGGCGCTGTCGATGGCCTGGTAGCGCAGGTAGGCCTGCCAGGTGGCGACCGGCACGTCGGCGAGCATGCTGCTCACTTCCTTGTGGAAGTCGGGCTGGGCCAGCGAGAACATCGCCGGCGCGGCGATGCCCTGCGAGTCGAAGAACTTCGACCACGGGAAGTTCGGGCTGATCGCGTCGGCGTCGGCCAGGCTCACCGGGTTGTAGTACTTGGACACGTCGCGCGAGAGCTCCTCGCTCGACATCGACACCTTGGCCAGGCGGGTCTCGAAGGCCATCACCTCGGCGGCCTGCGCGGCGGCGGTGGCGGCGTCGGCGCCGGCCAGCTCGAGCACCTTGGCCACGTGCGCGACGTAGGCCTCGCGGATGCCGGCGTGCTGGTCGTCGAAGTAGTAGCCCTTGTCCGGCAGGCCCAGGCCGCCCTGGCCGGCGTAGGCGATGTTCATGCTCGAGTTGGCGAAGTCCGGGCTCGGGCCGAAGCCGAACACGTAGCCCTGGCCCTTGGCGTAGTTGCCGCGCAGCCACTCGGCCACCGCGTCGCCGGAGTCGAGCGCGGCGATGGAATCGAGGATCGACTGGATCGGCGCCAGGCCGGCGGCTTCGATGCCGGCCTCGTCCATGCCGGTGGCCCAGACGTCGCCGATGAGCTTGGCGGTGCCGGTGTCGGCGTTGGTGGCGGCGAGGTTCTCGACCAGGGCGCGCTGGATCTCGAGCGAGCGGTCGGCCAGCAGTTCGAAGCTGCCCCAGGTGGTGCGGTCGGCCGGCACCGGGTTGGCGGCGAGCCACTTGGCGTTCACGAACTGGTCGAGGTCGGTGCAGGCGGAGACGCTGGTGTCGAGGTCGGCGGCCTGCAGCGAGCTGACCGGGGTCTTGAGGCTGGCCAGGTCGATGGCCGGCCTGGCCGGCTCGGCCACGGCGGTGTCGGCCGGGGTCTCGGCCTTTTGGCAGGCGGCAAGGGCGACGCTGACGGCGAGGGCCAGCGACAGGGGTTTGAGGGTGCGGAAATTCACGAGGGGCTCCGTGCCCCCGGGCGGGGGCGGCAAGAAATGAACGTAGGAGGGCCTTCGGGCCCGACTCCGCCGGGCATGCCCACCACCCCCGATTCTGCGCCCGCGGCCGGGGGCCGGCATAAGTCGATAGTCACGCCTCGCCCTCGCAGGACGCCCTTCGGGGCCGACGCCCTTTGCCTTCGACCGCCTTCCGTCGGGTTGGTCGCCGGGGGCGACCAACCCGACGGAAGGCATAAGGCTTCACCCCTGAAGCGGCTCCTGTGGAAGATCCAGACCGCCTGCAGGTGCAGCAGGGCAGGGGCCCGCGCGGGGCGCGGAAAAGGAAAAGCCCGGCGCGAGGCCGGGCTTTTCGGTGCAGCGGTGGGGCGGGGCTTACCAGATGACGACGCGGTCGTCGCCCGAACGCACCATCTTGTCGCCCGCCTTGCAGCCGAAGGCGTCGGCGAAGGCCTGCTGGTTCGAGGGCGCGCCGATGGCGCGGAACATGCCCGGCGAGTGCGGGCCGACCGTCAGCTGCTGCTTGAGCTGGGCTTCGGTGAAGGCGATGCGCCAGACCGTGGCCCAGTTCATGTAGAAGCGCTGGTCCTGGCTGTAGCCGTCGATCATCGGGTCGGTGAAGCCCTCGCCCTGGGCGCGCTTGAGCGCGTCGTAGGCGACGGTGGTGCCGCCGAGGTCGGCGATGTTCTCGCCCAGGCCCAGGCGACCGTTCACGAACAGGCCCGGCAGCGCCTCGTAGCCGCTGTACTGGTCGGCCAGCTTCGAGGCGGCGGCCTCGAACTTGGCGCGGTCCTCGTCGGTCCACCAGTTGGCCATGTTGCCCTGGGCGTCGAACTTGCTGCCCTGGTCGTCGAAGCCGTGCAGCATCTCGTGGCCGATCACCGCGCCGATGCCGCCGTAGTTGAGCGCGTCGTCGGCGTTAACGTCGAAGAACGGCGGCTGCAGGATGGCGGCCGGGAACACGATCTCGTTGGCGGTGGCCCGGTAGTAGGCGTTCACCGTCTGCGGGCTCATGCCCCACTCGCTGCGGTCGACCGGCTTGCCGATCTTGTCGAGGTTGTAGCGGTAGTTGAAGGCGGCCGCGGCCATCAGGTTGCCGGCGTAGCTGTCGCGGCTGATCTCCAGGCCGTTCCAGTCGCGCCACTTGTCCGGGTAGCCCACCTTGGGCGTGAACGAGGACCACTTCTCGACCGCCTTGGCCTTGGTGTCCTCGCTCATCCACTCGAGGTTCTCGAGGCGCACCTTGAGCGCGGCCATCAGGTTGCCCACCAGTTCCTCCATCTTCGCCTTCGACTCCGGCGGGAAGGCCTGGGCCACGTAGAGCTGGCCGAAGCCTTCGCCCATCGAGCCGTTGAGCGCGCCGAGCACCTGCTTCCAGCGCTCCTGCTGCTCCTGCTGGCCGCGCAGGGTCTTGGCGTAGAACTCGAAGTTGCGCTCGACGAAGGCCTTGCCCAGGTAGGGCGAGGCGCCGTCGATGGCGCGGAAGCGCAGCCAGGTCTGCCACTGCTCCAGCGGCACGTCGGCCAGCATGGCGTCGAACTCCTTGAAGAAGTTCGGGTTGGCCAGCGAGAACTTTTCCGGCGCATTCACGCCCAGGTCGGCGAAGAAGGCCGTCCAGCTGAAGTTCGGGGTCAAGGCGTCGGCATCGGCCAGGCTCACCGGGTTGTAGCGGGTGGCCGGGTCGCGCAGCTCTAGGCGGCCCAGCGAGGCCTTGGCCAGGCGGGTCTCGAAGTCCATCACCACCTGGGCCTGGGCCTTGGCGGTCTCCTCGTCGGCGCCGGCCAGCTGCATCAGCTTGGCCACGTGGTCGAGGAAGGCGGCGCGGGCGAGCTTGTAGTCCTCGCGGTCTTCCAGGTAGTAGGCGCGCTCGGGCAGGGACAGGCCGCCCTGGCCGGCGTAGGCGATGTTGGTGGTCGAGTCGTTGTAGTCGGCCATCGCGTAGAAGCCGAACAGCATGCCCTGGCCGCTGGCGTACGAGTCGCCCAGGAAGCCCGGGATGTCGCTGGTGGCGGTGAGCGCGGCGATGGCGTCGAGCTCGGCCTGGATCGGCGTCAGGCCGGCGGCCTCGATCGCGGCCTCGTCCATGCCGGCGGCGAAGAAGTCACCGACCTTCTGCTCCATCGAACCGGCCGGCCAGCTGCCGGCGGCCGCGGCCTTGGCGATCTCGTGCTGCACCTGCAGCGAGCGCTCGCCCAGCGCCGGGAAGGCGCCCCAGGTGGTGCGGTCGGCCGGCACCGGGTTGGCGGCGAGCCACTTGGAGTTCACGAAGCCGTTGAAGTCCTGGCAGGCCTCGATCGAGGTGTCGAGGTCGGCGACGTTGAGCGAGATCGGCTGCTGGGCAACCTGCGACAGGTCCACCACCAGCTTCGGCGCCTCGGGGGCGGTCTGGTCGGCGGCCGGCTGGCAGGCGGCCAGCGCGAAGGAAATCGAAAGGGCGAGGGCGAGCGGCTTGGCGCGGAAGGTCATTGGCATGTCTCGGGACGGGAAACGAAAGGGTCGAGCCTAGGGTAATCGACGGGGCGAACCCTAGGCCAAAGGTCATGCCCCGGCCGTGAAGGCCGCCCCGCGGGCGACTGGCCGACGGAGGGGCGCCCTGCTAAAATCGGCACGTTGGTCCTGGACTCCCATGCTCATGAAGCCCCGTCTCCAGACCCGAAGTCACGCCGGTGGCGTTGTCCCGCACCGGCTTTCTGATGGTCACCGCGCCCCCGGGCGCCTCGCTTGCCCTCCGGCATCGATGAAGCCTGCGCCGTTCGCGCGCCGGCAGACGATGGAATTCGCGTGCATCCCACCGGCCGCCCTTGCGGCCGCGGGTGTTTCCAGGGCCTGAACCCCGGGCCCGGCCATGCCGCCCCGGCCGGGGCGGGTCGCCGGGTCTTCGAAACGTCGACCGAGGAGAGTGGTGATGCGTGTACTGGCCTGTGATGGCATCCATGAGGACGGACTGGAGCTGTTCCGCCAGGCGGGCTGGACGGTCGAGGTGAGCGAGCCGATCAAGGACCCCAAGGCGCTGGCCGAACGGCTGGCCGGCTTCGACGCAGTGCTGGTGCGCTCGGCCACCCAGGTGCCGGCCGAGGCCCTGGCGCGGGCCGACAGGCTGCGCGTGATCGGCCGCGCCGGCGCCGGCGTGGACACCATCGACGTCGAGGCCGCCACGGCCCGCGGCATCGCGGTGATGAACGCGCCCGACGGCAACACCCTGGCCGCCGCCGAGCACGCCATCAGCCTGCTGTTCGCGCTCGCCCGCCACGTGCCGCGCGCCGACGCCGGCATGAAGGCCGGCGAGTGGCCCAAGAACGGCCTTACCGGCTTCGAGCTCGAGGGCAAGAAGCTGGGCGTGATTGGCCTGGGCCGCATCGGCGCCACCGTGGCGCGCAAGGCCCAGGGCATCGGCATGGAAGTGGCCGCGCACGATCCCTTCCTGCCGGCCGCCGCCGCCGGCAAGGGCAGCGTGCCGCTGATGACGCTCGAGCAGCTGCTGGCCTGGGCCGACGTGGTGACGCTGCACATCCCGCGCACCAAGGAAACCACCAACCTGCTCGACGAAGCCCGCCTGCGCGGCATGAAAAAGGGCGCCTTCCTGATCAACGCCGCCCGCGGCGGCCTGGTCGACGAAGGCGCGCTGCTGCGCCTGCTCGACGAGGGCCACATCGCCGGCGCCGCGCTCGACACCTTCGCCACCGAGCCGCTGCCCAAGGACTCGCCGCTGCGCGGCCACCCGCGCCTGGTGCTCACGCCGCACCTGGGCGCCAGCACCGGCGAGGCGCAGCAGGCGGTGAGCACGATCCTGGCGCGGCAGATCATCGACTTCGTGGCCACCGGCGCGGTCGCGGGCTGCGTCAACCTGCCGCCGCTCACGCCGGAGACCGCGCGCGAGGTCGGCCCCTGGATGCCGCTGATGACCGCGCTGGGCAAGCTGGCCGCGCGCCTGGTGCCGGCGCCGGTGAAGCTGCAGGTCACCTACTCGGGCCGCACCGAAGGGCTCGACACGCGCCCGCTGACCCGCCTGCTGGTGGCGGCGCTGCTGGGTCCGGCCTCGGGCCGGGTGACGCCGGTGAACGCGCTGCACGAGGCCGCCGCGCGCGGCCTGGAAGTGGCCGAGACCCTGGGCGGGGACGGCGACGGTTTCGACCGCCTGCTGCGCATCCGCGTCGAGGGCGGCGGCCAGTCGCGCGCAATCGAGGCCACCCTGCACCGCGGTCCGCGCGTGGTGCGCCTGGACGGCGTCGAGCTCGACTTCGACCCGCTGGCGCACATCCTGCTGATGCGCAACGAGGACAGGCCCGGCGTGATCGGCCTGGTCGGCTCGCACCTGGGCGCGGCCGGCGTGAATATCGTCAACTTCTCGCTCGGCGCCACCGGCGACGGCGGCGCGGTGGCGGCGATCACGGTCGACCGCGAAGTCGCCGCGCCCCAGCTCGCCTCGCTGCGCGGCATCCCCGGCATCGTTTCGATGGAGCAGCTCTGATGCGCATCCTGCTTGCCCGCCACGGCGAGACCCCGTGGAACGCCGAAGGCCGCTACCAGGGCCAGCGCGACATCGCGCTCTCGGAAACCGGCGAAGGCCAGGCGCGCGCGCTCGGCCAGCGCCTGCGCGAACTGCCCATCACGCGTGCGGTCGCCTCGCCGCTGTCGCGCGCGCGCCGCACGGCCGAGCTGGCGCTGGGCGACGAGCGCGCCGGCCTGCTGACGATCGACCCCGGCCTGGCCGAGATCGCCCACGGCGACTGGGAAGGCCTGCTGGCCTCCGAGATCCGCGCGCGCGACCCCGAGCGCCTGCGCGCCTGGCGCGAGTCGCCGGCGACGGTGCAGATGCCCGGCGGCGGTGAATCGCTGGGCCAGGTGCTCGAACGCGCCTGGCCGGCCTTCGCCGCGGCCTGCGAAGGCCTGGGCGAGGCCGACACGCTGCTGGTGGTGGCGCACGACGCGGTCAACCGCGTCATCCTGTGCCGCATCCTCGGCCTGTCGCTCTCGCGCCTGTGGTCGTTCCGGCAGGCGCCGACCACGCTCAACCTGCTCGAAGGCAGCGGCGTGGACGCGCTGGAAGTGGTGCGCCTGAACGACTGCCAGCACCACACCCCGCTGTTCGGCGAGGCGGTGCACCGGGCGCTCTAGGGCGGGACGGGGCTCAGTCGCCCCGGGCGGGCGGGTCGCCGTCCGGGGCGTCGGCCACTTCTGCGTCCGGCTGCGACTGGTTGGCGCGCTTGCGGGCGGCCTTTTCCGACTCTTTCTCGGCCTTCTTCTTCTGCTTGGCGAGCTCGCGCTGGCGTTTTTCGAACGAATAATTGGGCTTGGCCACCGGGGCTCCTCGTGCGTTGCGGTCCCGCCACCTTACGGCAAGCGCGTGCCGGGGGGCAGCGGCAGGCTCAGGTGCGCCTGAGCCGCAGGGCCTTTTCGGTTTCCAGCACCATGAGCAGCAGCATGCCGAGCGAAACCACCACCACGCCCTCGGCCAGCGGCACGGCGGCGGTGCCGAATACCTGCTGCAGCGCCGGCACGTAGGTGATGGCGAACTGCGCGGCGGTGACGATCGTGATGGTGAGCCAGATCACCGGCGTGCCCTTGAGCGCCTGCAGGTTGAACGAGGTGCCGTGAAGGTTGCGCACGTGGAAGAGGTGGAAGATCTCCAGCACCACCAGCGTGTTGACCGCCATCGTTCGCGCCAGCTCGATCGAATGCCCGCGCGCCAGCGCCCACTCGAACATGCCGAACACCGCCAGCACGAACAGGCTGGCCACCAGCGTGATGTGCCAGGCCAGATGGCGGTTGAGCAGCGGTTCCTCGGGCCGACGCGGCGGCCGGCGCATGGTGTTGGCCTCGATCGGTTCGAAGGCCAGCGCCAGTCCCAGGGTGATGGCCGTGGCCAGGTTCACCCACAGGATCTGCACCGGCGTCACCGGAAGCGCCAGCCCTGCCAGCAGCGCGATGATGATCGTGCCGGCCTCGCCGGCATTGGTCGGCAGGGTCCAGCGGATCACCTTGCGCAGGTTGTCGTAGACCGTGCGCCCCTCGCGCACCGCGGCGGCGATGGAGGCGAAGTTGTCGTCGGCCAGCACCAGTTCCGCCGCTTCCTTGGCTGCCTCGCTGCCGCCGCGGCCCATGGCGATGCCGGCGTCGGCGCGCTTGAGCGCGGGGGCGTCGTTGACGCCGTCGCCGGTCATCGCCACGACGCGCCCCAGCGACTGCAGCGCCATCACCAGCCGTAATTTGTGCTCGGGGCTGGTGCGGGCGAACACGTCGGTGTGCCAGACAGTCTCGCGCAGCGCGTCGTCGTCGAGCTGGTCGAGGTCGGCGCCGGTGAGCACGCGGCCGGGCGCCTCCAGCCCGACTTCGGCGCCGATGGCGGCGGCCGTGCCGGCGTGGTCGCCGGTGATCATCTTGACGCGGATGCCGGCGCGCCGGCAGTCGGCGACGGCTGCCACGGCCTCGGGACGCGGCGGATCCACCAGGCCGACCAGCCCCAGCAGCACCATCGGCCCTTCGACGTCGGCGAAGTCCAGGCGGGTGCTGCCCGCGGGCATCTCGCGAAGCGCGAAGGCGAGTACGCGCTGGCCACGCGCGGCGATGGCGTCAGCGGCCTCGCACCAGGCGTCGACGTCCAGGGCTTCGTCGCCGTTCTCGCCTCGCTGGTGCGCGCACATCGCCAGCAGGCGCTCGGGCGCGCCCTTGGCCAGGGCCACCGCGTGGCCGGTGTGGTCGTGGTGCAGGCTGGCCATGAACCGATGGCGCGCATCGAAGGGAATCGCATCCACGCGTGGCCACTGGGCACCGACCTGGCCGAGGTCGACGCCGGCCTTGCCGGCCAGGGCCAGCAGCGCTCCTTCCATCGGGTCACCCTCGACCTGCCACTCGCCGTCGCGCGAATGCAGGGCGGCGTCGTTGCACAGCGCGCAGGCCCGCGCCAGCCAGGCCAGCGCCGGCGGATCCGGGCCATTGCCGGATTCGAGCAGCAGGCGGCCCTGCGGGGCGTAACCCTCGCCTTCGACGCGGTAACGCACGCCGGCCAGCGCCACGGTGGCCACCACCATTTCGTTGCGGGTGAGCGTGCCGGTCTTGTCGGTGCAGATCACCGAGACCGCGCCCAGGGTCTCGATCGCCGGCAGGCGGCGCACGATGGCATTGCGTCTGGCCATCGCCTGCACACCCACGGCCAGGGTGATGGTCAGCACGGCCGGCAGGCCTTCCGGGATGGCTGCGACCGCCAGGCCCACCACGGCCATGAAGACCTCGGCAAACGCACGGCCGCCCGCGAAATGGCCAAGAACCAGCAACAGCGCGGCCGCCCCGAGGATGGCGAAGGTCAGGCCGCGGGCGAAGGCATCCATTTGGCGCACCAGCGGCGTTTCCAGCGTCTCGACGCGCGTCAGCAGGCCGCTGATGCGGCCGATCTCGGTGTCGGCGCCGGTGCCCACCACCAGGCCGCGACCCTGGCCGGCGGTGACCAAGGTGCCGCTGAAGGCCAGGCAGCTGCGGTCGCCCAGCGGCGCGTCGGCGGCCACCGGCGCCGGCTGTTTTTCCACCGGCACAGACTCGCCAGTGAGCAGCGCCTCCTGCACCTGCAAGCCGCGCACCTGCAGCAGGCGCAGGTCGGCTGGCACGCGGTCGCCGGCTTCGAGCAGCACCACGTCGCCCGGCACCAGTGCGCTTGCGTCCACGCCGACCCGGCGGCCGTCGCGAAGCACCGCGGCGCGCGGCGCCAGCAGCCCGCGCAGGGCCTCCATCGCGCGCTCGGCCTTGCCTTCCTGGAGGTGGCCGATGATCGCGTTGGCCAGCACCACCGCCAGGATCACCGCGGTGTCCACACCGTGGCCAAGCAGGGCGGTCACCACCGCGGCGCCCAGCAGCACGTAAATGAGGATGTTGTGGAACTGGCGCAGGAAGCGCAGGGCGGGGTGCGTGCGTGCCGGTTCCGGCAACCGGTTCGGGCCGTGAACCTGCAGGCGGCGCGCGGCCTCTTCGCCGGCCAGGCCATCGGCTCGGGCGAACAGCGCCTGGATGGCGCCCTCGATGTCGCGGGTGTGCCAGTCGCTCATGGCGGCAGGGTAGGGCACCCGGGGCCGGCCGACAACGGCGACTGTCGCCACCCGCGCCGCCGGCGGATAATGCCGCCATGGCACGCACCCTCGCGCAATGGCTGGATTACCAGCAGCGGGTCCACCCCAAGTCCATCGACATGGGCCTCGAACGCGTGGGCGAGGTGGCGAAGCGGCTGGGCGTCGGCAGGCCGGCGCGCCACGTCATCACCGTCGGCGGCACCAATGGCAAGGGCTCGACGGTGGCCTTCCTCGAGGCGATCGCGCGCGCGGCCGGCCTGCGCACCGGCGCCTACACCTCGCCGCACCTGCTGCGCTACAACGAGCGCGTGCGCATCGACGGCACCGAGGCGGCCGACGAGGCGCTGGTGGCGGCCTTCGAACGCATCGAGGCCGCGCGCGGCGACGTGCCGCTGACCTTCTTCGAGTTCGGCACGCTGGCGGCGCTGCTGCTGTTCGAGGCCGCCGACCTCGACCTGGCGATCCTCGAGGTGGGCCTGGGCGGGCGGCTGGACGCCACCAACATCGTCGACCCCGACTGCGCCGTCATCACCACCGTCGACCTCGACCACCAGGACTACCTGGGCGAGGACCGCGAGGCCATCGGCGCCGAGAAGGCCGGCATCCTGCGCGCCGGCAAGCCCTGCGTGCTGGCCGAGAAGGACCCGCCCTCGTCGGTGCTGCGTCGCGCCTATGCCATTGGCGCATTCGCCATCCGCGGGCATTCGGACTACCTGGTCGACGTGCTCGGGGCCGGCTGGCGCTGGCGCGAGCCCGGCTACGAGATCGAACTGCCCGACCCGGCGATGGCTGCCCCGGCCCAGCGCGACAACGCCGCCGCCGCCATCGCCGCGCTGCGTGCGCTCGACCTGCCGGTGCCGGACGCGGCGATCCGCGAGGGCGTGGCCTCGGCGCGCGCGCCCGGCCGCCTGCAGGTGCTGGCCGGCGAGCCGGAGACCGTGCTCGACGTGGCGCACAACCCGCAAGGTGCGCGCCAGCTCGCGGCCTGGCTGCAGGCGAACCCGAAAACCACCGTCGCCGTGTTCAGCGCCCTGGCCGACAAGGACCTGGGCGGCGTCTGCGAGGCGCTGGCGCCCTGGCTGCAGGCCTGGCACCTGGGCCCGATCACCGACGCCGGCCGGCGCGGCCTGCCGGTGGATGAGCTGGCCCGCCGGCTGGGCGAACACCTGCCGGCCGACATCCTGCACCCGCACCGGAGCCTGGCCGACGCCCTGGCCGCGGCCCGGCAGGCGGCCGGCGCGCAGGGCAGGGTGCTGGTGTTCGGTTCCTTCCACACCGTCGCGGCGGCGATGTCGCCCGGCTGAACCGGCGCGGCCGGCAACCCGGCTATAATTCAGGCCACTCCTCCGGCCGGACCGACGCCCCCGATGGATTCCGCCCTGAAACAGCGCCTGATCGGTGCCGCCGTGCTGGTGGCGCTGGCAATGATCTTCCTTCCGATGCTCCTGCAGGGCCCCGACGTCGAGTCGCAGGGCGCGGCGCAGGTGCCGCTGTCGATGCCCGACGCGCCGGACCAGGATTTCGAGACCCGCGAGCTGCCGCTGGCGCTGCCGCAGCCGGAAAGCACCGGCGGCCCGGTGCTGGGCACGCCGGTCGCGCCGTCCGACGACCCCAATGCCGTCGCCACCGTGGACGCCGGCAGCGAGGCCGCCCCGCGCGTGGACGCGCCGGTGGTGGCGCCGGAGGAGGAGGCGCCGCCGCAGGCCGTCGACGCCGCCACCGGCCAGCCGATCGCGCGCGAAACCACGCCCCCGCCCGCACCCGCGCCGACGCCTGCGCCCGCCCCGACGCCGGCGGCCGATCCGACCCCGCTTCCCGCCGCCGCCGCCGGTGGCCGCTACGCCGTCAATGTCGGCAGCTTCTCCAACCTCGCCAACGCCCGCGCCCTGGCCGACAAGCTGCGCGCGGCCGGGCTGCCGGTCACCAGCGAGACGGTGGACGTCAACGGCAAGCCGGCCATGCGCCTGCGCGTTGGTCCCTACGCCGAACGCGCCCTGGCCGAGGCCGCCCGCCAGCGCGCCGAGCGCGTGGCCGGTTCCCCGACCGTCGTGGTCGCGCTCGACGCGAGCGCCACGCCGGCTCCCGTGCCGACCCGCCCGGCCGCCGCGGCCAACGTCGGTTTCGCCGTGCAGCTGGGGGCCTTCTCCAGCGAAGCGGATGCCAGCGCACTGCGCGACCGCGCCCGCGCCGCCGGCTTCGTCGCCTTCCACCAGCGCGTGCAGACCGAGCGGGGCACCGTGTGGCGCGTGCGCGTGGGGCCCGAGGCCGACCGCGCCGCCGCCGAACGCCTGCGCGACAGCGTGGCCTCGAAGCTGGGCATGCGCGACCTGATCGTCGTTTCGCACCCCTGAGCATGCTCAACTGGGCCGACTACGCGCTGCTGACGGTGCTGGCGGTCTCGATGGCCGTCGGCCTGTGGCGCGGTTTCGTGGTCGAGGTGCTGTCGCTGACGGTGTGGGTGGCGGCGTTCTGGCTGTCGGTGGCCTTCGGTGCCGACCTCGCGGCTTATTTCACCGGCGTCGAGGCCGCCTCGGCGCGGCTGTTCCTCGGCTATGCCGGCGTGTTCGTCGGCACGCTGCTGCTGGGTGGCCTGGCGACCTGGGCGATCGGCAAGCTGATCGCCAACACCGGCCTGTCGGCCACCGACCGCGTGCTGGGCATCGGCTTCGGCCTGGTGCGCGGCCTGGTGCTGGCCTGCGTGCTGGTGCTGCTGCTGGGCTTCACGCCGGTGCCGCGCGATGCCTGGTGGAGCGAATCGCGCTTCATGCCGGCCGTGCAGCGCGGCGCCGAGTGGATGGCCGGCTTCCTGCCGCCCGAAGCCGCGGCCGAACTTGAATTCCTGGCATCGCCCGCGATGCCCGTCGAACCTTTCATCGGGACCGAGCCGGAAGGCGAGGCCCCAGCCCTCCCGGAGACCTGAACCATGTGCGGCATCATCGGAATCGCCGGCGCCACCGACGTCGCGGCGGCCCTGTACGACGGCCTGACGGTGCTCCAGCACCGCGGCCAGGACGCGGCCGGCATCGCCACGCTCGACGGCAGCCGCCTGCGCCTGCACAAGGGCAACGGCCTGGTGAAGGAGGTCTTCGACGAACGCGCGATGGAGCTGCTCACCGGCCGCGTCGGCATCGGCCACTGCCGCTACCCGACCGCCGGCTCCGAGGGCAGCGACGAGGCGCAGCCGTTCTACGTCAACTCGCCCTACGGCATCGCCCTGGCCCACAACGGCAACCTGATCAATACCGACGCGCTGCGGCAGATGGTGTTCGAGCAGGACAAGCGCAACATCAACACCGAGTCCGACTCTGAAGTGCTGCTCAACGTGTTCGCGCACGAGCTGCAGGTGCAGGGCCGGCTCGACCCGCGCGCCGCGGCCGCGGCGGTGGCCGGCGTGCACCGGCGCTGCACCGGCGGTTACGCGGCCGTGGCGATGGTGCTGGGCCTGGGCCTGGTGGCTTTCCGCGACCCGCACGGCATCCGGCCGCTGGTGCTGGGCAAGCGCGAGCGCGACGGCCGCGCCGAATACGCGGTGGCCTCGGAATCGGTGGCGCTCGACATCCTGGGCTTCGTGCGCGTGCGCGACGTGCTGCCGGGCGAGGCGGTGGTGATCACCGGCGACGGCCAGCTGCACGCCGAGGCGACCGTGCAGGAGCAGCCGCACGCGCCCTGCATCTTCGAGTTCGTGTATTTCGCCCGCCCCGACTCGATGATCGAGAACATCTCGGTGCACAAGGCGCGCATGCGCATGGGCGTCACGCTGGGCCAGAAGATCCTGCGCCTGCGCCCCGACCACGACATCGACACGGTGATCCCGATCCCGGACACCTCGCGCGACGCGGCGCTGGAGATCGCCAACGTGCTGGGCGTGAAGTACCGCGAGGGTTTCATCAAGAACCGCTACGTCGGCCGCACCTTCATCATGCCGGGGCAGGGCGAGCGGGTTAAGTCGGTGCGCCGCAAGCTCAACCCGATCCCGCTGGAGTTCAAGGACCGGGTGGTGCTGCTGGTGGACGATTCGATCGTGCGCGGCACCACCAGCCAGCAGATCGTGCAGATGGCCCGCGACGCCGGCGCGAGGAAGGTCTATTTGGCCTCGGCGGCGCCGCCGGTGCGGCACCCGAACATCTACGGCATCGACATGCCCTCGTCCGAGGAGCTGGTGGCCCACGGCCGCACCGAGGCCGAGATCGAGAAGCTGCTCGGCTGCGACTGGCTCATCTACCAGGACCTGCCCGACCTCGAGGCCGCCGTCGCCGGCCCGAAGTTCCCGGGCCGCAAGTTCGACAGCTCCTGCTTCAGCGGCGAATACGTCACCGGCATCGAGCCCGGCTACTTCGAGCGCCTGCGCCAGCTGCGCTCCGACGACGCCAAGCGCAAGCGCCGTGGTGCCTGAGACCGGCGACCTGCACGCCGCCGCGGCGCGCTGCATCGCGGCCTGCGAGCCGGCGGAGAAGGTGCGGCTGACGCGCGAAATGGCGGCGGCGTTCCGCAAGGGGGCGCTGGCGCCGCGCGCGGATTCGCCGGCGCCCGAGGCGATCGGCGAGCCCGGGCGGCCGGCGCGGCCGCGGCTGGTGATGCCGCGCGACGTGCCGCAGCGTGGCCTGGGCAGCGTCGAGGGCCGCGCGGCCTTCCTGCACGCCATCGCCCACATCGAGTTCAACGCCATCAACCTGGCCTGGGATGCGGTCTACCGCTTCCGCGCAATGCCGGATGGTTATTACGCCGACTGGGTCGGCGTGGCCGACGACGAGGCGCGGCACTTCGAGCTGCTCTCGGCGCGGCTGGGCGAGCTGGGGTTCGCCTACGGCGACTTCGACGCCCACAACGGCCTGTGGGAGATGGCGGTCAAGACCGCCGATTCGTGCCTGCGCCGCATGGCGCTGGTGCCGCGGGTGCTCGAGGCGCGCGGCCTGGACGTGACGCCGGGCATGATCCACCGCCTGCGCAGCAACGGCGACGAGGCCTCGGCGGCGATCCTCGAGCTGATCCTGCGCGAGGAGGTCGCCCACGTCGCCGCCGGCAGCCGCTGGTACCACTGGCACTGCGAGCGCGAGGGCCTGGCGCCCGGTCGCGAGTTCATCCGCCTGGTGCGCGAGGAGGTGCGCGGCGGCGTGCGCGGTCCCTTCAACCGGCCGGCGCGGCTGGCCGCCGGTTTCGACGAGAATGAGATCGCCCAACTCGAATCGCTGGAGTGAAACGATGAGCCTTGCCCTGCTGCGCCGCCTCGCCCTGCTGCCGCTCGCGCTCGCGCTGGCCGCCTGCCAGCCCGAGCCGGTGGACCCGGCCGCGGACGAAACCGCCGGCGCCGAATTGCTGGCGCTTTACGAGCAGGCCCGCGCCGACGGCGATTTCGAGATCGCCGAGATGCACGGCAACATGCTCGACGACCGCCACGGCCGCACCGAGGCCGCCGCGACGATGCGCGCGACGATCGACGCGGTGCGCACCGAGGCTGAGGCCATGCGCGAGCAGCGCCGGCTGATCGCGCTCTGGGACTACCAGTCGGTGGCCGTCGAGGGCGGCACCCAGCATTCGGCGGCGATCTACAGCAAGGTCCCGCAGGCCTACGTCGACGAGGACGCGCCGCCGCCGCGCCCGGACGCGCGCCTGGTGCTGCGCAACCATCCGGACTGGGGCGTCAGCGCCTACTTGGTGCTGGAGATGAGCGAGCTGCGCTGCGGCCCGCCGTGCAGGCTCTCGATCCGCTTCGACGATGCGCCGGCGCGCAGTTTCGCCGGCGAGCCGGCCGACACCGGCACCGGCCCGGCGCTCTTCATCAAGGACGAGGCCGCGTTCCGCGAAGCGATGGCGCAGTCGAAGACCGTGCGCATCGAACTACCGCGCTCGGGCGCGCTGGTGCCGGTGTTCGAGTTCGAGGTCGGCGGCTTCCGGCCGGCGCTCTACCGCGCCGACTGAGCGCCGCCGCGGCCCGGCTCACAGGCGCTCGAGCGCCAGCCGGGCCAGCTCCTCCAGGCCTTCGCGGGCCTGCGCCTTGTCCACCGGCGGCGTCTGGCCTAAGGTGATCAGCAGCAGCCCCAGGCTCACCGAACCGCCGTCCTCGCGCACGGCGATCACCTGGGCGTTGTTGACCAGCCAGGCCTCGCGGCCGATGTCCAGCGGCTCCATCGCCACGCCCGACTGGCTCGAATAGGACTGCTTGCGCGCATTGAACTGGTCGAGGCCGCCGGCCTGGAGCACCAGCTCGCTTTCATCCACCTCGGCCAGGGAGAAGGTGCAGCCGCTGCCGCGTTCGCCGCGGCCGCCGGCGCGTCGCACGCTGAGGCGGCCGTCGAAAGCCTGGCTCAACTCCTCGTTGCTGATCAGGTCACAGTCGCCCTGGGCCTTGGCGGCCGGTGCCGCCGGGGGCGGCGCGCTGGCGGCGCGGGCGGCGGGGTCGGCGCCCGTCGCCGGCGGCGGGGCGTCGGACGCGGGCGAGCAGGCGGCGAGCGTGGCCAGCAGCAGGCCGGCGGTGATGGGACGCAGGTTCATGGCGAATCCTCGGTTCAGGTCGGTTCGGCCCCGCGCGCCGCGTCCTCGCAGCGCTGCAGGTACTCGGCCGGCGCCGATGGCGCGGCGGCGAGTCGCCTGGCCTGTGCACGCAATTCGGCGGCCGATTCCGCCGTCGGCGCCAGCGCGTGTCGCGCCTCGGCCTGCAGGCAGCCCACCACGGCGTGGGCGAAGTGGCCTTCCGGCAGGCTGCCGCGCAGGCCGGCCGCGGCGGCGGTGGCGGCTGCGAGCGCCTTCCCCGGCGTGCCTTCGTCCAGGTGCACCGCGGCCAGGGTGATGTGCGGGAAGGCGCGCTGCGGATGCCCCTCCGGCAGGCGCAGGGTGAAGATGCGCAGGGCTTCGCCGAGCGCCTCGCGCGCCTGCACGTGCTGGCCGGACTTGGCCAGCGAGGCGCCGAGGTTCTGCCAGTTCCGGCCGACCTCGAGGTGGTCGTCGCCGCGGATGCGTCGTCGTTGCTCGATCAGCAGCCGCAGCTCGGCCTGCTCCTCCTCGCGGCGCCCCGCGCCGCCGAGCGCGAGCGCGAGGTTGTTGCGAAGCGCCAGCACGGTGCTGCTGTCCGGGTGGTCCCAGCGGGTCTGGATGTCGAGCGCGCGCCGAAGCGCGGCCTGGGCCTCTTCGTGGCGACCGAGCCCGCCCAGGGCGCTGGCCTGGCTGGAAAGGATGGCGACCAGCCGGCCGTGGTTCCTGCCGAGCGCGGCATCCGCGCGCTCGAGGGCGCGGCTGGCCTCGGCCAGCGCCGCGGCCGAGTCGCCCTGGGCCTGCAGGGCGCTGGCCAGCTGCAGCCGCACTTCGGCCTCGGCCACCGGCATGCCGCCTTCGGTGGCCTGCACCAGGGCCAGGGCCTCGCGCATCAGCGCGGCACGCTCGAGGTTGCGGGCCGACGCACCGAGCACGCTGGCCGCGTCGAGCAGGATCGCCACTGCGTTGCGCACGTCGGTCGCGGCCAGCGCGCGGGCCTCGTCCACGGCGGCCGCGGCCAGGCCCTCGGCTTCGTCGTCGGGGCCGTCCTCGACCAGCAGCGAAGCCAGCTCGGCGCGGATGCGCGCCATCGCGGCGCGATCGGGCGGCACGTTGGCCTGGTGCAGGGTGAGCGCCTCGCGCAGCAAACGTTGCGCGTCGTCGGGCTGGCGCGCGCGCCGGTAGAGCGCGCCGATGCTCTCGAACAGGTCGGCCTGCACGCCCGGCGTGGCCGCCAGGGTGCGGCGCGCGTCGGCTTCCACCTGCGGCAGCCAGCGCCAGGCCACGACCTCCTGCTCGCCCGGCTGCTCCTGGAACAGCGGGTCGGAGCGCTGGAAGATGTCGAGCAGGAAGGCGCGCGACTGCTGCGCGCGCAGGGCCTCGCGCTGCACCGCGGCGCGCTCGCGCTCGAGCCGGGCCGAATGCCATTGCATCGTCGCACCCCAGCCCACCAGGGCCGCGAGCAGGGCGAGGCTCGCGGCCGCGGCGGCGCGGTTTCGCCTGGCCAGGCGCCACAGCCCCTGCAGCAGGCCTTCCTGGCGAACGCTGGGGCGCTCGCCGCGCAGGTGGCAGCGGATGTCGCGCGCCAGGCCCTGCACGGTGGCGTAACGGTCGCCCGGCCGGCTGGCGGTGGCGCGCGCGATGATCGCATCGAGGTCGCCGGCCAGGCGCCGCGAATGCGTGCGCGCTCCGTCGTCGCCGCCGGCCAGCGCGGCCTCGCTGGCGCGCGGCAACAGGCGCGAGGGCAGGTCGGCGCCGCTGGTCCAGTGTTTCCACGGCGGCTGCCCGACCACCAGTTCGAACAGCAGCAGGCCGAGCTGGTAGATGTCGATGGCGGTGCTGATGGCGCCGCCGCCGAGCTGCTCGGGCGCGGCGTATTCGGGCGTCATCGGCGGCGCGCCGGCGCGCGTCACCGGGTCGCGGTCGCCGCCCTCGACCAGGCGGGCGATGCCGAAATCGAGCAGGCGCACGCGCCCCGCTTCGTCGACCAGCACGTTCGAGGGCTTGATGTCGCGGTGCACGACCAGGCGCGCATGCGCATGCTGCACGGCGTCGGCCAGCTGCAGGAACAGGTCCAGCCGCGCCGGCAGCGGCAGCGCCTTGCGCTCGCAGTGGCGGTGGATCGGCTCGCCCTGCACCAGCTCGGTGACCAGGTAGGGCTGGCCGCCGGCGGTGGTGCCGGCGTCGATCAGGCGGGCGATGCCCGGGTGTTCGAGGCTGGCCAGGATGCGGCGCTCGGCGTGGAAGCGCGCCAGCATCTCGGCGCCGCCGACGCGCAGCACCTTCACCGCCACCCGCCGCTGCCAGTCGGCCTGGCGCTGCTCGGCGAGGTAGACGTGCGACATGCCGCCTTCGCCGATCAGCGAGAGGATGCGGCAGTCGCCCAGTGAATCGCCGGGCGCCAGGGTCGGCGCCGCGTCGGTTTCCTCCGGCGCGCCGGGCAGCAGGGTCGCCAGCAGGGACTCGCGCCGCGACAGCAGGCCTTCGCCGCATTCGCTGGCGGCCAGCAGCGCCTGCACGCGTTCGAGCAGCCGCTCGTCGCCGGCGCATTCGCGGGCCAGGTAGCTTGAGCGGGCTTCAGGCGCCAGCGCCAGGCAGGCGCTGAACAGGTCGTCGATGCGCTGCCACTCGGTGGCGTTGGTGGCCATGCTCAGTCCTGCAGCGCCAGCACCAGGTAGGCGCGGGCCCGGGCCCAGTCGCGCTCCACGGTGCGCACCGAGCGGCCCAGCGCGAGGGCGGTTTCGGCGGTGGTCAGGCCGGCGAAGAACCGGCACTCGACCACGCGCGCCAGCACCTCGTCGTGCCGTTCGAGCGCGGCCAGGGCGGAATCGACGTTGAGCACAGTGGCGCGCGCCAGCGGGTCGTCGCCGGCCAGTTCGGCGTTGTCCAGGTGCACGGCGCCGGCGCCGCGCTTGGCGGCCAGGCGTCGCCGCGCCTTGTCCACCAGCAGCTGGCGCATCGCGCGCGAGGCCACGGCCAGGAAGTGGCCGCGGTCGGCCCAGAACTCGCCGCCGTTGCCGGCCAGGCGCATCCAGGCCTCGTGCACGATGGTGGTGGGGCTGGTGGTGGCGGCATTGCCCCAGCGCGCCAGCTGGCGTCGGGCGATCGCGCGCAGCTGCGCGTAGATCTGCTCGTCCAGCGACGCCGGCACCGGGCCGGCGTCGTCGGCGGCGTTCTCGTCGGGGGTGTCGTTCATCGCGACTCCGGGGCGGCGCCTGCCCCGGAGTCTACTGCATGGCGCCAGCACGACCGTGATGGCTCAGGCCGGTTGGAGTTCGAACACCAGGCCCTGCAGCGCGAAGGCTTCGTCCGGGCAGGCAATGGCCAGCCGCACCTGCGGCCCGCGGTGGCGGGGATCGACGTCGCGGACCTCGGCCTTGCCCAGCAGCGCCAGCGCCTCGCGTGCGGAATATCCCTGCTTGCGTTGCGCCGGCATGGCCGGGGCCGGGATCGACAGCGAACCGGGCAGGTACATGTCGCCCGGCAGGTAATGGTCGCTCTGGAAAAAATGGTTGGGGTAGTCGGCCTCGTCGCGCAGCAGCTTGGCCAGCACGCTGCCGTCGTCGGACGACGCGAATTTGGCGACCCGCGAGGCGAAACCCTCCACCGGCTTGCCGGCGAAGAGGCGCGCCGCCAGCAGCTGCACGCCGATCGAATCGGGCACGCGGCCCCGGGCTTTGGTGTTCGACCAGATGGCGTCGGCCAGCTTCGGGCCGCCGAGGCGTCCGACGCCGGGGAAGGCGGCAAAGGAAATCGACAGCGCGGACGAGACGCGCCGGCCATCACGGGTGGCGGCAAGCGAAGGGGCGGCCAGGGCCAGGCCGGCCAGGCCGGCAGCGGTGAGGAAACGGCGGCGATCGATGGACATGGGCGGGACTCCTCGAGGGGGTGTCCTTGCCACGCAGGTTCGTGGCGGAGTCCGCCAGCGGGGCGCCGGTTCAGGCGGTGGCGGCGGCGCCGGCGCCGGGCACGGCCAGGGCCTCGAGCACCTCGCCGTCGGCGTGAATGCGCAGCACGCTGCCCTGGTCGTACCAGTCGCCCAGCACGAAACGCTGGGCCGGGCGGCCGCCGACCTCGAGTGCGTGCATCGCCGGACGGTGCGTGTGGCCGTGGATCAGCCGCGTGACGCCGTAACGCGCCATCGTCTCGGCCACCGCCCGCGGATTCACGTCGGTGATGGTTTCCGACAGCCCCTGCTGGTGCTCGCGGCTGGCGGCGCGCGCCTGCGCGGCGAAGGCCTGGCGTGCGGCCAGCGGCTGGGAAAGGAACTGCGCCTGCCAGGCCGGGTCGCGCACCTGGCGGCGGAAGGCCTGGTAGGCGGTGTCGTCGGTGCACAGCAGGTCGCCGTGCATGAGCAGGGTGGGCACGCCCTGCAGCACGGCCACGCAGGGGTCGGGCAGCAGGGTGGCGCCGCAGCGTTCGGCCATGCGCTGGCCGTAGAGGAAATCGCGGTTGCCGCGCATCAGGAACACGGGCACGCCGGCGTCGGACAGCGCCTTGAGCGCGGCGCAGACGCTGGCGCCGGGTTCGCCGGGATCGTCGTCGCCGACCCAGGCCTCGAACAGGTCGCCGAGGATGTAGAGCGCCTCGCAGCCGCGCGCCTCGCCTTCGAGCAGTTCGATGAAGGCACGCGTGGTCGCCGGGCGCGCCGCATCCAGGTGCAGGTCGGAAACCAGCAGCAGGCTCATGGCGTGCCCGGGTCGAGCAGCTGCACGCGCTCGATCAGCACCGGCGTGGTCGGCACCCAGGCCGCGAACGGGCCCTGGCCGGCGGTGGGGACGGCGGCGATGCGCTCGAGCACGTCCATGCCCAGCACCACGCGGCCGAACACGGCGTAGCCCGAGGTGTAGGGGCTGTCGCCCGGGCGCGGGTCGAACGCGGGGTTGTCGGCAAGGTTGATGAAGAACTGCGTCGTGGCCGATTCGCTCACGCCGCGGTCGCGCGCGGCGGCGATGGTGCCGCGGCGGTTGGACAGGCCGTTGCCGGCCTCGTTCGGGATAGGCGCGCGGCTGGGCTTGGGCTGCAGGTCGGGCGTGAAGCCGCCGCCCTGCACCAGCAGGCCCGGCACCACGCGGTGGAATACGGTGCCGTTGTAGTGGCCCTCGCGGGCGTAGGCCAGGAAGTTCTCGACCGTACGCGGCGCGGCGGCCGCATCGAGTTCGAGCACGATCTCGCCCATCGTCGTTTCCAGCCGCACGCGCGGCGGCGCGGGCGCGGGTTCCTGCGCGTCGGTCGCGGCGACCGGCACCGGCGGGGCGGGCGGCGCGGCGAGGGCGGCAAGAGGAAGCAGCAGGGGCAGCAGCAGGGCAGGGCGCAGGAGCATCGGCCGGTTCGGGTATGCGGACCGGGCCATGGTAGCGCACCCCGTCCCGGGCCCCTGCTTCGGGCCTCCACCACGTGCGCGGCCCCGGGGGCGTTGCCGCAGGCGCCGTCCAGGGGGGATTGGCGTAAAATGGCCGGCTTTCCGACCCCGAGCCCGGCCCGATGACCTGCCGCACCCGCTTCGCCCCCAGCCCGACCGGTTTCCTGCACATCGGCGGCGCCCGCACGGCGCTGTACTGCTACCTGGAGGCGCGCCGCCGCGGCGGCCAGTTCATCCTGCGCGTGGAAGACACCGACCGCGAGCGCAGCACGCAGGCCGCGATCGACGCCATCCTCGAGGCGATGGACTGGCTGGGCCTGGACTACGACGAGGGCCCGATCTACCAGACCGCGCGCCTTGGCCGCTACCGCGAGGTGGCCGAGCAGATGGTCGCCGCCGGCACGGCGTACTACGCCTACGAGACCAAGGAAGAGCTCGAGGCCATGCGCGAGGCCGCCATGGCCCAGAACCTCAAGCCGCGCTACAACGGCTACTACCGCGACCGCAACGAGCCGTACCGCGAGGATCCCAACCGCGTCATCCGCTTCAAGAACCCGATCGGCGGCACGGTGGTGTTCGAGGACAAGATCAAGGGCCGCATCGAGTGGAGCAACGACGAGCTCGACGACCTGGTGATCTTCCGCTCCGACGGCTACCCGACCTACAACTTCGCCGTCGTCGTCGATGACCTGGACATGGGCATCACCGACGTCATCCGCGGCGACGACCACGTCAATAACACCCCGCGCCAGATCAACATCTACAAGGCGCTGGGCGCGCCGGTGCCGCATTTCGCGCACATGCCGATGATCCTCGACCCCGAGGGCGCCAAGCTGTCCAAGCGTTCGGGCGCGGCCAACGTGATGTCCTACAGGCAAGAGGGCTACCTGCCGCACGCGCTGGTGAACTACCTCGCGCGCCTGGGCTGGTCGCACGGCGACCAGGAAATCTTCAGCCGCGACGAGCTCAAGGCGTTGTTCGCGATCGAGGACGTGAACCAGAAGGCCTCGCGCATGGACCCGGCCAAGCTCGGCTGGCTCAACCAGCACTACCTCAAGACCGACGACCCGGCCGAGGTGGCGAAACACTTCGAGCCGCAGTTGCTCGCCCACGGTTACGACCTGTCGAAGGGCCCGAAGCCGGCCGACGTGGTGGTGGCGCTGCGCGACCGCGTGCAGACGCTCAAGGAAATGGCCGAGCGCGCCCACGTCTGGTACTGCCCGTTGCTGCAGTACGACGAGGCCGCGGTGGCCAAGCACTTCACCGGGGCCGCGCGTGCGCCGCTCACCGAGGTGCGCGCGCGCCTGGCGGCGCTGGACGCCTGGAGCCCCGAGGCCGTCGATGGCGCCCTGCGCGCCGCCGCCGAGGCCCTGGGCGTTGGCCTGGGCAAGGTCGCCCAGCCGCTGCGCGTGGCCATCACCGGCACGCAGGTGAGCCCGTCGATCGACCACACGGTGTTCCTGGCCGGCAAGGACGAGGCGCTGGCGCGCATCGACGCGGCCATCGCGAAACTGCCCGCCTGATCTTTCGAGGGGCTCCAACAGGGGCGGCGCAGCGTTGATTTGTGCGCTGGCAGGCCCCAACCTAGACCCATGGCCCGCAAGCACCACGCCCACGACTGCACCGATCCTTCGCACCACGTGCATTCGGCCGGCGATTACGTGCGCGCGGTCGAGCAGGCCTGCGCCGAGCGCGGGCTGCGCCTGACCCCGCTGCGGGCCCAGGTGCTGGGCCTGATCGCCGACGCCGGCAAGCCGGTGAAGGCCTACGACCTGCTCGACGCCATGAAGGAAGAAAACGGCTCGAGCGCGCCGCCCACGGTCTACCGCGCGCTGGATTTCCTGCTCGAGCAGGGCTTCATCCACCGCCTGGCCTCGGTGAACGCCTTCGTCGGCTGCCACCATCCGAACGTCCGCCACTCGGTGCCTTTCCTCATCTGCGACCAGTGCCAGGCCGCGATCGAGCTCGAGGACGAACGCATCACCGGCCTGCTCGACGAGCAGGCGCGTGCGCTGGGCTTCTCGCCCCGCGCCCAGACGCTCGAGGTCCACGGCCTGTGCGCCGCCTGCGCCGCCGCCTGACGGCGCTGCCTTCGCTGGTGCTGGCCGGCCTGCTGGCGGCCGGGCCGCTGGCCGCGCAGGACTTCCCGATCGATCCGCCCGCCGGCACGGCGCCGGCGCCGCCGGAGGGCCTGGCCCTGCCGACGGATTTCCTCCCGCCCCAGACCGACCTGGTCACGCCGCTGGCCATCCTCGACCGGCTGGTGGTGCCGGGGACGCGCATGCAGCTCGAATGGCGGCCCGGCGGCGGCATCAGCAGCGCCGAGATCCCCAGCCCGGTGGTGGTCACGCGCGGCGCGCTGGCCGGGCCGGTGCTGTGCCTGGTGGCCGGCGTACACGGCGACGAGATCAACGGCATCGAGATCGTGCGCCAGCTTTCGCATTCGGTCGACCCGACCCGCCTGTCGGGCACCATCATCGGCGTGCCCATCGTGAACGTGCACGGTTATTCGCGCGGCTCGCGCTACCTGCCGGACCGGCGCGACCTCAACCGCTTCTTCCCGGGCACCCGCCAGGGCTCGATCGCCTCGCGCATCGCCAACGCTTTCTTCCAGGACGTGGTGAGCCATTGCGACATGCTGGTGGACTTCCACACCGGTTCCTTCGACCGCAGCAACCTGCCGCAGGTGCGCGCCGACCTCACGCGCGCCGAGGTGCTGGAGTTCAGCCGCCACTTCGGCAACACCGTGGTGCTGCACAGCCAGGGCAACAAGGGCATGCTGCGCGTCGCCGCGACCGCGGTGGGCATTCCGTCGGTCACCTTCGAGGCCGGCTCGCCCGGCCGGCTCGAGCCCACCGAGATCGCCCAGGCCGTGGCCGCGATCGAACGCCTGATGGTGCACGTGGGCATGCGCGAGGACCCGAGCGCCGCCGAACCCGGCGCCGCGCTCGACCCCGACGTGGTCGCCAAACGCCCCGAGCCGGCGCCGATCTTCCTCGACTCGCGCTGGGTCCGCGCCAATTCCGGCGGCCTGCTGATCAGCGAAGTCACGCTGGGCCAGCACGTGCAGGCGGGCCAGCGCCTGGGCCGGGTGATCGACCCGGTCGCCAACGTCGAGCGTTACCTGCTCGCGCCCGTGGGCGGGCGCGTCATCGGCATGTCGCAGAACCAGGTGGTGCTGCCCGGCTACGCCGCCTTCCATCTCGGCATCCAGACCAGCGAGCAGCAGGCGGTGGAAGAAGCCGGCACGCCCGGCGATGCCGTCGAGGAAGACCCGGATCCGGGCGAGCGGCCGGAGCCGCCCGACCCGGCCGCCGGCGAAGACTACGAGTAGTCCGCCCGCCGCGGCCGCGCGGCGTCAGAAGCTCACGCGCACGCCGGTCATCACGTTGCGGCCCGGCAGCGGGGCGAGGTCCTTGAGGTAGGAGGTGTGCTGGCGAGCCTCGCGATCGCCGAGGTTGCGGCCTTCGACGAACAGTTCCCAGCCGGCGCCGCCCACGTCCCAGTGGTATTCCAGGCCGGCGTCGACCAGGGTGTAGCCCGCGGTCGCGCTCTCGCCCGCAGCGACATCGTCCTGCGTCGCCACGCGCACCGCGCCCAGGCGCGCGTGCCATGGCCCCTGCCGCCAGAGCAGGTCGCTGCCCACGCGACCCGGCGCGATGCGCGGCAGGCGGCCGCCGGCGTCGGGCCTGGCGTCCACGCCGTCGGCGAATACGCGCAGCGTCCACAGGCCGCTGGCGTTGTCGGCCAGTTCCACGTCCAGCGTGGTTTCCCAGCCGCTGAACACGGCGTCGCCCTGCACCCAGGCGCGCACCGGCAGCCCGTCTTCCATGGCGCCGGTGTCGGCCAGGTAGATGAAATCGTCGAAGCGGGTGCGGAACACCGACACGGAGCCTTCGAAGCGGCCCTGGTGCAGGTGCAGGCCAAGTTCGGCGCCCAGTGCCACTTCGTTGTCCAGGCCGGCGTCGCCGATCTCGTAGCTGCCGGTGGCGATGTGCGGGCCGTCGGAGAACAGTTCCTCGGCGGTCGGCACGCGCTCGGCGCGGTTGAGGTTCAGGCTCAGGTGCACGGCCTCGTTGACGTCCCACAGCGCGCCGGCGGCGAGGCTGCTGGCCGAACGGTGCACGGCGGGGGCCTGGGCGTCGGGAGTCACGCGCACGCGGTCGTGGCGCGCGCCGAATTCGAGCTTGAGCCGGCCGAAGTCCTTCTCCGTGAGCGCGAACAGGCCCAGGTCGCGGCTCAGCGAAGGCGGCACGAAGGCCTCGTCGCCGATGGCCGAGAAGTCGCGCTCGGAATACTGCAGGCCGAAGGCGCCGCGCCATCCATTGCGCTCGCGCAGTACGGCTTCGACGCGGGCCTCGAGGCCGTCGTTCTCGAAGCGGGTGCCGACTTCGTCGCCCTCGAGTTCGGCGTGCTCGTACAGGCTGCGCACGACGCGCCAGTTCAGCTCCTGCAGCGGACCCGGGTCGCGGACGCCGCCGCGGGCCTCGAAGCGGTCCTGGCGCAGGTCGACGCGCACGGGCTCTTCGCCATGGCCATGCCCTTCGTCCTCGCGCTCCCCGTCGTGGTCCTCGTCCTCGCCGTGGGCATGCGCGCCGGGCGGAATGCCGTAATTGCTGCGATAGGTGCTGGCGGCCAGGCCGAACCAGGCGCGCTCGCCGAACCAGCTGCCGCCCAGGGCGCCGCCCTCGGTGGTGAGCCGGCTGTTGGGCAGTCGACCGCGGGCGAAGTGGCCGGGGTCTTCGCCTTCTTCGATCCCTTCGGCGACCAGTGCGTCGGAGAAGGCGTAGCCGGAGATGCGGTAGTCGTCGGCGCTGCGACGGAAGACGTCGGCGTGCAGGGTCAGCGCGCCGGCGTCCATGTCCAGGCGGGCCATGCCCGTGGCCTGGTCGTCGACGCTGCCGTGGCGCAGTTCGGCGCGGCCGGAGACGGCGCGGCCGACCTGCGCGGTCGGTACGCGGCCATCGACCACGTTCACCGCGCCGCCGATCGCGCCGCTGCCGTAGAGCAGGGTGGCCGGACCCTTGAGCACTTCGATCTGGTCGGCAAGGAAGGGTTCGATGCCGATCGCGTGGTCGGCGCTGACGGTCGAGACGTCCAGCGCGCTGTTGCCGTTGGCCAGCACCTGTACCCGCGCGCCCTCGAGGCCGCGGATGACCGGGCGGCCGACGCCGGCGCCGAAGCTGGCGTTCTGCACGCCGGCCTGGCGCTCGAGCGTTTCGCCGAGGTTGCCGGCCTTGCGGGCATCGAGGTCTTCGCCGGCGAGCACGTCCACCGGCCGGGCCAGGTCGTCGATGCCCTGGCGCAGCGGCGAGGCGGTGACTTCGATCGCCTCCAAGGTGTGGGGCTTGTCGTGGGCGTGGTCCTCGTCCGTCGTGCCGGTGGCCTGGCCCCAGGCGGGGGCGGCGAGGGCGAGCAGCACGGCGAGGGTGAGCGGGGCGGGGCGGGCTTGGGCTGTCATGGCGGGGCCGGGAGCAGGGTTCGTCAATGTTATACTGTTTCAGTCGTAAATGTTATATTGTTCCCCCATGTCCGCAAGCCCCGCCCCGAGGATCACCCCCGTCATGGCCACCCCCATGCCCCGCCCGCGCCTGCGACTGCCCG
Source organism: Arenimonas caeni (assembly GCF_003024235.1). Classification (GTDB taxonomy): domain Bacteria; phylum Pseudomonadota; class Gammaproteobacteria; order Xanthomonadales; family Xanthomonadaceae; genus Arenimonas; species Arenimonas caeni. Next base: position 199,289 of record NZ_KZ679084.1, on the reverse strand, counting down.
CGTGGGCCGACCGCCTGGGGGCCTGGGGCGCCTTCATCTGCGCGCTGCACTGCGCCCTGGTGCCGGTGGCGCTGGCCCTGGTGCCTGCGGTCGGCATGGGCCTGGTGGCCTGGCACGGGCTGGAATGGGCCTTCACCAGCCTGGCCACGGTGCTGGCGGTGGCGAGCCTTTGGATGGGCTACCGGGGCCATCGCGCCTACCACGCCTGGCTGCTGGTGGCGCCGGGCCTGACCCTGGTCTGGACGGCGCTGCTCTATTCGCCGCTGCACACCTCCGGCCTGCCGCATGCCGCGGCCATGGCCGTCGGCGGCGTGCTGATCGGGATCGCCCACATCGTCAACCTGCGCCTGTCCTTCGGCCACAGCCACTGAGGCGCGCCTGCACCTTGGTGCAACGGGGGCGCGATGGTAGGCTACGCGCCCCGCGACACACTAATTCAAGGAAACATCATGGGTAGGGGCGACAAGAAGACCACCAAGGGCAAGCGTTACGCCAGCAGCTACGGCAACGCCCGCCCGCAGACGGCCACCAAGGTGACCGCCGGCAAGGCACCGGCCGCCAAGGCTCCGGTCGCCAAGGCGCCGGCCAAGAAGGCCACCAAGAAGGCCGCCGCCAAGTAATACCGCTTCTGGAGATGGGGCCGGGGAACATCTGCGTTTCAGGCGCGAATGTTCCCCGGCCCCATTTTCATTGGACGCGGCGGCCGGCGACATGGACGGCGTGCACGAGTTCGCCGCCCAGCCAGTAGGCCAGTTCCGCCGGGTGGCCGATGCGCCACTGCACGAAGTCGGCGCGCTGCCCGGGCACGAGGCGGCCGCGGTCGTGCAGGCCCAGGGCCAGTGCACCGTGGTGGGTGGCGCCGCGCAGCGCCTCCTCGGGCGTGAGCCGGAAGTGGGTGCAGGCCAGCGACATGGCCAGCCGCAGCGACTGCAGCGGCGCCGTGCCGGGGTTGAGGTCGGTGGCCACGGCCATGGGCACGGCGTTCGCACGCAGCGCGTCGATCGGCGGCAGTTTCGTTTCGCGCAGCACGTGGAAGGCGCCGGGCAGCAGCACCGCCACGGTGCCGGCCGCCGCCATGGCCCGCACCGCGTCCTCGCCGGTCCACTCGATGTGGTCGGCCGAGAGGCCGGAGAAGCCCGCCACCAGCGCCGCACCACCGAGGTCGCTGAGCTGGTCGGCGTGCAGCTTCACCGGCAGGCCGAGCGCGGTGGCGGCCTCGAACAGGCGCCGGGTCTGCGCCGGCGTGAAGCCGATGCCTTCGCAGAAGGCGTCCACCGCATCCACCAGCCCTTCCTGCTGCAGGCGCGGCAGCCACTCGATGGTGGCGGCGATGTAGTCGTCGGGCCGGCCGGCGAACTCCGGCGGCAGCGCGTGCGCGGCCAGGCAGGTCGTGCGCACCGTGATGCCCAGCGTCTCGCCCACGCGCCGCGCCACCCGCAGCATGCGCCGCTCGGTTTCGAAGTCCAGGCCGTAGCCCGACTTGATCTCCAGCGTGGTCACGCCGTCGGCCAGCAGCGCCCGCGCCCGCGGCAGCGAGGCGGCCAGCAGCGCCTGCTCGTCGGCCGCGCGGGTGGCGCGCACGCTCGAGAGGATGCCGCCGCCCTCGCGGGCGATCTGTTCGTAACTGGCGCCCTGCAGGCGGCGCTCGAATTCCTGCGCGCGGTCGCCGCCGAACACCAGGTGGGTATGGCAGTCGACCAGGCCCGGCGTGATCCAGCGGTGCCCGGCCGACTCCACCCGGGCCGCCAGCGCGGCCGGCTCGCCGGGCAGCTCCCTGGCCGGGCCGGCGAAGGCGATCAGGCCGTCCTTCCAGGCCAGCGCGCCGTCCTCGATCGCGCCGTAGGCGCCGAGGTCGTCGCGCAGCGTCGCCAGCCGTGCGTCCAGCAGCAGCCGGTCCCAGGGCGGGGCGAGCCGGCCGATCACCGGATGGCCCCCGCGGCGCGCAGCGCGGCCGGGTCGAAGCCGAAGGCGCCGGCGATCTCGTCGCTGTGCTCGCCCAGCTTCGGCGGCGGACGCTCGAGCCTGGGCGGCGTACCGGAGAGCTTGATCGGGCTGCCCACCAGCGGGATGCCGCCGATCTCCACGCGCATGCCGCGCGCCCGCGCCACCGGGTGCTCGAGCGCCTGGCGCACCGAGTTGATCGGCGCGGCCGGCACGCCGGCCTGCTCGAACAGGGCCAGCCAGTGCCCGATGGTCCCGCCGGCGAACACCCCTTCCAGCGCCTCGCACAGGGCGTCGCGGTGGGCCACGCGGGCGGCGTTGTTGCCAAAGCGCGGGTCGCGCAGCCAGTCCTCGCGCCCGAGCGCATTGCACAGTTGGATCCAGAGTTTCTCGCTCGCCACCGCCAGGACGAATTCGCCGTCGCTGGCGCGGAAGGCCTGGTAGGGCACGATGCTGGCGTGCGCGTTGCCGTAGCGCGGCGCGTCGGCGCCGGTGAACAGCGCGTTGCCGGCGACGTTGGCCAGCAGCGCCAGCTGGCTGTCGAACAGCGAGACGTCGATGCGCTGGCCGCGGCCGTCGCGATGGCGCTGCAGCAGCGCCGCCAGGATCGCCGTGGCGGCGTTCTGGCCGGTGGCCAGGTCGGCCACGGCCACGCCCACCTTGGAGGGCTCGCCGTCGGCCGGGCCGGTGATGGACATCAGCCCGGCCTCGGCCTGCACCACGTAGTCGTAGCCCGGGCGCATCGCCGCCGGGCCGTCGCGGCCGTAGCCGGAGATCGAGCAGTAGACCAGGCGCGGGTTGATCGCCGCCATCGCCTCGTAGCCCACGCCCAGCGCCTCGGCGCCGCCGGTGCGGTAGTTCTCCACCAGCACGTCGGCCTCGCGCACCAGGGCCTCGAGCAGCGGCCGCGAGGCCGGCGTGCGCAGGTCGATGGCCAGCGAGCGCTTGTTGCGGTTGCAGCAGGCGAAATAGGCCGACATGCCGTCCAGGAAGGGCGGGCCCAGGCCGCGGGTGTCGTCGCCGTCGAAGGACTCGAGCTTGATGACGTCGGCGCCCAGGTCGGCCAGGGTCATGCCGCACCAGGGGCCGGCGAGCACGCGCGAGAATTCAAGGACCGTGATGCCGGAGAGGGCGCCCATGCCGGGCATTGTATGCGGCCCGTCGGGCGGCATGCCAAACTCCCGCCATGACGCCTCCCGACGCCATCGAGCCCCTTCGCGACGCCGCCGGCCACTGGCAATTGCCGGGCCTGGCCAACCTGCATTCGCACGCCTTCCAGCGCGCCATGGCCGGCCTGGCCGAGCGCCAGGGCGACCCGAACGACAGCTTCTGGACCTGGCGCGAACTGATGTACCGCTTCGCCGGCCGCTTCGATCCCGACAGCCTGCATGCGGTCGCCTGCCAGCTCTACGCCGAGATGCTCGAGGCGGGCTACACGACCGTCTGCGAGTTCCACTACCTGCACCACCAGCCCGACGGCCGGCCCTACGACGATCCGGCGGCGATGTCGAAGGCACTGGTCGCCGCGGCGCGCGACACCGGCATCCGGCTCACCCTCCTGCCGGTGCTGTACATGAGCGGCGGCTTCGACGGCCGGCCGCTGTCGGATCGGCAGCGCCGCTTCGGCCATTCGCTCGACGCCTACCTGGCGCTGCTGCAGCAACTGCGGGGCCTGCGCGGGGAGACGTTCGAGGCCGGCGTCGCCCTGCACAGCCTGCGCGCCGTGCCCGCCGACGCCATGCGGGCGCTGCTTTCGGCCATCGGCGACGAGCCGATGCCGGTGCACATCCATATCGCCGAGCAGCTGCACGAAGTGGAGGAATGCCTGGCCCTGCGCGGCGCCCGGCCGGTGCGCTGGCTGCTCGACAACGCCGGTGTCGATGCCCGCTGGACCCTCGTGCACGCAACCCACCTCGACGCCGGCGAAGTGGCCGGCATCGCCGCCAGCGGCGCCACCGTGGCGATCTGCCCGACCACCGAGGCCAACCTCGGCGACGGCCTGTTCCCGCTGGCCGACTACCTGGCGGCCGGCGGGCACTGGGGCGTGGGCAGCGATTCGCACGTGTCGGTGTCGGTGGTCGAGGAGCTGCGCTGGCTCGAGTACGGCCAGCGCCTGCGCACGCACCGGCGCAACGTGGCGGTGTCGCCGGCGCAGCCGAGCACCGGCGCGCTGCTGTATTCCCAGGCGCATGCCGGCGGCATGCGCGCCTGCGGCCAGCCGGGGTCTGCCGCCGATCGCGTGCAGCTCGATGGCGACGCGCCCGCCCTGGCCGGCGCCACCGCCGGCGATCTGCTCGACCGCTTCGTCTTCGCCGGCAACCGCCCGCTGGTGCGCGAGGTCGACGTGGCCGGCCGGGCCTGCGTGCGCGGAGGCCGGCATCGCGACGCCGACGGCATCGCCGCGCGCTATCGCCTGGCCCTGGCGGACCTGCTCGGGGGAGGCGGCTGATGGCCGGGGCCGAGCTTGCCGGCGAGGCGCCATCGGTCGAGCGGTTGCTGGCCCAGCGGCTGGGGCTGCCCTTCATCACCCTGACGGACGTCTCGCCGACGGGCGCGGCGCTGGCCATGGTGCCGGCCGAACTGGCCTACGCCCGCTCGGTGTTGCCGCTGGACGTGTGCGGCGACGTGCTGCGGCTGGCGATGGCCGACCCGGCCGACGCCGACACGGTGCACCTGCTGCAGTTCCTGGCGGGCAAGCGCCTGCAGTTGTTCGTGGCCGCGCGCGCCGACCTCGACCGCGCCATCACCCGGCATTAAGGCGACAGCCACGGCGCCGAACTGTTCGAGGTGGGCAAGGACGACGAGATCATCGAGGCCCGGTCCGGGCCCGGCCACGTGCCCACACCGGAGGAGGAGCGCTACCTGCTGCGCCCGATCGTGCGGCTGGTGTCGCACATCCTCACGATGGCGGTGCGGCGCGGCGCTTCGGACGTGCACATCCGCCCGGGCGAGGCCGACGTGGACCTGGTGTTCCGCATCGACGGCGTGCTGGTGCCCATCCGCACTTTCTCGCAGTCGCTGCTGACGATGGTGGTCGGCCGGATCAAGATCCTCGCCGGCATGGACATCACCGAGCGCCGCCTGCCGCAGGACGGCCAGGCCCGCATCGGCGTCAACGGGCGCATGGTGGACCTGCGCATCTCCACCATCCCCACCATCCACGGCGAGAGCGTCGTAATCCGCCTGCTCAACACCTCGGTGGCGATGAAGTCGATCGCCGACCTGGGCATGTCACCGCAGGACGCCGCCCGCCTGGCCGATGCCTGCGAGCGCAACCAGGGCATGATCCTGGTCACCGGCCCGACCGGCTCGGGCAAGTCGACCACGCTGTACGCGGCGCTCAACACGATCCTGCAGCGCAACGTCAACATCATCACCGTCGAGAACCCGGTCGAGTACCACATCCCCGGCGTCGAGCAGGTGCCGATCAACGCCGAGGTGGGCCTCACGTTCTCGCGCGTGCTGCGCAACATCCTGCGCCACGACCCCGACGTGATCATGGTCGGCGAGATCCGCGACCACGAGACCGCCAAGATCGCCGTCGAGAGCGCGCTCACCGGCCACCTGATGCTCAGCACGCTGCACACCAACTCCGCGGCCGCCACCATCGCGCGCCTGCTGGAGATGGACGTCGAGGCGTACCTGATCCGCGCGACCCTGCTGTGCATCCTCTCGCAGCGGCTGGTGCGGCTGATCTGCAATGAGTGCAGGGCTCCCGAGCCGGTCGATCCCAGCCTGCGCGCGCAGATGGGCCTCGGCCCCGGCGAGGTCTTCTACGCCGGCAAGGGATACCCGGCCTGCAACGGCACGGGCACCCGCGGCCGGCGGATGACCTACGAGCTGCTGTTCGTCACGCCGGCACTACGCCAGCTGCTGGTCGAGGAGGCCGACACCGACGCGATCGCCGCCCGCGCCGAAGCCGACGGCATGGTGCCGCTGCCCCAGCATGCGCTCTCGCTGGCCCGCCAGGGCCTGATCACGCTCTACGAGGCCTTCCGCATGCGGGCCGACTGAGGCCGGCCCCCGGGGGGTTCGTCGGTCCGGTCGCGGGTTTCGTCGCAAAGCCCGGCGGCCCCGCCGCGGCGGCGGCAATCTGCCAGCCTGCCCACGGTGGAGGTTGCTGCCATGTCCCTGGTTCCGTCCCTGTCCTGCCTGTCGCTTGCCCTGTTGGTGTCCACGCCGGCCGCCGCGATGTCCGATGCCGAACTGGCCGCCAAACTGGGCCAGCGCCTGCATGGCGACCGCACCGGCGCCTGTCTCGCGGTCGCCGTCGTCGAAGACGGCACCGTCGCCCGCGCCTATGGCTGCGCCGACCCCGCGGCCGAGCCCCGCGTCGGCCCCGGCACCGCCTTCGAGATCGGCTCGGTCAGCAAGACGATGGTCGCGGCCCTGGTCGCGCGGGAAATCGAGGCCGGCCGCGCCTCGCTCGACGACACGCTGGCCAGCTGGCTGCCCGAAGGCACGCGCGTGCCCGACTTCGAGGGCAAGCCGATCCTGCTGCGCCACGTGCTCACCCATACCGGCGGCCTGCCGGCCCTGCCGCCCGGCGTGGCCATCGCCGACCCGGGCAATCCCTACGCCGGCATGCGCGCCGCCGACCTGCATGCGGCGCTGGGCCGGGTGACGCTGTCGCGCGCCCCCGGCACTGCCTTCGAATACTCCAACTTCGCGCTGATGCTGCTTTCCGAAGCGCTGGCGCGGCGCGCCGGCCAGCCGGTGGAAGCGCTGCTGGACGCGCACGTGTTCAGCCCGCTGGGCATGGCCGGCGCCTATCTCGACGATCGCCCCGAGGGCGTGCAGGCGGCCCGGGGCCACGCGCCCAACCGCAACGTCGTGCCGGCCTGGACGTTCCGCGACGATACCGGCGGCGTCGGCGGCGTGCGCGCCACGCTCGACGACATGGTGGCCTACGTGCAGGGCCAGCTCGGCGGCGCGCCGGCGGATCTTCAGCCATTGCTGGACCTCACCCAGGCGCCCGCCTGGACCGGCGGCCGGCCGGAGATGGGCATGGGCTGGATCATCGCGCCGCTCAACGAGCGCCGCGTGCACGTGCACGAAGGCGGCACCGGCGGTTTCACCTCGATGGTGGTCTTCGACCGCCAGGCCGGCCGCGGCGTCGTGGTGCTGTCCGATACGGCCCAGCATTCGCTCGGCGGCCTGGGCAGCCTGGGCCTGCACCTGCTCGACCCGGCGGTGCCGCTGGGCGTGCCCCGTCGCGAGGCGACCGCGCCCGGCGAGCTGCTCGACGCGCTGGCCGGCGATTACCAGCTGCAGGGCGCGATGAAGATGTCCGTGCGCCGCAAGCAGGACGCGCTCGAGATCCAGGCCGAAGGCCAGCCGCCCTTCGCCATGGGCTACGACAGCGCCGGTGATTTCTATCCGCTGGCCTTCGACGCCGTGCTGCGGCCGGTGCCCCGGCCCGATGGCAGCCTGGCCTTCGTCTGGCTGCAGGGCGGCGGCGCGGTGCCGGCGCAGCGCCTGCCGGAACGTGGTGCCCGGCCCTGAACGCTGGTTATCCTGCGACGGCCATGAGCGAGCCTGCCTCGACCTACTCCCTGCGCCAGCCCCTGCCCGCCGAAGTGCTGGTGGGCGGGGACGCGCCCTGGAACCGCTACCAGCGCTTCCCGGTGTTCAGCCGTCGCTGGCTGGCCGGCCGCGCCAGGGTCTTCGGCGTCGCCATCCTGTGTTTCGCGCTGCTGTCGGGTGTCGGCATCGCCGCCCTCACCGGGCAGTGGCAACTCGGCGCACGGATCACCGCGCTGCAGGGCGTGGCCTTCTTCCTGATGGCGATGGGCGGGCCGGCGCTGGCGAGCTGGGTGCGGCACCAGCGCTGGCCGTACCGGCGCGAGCGCGCCGCGGTGGTGCTGGCGCTGTTGCTGGGGATGGGCGCGAGCTTCGTGATCGACCGCTGGAGCTCGGCCGAGGTCGACCGCACCGTCCGGCCCTCGCTGGCCAGCTCCGGCGTCGTGTCGGAGCGCGAGCCCGAGTTGGCGCCCGGGGTCCGGCCGCTGGCGACCGCCATCAACCTGGTGTTCCTGGCGGGCATCTATGGACTGCTCGGCGGCGGCCTCGCCCTGCGCGCCTATTTCCGCGAGCACCAGCGCTGGCAGGCGGTGCAGCGCACGCGCGAGCTTCGCGCCCTGCGCGAGCACAAGCAGCAGGCCGACCTGCGCCTGGGCCTGCTGCAGGCGCAGGTGGAGCCGCACTTCCTGTTCAACACCCTGGCCTCGGTGCGCGCGCTGGTGCGCAAGGACCCGGCCCAGGCCGAGGCCACGCTCGACGCCCTGGTCGCGCACCTGCGCGCCACCATCCCGAAGCTTCGCGACGGCCAGGCCATGCTGCATTCCACGCTCGGCCAGCAGCTCGACATCTGCGCCAGCTACCTCGAGCTGATGCGCCTGCGCATGGGCGGGCGGCTGAGCTACGCGGTGGAGGCCGAACCGCCGCTGCGCGCGCGCCCGTTCCCGCCGCTGCTGCTGATCACCCTGGTCGAGAACGCGATCAAGCACGGCATCGAGCCCCAGCCCGGGCCGGGCCGGGTGGACGTGCGCGCCAGCCTGCGCGGCGATCGCCTGGTGCTGAGCGTGGTCGACGACGGCGCCGGCCTGCAGCCCGGCCTGGGCAGCGGCGTGGGCCTGGCCAACGTGCGCGAGCAGCTGGCCACGCGCTACGGTGGCGCCGCCACCTTCAGCCTGCGCAACCTGGCCGGCGGCCGCGGCGCGGTGGCCGAGATCATCCTGCCGGCGAACGGGGAAGGGGAGGGCCGATGACCACCGTCACCGCGCTCATCGCCGAGGACGAGGCCCCGCAGCGCGCGGCCCTGCTCGACATGCTGGCCGAGGCCTGGCCGGAACTCGAGGTCGTGGCCGCCTGCGAGGATGGCGTGGCCGCGCTCGAGGCGCTGGCCGTGCACCGGCCCGGGGTCGCCTTCCTCGACATCCGCATGCCCGGCGTGTCCGGCCTGGACGTGGCGCGCGCCGTCGTCGCGGCCGGCGGCCAGGTCGTCTTCACCACCGCCTACGACGACTACGCCATCCGCGCCTTCGAGGCCGGCGCCGTCGACTACCTGCTCAAGCCGGTGGCGCCGGCGCGCCTGGCCACCGCCGTCGAGCGCTTGCGCGAGCGCCTGGCGAACGCGCGCGAAGAGGACCTGCAGGCCCGGATCGAGCAGCTCGAGGCGCGCCTGCGGCCCGAGGGCGAACGGCGCATCCGCTGGATCAGCGCCAGCGTCGGCGACAACGTGCGCATGCTGGGCGTGGACGAGGTGCTGTTTTTCCAGGCCCAGGACAAGTACGTGCGGGTCGTCACCGCCGACGACGAGGCGGTGATCCGCACGCCGCTCAAGGAACTGCTGGCCGGGCTCGACCCGGACGAGTTCTGGCAGGTCCACCGCGGCGTGGTGGTGCGCGTGTCGGCGATCGACCGGGTGCGCAAGGACGAGTTGGGCAAGGCCCGCCTGAGCCTGCGCGGCCGCGACGGTTCCCTGCCCGTGAGCGCGGCCTTCCTGCACCGCTTCCGCGGCATGTGAGCCGCTGGCCGGCGGTGGCGCGGGCGGTTACGCTCGCGGCTGGCCAGGCTGGGTTTTCGGATGCGCACCCCTTCGGTTGTCCTCGCGCGGATCCTCGCAAAGGCCTTGCTGCTGCTCGTGCTGGTCGCGGGCCTCGTGGTGCTGGTCGTTCCCTCCGGCACCCGGTCGGGGCCCGGGCGGCCCGTGCTGGTGTTCGCGGCCGCGAGCCTGCAGGAAGCCATGCAGGCGCTGGCCGGGGACTGGAACGCCCGCGGCGGCCGGCGCGTCGAGCTGGCCTTCGCCGGCAGCGCCACGCTGGCGCGGCAGATCGAAGCCGGGGCACCGGCCGATGTTTTCATCTCCGCCGATGCGCAGTGGATGGACCACCTGCAGGCGCAGGGCCGGCTGCGCGCCGGCTCGCGCTTCGACCTGGCCGGCAACACGCTGGTGCTGGTGGCGCCGGCGACGGAGGCGGTGCCGCTCGATCACGCCGCGCCCGGAGCCATCGCCGCGCGGCTGGGCGACCGGGGCCTGCTGGCGGTGGCGGACGTCGGGTCGGTGCCGGCCGGGCGTTACGCCCGCCAGGCGCTGCAGGCCACCGGCCACTGGGACGAGGTCGAAGCGCGGCTGTCGCAGTCGGACAACGTGCGCACCGCGCTGAACTTCGTGGCGCGCGGCGAGGCGCCGCTGGGCATCGTTTACGCCACCGACGCCCGGGTGGAGCCGCGGGTGGCGGTGGTGGCGCGGTTCGAGCCGGGCAGCCACGCGCCGATCGTCTACCCGGTCGCGGGCCTGGCCCGTTCGCCGGCGGGAACGGCCGACGACTTCCTGGCCTGGCTGCGCGGCCCCGAAGCCCGGATCATCCTGCGCAAGCACGGTTTCAGCGAGCCCTGAATGTTCAGCGAGGCGGAATGGACCATCATCGGCCTGAGCCTTCGGGTGGCGATGCTGTCGACCCTGCTGTCGCTGCCGTTCGCGCTTGCCACGGCCTACGTGCTGGCGCGCTGGCGTTTTCCCGGCAAGGCCCTGTTCGACGCCCTGGTGCACCTGCCGCTGTTGCTGCCGCCGGTGCTCACCGGCTACTGGCTGCTGCTGCTGTTCGGCCGGCAGGGGCCGGTGGGGCGAGTGCTCGAGCAGGGCTTCGGGCTGGTGCTGGCCTTCGACTGGACCGGCGCGGTGCTGGCGGCGGCGGTGATGGCCTTCCCGCTGTACGTGCGCGCGATCCGGCTGTCGATCGAAGCCATCCCGCGCGAGATCGACGAGATGGCCGCCAGCGTCGGCGCCCGGCCCTGGGCCACCTTCCTGCACGTGGTGCTGCCGCTGAGCCGACCCGGCATCCTCGCCGGCATGGCCCTGGCTTTCGCCAAGGCCCTGGGTGAGTTCGGCGCCACCATCACCTTCGTGGCCAACATCCCCGGGCGCACGCAGACGCTCTCGCTGGCCATGCACGGCCTGCTGCAGGTGCCGGGCGGCGAGGCCGGCATCCTGCGCCTGGCGGTGGTGTCGGTGCTGCTGGCGCTCGGCGCGCTACTGGCCTCGGAGTGGATGGTGCGGCGCTCGCCCTACCGGCGGGCGAGCGAATAGGGGCGGCGACTATACTGGGGCAACCGTCCAAGGGAGCGCCCCATGCCCGCCAGCCGCAAAGACCCGTCGCGCAGCATCCGAGCCCCGCGCGGCAACCAGCTCAGCTGCCAGTCCTGGCTCACCGAAGCCGCCTACCGGATGATCCAGAACAACCTGGACCCGGACGTGGCCGAGAACCCGGCCGAGCTGGTGGTGTACGGCGGCATCGGCCGCGCGGCGCGCGACTGGCAGTGCTACGACCGCATCCTCGACACCCTGCGCACCCTGCGCGACGACCAGACCCTGCTGGTGCAGTCGGGCAAGCCGGTGGGCGTGTTCCCGACCCATCCGGACGCGCCGCGCGTGCTGATCGCCAATTCCAACCTGGTGCCGCACTGGGCCACCTGGGAACACTTCCACGAGCTCGATGCCAAGGGCCTGATGATGTACGGCCAGATGACGGCCGGCAGCTGGATCTACATCGGTTCGCAGGGCATCGTGCAGGGCACCTACGAAACCTTCGTCGAAATGGGCCGCCAGCATTACGGCGGCGACCTCACCGGCCGCTGGATCCTCACCGCGGGCCTGGGCGGCATGGGCGGCGCGCAGCCGCTGGCGGCCTCGCTGGCCGGTGCCTGCTCGCTGACCATCGAATGCCAGCAGTCGCGCATCGACATGCGCCTGCGCACGCGCTACGTGGACGAGCAGGCGCGCGACCTCGACGACGCCCTCGCGCGCATCGAGAAGTACACCGCCGAAGGCAAGGCCATCTCGATCGCGCTGCTGGGCAACGCCGCCGAGATCCTGCCCGAGCTCGTGCGCCGCGGCGTGCGCCCCGACGCCGTCACCGACCAGACCAGCGCCCACGATCCGCTGCACGGCTACCTGCCGGCCGGCTGGACGCTGGAGGAGTGGTTCAGCGAGCAGAAGAACAACCCCGAGAAGGTCATCAGCGCCGCCAAGCACTCGATGCGCATCCACGTCGAGGCGATGCTGAACTTCGAGGACATGGGCGTGCCCACCTTCGACTACGGCAACAACATCCGCCAGATGGCCTTCGACGTGGGCTGCGAGGACGCCTTCGACTTCCCGGGCTTCGTGCCGGCCTACGTGCGGCCGCTGTTCTGCCGCGGCATCGGTCCCTTCCGCTGGGTGGCCCTGAGCGGCGACCCGGAGGACATCTACAAGACCGACGCCAAGGTGAAGGAGCTGATCCCCGACAACCCGCACCTGCACCGCTGGCTGGACATGGCGCGCGAGCGCATCAGCTTCCAGGGCCTGCCGGCGCGCATCTGCTGGGTGGGCCTGGGCGACCGCCACCGCCTGGCGCTGGCCTTCAACGAGATGGTGCGCAACGGCGAAGTCAGTGCGCCGATCGTGATCGGCCGCGACCACCTCGACAGCGGCTCCGTCGCCAGCCCCAACCGCGAGACCGAGGCCATGCTCGACGGCTCCGACGCCGTGTCCGACTGGCCGCTGCTCAACGCCATGCTCAACGTTGCCGGCGGCGCCACCTGGGTGAGCCTGCACCACGGCGGCGGCGTGGGCATGGGCTACAGCCAGCACAGCGGCGTGGTGATCGTGGCCGACGGCACCGACGCCGCGGCCGCGCGCCTGGGCCGCGTGCTGTGGAACGACCCGGGCACCGGCGTCATGCGCCATGCCGACGCCGGATACGAAATCGCCAAGGCCTGCGCCCGCGAGCAGGGCCTGCAGCTGCCGATGCTTTGACTGGAGAGAACACGATGATCGGTTACGTCACCCTCGGCACCAACGACCTGCCGCGCGCCTGTGCCTTCTACGACGCGCTGATGGCCGGGCTGGGCGCGAAGCGGATCATGGAGGGCGAGCGTTTCGTCGCCTGGGGCGCCGACATGCAGGCGCCCAGCGTCGGCGTGATCAGGCCCTGGGACGGCAAGGAGGCGACGCCGGGCAACGGCACCATGGTGTCGCTGGCGGTGCGCACGCCGGCCCAGGTCGATGCGCTGCACGCGAAGGCGCTCGAACTCGGCGGCACCGACGAGGGCGCGCCCGGCGAGCGCTTCAAGGGCTTCTATGCCGGCTATTTCCGCGACCCCGACGGCAACAAGCTCAACTTCTTCTGCATGGGGCACTGAGCGCGCCGTGCTCTGGGAGACGCTCGGCGCCGCGCGCGACTTGGGCCGCCTGCAGGAGGTGGCGCGGGTGCTGATGCGCTACGGCTTCGGCGACCTGGTGCGGCGCGTCGGGCTGTCCGGCGCGCTCGAGCGGGCCGGGCGGCTGGTGCGCTCCGAGCACGTGGCCGAGCTGGCCACGCTCACCCCGCCCGAGCGCGTGCGCCGCGCCTTCGAGGAAATGGGCCCGAGCTTCGTCAAGCTCGGCCAGCTGCTGGCCACCCGCGTCGACCTGTTCGCGCCGGAGTGGATCGCCGAATTCGAGAAACTGCAGAACCAGGTGCCGGCGGTGGATTTCGAGGCCGTGCGCGGGCAGCTCGAGGACGACCTGGGCGGTCCGGTCGACTCGGCCTTCGCCTGGTTCGACGAAACGCCGATCGCCGCCGCTTCCATCGCCCAGGTCTACCGGGCCCGCCTGAAGGACGGCAGCGAGGTGGCGGTGAAGGTGCGCCGCCCCGGCATCCGCCCGCTGGTGGAGGCCGACATGCGCCTGCTGCAGCGGATGGCGCGCATCCTCGAATCCGAATCGCCGGAACTGCGCCGCTACCAGCCGCAGGCGCTGGTGCGCCAGCTACAGGCCTCGCTGGCGCGCGAGCTCGACCTGGCCGCCGAGTGCCGCCACGCCGAGCGCATCGCCGCCAACCTGGCGGAGGAGGCGGCGCTGGTGGTGCCGCGGGTGTACTGGGACCACACCTGCGAGCGCATGAACGTGCAGCAGTTCATCGAGGGCATCCCGCTGGGCGACCAGGACGGACTTCGCGCCGCCGGCGCCGACCTGCCGTCGCTGGCCCGGCTCGGTGCGCGCGTCGGCATGAAGATGCTGTTCGAGGACGGCTTCTTCCACGCCGATCCGCACCCGGGCAACGTCATCCGCCTCGAAGGCGACCGCCTGGCCCTGCTCGACTTCGGCATGGTCGGGCGCCTGTCGGAGGCGCGCCGGCACCAGGTGCTCGACCTCTTCGACGGCCTGGTGCGCCGTGACGCCGGCCAGGTGGCGGAAGTGATGCTCGACTGGGCCGGCGACGAACGCGTGGACGAAACGGCGCTGCAGGCGGAAGTGGATGCCTTCATCGACCACTACCACGGCGTGCCGCTGGGCGACCTGCGCCTGGGCAACATGCTCACCGAGATCGCCGCGATGCTGCGCGAGCACGCCGTGGTGCTGCCGGCCGACCTGGCGATGATGGTCAAGGTGCTGGTGACGCTCGAGGGCGTCGGCCGGCGTCTGGACCCCGGATTCGACATGGCGTCGGAGGCCGCGCCCTTCCTGCGCCGGGCCATGCTGTCGCGCTACTCGCCGCGCGCCATCGCCCGCCGCGGCCGCCGCGCCGCCGGCGACACGCTCGAACTGCTGTCCTCGCTGCCGGGCCAGCTGCGGCACACGCTGCGCGCGCTGCGCCAGGGCCGCATGAACGTCAACCTCGACGTCGAGCGGCTCAAGGCCTTCGGCGACCAGGTGGCGCACTCGGCCAACCGGCTCACCGTCGGCATCGTGGTGGCGGCGCTGATCATCGGCTCGTCGATCGTGATGACAGTCGAGGGCGGGCCGACCCTGCTTGGCCTTCCCGTGTTCGGACTGCTCGGCTTCGTCGGCGCCGCGATCGGCGGCGTCTGGCTGGTCTGGACGATCTGGCGCAGCGGCGGCGGCCGCTGACGTTCAGCCGGGGCCGCGGACGCGGACCTCGGCGTCGCCCCAGCGCACCACCTGGCCGGCGCGGATCTTGGCGGTCTTGCGCAGCTCGACCTCGCCATCCACCGTTACTTCGCCGCTGGCGACGATGGCCTTGCCCATGCCGCCGCTATCGCACAGCCCGGCCAGGCGCAGCAGGTCGTTGAGTGCGACGAACTCGCGGTCCAGCTCGAAATCGATGCGAGTCATGCAGTCTCCGGGGAGTCGGGCAGGCGCTTGGCCAGCCAGCGGTCGAGGGCGTTGGCGAAGGCCTGCACGTCGCGCGGGTGCAGGGCCGGCGGGCCGCCGGTGTTGACGCCGGCCCCGCGCAGTTCGTCCATGAAATTGCGCATGGACAGGCGCTGGGCGATCGAGTCGGCGGTGTAGAGCTCGCCGCGCGGGTTGAGGGCCAGCGCGCCCTTGTCCAGAGCGCGCGCGGCCAGGGGGATGTCGGCGGTCACGACCAGGTCGCCGGCGGCGCAGCGCTCGGCGATGGCGTCGTCGGCCACGTCCGGTCCGCCGGCCACCTGCATCGAGCGGATGAACCGGGAGCCCGGGGTGCGGATCCAGCTGTTGGCCACCAGCACCACCGCCACCTTCGCGCGCTCGGCGGCGCGGAAAAGGATGTCCTTGATGAGGTTTGGACAGGCGTCGGCGTCAACCCAGATCGTCATGCGTGGCCACGTGGTTTCGGGCCCGCAGTCTACGCCGCGGGCCCGGAGGCCGGGCAAAAAAGAAGGCAGGGCCGCCTGTCCCGAAACAGCCGAATGCCCTGCCAAAGGGTGTCAACGCCAGGGGGCGGTTGACTGCAAATTGGGTGCCCGGCGATCCCGACGAGGCTGGTTTCACAGCGGGCAGCCACACTGGACCATGCCGCCCGGCGGGGCCGCAAGACAGGCCGTGGGCGGTAGGTGGGCTGGACAGGTAAGAGGCACTAACAGGGGCATGGCAAGTGCCTGAATCTGCTGGATCCCGCCGGACGGATGCAGCGAATCCGGACAAGCTGGCGACAGTCCGGATTACGCGGTTATTGCCACTAACCTCGCGCTGCCCCGGA
This sequence comes from Arenimonas caeni, assembly GCF_003024235.1. GTDB lineage: Bacteria > Pseudomonadota > Gammaproteobacteria > Xanthomonadales > Xanthomonadaceae > Arenimonas > Arenimonas caeni. Next base: position 183,399 of record NZ_KZ679084.1, on the reverse strand, counting down.
GGGCGTCTCCACGGCCTCCCGGCGCCCATGCGCCCGGGCCAGCCCGAGGCCGGTGCCGGCCCAGGCCAGGGCCACCAGTGCGCCGATCACGCCCACCACGGCGGGGCTGGACGCCAGCGCATCGATGCCGGCCTTCACCCAGCCGCTCACCGCGTCCGCGCCGCGGTAGACGGCGGTGTCGATGACGTTCTTGGCCTTGTACTTGGCCGCCGGCGCGACGACGGTGAACAGCATCTCGCGCCCGGGCCGGGCCAGTGCGTACTCGCCGGCGCGCCGGGTCACCATCACGATCGCCAGCACGGCGAAGGTCGGCGCCACCGCCAGCCACAGGAAGCCGCCCACCATCACCACCGGCACCGTCGTCAGCAGCACCACCAGGCCGAGCCGGCGCACGATGCGGCCGGTGAGGAAAAGCTGGGTGAGGATGGCCAGGGTCTGCACCACGGCGTCGAGCGTGCCGAAGACGCGGGTCTGGTCGATCGGGTCGGGGAAATGCATTTCGACCAGGCGCGCCTGCTCGAAGTACAGGAAGGTCGTCACCGACGCCAGCAGCACCACGAAGGTGGCGATGCCCAGCAGGTAGGGCGAGCCCAGCACGGTGCCGATGCCGGCGAAGGGGTTGCCGCCCAGCGGCGCACGCCGGGCGGGTGCGTCGGCCGGATCCAGGGGGCGGGCATCGCGCCAGCGCTGGAGCCACATGGCCGCCGCCGCCGAGCCGAGCAGCAGCACCGTCGCCAGCGCCATCAGCCCGCCGTGGCCCAGCCGGCCCACCAGCACCAGGCCAAGCAGCGGCCCCACCAGGCCGCCGGCGCTGGCGCCGGCCGCGATCAGCGCGAACAGGCGCTTGGCCTGCGAGGAGGGCATCAGGTCGGCCAGCACGCTCCAGGCCACCGAGATCGCCAGCAGGTTGAACACCGACAGCCAGATGTAGAAGCCGCGCGCCAGCCAGGCGATTTCGGGCGCCATCGAAATGGCCACGGCGAAGGCCAGCAGGTTGCTGGCGAAGAAGCCGTAGGTCCAGGGCAGGATGCGCCGGCGCGCGACGCGGCTGGCGATCAGGCCGAACACCGGGATCGCCGCCAGCGTGGCGACGAAGGTGCCGGTGAACAGCCACTGCAGGTTGCGCACGCCGCCGGCGATGCCCATGGTTTCGCGCACCGGCCGCAGCATGAAGTAGCCGGCGAAGAGCAGGAAGAACATGGCCATGCCGGCCGCGACCGCCGGCAGTTCGTCCGGATCGACTCCGAGCAGGGATGACAGCCGGCGCTGGAAGGGGCCGGCCGCCGCCATGTCAGCGGAACATCGCCACGAGTTCGGCGCGCTGGGCCTCGGTGAGCGCCGGGCCGCGGCCGGCGAGCAGGTTGTCGCTCTGGCGCTCGGGCTTGCCGGTGGCCGGGATCACCACGGTCACCGCCGGGTGGCTGAGCGCGAAGCGCAGGAAGGCCTGCGCCCAGCTGCTGATGCCGGCCTCGGCGGCCCAGCCGGGCAGCGGCCTGCCGGCGACGCGACCGAACAGGCGGCCGTCGTCGAAGGCGCGGTTGACCATCACCGCCACGCCGCTGTCGGCGGCCACCGGCAGCACGCGCTTTTCGGCGTGGGTGGCGCCGACCGAGTAGTTGACCTGCACGAAGTCGGGTTTCTCCGCCGCCACGATGTCGGCCAGTTCGTCGTGCGCCTCGTCGCGGAAGTGGGTCAGGCCCACGTACTTCACCTTGCCCTCGGCCTTGAGCTCGCGCGCAAGCGCCAGCTGCGTGCGCCAGTCGCGCAGGTTGTGCACGGCGAGCAGCTCGACCCGGTCGGTGCGCAGGCGGCGCAGCGAGTCGGCGAACTGGGCCTCGCCGGCGGCGCGGTTGTCGGCGGCGAGCTTGGTGGCCAGCCAGACCTGGTCGCGCAGGCCGAGTTCGGCCAGCAGGTCGCCGACCACGTCCTCGGCATTGGAGTAGTTGGGCGAGGTGTCGATGACGCTGGCGCCGCCGGCGACGAAGCGCCGCAGCACTTCCTTCAGCGGCTCGCGTCCGGCCAGGTCGACTTCGAAACTGCCCGAGGTGCCCATGCCGATGACCGGGATCTTTTCGCCGGTCGAGGGAATCGCCCGCATCTGCATGCCCGCCGGAACCGGCGGCGACAGCGCGAACGCGGGTCGCAGCGCGGCGGCGGTGGCGACGGCGACGGCGGCGGACAGGAACTCTCGGCGGCTGGCCATGGCGGGACCTCGCGGGATTCGGTGGGATCCCGGATGCTGTCGCAGGCTATGTGAAACTTCCGTTCAGCGGCCCCTGCCGGTGGTCAGGGGTCAGATCGCGCCGCCCGGCGGGTCCTTGCTGAAACTGCGCGGCGCCAGGCTGCGGGTGAAGCGGAACACGCCCTCGCGCACGACGCGGTGCAGGACGATGTCGATGATCGTGGTCTGGTTCGGCCCGATCACCCCGAGCAGGTCGTCCAGCCCCGCGCCCAGTTCGGCGGGCCAGTGCTCCACCAGCTTCTCCGGCCCGCGCGGCTGCAGCTTCAGGCCATAGGGCGGACGCGCGATGCGTTCGCCGCGCAGCTGCCTGCCGCGCTCGTCCATGATCGCCTCGCAGCCGGCCAGTGCCGCGTGGTTGAGGAAGAAGCTGACGTGCCCGGCCGCGCGCCGGTTGCCCTGGCGGTCGGTGAGGAAGCCCTCGGGCAGCTGGTTCGGGTCGCCCGCCGGGCCGGCGGTGAGCAGCAGGTCCACGTCGCCCAGGCGCGTGCCGGCGTCGTCGAGGAGGCGGACCACCAGCATCGAATGCGGGTCGTGGATGTAGCGGCGATCGGGCAGCACCGGGATCTTCTCCACCTCGACCCGGCGCGCGGGCTGCTGGTGCAGGGCGTTGGCGGCCTCGAACTCGTCGCAGGCGCGCTGGTAGCCGGCCTCGTCCTGCACCGCCAGGCAGCGCAGCACGGCCTCGACCGTCGGGTGCGGCGTGTCGTCGTCGCGGACGCTGGCCAGGATGCCCATGTCGGTGCCGCTGTGCGACAACCCGGGCAGGATGCGGAAGGCCGTGCGCGCCGAGCGCACGTTGGCGCGCAGGGCCAGCTTGCGCAGCTGCTTGCGCGCCGTGGGCAGCGATTCGCCCGCCGGCGCCGGCGGCTGCTCGAGCACGACGTGGCGGGCGTTGAGGTTGGCCGCCGCCAGTCGCACCACGCCGTCGCCGCCGGTCTCGCCGGTGTAGGCGTTGACGTGGTCGTAGAGCTTGCGGTCGATGGCGTCGCCGCTGAGCACGAAGGGGAATACCGGGTTGGCGCCGCGGGTGAGCCCGAGCGCCGGGTACTCGTGGATCCAGCGCAGGTTGAGCGAGAGCGACTCCGGGCTGGCCAGTTCCAGCCAGTCGAGCACGCCCTGGCCGGGCTCGACGCCGTTGAACCAGGCCTTCAGCCCGGCCAGCCGGCCCTTGCCGAGCTGGGCCAGGGCCGAGCCGAAGTTGGCCGGCGCCAGCATCACCAGGTGCGAGAGCGGGCACTCGGCCAGACGCCCGGGGCGCACGTAGTACCGGTCGAGCCATTCGCGCACCACCGGCCCGCCGGTGCTGTGGGTGACGCAGGCGAAGCGCCGCTTCCCCCCGGCCCCGGCCAGCACCTGCCCGATGGCATGCTCGAAGGCGCGGGCGATGTCCTCGACCCGGACCTCGTCGCGGAAGCTCACGTACTGGCCCAGGTACACGTGCGCCACGTCGAGGCCGGGCCCGCCGCGCCGGCCGGCCTCGCGCCGCAGCCTGGCCGGCAGCTGGCCATAAGTGGAGGTGCTGGTCACCGACCAGCCGTGGACGAAAACGAGCAGGGGCCTGGACATGGCGCGGGAGTCTCGGGGGGACTCCCGTGCTAACGTAGGCGGCACAAGCGGAGGGACATGGGGTGAAGGTGCTGGAAGAGCGGCAGATGCTCGTGGGTCTGCTGGAAAAGGGGATGTACGTCAGTCGCCTCGACCGCGACTGGGTCGGTACGCCTTTCTCCTTCCAGGGCTTCGAGATCACCAGCGACGACGACATCGAGCTGCTCTCGGCCTACTGCACGAGCGTCTTCATCGACGTAGAGAAGAGCGTCACCGCTGCCCGGCCGTCGCTGCGGATCGGCACCGGCCCGCGCAAGGTGTTCCCGCCGAGGGGCCCGGAATACCAGAACACTGCCGAGCTCACCGAGGAGCTGCCGCGCGCCCGTGAGGCGCACGCCGACCTGCGCGCTCTGGCCGAGCGCATTGCGGACGACGTCCGGAACGGCCGGCAGCTTGAGCCGGGCGTGGTGCAGGAAGTCATCGAGCCGATGGTCGAAAGCCTGATCCGCAACGCCGATGCCCTGTTCTGGCTGATGGCACTGATGAAGCGCGACGACTACGCCTACAGCCATGCAGTGAACTGCAGCGCGCTGGCGGCGGCGTTCGGCCGGCACCTGACGCTGCCGCGCGAGGTGCTGGTGGAGCTGGCCACGGGCGGGTTCCTGCTCGACGCCGGCATGGCCGGCGTGCCGGCCGAGGTGACCAACCACGAGGGCAAGCTCGACCCGGAGGCAATGGCGCTGATGCGCGGCCACGTCGGCCGCAGCATGGAAGCCCTCGACCAGGCCGGCATCACCGGCAAATGGGCCCGTGAACTGGTGGCCGGCCACCACGAACGCCATGACGGCAGCGGTTATCCCGACGGGCTGGCTGGCGACAAGATCCCGCTGGCCGGCCGCATGGGCGCGGTGGTCGACACCTACGACGCGCTGCGTTCGGACCGTCCGCACCGCAGCGGCGACTCGCGCCACGGCGCGCTGCAGGCGCTCTACCGCGGCCGCGACCGGCTGTTCCAGGCCGAGGTGGTCGAACAGTTCCTGCAGTGCCTGGGCGTGTATCCCACCGGCTCGCTGGTCGAGCTGAGCACGGGCGAGGTCGGCGTGGTCATGGCGCAGAACCAGGTGCGCCGGCTGCGCCCCCGGCTGATGCTGCTGCTCGACCAGGACAAGAAACCCTACAGCCCTTTCCGCGATGTCGACCTGATGCAGTACGGCGCCGACATGGCCGACGGCGGCATCAAGATCGTGCAGGCGCTCGAGCCCGGCGCCTACGGGCTCGACCCGTCCGAGCTGTTCCTCGGCTGAGGCGGCCAGGCCGATGATCATGCGCAATGGTGGCCTGCCCGAACGCCTCGCCTCGCACATCGAGGAGAGCCGGGCCACCGGCAAGCCGCTGGGCGTGCTGTGCCTGGGCATGCAGGGCCTGCGCCAGCTGCGCATCCGCGCGGGCTACGCGGCCATGGATGAATTGCTGTCGCAGGCCGCCGCGCGCGTGCGCGAGGTGCTGCGGCCGGGCGACGAGCTGGTCGAGCTGGGCTCCGGCGATTTCGCCCTGGTGTTGCCGGGCCTGAAGGACGGCAGCCACGCCATGCTGGCGGCGGCCAAGCTGCTGCGCCAGTTCGAAACGCCGATCCAGGCCGCCGGCCAGCCGGTGCTGGCCTCAGTGGCGGTGGGGGTGGCGATGTATCCCGAGCACGCCGACGGCCCCGAGTCGCTTTGCCGCCAGGCGGAGCAGGCCATGCTCGAGGCGCGCCGCGTGCCCGACCACATGCTGCTGGGCGGCACGCCGGTGCAGTCCGACGGCGTCGATGCGGCCGAGCTGCTCGAGGCCATCAACGGCGGCCAGCTGGCGATGCACCTGCAGCCGATCATGGACGTGCGCCAGCGCAAGGTGGTGGGCGCCGAGGGGCTGGCACGCTGGTTCCACCCGTCCAAGGGCGCGATCAGCCCGGGCGTGTTCATCGCCGTGGCCGAGAACTCGGGAATGATCAGCCAGTTCACCCGCTGGTCGGCCAATGCCTGCCTGCAGATCGTCGCCCAGGCGCGCGAGGCCGGGCACCGGCTGCCGGTGTCGATGAATCTTTCGGCCAAGGCCTTCGCGGAACGGGGCCTGGTCGAGCAGCTGCTCGGCGCCCTCAAGCTCTGGGACGTCGAGCCGAAGGATCTGGTGCTGGAGGTCACCGAGACCGCCATCGTGTCCGACATCCAGCGTGGCGCCTGCCAGCTCAGGCAGCTCAACGCCGCCGGCATCCGGGTGTCGATCGACGACTTCGGCGTCGGCAATGCCTCGGTGGCCTACCTCAAGCAGTTCCCGGCCACCGAGATGAAGATCGACCAGTCCTTCGTCACCGGCATGCTCGGCGACCTGCGATCGCTGCAGATGGTCAAGGCCATGATCGCCTTCGCAAGGCAGATGGGCATGCGCGTGGTCGCCGAGGGCGTCGAGGACGAGAACACCCTGGAGGCCCTGGGCGACCTGGGCTGCAACCTCGTTCAGGGCTGGGCGGTCGGCAAGCCGCAGCCGGCGTCCGAATTCATCCGCGAACTGGCGGGCAGCGGCCGCTGAGGCCGCGCATCGGGCTCAGGAGGCCGCCGCGGCCTCGTCCTCGCCGGCATCGCTGCCCTGGGCACCGCCCTGCGGCAGGCGCTTGGGCACCCGGTTGGCGTCGAGCAGGCGCTCGATGCGCGCGAACACCTCGGCGCGCGAGAACGGCTTCTTCATGAAGTCGTCGGCACCGATGCGGTGCACGTAGAACTGCTCGGTGGCCTGCTCGTTGCCGCTGATCATGATCACCGGGATGTCGCGCGTGTACGGATCGCGGCGCAGCTGGCGCAGGGCGGCGAAGCCGTCCATGCCCGGCAGCACGATGTCCAGGAAGATCAGCTCCGGGCTCTGGGTGCGGGCGATCTCCAGGCCCTGCTCGGCGTCGGCCGCCTCGAGCACGTGGTAGTCGTTCTGGCGCAGCATGCGCGCCAGCAGCGCCACGATGGTCGCCGAGTCATCGATCACCAGCATGCGGGTGCCGCTGCGGGCGTTGGTGCGCGGCTTGCCGCGACGCTCCGGCCCGGCCGGATTGCCCTGGGCCGCGTCGGGCAGGCTTGCCGGTGCCGCCGGCTGCGGCCGCTTGCCGCCCCAGCCGAACAGGCGCTTGATCTTCTCGTAGACGTCCACGCGGACTCCCCCTGGTTTTCCCCGTCGCACAGTGTCCACGCCGCGGCCCCGGCTGGCAAACGCCGGGCTGGACAGCGCGGGCGCCTTGGCCCAGGCTGCCGTGCCCGCCCCGAGATGGAACGCCGATGGCCCCGAAGTCCACCGTGCACAAGGCCAGCCTGCAGGTCAGCGACATGGACCGGCACTACTACGCCGCCCACGAACTGGTGCTGGCCCAGCACCCGTCGGAAACCGACGAGCGGGTGATGCTGCGCCTGCTCGCCTTCGCGCTGAACGCGCACGAATACCTGGCCTTCGGCCGCGGCATCAGCACCGAGGACGAGCCCGACCTGTGGCGCAAGGACCTCACCGGCGCGATCGAGCAGTGGATCGAACTCGGCCAGCCCGATGAGTCGCGCCTGCGCCGCGCCTGCGGCCGCGCCGGGGAAGTGGTGCTGCTCACCTACGGCGGCCGCGCGGCGGACCTGTGGTGGGAGAAGAACGAGGCCGCGCTGGCGCGCTGCGCCAACCTGGTGGTGCTCGACATCGCCCAGGACGAATCGAAGGCGCTCGGTGCGCGCCTGGCCCGCGGCATGGACGTGCAGGTGATGGTGCAGGACGGCGTGGTGCAGTGGGTCGACGCCGCCGGCACGCTCGAGATCACGCCGCGGCTGCGTCGCGGCCGCGCCTAGTCCAGGCGCTTGGCCTCGGCCGTGCCGAGGTTGGCCGGCTCGGGCTTGTGCGCGGGGCCGGGCGCGAGCAGCGGGTGCAGGAACACGCCCGCGAGGATGACGACCACGCCGAGGTAGAACAGGCCGCCCAGTTCGCGCTGCTCGCCGAGGAGCACGATCGCCAGCACGATGGCGTACACCGGCTCGAGGTTCACCGCCAGCTGGGCCGAGAACGCGCTCAGGTGGCGCAGCGCCACCAGCGAGAGCGCGAAGGGCAGCAGCGTGCAGGCCAGGGCCAGCACCCCCAGCCAGACCACGTCCATGCCCGCAGGCAGCACCCAGGGCGTGCCGAACCAGGGCAGCACGGGCGTGAGCAGGGCCAGCGCCAGGCCGCCGGCGCCGAGCTCGACGCCGGTGACTGTGAGCGGGTCGGCCTCGTGCACGAAGCGCTTGTTGAGCGCGCCGAAGAAGGCCACCAGGATCGCCGAGATCGTGCCCACCACGATGCCCAGGTGCATGTCGTCGGGCACGCCGCCCACCACCAGCGCCACGCCCGGCACCACCGCCACGCCCAGCAGCAGCTCGCGCGGCGCGAAGCGCCGGCCGGTGATCCAGGGCTCGACCACCGGCACGAACACCGTGGCCAGCGCGATGCAGGTCACCGCTACCGAGGCGTTGGCCAGCTTGATCGCGCCGTAGAAGGTGAGCCAGTGCAGCGCCACCAGCACGCCGATGCCCGCGTAGATTCCCCACAGGCGCGGCGGCAGCGCGCGCAGCCCGCGCCACACGCGCGGCACCAGCAGCAGGGCCGCCGTCACCAGCGCCATGCGCCAGACCACCAGCGCCATCGCGCCGAGCGTGATGAGCTTGCCGAGGATGGCGGTGAAGCCCCACAGCAGCACGCAGAAATGGATCTGCAGGTGGGCCTTGCGGGTGGGTGTCATGGCTGGCGGGCGAGGGCGCGTTTTTCAGATGCACTGAGCCGCTTGATGGCGTGTTCGGCCTTGAGCGCGCTCGATCGGTCGGGGTGGGGGAAGCGGGCCAGCAGCCGCGCCGGCGGATGCGCGCGCGTGTAGCGCGCGCCCTTGCCGGCGGCGTGTTCGGCGTAGCGGCGCTCGACGTCCACGGCCACGCCGGTGTAGACGCTGCCGTCGGTGCATTCGATCAGGTAGACGAACCAGGCCATTCAGCCCTGCGGCGAGGGGATCGGCCGCACCGGCACCGACAGGCTGCACACGTCCACGTGCCCGGCCGGGTGCACGTACCACTCGTCGCGGCGGTTGCGGCGCGATTCGACGTAGGCGTCCCAGGTGGCGGTGTCGGTGCGCATCACCTCGATGCGGGCGCGCGCCTCTTCCGGCACGTCCGAGGCCAGGCGCGCGGCGAGGATCGGCACGCGCTGGCCCGCATCGGTGTAAAAGCCCAGCGGGCCGCCGCCGCGCGGCAGCACGCTCAGGCGCTCCATGCCGACGACCACGCGGCCGACGGTGGTGATGTTGAGGTCGAGCTGGCGCGGCGACTGGCCGATCACCACGTACAGCTCGCTGCCGTTGCTGGAGTCGGCCGCCATGGCGCGGCCGGCGCCGACGGCGCCGTAGCAGTGGGTGAGCCAGGCCTTGCCGGTCTTCGGGTCGCGCGCGGCGGCGAAACCGTCGACGAAGCCGACCTGCGGCGCCCAGCCGTCGGGGTCGGGCAGGGCGTGGAAAGCCAGGCCCTGGGCCGGGCGGGAGAACTCGGCCGGCAGCTTCTCGCGGGCCTCGCCCAGCGGGCGTCGCAGCGCCAGCTCGTCGCCGGCCGGGTCGCCCCACTGCACGACGAAGTTGTCCTGCGAACGGTTCACCGACAGGCCGTCGAAATAGTGGCCGCGCGCCAGGGCCTGGATGTTGGCCACGTGTTCGGGCGCGAACTGCGGCGCCAGCTCGATCACCACCATGCCCGAGGGCAGCTGCAGGTAAAGCGTGTGCCCGGGGTCGAGTTGGCGCCAGTCGGATGGGGCCGAAGCGTCGATCACTTCCTGCGTGGTCAGCGCCCTGGCCGGCGCGGCGACGGGTGAATGCGCGCAGGCGGCGGCGACGAGGGCCAGCAGTGAGGCGGCAAGGGCAGGGCGCAGCGGCATCGGGAGTCCTCGGCGTTCGATTCGTGGGCGGCAGGGTAGCGCAGCGCGGCTCAGCGTGGGTCGGGCGGCGGCTCGTGCAGGGCGGCGAGCTGTTCCTGCATCTGGGTGATCACCGATTCCCAGTGTCGCGGCGCCTCGAACCAGGGGAAGGCGGGCGGGAAGGCCGGGTCCGACCAACGCCGGGCGATCCAGGCGTTGTGGTGCAGCAGGCGCAGCGTGCGCAGCGCCTCGACCAGGTGCAGTTCGCGCCGGTCGAAGGCTCGGAACTGCTCGTAACCCTCGAGCAGCCACTGCCAGGCGCGCGGCCCGTCCTCGCGGCGGCCGGCCAGCATCCACAGGTCCTGCACGGCCGGGCCGGTGAGGCAGTCGTCGAGGTCGACGAAGTGCGCCTGGCCCTCGCGCCACAGGATGTTGCCGGGGTGGCAGTCGCCGTGCAGGCGGAGCGTGGCGACCTCGCCGGCGCGCTCCCAGGCGGCGTCCATGGCATCGAGCAGCGACTCGGCGAGCGTCTCGAAGTTGTGCTCCAGCTCCGGCGGCAGCCAGCCGCCCTCGAGCAGGAAGTGCACCGGGTCCTCGCCGTGGCTTTCGATGGTCAATTCGCCGCGGTGCGCGAACGGTTTGGCAGCGCCCACCGCGTGCAAACGCCCCAGCACGCGTCCCAGGTGGGTCAGCGTGTCGCGGTCGCCGAGCTCGGGCGCGTGGCCGCCGCGCAGCGGGAAGAGCGCGAAGCGGTGGCCGCCGAAGGCGTGCAGGGTACGTCCGCCGAAGGCCAGCGGCGCGACCACCGACAGGTCGGCGGCGGCGAGCTCGGCCGCGAAGGCGTGCTCCTCGCCGATGGCCTCGTCGCTCCATCGGCCCGGCCGGTAGAACTTGGCCACCAGCGGCGCGCCGCCTTCGATGCCGATGCGATAGACGCGGTTCTCGTAGCTGTTGAGCGCCAGCACGCGGCCGTCGGCGTGCAGGCCGAGCGACTCGACGGCGTCGAGGATGCGGTCGGGGTCGAGGTTGGCGTAAGGGGTGCCGGCGTCGCTCACCGCCCGGGCAACTCGAGCGCGGTGGCGCGCGCCGCCAGCGGCGCGGCGAGGTAGGTGTGCGAGCCGGCGGCGGTGAAGCCGGCGCGGGCGAAGGCCTTGCGGTACCAGGCCGCCGGGCGCCGGTGCAGTTCGTGCAGGTCGCCGACGATCTCGTCGCCCTCGGCGAACACTTCGAGGAAGGCCACGCCGTGGCACAGGCGCGCGAACTCCTTCAGGCCGCGCAGCAGTTCGTCGTCGGGCAGGTAGTGCATCACGTCCGAGCACACCAGCAGGTCCACCGATTCCGACAGCGGCAGCGCCGCCAGGTCGCCGAAGGGCATCCAGTGCAGGTTGCGGCGGGCGCCGAAACGTTCGATGGCGTAGTCGCTGCTGTCCACGCCGAGGTAGCGCAGCTTCGGGCGCAGCTTCAGCAGCGGGGCGCGCCAGGCGCCCTCGCCGCAGCCGACGTCGAGCACCGACTTCAGCGGCCGGCCCAGGTGGTATTCGGCCACGGCCACGGCCAGCGCCACCTTGCGCGCCAGCGCGGCGGCGCCGCCGAGGTCGCGCTTGCGGTACCAGGTGTCGAAGTACTTGCGGTCGTAGACTTTGTTCACGTCGTGGCGTCCTTGCGCCGGTGCAGCAGCCAGGCGGCGAACAGCGCGCCGGTGAGGTACATGCTCAGGGCGTAGATCGCCGGGGCGATCGAGGCCTGGTCGCGGCCCAGCACCTCGATGGCGATGAAGATGGCCAGCGTGCCGTTGTGGATGCCGATCTCGAAGGCGATGGCGATGGCCTGCGGTTCGCCCAGGCGCACGCCGCGCGCCACGAAATAGCCCGAGAGCAGGCTGGCGAGGTTGAACAGCACCGCCGCCACGCCCACCACCGGCGCGTAGGCGCGCACGATATCCCACTCCGAGGCGAAGGCCATGACGATCAGCGCGCCCAGCAGCAGCGAGGACAGGTGCCGGACCGGCTTCTCGGCCGCGGCGGCCAGGGCCGGGCGCCAGGCCCGCAGCGCCATGCCCAGCGCCACCGGGCCGATCACCAGCAGCGCCACTTCGACGATCTTGCGGGTGGGCGGCGGCACGCTGGCCTCGTCGCCGAGGAAGACCGACAGCGCCAGCGCCGTCCACAGCGGCAGCGTCACCAGCGCCAGCAGGCTGTTGATGGCGGTGAGGCTGATGTTGAGCGCCACGTCGCCGCGCGCCAGGTGGCTGAAGAGGTTGGCGGTGACGCCGCCCGGCGACGCAGCCAGCAGCACCAGGCCCAGCGCCAGTTCGCCGGGCAGGCCGAAGGCGCGCGCCAGGCCGAAGGCCACCGGCGGCAACAGCAGCAGCTGCACCGCCAGGGCCACGGCCATGGCCTTGGGCAGGGCAAGCACGCGGCGGAAGTCGGCCGGGGTCAGGTGCAGGCCCAGCCCGACCATCACCACGGCCAGGGCCAGGGGCAGGAACAGCACGAGAACCTGGTTGTCGGCCATCAGGCGGGCATTCCGATCAGCACCGAGCGCATCGAGATCGGCCCGACCACGTCGGCGTTGAGGAACTCGACCGCGTCGTCATCGCGCTGCAGTGCCAGCGCGTAGAGCAGCGGCAGGTAGTGCTCGGGCGTGGGGATGGCCAGCAGGGCGTCGGGGCCCAGGGTCTCGTAACCCATCATGCCTTCGTGGTGGCCCTCGGCGATTCGTTCGGCGATGTCCTCGTCGAAGCGCTGGGCCCAGTCCAGCGGCTCGGTCTGGCCCATGCGCCAGTAGCGCAGGTTGTGCACGATGTTGCCGCTGCCCACCACCAGCACGCCCTCGTCGCGCAGCGGGTCGAGCTGGCGCGCCAGGTCGTAGTGCCAGGCGCCGGGCTGCAGGCTCGACAGGCTCAGCGGCACCACCGGGATGTCGGCGTCGGGGAACATCGGGCGGATCACGCTCCACACGCCATGGTCGAGCCCGCGGTGCGGGTCGAGGTGCACGCGCGGCGTGTCCACCAGTTCGGCCACCCGGTGCGCCAGTGCCGGACTGCCCGGGGCGGGGTAGCGCACGTCGAACAGGGCCTTGGGGAAGCCGCGGAAGTCGTGGATGGTCTCGGGCTTTTCGGCCGAGCCGATGTAGACGCCCTGGGTCTCCCAGTGCGCCGAGATGCACAGGATGGCCTTCGGGCGCGGCAGGCGCCGGCCCAGGGCTTCCCAGCCCCGCCGCCAGGCGTTGTCCTCGATGGCGTTCATGGGCGAGCCGTGCCCGAGGAAAAGGACGGGCATCGGGCCATTCATGGACGCGGCGCTCATCGAGGGGGACTCCGGGGGGTGGATGTGCCCCCCACGTTACCCAAGGCCGCGTCGGATGCAAGGAGGGCGTCCGGCGGACCCCATGACTTGCGGCACTGACGGTTCGGGGCCGACCAGCTATTATTGACTCCACACTATGCGTAACAAGCGCATATAGGGCAGACCGGGACAGGCCATGGGCGACACCGAAACCCATCTGAAGAAATTCCAAAAGGAGCTCAGCGCCGGCACGGTGTCGCTGGTGCTGCTGGCGGTGCTGGCGCGCTCGCACGAGCCGCTGTACGGCTACCAGATCGCCAAGCGGCTCGAGGCCACCGGCGACCCGCTGCTGGGCGGCAAGCAGAGCGCGCTCTACCCGGTGCTGCGCAACCTCAGCACCGCCGGGCTGGCCGAGAGCCACGTCGAACCCTCGGTCAGCGGCCCGCCGCGCCGCTACTACCGCATCACCACGCTGGGCAGGCAGGTGCTGGCCGAATGGGCCGGCAGCTGGCGCACCACCCGCGACTGTGTCGACTCCGTGCTGGAAGGAAACCTCAAATGACCGCCGAGCTTGCGCGTTCCATCCCCGAATACCTCGACCAGTTGCGCGAGGCCCTGCGCGGCGCCGATCCGGCCCTGGTGCAGGACGCGCTCTACGACGCCGAGGAATACCTGCGCTCGGAGCTTGCCGCCAACCCCGGCATGGCCGAGGCCGAACTGATCGCCAGCGTGGCTTCGAGCTACGGTGCGCCCGCCGAAGTGGCGGAGATCTACCGCGATACCGAAGTGCAGGTGAACAAGGCCCTGCGCACGCCGCCGGCCCGGGAGCGCAGCAGCCTGGCCGGCCGCTTCTTCGGCGTGGCCACCGACCCGCGCGCCTGGTCGGCGCTGTTCTACATGCTGCTCTCGCTGGCCACCGGCATCGTCTACTTCACGGCCGTAATCACCGGCTTCAGCCTCTCCGCGGGCATGGCGCTGATGATCATCGGCGTCCCGGTGGTGATCCTGTTCGTCGGCCTGGTGCGCCTGCTTTCGCTCGTCGAGGGCCGCATCGTCGAGGGGCTGCTGGGCGAGCGCATGCCGCGCCGGCCGCTTTACCAGGGGCGCGGCCAGACGCTGCTGCAGCGCATCGGCGCCATGTTCACCGACCCGCGCACCTGGAGCACCATGCTCTACCAGGTCCTGATGATGCCGCTGGGCGTGCTGTATTTCACGCTCGCTTCGGTGTCGGGCGCGCTTTCGGTCGGCCTGGCCGTCGGCGGCTTCCTGGCGCTGCTGGTGAACCTGGGCGTGCCGCTGGACGCCGACTTCGCCCTGCAGGGCACCAGGCTCGACGGGCCGGTTTCGTCCCTGCTGGTGATGCTGCTGGGCGTGCTGCTGTTCTTCGTGCTGCTGCACCTGGCCCGCGGCATCGGCCACGTGCACGCGCTGGTGGCCAAGCACCTGCTGGTCAAGACCGCCCAGTACTGAGGCACGCGCGGCGGCCGGGCGCACCGGTCGCCGCTTGAAGGCAGCGGGCTTTGCAGTAAGGTGTCGGACTGAACGCGACACCGGAGCCCCGTGATGCCGGATCCCCTGGCCCAGCCGTTCCCGCCTCCCTGCGGAGCCATCCTGGGGAACCGCCTGTGCAAGGCGGCGATGACCGAAGGCCTGGGCGACGCGCGCCTGCGCGCCACCGAGCGCCTCGACCGGCTCTACGAGGCCTGGAGCGAGGGCGGCGCCGGCCTGCTGCTGACCGGCAACGTGATGATCGACCATCGCGTGCTCGAGCGGCCGGGCAACGTCGCCATCGACCCGACGTTCGCGCCCACGGTCGACGCCGCGGCCCGCGACCGCCTGCGCCGCTGGGCCGCCGCCGGCACCCGCGCCGGCAACCACCTGTGGATGCAGGTTTCGCACGCCGGCCGGCAGTCGCCGCGCTATGTCACCTGCCGGCCGGTGGCGCCCTCGGACGTACAGCTCGACCTGATGGGCAACTACGCCCGCCCGCGCGCGCTGCGCGAGGACGAGATCGAAGCCCTGGTCCGGCGCTTCGGCGAGGTGGCGGCGATCGCCCGCGACACCGGCTTCACCGGCGTGCAGGTGCACGGCGCGCACGGCTACCTCATCTCCAGCTTCCTCTCGCCGGTCACCAACCGCCGCACGGATGCCTGGGGCGGCTCGCTGGCCAACCGCGCGCGTTTCCTGCTTGAAGTGGTGCGCTCGGTGCGCCGGGCCGTGGGCCCGGATTTCCCGGTCTCGGTGAAGCTCAATTCCGACGACTTCCGCAAGGGCGGCTTCAGCCACGCCGACTGCCTGGGCGTGGTGCAGATGCTCAACGGCGAATCGGTGGACCTGCTGGAGATCTCCGGCGGCAACTACGAACAGCCGCGCCTGCTGGGCATCAGCGGACGCGATGGGGACGCGGTGGAAGTGCGCGCCAGCACCCGCGTGCGCGAGGCCTATTTCCTCGACTACGCCACGGCGATCCGCCGGGTGGCGGCCATGCCGCTGATGGTCACCGGCGGCTTCCGCACCCGCGCCGGCATGGAGGCGGCGCTGGCCAGCGGCGACACCGACGTGATCGGCATCGGCCGCCCGTTCTGCACGCATCCCGACGTGGCGCGCCGCCTCCTGGACCGCGAGATCGACGAGCTGCCGGCCTTCGAACACCGCCTGCACCTGCGGCCGCGCGGGCGGCTGTCGCCGGCCAGCCCCTGGCTGGCGGCCAAGATGGTGAACGTGCTCGGCGCGCAGGGCTGGTACTACCAGCAGATGGAGCGGCTGGCCGATGCCCGGCCGATCGAGCCGCGCCGCGGCATGCTGCGCTCGTTCGCGCGCTATTGGTGGAACGACCTGACCAGGGCCGCCGCGCTGCGGCGCCGGGAGTAAAGACATGAGCCACGACCCGATGCATGGCGACGAGCCGCTGACCGACGAATCCGTGATCGCCGCCACCCGAGAATGGCTCGAGAAGGCCGTGATCGGCCTCAATCTCTGCCCCTTCGCCAAGGCCGTGCACGTCAAGCGGCAGATCCGCTACGTGGTCAGCCAGGCGACCGACGAGGAGGGCCTGCTGCAGGACCTGCTGCACGAACTGCAGCTGCTGGCGGCGTCCGATCCCGGCGACGTCGAGACCACGCTGCTCATGCACCCCTTCGTGCTGCGCGACTTCCTCGACTACAACGATTTCCTCGACATCGCCGACGCGGCGGTGGAGGAGGTGGGCCTGGAGGGCGTGCTGCAGGTCGCCAGCTTCCACCCCGACTACCAGTTCGCCGACAGCGATCCGGACGACATGGGCAACTACAGCAACCGCGCGCCTTTCCCCACGCTGCACCTGCTGCGCGAGGAGAGCGTGGACAAGGCCGTGGAGGCCTTCCCGGAGGCCGAACGCATCTACGAGACCAACATCGAGACGCTGCGGGCCCTCGGTCCCGAGGGCTGGCGGCGGCTCTTCGGGCGCTAGTCGCGCCGCCGCCGGCCCGGGCTACTCGCCCGCGGCCGGGCCCTGGGTCGCGGCGGCCTCGGCTTCCAGCCGGGCATCCTCGGCCTGCATGGCGGCCACGAGCTCGTCGAGGTTCTCCTCGACCCGGCGCTGGCCAAGCTCGCCGCCGAGCTGCATCAGGCGGGGCATCTTGGCGAGGATGTTCCGGCCTTCCTCGGTCTCGTAGAACTCGCTGGCCTTGCGCAGTTCCGCCACGGTGAATTCCTCGGCGTAGATGGCCACCAGCGATTCCTTCAGCGCCGCATAACTCATGTGCTTGGCGAAGAAGGCCTCCATGACATGCCGGTACTTGTTCAGCTCGGGCTTCTGCTCAAGCTGCATGTCCAGCGTCATGGCGAGCATGGCCGTGAACTGCGTGTCCATGTCCAGGGCATTGAGAAGGCGCTCGGCCTGCTGGCGCACTTCGGCGTCGTCAGGCGCGGCGGGCTGGGCCGACGCCGCCAGCGGCAGCGCGAGGGCGGTGGCGAACACCAGGTGTCGGAGGCTGCGCATGGGTTTCCGTGGCTCTGCGGGGAGGTGCCCCAGTGTGCCAGAGGCCTTACCGGCATCGAGGCCCGCCGATCCTCAGAACGAATCGGCCGGCATCGCCATCAGCGCCGGTGCGCCGGCGCGGGCCTCGCGGAAGCGCTGCTCGACTTCCGGCAGCAGCCAGGCGAAGTAGAAGCGCGCCGTCGCCAGCTTGGCCTGGTGGAAGGCGTCGTCCTTGCCCGCAGACAGGGCCGCCATGCGCGCCCACAGCCAGGCAAAGCACAGGTGGCCGATGATGCGCAGGTAGGGCACCGAAGCGGCGCCGACCTCGTTGGGGTCGGCCTTGGCACGCGCGCCGATCTCCCTGGTCAGGGCCACGGTGTCGGCCAGGAGCTTGCCCAGCGGGCCGGTGAACTCCGCGAGTTCGCTGCGCGGCGCGAGCTCCGCCAGCGTGGCTTGCACCAGGGCGGCGAAGCGGCCGAACCTGGCGCCGCCGTCCATCAGCACCTTGCGGCCGAGCAGGTCGAGCGCCTGGATGCCGTTGGTGCCCTCGTAGATCATGTTGATGCGGGCGTCGCGCACGAACTGGTCCATGCCCCATTCGGCGATGTAGCCGTGGCCGCCCAGCACCTGCTGGCACAGGGTGGCGGTTTCCCAGCCGTTGTCGGTCAGGAAGGCCTTCACCACCGGCGTGAGCAGGGCCATCAGCTCGCTGGCGTCCTCGCGCACCGCGGCGTCGGGGTGGGCGTGTTCGCGGTCGATCAGCTGGGCGGTCCAGGTGGCGAGGGCGCGGCCGCCCTCGTTGTAGGCCCGCGCGGTGAGCAGCATGCGGCGCACGTCGGGGTGCACCAGGATCGAGTCTGCCGGCTTGCCAGGCTGCGCCGGGCCGGTCGCGGCACGGCCCTGCAGGCGGTCCTTCGCGTAGGCGGCGGCGTTCTGGTAGGCCACCTCGCCCTGGCCCAGCGACTGCATGCCCACGCCCAGGCGCGCCGAGTTCATCATCACGAACATCGCCTGCAGGCCCTTGTGCGGCTCGCCCACCAGCCAGCCGGTGGCGCCGTCGAGGTTCATCACGCAGGTGGCGTTGCCGTGGATGCCCATCTTGTGTTCGATCGAACCGGCCTGGATGCCGTTGCGTTCGCCGGGCGCGCCGGCGGCGTCGGGCAGGAACTTGGGCACCAGGAACAGCGAAATGCCCTTGGTGCCGGCCGGCGCGTCGGGCAGGCGGGCGAGCACGAGGTGCAGGATGTTGTCGGCCAGGTCGTGTTCGCCCGCGCTGATGAAGATCTTGGTGCCGGTGAGCGCGAAGCTGCCGTCGCCGTTCGGCTCGGCCTTGGTCTTGAGCAGGCCCAGGTCGGTGCCGCAGTGCGGCTCGGTCAGGCACATGGTGCCGGTCCACTCGCCCGAGATGATCTTGGTCAGGTAGACCTGCTTCTGCTCGTCGCTGCCGAAGGCCATCAGGCACTCGTAGGCGCTGTGCGAGAGGCCGGCATACATCAGCCAGGCCTGGTTGGCCGAGTTCCACATCTCGTAGAGCCGGTTGTTGACCACCGTCGGCAGGCCCTGGCCGCCAAAGTCCGGCTCGCAGCCCAGCGAGGGCCAGCCGGCCTCGACAAACTGGCGATAGGCGGCCTTGAAGCCCGGCGGCGCGGTGACCACGCCGTCGCCGTGCCAGGTGCAGCCCTCGCGGTCGCCGACCGCGTTGAGCGGCTGGATGACCTGGCTGGCGAACTTCGCGCCTTCCTCCAGCACCGCCTCGATGGTCTCGCGGTCGAGCCCGGCGTGGCGGGGCAGGGCGGCCAGTTCGGCCTCGCCGTCGAGCAGGTCGAACAGGACGAAGCGCATGTCGCGCAGCGGGGCGGTGTAGTGGGGCATGGCGGCTCTCGGCGGTCGGTCGGGCGCACCATACCGGTGCGTATGTGATGCCGGAGTATGCCTTAAAGACCCGCCGCCGGGGTGGCCGGGGCGGGATCGGCGCAGTCGGGTTGTCCGGCCCGGATCAGGCGCTCCATGGCCAGGCGGCTGCGGGCGTTGTCCTGCAGCGCCAGGGCCCGGCAGTAGTGGGTCCGCGCCTCGGGCAGTCGTCCCCGGCGGTGCAGGGCGAGCCCCAGGTTGTGCCAGCCGCGGGCATGGGCCGGGGCCTGCCGCACCACCTCCGTCCATACCGCCGCTTCATCGCCAAGCACCCGGTGGCGCGCTTGCAGCCCACTCGTTGGCGCCGCGACCAGGCAGGCGAGCAGGGCCGCGGCCACGCCCCGCCGCCAGCCGCCGACGGCGCCCAGCCGGCACAGGCCCCAGGCCAGCGGCAGCGCCAGGCCCCAGGCGGCGAGGTAGAGGTGGCGGTCGTTGGCCGGTTCGGCGCGCGGGACCAGCGAATACATCGGGGCCAGGTGCAGCAGGGCCCAGCCCAGGCCGAAAACGAGCCAGGCCAGGCGACGTCGCCGGCCGCGCTCGCCGGCGAAGCAGGCCAGCGCCGCCAGTGCGACCAGCGGCAGCCAGGCAGGCGCATCGACGGGCAGCACCGGGTCGATCGAGCCCGGCTGCAGGCCGAGCCAGCGCATCCCGAGGTAATGCAGGCCGCGGGCGGCGTCGGGCAGGTGCGTCAGTGGCTCACCATGCGCAAAGGCGCCGGCGAAAAAGGCGCGATAGCCCGGATGGCCGGCCAACACCGCCAGCGCGGCCGCGGCGACCACGGCGGCCAGCGCCAGCGGCAGCCGCCAGCCGTTCGGCGGGGGGGCTGGCGACAGCCACAGCACCAGCGCCATCACGGCCGGCAGTACGACCGCGGTTTCACGCGACGCGAGGGCGAGCGCGAAGGCGACGCCGGCGGCGATGTCCGACGGCAGGTGGCCCGGGCGCCGCAGCCAGAGCAGGAACGAGCCGAGCAGGAACAAGGCCATCAGCGGCGACGAGCGCCCGCTCAGATACGTCACCGCCTCGGCCTGGACCGGATGCAGCGCGAACAGCAGCGCCGCCAGCCAGGCCACCGGCGCCGCCAGCGCGGCCTGGTCCGGCGCCAACCGCGGGAGCAGGAGCCGGCCGATTCGCCACAGCAGCAGGGTATTGCCCAGGTGCAGCAACAGGTTCACGGCGAAATACCCGGGCGGACCGAGCCCGCTGCGCCAGTTGAGCAGGAAGCTGAGCTTGAGCAGCGGGCGGATGCCGTGCGGCGCGTCGGCCCACCACGCGGCCCAGTCGCGGGCCCGCGGGTCGCCCGTGATCACGCGGTAGTCGTCGTAGAGCAGTCCGGCCTGCCAGCCAGGGTGGAAGGCCAGCGCAACCAGCAGCAGGAGCGCCAGGGCGGGCCAGGCCGCCGGATCGAGCAGGCGTGTGCGGGCGATTCTCAGCCCGACGGCCACGACATCCCGTCATCGAGTCGCTCGGGCAGCTTGCATCGTCCGCCGTCCCAACTGACGGCCAGCGACAGCCTGCGCCAGAAATGGCTCTCTTCGCGGGAAGTCTTCCCCGTCGCCCACCCGTCGAACACGTCGGAGCTCACGTGGAGACTGATGATCTTGTCGACATTCTGGCAGCAGATCTCGTTGATCTTCATCACGCCCCCGAAGGCGTTGTCCACCGGAAGGTCGGGTTTCCCCTGGCCCGCGGACTGCCCCGCCATGCCGGCGGCATAGCCGAGCGGGTCGGCGAGATTGATGATCTCGTTGAAGATCAACAGCGCCTTGACGTCGTCGCAGGTCTTGAGTTCGGCCCAGGCCCTTTCCAGCGTCTCCTTGCCTTTCGGCGACACGTAGTCCGGGACGTTCGGCCCGGGTTCGTCGCTGCAGCCCGCCAGAACCATGAAAAGCAGGCCCGCCGTGACCAGGGAAAGCGCGGGGCGGGCGGCGAAACGAGGATGTCCTTGCATGGTCCTCACTCCACGATGATGGGTTGGACGTGCATCACCGCGCTGTTGTCGCCGTTCCAGTAGCGCAGTTCGTAGGTGCCCGGCGCGTCGGGGAGCTTCAGGCTGGCCTTGCGCTGGTCGTAACCCGCGTCGGACTGCAGGCGGCGGCTGGCGAGCACCTTGCCGCGGCCGCCGCGGTCGTTCGGGTCGTGCACCTGCACTTCGTCGTAGCGTGCGCCGGGGCCGGTCCAGCCGATGGTGATGGTCTGGCCGGCGGCGCCGCGCGCCGGGGCGTCGAAGGACACCTGCACCGCGGTCACCTCCAGCGGCTGCACGTGCAGGGCGGCATTGTTGTCGCCGTTCCAGTAGCGCAGCTCGTAGCGGCCCGGGCGGGCCGGCGCGGTCATCGTAACCTGGCGCTGGTCGAAGCCCTTGTCGGACTGCACGCGCTGGTTGTCGATCACCTTGCCGCGGCCGCCGCGGTCGTCCGGATCATGCACCTGCACGTGGTCGTAGCGCGCGCCGGGGCCGGTCCAGCCGACGGTGAAGTAGGACGCGGCCGGCACCAAGGCCGGCGCCTCGAGCGCGACCTCGGCGGCGACCACCTTCAGCGGCCGCGTCGCCAGTTCGGTGTTGTTGTCGCCGTTCCAGTAGCGCAGCAGGTAGTCGCCGGGTTTGGCCGGGGCGACGAGCACGACCTCGCGCTTGCCGGGGTCGCCGTTGTCGAGCACGCGCTTGTTGTCCACCACGTGGCCTCGGCCGCCGCGCGCCGCCGGGTCGAACACCTGCACTTCGTCGTAACGCGCGCCCGGGCCGGTCCAGCCGACCACGATGTTCGAGGCGATGGCCACCTCGTCCGGCGCGGTCAGCGCGACTTCGGCCTCGACCACGCGCAGGGCACGGGTGGCAAGAACGGTACTGTTGTCGCCGTTCCAGTAGCGCAGCTGGTACTCGCCCGGCGTCGCCGGCGCGACGAGCACGACCTTGTTGTCGCCGGCGTCGCCGTCGACGAGTACCCGCTTGTTGTCAACCACGTGGCCTCGGCCGCCGCGCGCGGCCGGGTCGAACACCTGCACCTCGTCGTAGCGTTCGCCCGGGCCGGTCCAGCCGACCGTGATGTTCGAGGCGATGGCCACCTCGTCCGGCGCGGTCAGCGCGACATCGGCCTCGGTGACGGTGATCTCGCGCGTGGCGATGACGCGCGACTGCGCCCCGTGGTAGTAGCGCAGCAGGTATTGGCCCGGTTTGGCCGGGGCGACCAGCTCGACCTGGCGGTCGTCGGCGCGCCGGTCGCCCAGCACGCGCTGGTTGTCGATGACCTTGCCGCGGCCACCGCGGTCGCGCGGGTCGAAGACCTGCACCTCGTCGTACTGGTGCGCCGGGCCATCCCAGCCGACCAGGAACCGCGACGACATCGGCACCGTGGCCGGCGCATCGAGGCTGGCCTCGGGCAGCGGCGCCGGCGGCGGCGCCTCGACCACGGTCTCGGTCAGCGCCGCGGCCAGCCCGTCGGCGTCGTTGGCGGCGATGTAGCGGCCACCGGTGTTTTCGGCCAGGCAGGCCACCTGCTTGCCTTCCTCCGCGCTCAGGCCGAAACCCACCACGTGGGCGGTGAAGTCCACGCCCGATTGCTCGAGCTCGGTGCCCAGGGCGCAGGGATCGGCCTTGCAGGTTTCCAGGCCGTCGGTGATCAGGATCACCGTGGCTTTTTGTTCGGTGAACTTCAGCTCGCCGGCGGCGCGCGAGACCGCTTCCGACAGCGGCGTCATGCCCAGGAACTTCATCGTCGCGGCCGCCTCGGCGATGTCGCCGGCGCTGCCGGTGCGCACCGGCACCACGAGCTCGATGTCGTTGCAGTTGCCTTTCTCGCGGTGGCCGTAGGCCATCAGGCCCAGGGCCAGGTCGTCGGGCGCGTCGGCCAGCACGGTGGCCAGCGTCTCGCGGGCGATCTCGAGCTTGGGCTTGCCGTTGATTTGGCCCCACATCGAGCCCGAGGCGTCGAGCACGATGATGGCGTTTTCGCCGGCCTGGGCCAGGCCGGTGGCAAGGCTGAGCAGGGCGAGCGCGGGCAGCGCGGCGCGGGTCTTCCGGGGCATGGTCGGGCTCCTGGTGGCGACGGGTCGTGACAAGTTAACGTGAAAAGGCGCCGCGGGGCGCCATCACGCCGCCGTGCCCGCCGCGTGGCCGCTGGCCCAGGCCCACTGGAAGTTGTAGCCGCCCAGCCAGCCGGTCACGTCCACCACCTCGCCGATGAAATACAGGCCGGGCTGGTGCTTCGACTCCATCGTCGTCGAGGACAGGCCGTCGGTGTCCACGCCGCCCAGGGTGACTTCGGCGGTGCGGTAGCCCTCGGTGCCGCTGGCGACGATCGGCCAGTTCGCCAGCTGGCGGGCGATGGCCGGCAGCTCGCCATGCGTGTACTGGCGCATCGGCTTGCTGGTGAACCAGCCCTCGCAAAGCCGCTGCGCGAAGCGCTTGGGGAAGACGTCGCCGAGCACCGTGCGCAGTTCGGCGGCGGGCTCCTCGCGCTGGCGTTCGAGCAGCCAGTCGGCGATCTCGTGCTCGGGCAGCAGGTCGAGCAGCAGTTCCTTGCCCGGCTCCCAGTACGAGGAGACCTGCAGGATGGCCGGCCCGCTCAGGCCGCGATGCGTCACCAGCATCGCGTTGTCGAAACGCGCCTTGCCGCAGCGTGCCGACACGTGGAAGGACACGCCGGCCAGGTCGGCATAGTGCTCCAGGTGCTTGCCGCTGAGCGTCAGCGGCACCAGGCCGGCGCGCGTGGGCAGCACGACGTGTCCGAAGGCGCGCGCCAGCTCGTAGCCGAAGCCGGTGGCGCCCATCTTCGGGATCGACAGCCCGCCGGTCGCCACCACCAGCGATGGGGCGCGCCGCTCGCCCAGGGCGGTGCGCAGCCGGAATCCACCGCCGGGCAGCGCGGCCACGTCATCGACTGCGCAGTTGGTGTCGATGCGCACCCCGGCCTCGGCGCACTCGGCCAGCAGCATGGCCACGATCTGCTTGGACGATTCGTCGCAAAACAGCTGTCCCAGCTCCTTCTCGTGGTAGCCGATGCCGTGCGCCTCGACCATGGCGATGAAGTGTTCGGGCCGGAAACGCGCCAGCGCCGACTTGCAGAAGTGCGGGTTGGCGGACAGGAAATTCGCCGGCGTGGTGCCGGTATTGGTGAAATTGCAGCGGCCGCCGCCCGACATCAGGATCTTCTTGCCGCAGCGGTTGGCGTGCTCGATGACGCGCACGCGCCGGCCGCGCCGGCCGGCGGTGAGCGCGCACATCAGGCCGGCGGCACCACCGCCGATCACCAGGACATCGTCTTCCATGGGCGCGACTGTAGCCGCTGGCGCGCCGGCGCGACTATCCTCGGGGCCATCGGATGACAGCGAGGGCGGGGCGATGGCCGTGAAGAAGGTGCTGGCGGGATGCCTGGTGGTGGTGCTGGTGGCGATCGTCGGCCTGGCGGCAGCCTGGTGGTTCGTGCTTCGCCCGATGTGGAACGCGGGACTCGAAGGCGCGAAGGAATGGATCAGCGCCGTTGACCTGGGCAACGACATCACCAACCAGTCGCCCTACGACCCGCCCGCCGATGGCCGCATGAGCCAGGCGCAGGTGGACGCCTTCATCCGCGTGCAAAAGCGCATCGCCGCCGACATGGGCCCGGACCTGGCCCGGCTGGCGCAACAGGCCGGCGACGCCGCCAACGACCGCGCCTCGGGCGACACCGCGCCCTCGCTGGCCGACCTGGGCAATGCCTACGGCGAGCTCTCCGGCACGGTCACGAAACTGCGCGCGGCCCAGGCTGCCGGCGTCAACGAAACGGGGCTGTCGCGCGAGGAATACGCCTGGATCCGCCGGCAGTCGATCGCGGCGATGTCGCAACTGGTGCCGATGCCCAGCGCCGGCGACGTCGCCGGCATGGCCGGCCTGCCGGGCCTGCCCGGCTTCACCGGCCCCGACCCCGACGACGAAACCGCCCAGGCCGCCGCCCGCCACAACGCCGCCCTCCTGCGCCCGCACTTGCCCCTGCTGCGCGAAACCCTCGGCGCCATGCCCTGATCCCCGCCCCCTGTTGGAGGGCCTTCAGGCCCGAAGCTTTTGCTGTGTCCGGTTCGGCCGCTCGGGGCTTTCGCGAGTGGAGGCGCCGTGCATTCGCCCCGGCCGACACGCCGTGAACCCATCCATGGGGTCTCATCGGCGACGTCCATGTCGCCGATGGTCGGCCGGGGCGAACGCACGGCACCTCCTCGAACCTGTCGTCGTGGCCGAGAGGAGAGCAGGAGCGGAAGGCATCCAGCCGTCACTCGCGTCACGGCTCTTTCGAGTCGCCACCAAGCCGTGTCCCTGGAGGCCGCCCGCTGCAATCGGAGCGACGGCGCGTTGCGTGAGGGGGTTCGAAGCGGAGGGCAGGAGCCCGTAGCGACCGGCGTTTGTGCCGGGCAGGATGCCCAAATGCCGCAGAGCGCATGGATGCGCGGGAGCGGCCTGCCAAGGATGGCGTTTAGCAAGACGACGGGCGATACCCCCTCACGCAACGCGGCGGCGCCACTCCGGTGGTTTCCCGGCCGGAAGGGTCAGCGCGAGCAAAGTGCTTCGCGCCTGAAGGCGCTCCTACAGGAGCGCGTGGGGTCAGTCGGGGCGGGGGCCTTTGCGGTGGGGCTTTTTCGGGCCGAAAGGCTTGCGGTCGCCGAAGTCCTTCTTCGGGCCGAAGGGCTTCTTGCCGGCGAAGGGCTTCTTGCCCGCGGTCTTGCCGGCGGTGTCCGGCGGCTCGCCGTCGCGGGTGATGCGCAGCTGCTGGCCGGCGCACCAGACCGTCTTGAGGTGGCTCATCACGTCGGCCGGCATGCCCTCGGGCAGGTCGAGCAGCGTGTGGTCCTCGAAGATCTCGATGCGGCCGATGTGCTTGGCGTCGAGCCCGGCCTCGTTGGCGATCGCGCCGACGATGTTGCCCGGCTTCACCCCGTGGTCGTAGCCCACCTCGATGCGGAAGGTCTGCTTGCCCTCGTCGGGCGTGCGCGCCACGCGCTCCTTCTTCGGGTAGGCCGGGCGCTCCGGGCGCTCGCCGCGCTCGCCGCGTTCGAAGCGCGAGGGCTTGGCGAACCGGTCGGTGGCGGCCTGCACGTCGCGTTCGAACGCGCGCCGCTTGGCCTCGAACTTCGGCGGCTCCATCAGCAGCGGCACGTCGCCGCGGGCCAGCTTGGCCAGCGCCGTGGCGATCTCGATCGCCGGCACGTTCATCTCGCGCTCGTAGTCCTCGATCAGCTTGCGGAACTCGGCCAGCTCGCCCGAGGCCAGCGTGTCGGTGATCTGCTGCTTGAACTTGGCGATGCGCACGTCGTTGACCGCCGCCACGCTCGGCAGCTCCATCGGCGTGATCGGCTGGCGGGTGGCGCGCTCGATCGCGCGCAGCATGCTGCGCTCGCGCGGGGCGATGAACAGGATCGCCTCGCCGCTGCGGCCCGCGCGGCCGGTGCGGCCGATGCGGTGCACGTAGCTTTCGGTGTCGTAGGGCACGTCGTAGTTCACGACGTGGCTGATGCGGTCCACGTCCAGGCCGCGGGCGGCGACGTCGGTGGCGACCAGGATGTCGATCTTGCCGGCCTTGAGCTGCTCGATCGTGCGCTCGCGCTGCGCCTGCGCCACGTCGCCGTTGATGGCGGCGGCGGAGAAGCCGCGGGCCTGCAGCTTTTCGGCGAGTTCGTCGGTGGCCTGCTTGGTGCGGGCGAAGACGATCATCGCGTCGAAGGGCTCGGCCTCGAGGATGCGGGTGAGCGCGTCGAGCTTGTGCAGGCCGCTGACTTCCCAGCTGCGCTGGCGGATGTTCTCGGCCGTGCGGGTCTTGGCGGCGATGGTCACTTCCACCGGGTCGCGCAGGTAGGTCTGGGCGATGCGGCGGATCGGCGCCGGCATGGTGGCCGAGAACAGCGCCGTCTGGCGCTCGGCCGGCATCTTCTTGAGGATCTGCTCGACATCGTCGATGAAGCCCATGCGCAGCATCTCGTCGGCTTCGTCGAGCACCAGGGTGCGCAGGCGCGAGAGGTCGAGCGAGCCCTTGTCGAGGTGGTCGATGATGCGGCCCGGGGTGCCCACCACCACGTGCACGCCGCGGCGCAGGGCCTGCAGCTGCGGGCCGTAGCCCTGGCCGCCGTAGATCGGCAGCACCCGGAAGCCGGGCAGGTGGGCGGCGTACTTCTGGAAGGCCTCGGCCACCTGGATGCCCAGTTCGCGGGTCGGGCACAGCACCAGGGCCTGCGGCGAGGCCTGGGCCGGGTCGAGCCGGGCCAGCACGGGCAGGGCGAAGGCGGCGGTCTTGCCGGTGCCGGTCTGGGCCTGGCCGAGCACGTCGTGGCCGGCGAGCAGGTGCGGGATGGTCTGGGCCTGGATCGGCGAGGGCGATTCGTAGCCCACGTCGGCCAGGGCCTTGAGCAGGCCCTCGCCCAGGTCGAGGTCGCGGAAAAGCAGGGGCGCGTTCGGCGCCACGTTCGTGGAGTCGTTCATGGGAAGCCTGGTGGAGTCGGGGAGCTTCGCATTCCGGCACACCACGGACACGAAGGAGACCCGCGCATTGTAGCGCAAGGGCGACGCAAGCGCCTGAACCGCCTTGGTATTGCGGCCCCGGGCCAATGCCGGAATCATGGGCGCCCGACCCGATGCCGGAGGACGACGATGCGAACCCAGTGCTCGAAGCTGCTCCCGATGGCCCTGGTGGCCCTGCTGGCCGCCTGCGCCACCGCGCCCACCGGCCGCAGCCAGTTCATCCTGGTCTCCGACGCGGACATGGACCGCATGGGCGCCAGCGCCTTCGACCAGATCAAGGCCGGCGGCAAGCTGGCCAAGGACCCGGCCCGCCAGCGCCAGCTGCGCTGCATCACCGATGCGCTGGTGGCGGTGCTGCCGCCGGAGCATCGCGGCAAGGCCTGGGAGGTCGTCCTGGTGCAGGACGACAACCCCAATGCCTTCGCCCTGCCGGGCGGCAAGGTCGGCGTGCACACCGGCCTGTTCAAGGTCGCCACCGACCAGGACCAGCTGGCCGCCGTGGTCGGCCACGAGCTCGGCCACGTGGTCTCGCGCCACGCCGCCGAGCGCGTCTCGCAGCAATTTGCCGCCGAGACGGCCCTGAACGTGCTCAACTCCGCCACCGGCGGCGAGCGCCAGCAACTGCTGGGCCTGCTGGGCGTGGGCGCCCAGGCCGGCGTGCTGCTGCCGTTCTCGCGCCGGCACGAATCCGAGGCCGACCTGCTGGGCCAGCGCTACATGGCCCAGGCCGGCTTCGACCCCCAGGCCGCGGCCACCGTCTGGGAGAACATGGTGCGCGCCACCGGCGGCAACCGGGTGCCGGCCTTCCTCTCCACCCACCCCGACCCGGAGGCGCGCATCAAGGTGCTGCGCGCCTCGGCCCCCGGCCTGATGGCCACCCGCGACCAGGCCCGCACCGCGGGCCGGCGGCCCAACTGCCGCTGACGCGGCCAAGGACGACCGACCGATGTACCTGTGGACCAAGCTCTTCCACCTGCTGTTCGTGATCGCCTGGATGGCGTGCGTGTTCTACCTGCCGCGCATCCTGGTCAACCTCGCCGAAGCCGGCGCCGACGCGGCCGTGCGCGAACGCCTGGGCCTGATGGGACGGCGCCTGTACCGCTTCGGCCACGTCATGTTCGGCATCGCCCTGCTGCTGGGCCTGACGCTGTGGCTGCACTTCCGCATGGGCGTCGGCCAGGGCTGGGTGCACGCCAAGCTGATGCTGGTGGTGATGCTGCTGCTGCATTTCGTCTTCACCGGCCGCTGGATCAAGCGCGCGGTGGCCGGCGCCGCGCTGCCCTCGCCGACGGCGCTGCGCTGGTTCAACGAGATCCCGCTGCTGCTGGCGATCCCGGTGCTCTGGCTGGTCTATTTCAAGCCGTTCTGAGGCTCAGGCCCGGTGGCGCGGGCGCAGCTCGCGCCAGGCCACCACCACCAGGGTGAAGACGGTGAGCGGGATCACCACCACCGACATCACCAGGCTGAATTCGTCCAGGGCCGCATGGTCCCGGGCGAACAGCACCAGGTAGGTGACGTAGAAGACGTAGTAGGCCAGGAACAGCGCGCCTTCCGCGCGCCCGATCCGGTGGCCGGTGAACAGCACCGGCAGGCACGCCACCGCCACCGCGAACATCACCGGCAGGTCGAAGGCCAGCAGCGCGCCCGGCACGCCCAGGCCCTGTGGCGCCACCAGGGCGCTGATGCCCAGCACCGCCAGCAGGTTGAAGATGCAGCTGCCGATGACGTTGCCCACGGCGATCTCGCGCTCGCCGCGCGCGGCCGCGACCACCGAGGTGGCGACCTCGGGCAGCGAGGTGCCGGCCGAGACGATGGTCAGGCCGATGACCAGCGGGCTCACGCCCAGGGCGGTCGCCATGTCGATGGCGGCGGCCACCAGCCAGCGCGAGCCCAGCACCAGCAGCGCCAGGCCCGCGACGATCAGCAGCAGCTGCACCCACAGCCGCGACAGCCAGGGTGAGTCCGCGCCCACCACGAGCGGATCCTCGAGCTCGGCCGGCGCGGCGCGCCGGCTCGACCAGTAGAGCAGGCCCGTGTAGGCCACCAGCAGCAGCACCAGCACCGCGCCGTCGCCGCGGGAGATGTCGCGGTCGAAGGCCATGCCGCCGACCAGCAGGCTCGCCGCGATCAGGATCGGTACGTCCTGGCGCACCAGCTGGCGGTCGACCACCAGCGGCGCCACCAGCGCCGACAGGCCCAGGATGAACAGCACGTTGAAGATGTTGCTGCCCACCACGTTGCCCAGGGCCAGGTCGGCCTGGCCGCCGAGGGCCGACTTCACCGAGATCGCCAGTTCCGGTGCGCTGGTGCCGAAGGACACCACGGTCAGGCCGACCACCAGGGGCGCGATGCCGAGCGAGAGGGAGAGCCGGGAGGCGCCGCGGACCATCAGTTCGGCGCCGAGGATCAGCAGGGCCAGGCCGGCCAGGAAAAGCAGCAGGGTCATGGAACCTCCGGGAGGAGCGTGCATTATCACGGAACGGTGTGTTTCCGCCCGTGACGAAGCGCGTGACCGGCCACCGGCGGCCGGCTATGGTCGGGAGCCGACCCCGAGCAGCCCTCCCCATGGCACTGGCCTCCGCCTGGTTCCGCATTCCCTTCTGGCAGCGCGTGCTGGCCGGCTTCGCCCTGGGCGCGCTCGCCGGCTGGGCCCTGGGCGCCGACGCCGCCACCTGGTTCGAGCCC
This sequence comes from Arenimonas caeni, assembly GCF_003024235.1. Classification (GTDB taxonomy): domain Bacteria; phylum Pseudomonadota; class Gammaproteobacteria; order Xanthomonadales; family Xanthomonadaceae; genus Arenimonas; species Arenimonas caeni. The sequence continues at coordinate 153,376 of NZ_KZ679084.1, read as the reverse complement.
CTGGGCACGCTCTACGTCACCCTGATCAAGATGATCGCCACGCCGCTGGTGTTCTTCGCGGTCATCAGCGCCGTGTCGGGCCTGGCCGGGCAGAAGTCCATCGCCGCGCTGGGCGGGCGCACCTTCCTCTGGTTCGCCGTGACGGCCGCGCTGGCCGTCGCGGTGGGCCTGGGCACCGGCCTGCTGCTGCGGCCGGGCGAGGGCCTGGGGGCCCTGGCCATGGCCGCCGACCACCAGGTGCGCGAGGTGCCCGGCCCGGTGCAGGTGCTGCTCGACGTGGTGCCGGCCAACCCCTTCAAGGCCCTGGCCGAGGGGCGCATCCTGCAGGTGATCTTCTTCGCCGGCCTGCTCGGCTTCGCGCTGGTGAAGCTGGGCGGGAAGGCCGCGAAGCTGCGCGCGCTGGCCGGCGAGGCCAGCGAGGCGATGATCCAGGTCACCCGCTTCGTGCTTGAGTTCACGCCGATCGGCACCTTCGGCCTGATCGCCGCGCTGGTGGGCACCTATGGCTTCGAGCGGCTGCTGCCGCTGGGTGGTTTCGTGGCGGCGCTGTTCATCGCCTGCGCCCTGCACATCGTGTTCGTCTATGGCGGCCTGCTGCTGGCGCACGGCCTGAACCCGCTGAAGTTCTTCCGGGGCGCGGCGCCCGCGATGCAGGTGGCCTTCGCCACCTCGTCGAGCTTCGGCGCGCTGCCGGTGTCGCTGCGCGCGGCCGTGCACAACCTCGGCGTGAAGCAGGAGTACGCGGCCTTCGCGGTGCCGCTGGGCGCGAGCATCAAGATGGACGGCTGCGGCGCGATCTATCCGGCGCTGGCCTCGCTGTTCATCGCCCAGTACTTCGGCATAGAGCTGAGCCTGGCGCAGTACCTCGCCATCCTGCTGGCCTCGGTGCTCGGCAGCTTCGGCACCGCCGGCGTGCCCGGCACCGCGGTGGTGATGGCCACGGTGGTGCTGAGCGCCGCCGGCCTGCCGCTCGAGGGCCTGGGCTACCTGCTGGCCATCGACCGCGTGCTCGACATGATGCGCACGATGACCAATGTCACCGGCCAGGTGCTGGTGCCGGTGCTGGTGGCCCGCGAGACCGGGCTGCTGGACAAGGCCGTCTACGATGCCGCGCCGAGCAACGTCGGGCTCGAGGCGGGGAGCCCCCGGCCGTGAGCCCGCGGGCACGCGCCACCGGCGCCGGCTTCGGCGCGGTGCTGCTGTGGTCGACGCTGGCGGTGCTCACCACCGCCACCGAAGGCATCCCGCCGTTCCAGCTGCTGGCCCTGGGTTTCGGCTTCGCCGGCGTCGCCGGCACGGCGCTGCTGCTGCGGCCCGGCGGTCCGGGCCTGGCCGCGCTGCGCCAGCCGCCCGCGGCCGCGCTGCTGTGCATCGGTGCGCTGTTCGGCTACCACGCGCTGTTCTTCCTCGCGCTCAAGCGCGCGCCGGTGGTCGAGGCCAACCTGCTCAACTACCTGTGGCCACTGCTGATCGTGGTGTTCGCGGCCCTGCTCGGCGGCAGCCGGGTGCGCGCCGGCCAGTGGCTGGGCACGGCGCTGGGCCTGGCCGCGGCCGTGCTGCTGGTCACCCGCGGCGGACGGCTCGACCTCGACGCGCGCCACGCCCTGGGCTACGCGGCGGCGATCGGCGCCGCGCTCACCTGGGGCCTTTATTCCGTGCTCAACCGGCGCTTCGGCGACGTGCCCAGCCAGGCCATGGCCGGTGCCTGCCTCGCCGTGGCCGTGCTGGGCGGGCTGGTGCACCTGGCGGTCGAGACCAGCGTGGCGCCGACGCCGGCGCAGTGGCTGGCGATCGCCCTGCTTGGCCTCGGGCCCACCGGCGCCGCCTTCTGGCTCTGGGACATCGGCACCAAGCGCGGCGACCTGGCCACGCTGGGCACGCTGTCCTACGCGGCGCCGCTGCTGTCCACCGGCTGGCTGCTGCTGGCCGGGCAGGCGCGGCCGCACTGGAGCCAGGCGGTGGCGCTGGCCCTGCTGGTGGGCGGTGCCTGGCTCGGGGTGCGCGGTGGCCGCCGGGCGTGACCTTCGCCACGGTGGGCGGGCCGGGCGGGCGGGTTAGGATCGCGGGGTCCCCTGCCACGAGCGAGCCGATGATGACGCATTCGCGACCCCTGCTTTCGCTGGGCCTGCTGCTGGCCCTGCCAGCCCTGGTCCAGGCCTCCGACCGCTGGGAGATCCCGGTGGCGGTAAAGACCCTCGACAACGGCCTGACCGTGGTCGTTTCCCCCGACGACAGCGCCCCCGTGGTGGGCGTGAGCGTGGTCTACAAGGTCGGCATGCGCCAGGAGCCGCGCAACCGCACCGGCTTCGCGCACCTGTTCGAACACCTGATGTTCGAGGGCACGCCGGTGGCGGGCGAGGGCGTGTTCGACAAGGTCATCACCTCCGGCGGTGGCCGCAACAATGGCTCGACCCGGCCGGACTTCACAAATTACATCGAGGTCGCGCCGGTGTCCGCGCTCGAGCCGATCCTGTGGCTCGAGGCCGACCGCATGACCACGCTCGACTTCAACGAGCGCACCCTGCGCAACCAGCAGGACGTGGTGAAGGAAGAGATCCGGGTCAACGTGAAGAACCAGCCCTACGGCGGCTTCATGTGGCTCGACATCAACCAGCAGGCTTTCCAGAAGTGGGAGAACAACCACGACGGCTACGGCAGCTTCCAGGACCTCGAGGGCGCCACGGTCGAGGACGTCGCGGCTTTCCACCGCGACTACTACGGCCCGAACAACGCCGTGCTCTCGATCGCCGGCGACGTGACGGCGGAGGAAGGCTTCGCGCTGGCCGAGAAGTACTTCGGCGGCATCGCCGCGCGGCCGACGCCGGCGCGCCCGGACGTGTCCGAGCCGATCAACACCGGCGAGAAGCGCATCACCCAGCCCGACGCGCTGGCGCAGGTGCCGGCGCTGGCCGTGGGCTGGAAGATCGCCGAACGCGGCAGCCCCGACCACGCGCCCACCGCGGTGCTGGCCGAGGTGCTGGCCGGCGGCGACGCCTCGCGCATGTACCTGGGCCTGGTGAAGGGCCGGGAGATGGCCATCAGCGGCCAGTACCTGTTCGGCCTGACCAGCCCCTGGGAGTTCGACGGCCCGACCCTGCTGACGCTGTTCGCACTCTACAAGCCGCAGTACACCGCCGACCAGCTGCTGGCGGCGCTGGACGAGGAAATCGCCCGCATCGCCGACGAAGGCGTGGGCGACGAGGAGCTGGCGCGCGTCAAGACCCAGATGCTGGCCGACTGGAACAACGGCCTCGAGAGCTTCCTCGGCCGCGCCGACACGCTCGCGCGCCTGCAGGCGATCTGGGGTGACGCCGCCGTGGCCAACCAGATCCCCGGCTGGATCGAGGCCGTCGACTCCGAAGACCTGCAGCGCGTCGCGCGCAGCTACCTCACGGCGCAAAACCGCACCGTGATCGACCGCAAGCCCGCCGCGATGCTCGATGCGGCCGCCACCGCCGCCGGCCAGGAGTGAAACCATGAACCTTCGACTGAACCTGGCCGCCCTGTGCGTCGCCGCCGCGCTCGCCCCGGCCGCCTTCGCTTCGGCGCCCGTGGCGATGCCGGCCGACCTGCCGCCCTTCGCGCCCGATCGTCCGCTGCCGGTGCCCGAGGTCGCGCGCCACACGCTCGACAACGGCCTGCAGGTCTGGATCGTGCCGCGCGACGGCGTGCCGCGCGTGGATTACGTGCTGGTGTTCCGCAATGCCGGCCTCGCCGCGGACGCGCCGGAAACACCGGCCTTCGCGTCCATGCTGGCCGGCCTGCTCACCGAAGGCACCGCCGCGCGCGACTCGCGCGAGATCGCCGAGCAGGCCCAGGGCCTGGGTGGCGGCATCGGCGGTTATGCCGCCACCGACGGCCTGGCGATCAACGCCAACTCGCTGCCGTCCAAGGCCGCCGAGATGGCGGCGCTGCTGGCCGAGGTGGCCCGCACGCCGAATTTCCCGCAGGCCGAGATCGACCTGGCCAAGGCCAACGCGCTGCAGGGCCTGAAGGCCTCCGAAGCCCAGCCCGGCTTCCGCGCCGAACGCGCCATGCTCGCCGCGCTCTACGGCGACCATCCCTACGCCCGCACCCAGGCCACCGAAGCCGGCATCGCCGCGGTCGACCGCGACACGTTGGTGGCCGAACACGCCCGCCGCCTGCGCCCCGACAACGCGCTGCTGGTGATTGCCGGCCGCATCGGCGAAGACGAAGCGCTGGCGCTGGTGAAGCAGCACTTCGGCGACTGGCGGGCCGAAGGCGAGCCGCCCGCGCCGACGGCGATGGCCCGCAACGGCGCCGCGCCCACGCGCGTGCTGCTCAAGCGCGAAGGCAGCGTGCAGTCCACGGTGCGCATCGGCCGCCCGGCCATCCGCGCCACGCACCCCGACAGCCTGCCGCTGGAGCTGGCCAGCACGGTGCTGGGCGGCAGCTTCTCCAGCCGCCTGATGCAGAACCTGCGCGAGGACAAGGGTTACACCTACGGCGCGCGACTCGGCCAGCGCCGGTTGGCCTCCGGTGGCGCCCTGGTGTCGAGCGCCGACGTGCGCAACGAGGTGACCGGCGCCGCCGTCTCGGAGTTCTTCGCCGAGTTCAACCGGCTGGCCAACGAGCCGGTGCCGGCCGCCGAGCTGGAGATGAACAAACGCTACGTCGCCGGCAGCTACCTGATCTCCAACCAGCTGCAGCGTTCGGTGGCCGGCTCGCTGGCCGGCAACTGGCTGCTGGGGCTGCCGCCGGAATACATCGCCGAATACGTGCCGCGCATCCGCGAGGTCACCGCCGAACAGGTGCAGGCGATGGGCCGCAAGTACTTCCAGCCGGCCCAGCAGTCGATCGTGGTGGTCGGCGACGAGGCGGTGCTCGATCAGCTCAAGCCCTACGGCGAGTTCAGGCTCGCCGACTGAAGCAAAGGGGACGGGTGCAATAAAGAAGGGGGTCAGGTTCACTTAAGGCACTTAAGTGAACCTGACCCCCTTCTTTATTGCACCCGTCCCCGGGGGTGGTTCGTCCCCGGGGCCGGTTTGTCAGTCGGCGGCGCGCTGCCGGCGCTCGCCGCCGCCGCGCGGGCCGTGGCCCTTGGGGCCGGCGTGGGCGTGGCGATCACCACCGCCGCGCGGACCGCGACCACGCGGGGCGGCACCGTCGCGACGCGGCGGGCGCTGGCCGGACGGGCGACCGCGCGAGGCGTTGTCGTTGCCCATGCGGATGCCCGTGCTGGGCACGTAACCCTCGACTTCCTTCATGGCGATGTCGGCCTTGAGCAGGCGCTGGATCGCGCGCAGCAGGCCGCCTTCGTCCGGGGCCACCAGCGACACCGCTTCGCCGCTGGCGCCGGCGCGGCCGGTGCGGCCGATGCGGTGCACGTAGTCCTCGGCCACCATCGGCAGGTCGAAGTTGATCACCAGCGGCAGCAGCGGGATGTCCAGGCCGCGCGCGGCCACGTCGGTGGCCACGAGCACGCGCGCCTCGCCCGACTTGAAGTCGCGCAGGGCCTTCAGGCGCTGGGCCTGGCTCTTGTTGCCATGGATGGCGACGGCCGGGATGCCCGACTTCTCGATCTGCTCGGCCAGGCGGTTGCAGCCATGCTTGGTGCGGCCGAACACCAGGATCTGGTCCTGGTGGCGCCGGCTGAGGATGTCGATCAGCAGGTCGCGCTTGCGCGAGGTGTCCACTGGGTGGACGACATGGCTGACCGAGGCGGCGGTGGCGTTGACCGGCGTCACCTGCACCTGGCGCGGGTCCTTGAGCAACTCCAGCGCCAGCTTCTTGATGCTGTCCTCGAAGGTGGCCGAGAACAGCATGGTCTGGCGGGCCTTGGGCAGGTGCGAAAGCACGCGCTTGATGGCCGGCAGGAAGCCCATGTCGAGCATGCGGTCGGCTTCGTCGAGCACCAGCACTTCGATCTGCGAAAGGTCGGCGCTGCGCTGCTGGAGGTGGTCGAGCAGGCGGCCCGGGCAGGCCACCAGCACGTCGACGCCGCGGCGCAGGGCTTCGATCTGCGGCTGCATGCCGACGCCGCCGTAGACGGTGGCGGTGTTCATGCGCAGGTGCTTGCCGTAGCTGCGCAGGCTGTCGTTGACCTGCACGGCCAGCTCGCGGGTGGGGGTGAGCACCAGCGCCCGCGGCTTGCGCGGACCGCGCATCGGGCCGGCCTTGGCCAGGCGGTGCAGCACGGGCAGCGCGAACGCCGCGGTCTTGCCGGTGCCGGTCTGGGCGCCGCCCATCAGGTCGTGGCCGGCCAGCGCCAGCGGGATCGCCTCGGCCTGGATCGGGGTGGGGGTGGTGTAGCCGACGTCCGCCATCGCGCGGACGAGCTCGGGCGCGAGCCCAAGGGATTCGAAATTCATGATTGCTCCGTGGTGTAACCCGGAGCGTTCCCTGAAACCGCGCTGCGAGTCCTGCTTCTGTTTTTTGCGCCGGGCCATCATGGCCGGACGAGTTTGCGCAACGAAAGGCGTGCGGAGTGGGGCCTGGCGCAGGACCGGAGCGGGGCTCGGGCCTGGCGGCGGGGCATACCGGGGGAAAACGGACAGCCGGTGCAGCAAACGCCGCGAACTCTACGCTATGCGCGCCTCCGGGGCCATCCCGGGGCTTCCGGCATGTGAACGTCGCGTTCAGGCTGGCGTAGGATGTTGGCATGAAGATCAGCTTCGAACTCGAGCCCGGCGACATCGAGCGCTTCCACGAGGCCCTGGCCCGCGCCGAGCGCCGGGTGGCCTGCGCCGACGACGCCGACATCGTCGAGGCGGCCCGCCATGCGCTCCGGACCCTGCCGATCGAATGCGCGCCGGGCTACATCCGCCGGCGCCTGCTGCAGGTGGCGGGGCTGGTGGAGATGCTCGAGGACGAGGCCTGGGCGCTGCCGCAGCCGGAGCGGGCCGAGGTGCTGAAGCTGCTGGCCTACTTCAGCGATCCCGAGGACATGATCCCGGACGAGGTGGAGGTGATCGGCCTGCTCGACGACGCGATCATGCTCGAGCTGCTGCTGCGCCAGATCCGCCACGTGGTGGCCGCCTACGACGACTTCCGTGCCGCCCGCGCCGCGCTGGGCGAGGCCGTCGACGAGGCCGGGCGCATCGGACTGGCGCGCGAGCTGGCGCGCCGGCGCGACCAATTGCACGCCCGCATGCGGCGACGCGCCGTGCGCGAGGCCGTGGCCCGCGTCGGCGCCGGTTCCGCCGCCTGAGCCGCGGCCAGGCATGGGAGCCGTCCACCATGTCAAGCGCTGGATGTGGCTGCTGCTGGCCAACGTGGCCCTGGGCCTGGGCATCCTCGGCGTGTTCCTGCCGGGCCTGCCGACCACGCCCTTCGTGCTGCTGGCCGCCTACGCCGCCGCGCGCGGCTCCAAGCGCCTGCACGCCTGGATGCTGGCGCACCGCAGCTTCGGGCCGATGATCCGCGAGTGGCAGGCCACGGGCGCCGTGACCCGGCGGGCGAAGTGGTGGGCGACGGGCATGATGGCGCTCAGCGCCGTGATCATGTTCGCCACCGCGCCGAAGTGGTGGATGGCCGGCATCGGCACCGCGATCATGGCGATCACCGGCACCTGGCTCTGGCGGCGGCCCGAGCCGCCGCTGCGCCGCCCGGAGGCCTAGTCGAGGATGCGGCGGGCGCCGGCGTAGTGCCGGCTCCAGTAGGGGCCGTCGAGGCGGTCGAGCCGCACCGTGCCGCCGGTGCTGGGCGCGTGCACGAAGCGGCCCTCGCCGACGTAGATGCCCACGTGGAAGACCGCGCCCTTGTCGCCGAACAGCACCAGGTCGCCCGGCGCCAGGCGGTCGCGCGGCGGCACGCTGGCCTTGTAGCGGGCGATCTCGCCGGTGGTGCGCGGCAGGTAGACGCGGGCGGCGTCGAGGAAGACGTAGCCGACCAGGCCGCTGCAGTCGAAGCCGCCGGACGGGGTGTTGCCGCCGTAGCGGTACGGCGTGCCGACCAGGCCGAGCGCGCGCATGAGCACGTCGTTGGCGCGGATCGGGTCGGCAGGGGCCACGTCCACCACCTGCACGCCGCCCGCCGCCGGCGTCGCGCCGCGCTTGGGCGCCGAGCCGCAGGCCGACAGCAGCAGCACGGCAAACAGCAGGGGAAGCCAGGCCAGGCCCGGAACTGGCGCCGGGCAGGTGGGGCCGGGATAATGCGCGCTCGCTTTCACGGGCCCCAGTGTGCCCCATCCCCGCCGGTCGCGTCACCGGCCCCAGCCAGGTTCCCCATGAAGATCCAGAACAACTCCGTCGTGCGTTTCCATTACACCGTGTCCGAGCCGGGCCAGCCGCCCGTCGAGTCCTCGCGCGAACGCGAGGCGCTCGCCATCCTGGTCGGCCACGGCAACATCATCCCGGGCCTCGAGGCCGCGATGATCGACAAGGCCGAGGGCGACCGCTTCGAGGTCACCGTCGCGCCGGAGCAGGCCTACGGCGAGCGCCGCGAGAACTTCGTGCAGCGCGTGCCCAAGAAGCATTTCCGCAACGTCCGCCTGGTGCGCGGCCAGCAGGTGGTGCTCGAGACCTCGATGGGTCCGCGCGCGGTCACCGTGGCCAAGGTCGGCGCCACCGTGGTGGACGTGGACCTCAACCATCCGATGGCCGGCAAGACCCTGGTCTTCGACGTCGAGATCGTCGGCGTGCGCGAGGCCGAGGCCGTCGAGATCGAGCACGGCCACGTGCACGGCGACGGCGGCGTGCAGCACTGACCCCGGCCGATCCCGGCCGGAGCGACGACGGGGCGGGGAGGCCCTTCGCCATGAACCAAGATTCCCTGCTCACCCCCGTCGCGGGCGCCGACCGCATCCATGCGCTCGATGCCCTGCGCGGCTTCGCCCTGCTGGGCATCCTGCTGATGAACATCGAGGGCATGGTCGGCCCGCTCATGCTCTCGATGACCGGCGTGGACGCCGCCCTGCAGGGTGGCGACCGCTGGATGGACGCCGCGATCTACCTAGGCGTGCAGGGCAAGTTCTTCCCGCTGTTCTCCATGCTCTTCGGCATGGGCTTCGCGGTGATGCTCAGGCGCGCCGGGGAGGCCGGCCGGCCCTTCCTCGGGCTGTACCTGCGGCGCGTGGGCGTGCTGCTGCTCATCGGCCTGGCGCACGCCCTGCTGGTCTGGCCGGGCGACATCCTGGTGACGTACGCGCTGATGGGCCTGCTGCTGGGCCTGTGCTTCCGCGGCACGCCGCAGTCGCGCCTGCCCAAGTGGGGCGTCGGCCTCATGCTGCTGCCGGCGGCCTTCATCCTGTTGATGGGGCTGTTGGGAACCGCCATGCAGGCGCTTCCGGACGAGGCGCGCGCCAGTTTCGACCAGGCCATGGCCCAGCAGGCCGAGCACACCGCCGGCATCATCGAGGCCCAGCGCCTCGCCTACGGCAGCGGCACCTACGCCGAGGCCACGGCCCAGCGCGTCGATGATTTCCTCGGGATGATCGGTTACGTCTTCGTCTTCGGCGCCTTCATCCTCGGCCTGTTCCTGGTGGGCGCCTGGTTCACCCGCAGCGGCGCCATCGCCCGCCCCGAAGAACACGCGCGACTGTTCGCCCGGCTGCGCTGGGGCGGCCTGGGGCTGGGCCTGGCGATGGTGCTGGGCGCCTACGCGATGCTGCCGACCATGGATTTCGGCCGGCTGGACCTGGTCTCGTCGACGGCGCAGGCGCTGCAGATGCTTGGCGGCGCCGTGATGGCCCTGGCCTACCTGGCCTGGTTCGTGCGCGGGCTGCAGTCGCCGGTCCTGGGACGGTTCCTGGGCCTGCTGGCGCCGGCCGGGCGCATGGCCCTGACCAACTACCTGATGCAGTCGGTGGTCTGCACCACGATCTTCTACGGCTACGGCCTCGGGTATTTCGAGCAACTGCCCCGGGCCTGGCAGCCGCTGTTCGTGCTGGCCCTGTTCGGCCTGCAGGTGCTGCTGAGCCACTGGTGGCTGGCGCGTTTCCGCTTCGGCCCGATGGAATGGCTGTGGCGGGCAGCGACCTACCTGCAGCCGCCGCCGATGCGGCGCTGATCCGGCCCCCAGCCGCCCCGCCCGCCGGGTAAACTGCCGCGCATGAGCCATGATGCGGATGTGCTGGTGCTGGGCGGAGGCGTGATCGGCCTGGCCTGCGCCCATTACCTGCTGGCCGAAGGCCGTTCGGTGCGCGTGCTCGAGGCCGGCAAGGTCGGCGGCGGCAGTTCCTGGGGCAACTGCGGCACGCTCACGCCCAGCCACGCCGCGCCGCTGGCGGCGCCGGGCATGGTGGGCCGCGGCCTGGCCTGGATGCTCAGCCCGTCCGCGCCGCTGTACATCCGGCCGCGCTGGGATCCGGCGCTGATGCGCTGGCTGGCCCGCGTCGCCGGCCGCTGCAACGCGCGCGACTGGCGCGCCAGCGGCCTGGCCAAGGGCGCATTGCTCAAGTACTCGCGTGCCCTGGTGGAGGACCTGGTCTACGGCCAGGGCCTGGACTGCGGCTTCGAGGCGGCGGGCCTGCATTACGTCTTCCGCGGCGCACGCGCGCTCGAGCACCACCAGCGCGAGCTGCCGCTGCTGGCCGAGCTGGGCATCCCGGCGCGGGTGCTCGACGGCGCCGCGCTGGCCGCGGACGAACCCGCGCTCCGGCCCGGCCTGGCCGGCGCCATCCATTTCCCCGGCGACGCCCAGCTGCGCCCCGACCGCTACACCGCCGGGCTGGCGCGCATCGTGCGCGAGGCGGGCGGCGTGATCGAGGAAGGCGTGCGGGTCGACGGTTTCGAGCGTGGCCGCAACGGCGTCGAGGTGGTGCAGACCAGCGAGGGCAGGCGCAGCGGCGCGCGCGTGCTGCTGGCCATGGGCGCCTGGTCGGCGCGGTTCGCCGACAACCTCGGCCTGCCGATCCCGATCCAGCCGGGCAAGGGCTATTCGATCACCTACGACCGCCCGGGCACCGTGCCGCGCCGGCCGCTGGTGCTCAAGGAGCGCAGCGTCTGCGTCACCACCTGGGCCGACGGTTTCCGGCTTGGCAGCACCATGGAGTTCAGCGGTTTCGACGACAGCCTCAACCCGCGCCGGCTCGCCGCGCTCGAGCGTGGCGCCGCCGACTACCTGCGTGAGCCGGCGGGGCCGGTCAAGCGCGAGCAGTGGTGCGGCTGGCGGCCGATGGTCTACGACGACCTGCCGCTGCTGGGTCGCGCGCCGGGCTACAACAACCTGTTCCTGGCCACCGGCCACGGCATGATGGGCATGGGCATGAGCGCCGGCACCGGCCGACTGCTCGCCGACCTGATGACCGGCCGCGCGCCGGCGATCGACCCGGCCCCGTACTCGCCGGCGCGCCTGGCCGGCTAGACTGGCGGCATGCCTGACGTCTTCACCCTGCACACGGGCCGGCTGCCGCTGCTGGTGAGCCTGCCGCACGACGGCACCGCGCTGCCCGACGACATCGCCGCGCGGCTCACCGGCGCCGCCCGCGCCGTTCCCGACACCGACTGGTTCGTCAGCCGCCTCTACGACTTCGCGCGCGCGGCCGGTGCCTCGGTGCTGGTGCCGCGCTACTCGCGCTACGTGGTCGACCTCAACCGTCCGCCGGACGATGTTTCGCTTTATCCGGGCCAGAACACCACCGGCCTGTGCCCGGCCACTGGCTTCGACGGCGAGCCGATCTACCTGCCCGGGCAGGCGCCGGCGCCCGACGAGGTGCAGGCGCGCGTGCAGCGCTACTGGCGCCCCTACCACGACGCGCTGGCCGGCGAACTGGCGCGCCTGCGCGCCGCCCACGGCCGCGCCGTGCTCTGGGAAGGGCATTCGATCCGCAGCGTGGTGCCTTTCCTGTTCGAGGGCCGGCTGCCCGACCTCAACCTCGGCACCGCCGCCGGCGCCAGCTGCGCGCCGGCCACGCAGGCCCGGCTCGAGGCCGTGCTGGCCGGGCAGGACGACTACACCTGGGTGGCGAACGGGCGCTTCAAGGGCGGCCACATCACGCGCCACTACGGCCAGCCGGCGCAGGGCGTCGAGGCGATCCAGCTCGAGATCGCCCAGTGCTGCTACATGGACGAGGCCGCGGTGCGCTACGAGCCGGCGCTGGCGTCGCGGCTGCAGTCGCTGCTGGCCAGGCTGCTGGAAGCGGCGCTGGGCTGAGCGGCAGCCAACAGGGCAGGGTGGTTCAGCGCCGCCGCTGGTTCGGCCGGCGCGCCGCAGGCACCGGTGGCTTCCCCGGCGCGGTCGGGCACGCTGCGTTCAACGGGTTCGGGCTGCCCGGTGCCCTGCGAGGCGCCGGCGCCGGCCTGCAGGAAGACCGCCAGCGTGGCCGCGGTGACCAGCACCATCAGCCGCAGCACGATGCCCTTCGGTCGCGGGGCGGTGCGCAGGTTCATCGCTGCCTCCGCGCGCCGATGTCGACGCGGACCGTGTCGCGCACCTGCACCTCGACCGCGCGGCGGTCGGCCTGCTCGTCGAGGAACCAGGGCAGCGGCAGGTTGTCGGGCACCACTTCGATGGTGTGCGCGCCGACCGCGACGCGCGGGAACTCGAATTCGCCCTGGCTGTCGGTGCGAACCGAGTAGCGGCCGTCGAGGATGACCGTGACGTTCACGGCAGGCAGTTCCGCGGCCGAGCGGATTCCATCGCCGTTCTCGTCGAGGAAGACGCTTCCCCTGATGTTGCCGGCCGCCGTGCCGGGCATTCCTCCGAGCACCACGGCCGAGGATCCGGCCTGCCGCTGGTAACGCAGGCTGAGGAAGATCGAACGCTCGCGCGGGATCCCGACGAAGACATCCGGTGGCGCCAAGGGGTCGAGCTGGAACGGCGAGCGTTGCTCGCCGCGATTGTTGTAGGCAGTGGCGGTAAGCCACCAGTTGCTCGCCAGTCGCCAATTCAGGCTCAGGTTCAGATCGGTGCCACGGTAGGCGTTCGGGCCGTTTCCCCTGATCCAGCGCAGGTTGCCATCCAGGCTGATCCGATCCGTCAGCTCGATTCCTCCGAGCGCTGCCAGCGTGAACGTGTCGGTCCTGCCAACGCCGTCCTGGTCCTCGACGGCAATGCTGCCCGATACTGTCAGTCGCGAGCCGGTTTGCATCGGCAGGTCCTGGTCGAGGGTGATCTGCCAATCATCACGTTCGCTGGTATGGGCCTGGTCGAGTTGGATCCGCGTAATGCCCCAGCGGGCACGGCGATCTGCGAACCAGCGCGTGGAAAAATCGGTGTCGGTCTCGGAGCGGCGCACGTTCAGGCTGCCGCCCACGCCGAGGTTGGCTCGTGCCTGGTAGCGCAGGAATGCGTTGGCGTAGGTGCCCTCGAAGCTGTTCCCACTTACCGACTGGATCTGGTCGATGCCCACCGACCAAGTCCATCGCGGATGCCGGTAGTTGGTGCGGAAGTGCAGGCCCTGCGCGTCGTTGTTGATGGGCAAGGCACCCCAGGCCAGCCCGGGCTCGAGCCTGAACGCTCCGTAGTTGTACGTGTAGCGGCCACGCCGGGATTCGATGTCGGTCCAGGCGCCAAAAGCGTCGCCCAGGTATCCACGGCTGGAGTGCAGGTGGAGTTTCGCTTCATCCTGGGTTCCCGCCCAGCCCGTGCTGAAGACCGCTGCCTCGGTTCGACCATCCTGGTACTGGCCAGACCCCAGTTCGTCGGGCACGATCCTGCCATCCGTGGCGAGCACGGCAAGGGCGCCGGTCCAGTCGGGTGACCACCGCCACTGGGAGCCGAGCGTTCCCACCTGGCCCTCGGCCTGGTCAAAACCAACCACGCGGGCGCCGGAAAATACGCCCGCCTGGCCGAAGCCAGCGAAGAATCGCCTTTCATCCTCCGTGTTCTCCCACTGGCTCACGAGACCCGAGAAGGGTGCGCTGGGGAGGAAGAAGCGGTATTGGTCGCGCTGCAGTGGCGTCAGGGGCGTGTTGAGTACGCCAAGTCCGTTGTCGACGCGCCAGCCACCATCGAAGCGCAGGTTTCGCTGCCAGATCGTCGCGGTGCCGATCCAGCGGCTGCCGCCGTTGCGGCCTTGGTCGCTCTGGAATGCGGTAGCGTCGAGCGAAAAGCTGCCCCAGTCCGCGGTTTCCCAAAGTCCGCCGAAGCTGAAGCCCGACTCGCTGAATTTTTCGTCGCCACGTTTGATCTGGCTGGTCAAGACCTCCAGGCGCCAACTGCGTGGCAAGCCCGAGGCGTCGAACTGCTCATCGTCATCCGGCGGCAACGGCGCCAGCTTGTCGGGGTCGATGATGCGGTCCTGGTAGGCAGGCTCTTCCGGCGGCTCATCCCATGCCAACGCCTGGGATGCCACGCCGCAGGTAAGGAGGATGAGGGAGATTCCGGCCGCCAACGGCCGATTGGGCGGCAGGCTCATCGGTTGGCCGTACCCTCGACCGGGATGCGCTGGCCACCCCAGTCGAGTTGGCCGCGCAGTTGAATCGGGAATGCGAGGGCAGCCGGACCCGAATCTTCGTCGGGGATTGGTTCCAGCGGGATCTGGCGAGTCACTCCCGGGAGAACGGGGTGTGAAACGGGAATCAGGGTCCAGCGACGTCCCTCGGCGTCGAGGCCCGCAACAAACCCCTGGAGCCGGCCATGCGCATTGCCGTCATTGCGGACGCTCACGACCGGCAACTCGCGGCCCTCGATTGATTCGACGCGGATATCGGTGATTGCGAGGCGGGCGGCGCCGTCGCCGATCGTCAGGTAGACAATGATGCCGATGCGGCCAGCGACCGACATGCCCGCTTCCGTGGTCTGGGGCTGGCCTTCGACCATGATCGCGAATCGGCATTGGCCGGACGGGGCATCCGCGGGAACTGCAACCTCAAAGCGAAGGCGCTTTCGACCATTGGCCTCCACCAAGGCTTCAGTGGCCTCCAATCCGACCCATGGGCGGCAGCTGTCGGGGGCCAGTTTGTAGTCGAACACGGCATCGCCGTTGGCATCGAGCACCCAGTCGGCCGTACGGATGTTGAACCGCGTGGGGCTGGGCGAAGCGCTCTGGATCTCGATGACATTGCGATAGACGTTGCCTTGCCGGGCGGAGTCTTCAAACCTGGGCGGCAATACCAGGGCATCGAAGCCTTGGGCCCAGGCATTACCCGTCATGGATGCCAGCAGAGCCACTGCGGCCAGGAGATCAACGCGCTTCATCACATGGCCTCCGGTTCGATCTCGAAGCCGAAGTCAAGGCGCTCCGCTCGTTCGAGCGTGTCCCCGTTCGCCCGGATCGTCAGGCGGAACGTGTCTTGAAGGAAGTCGGAAGTAATGGGGCCCGCATACACCAGAGCGCGCTCACCGCTTCGCATCTGTCCCGGCAGCAGGACGCCCTGGCTGGTCCAATGCGCAAGCACGTCCGCCCCCGCCTGGGCGGGCAACGTCTGGTAGATGCGTGCGTTCCGGCCGCGCCAGGCGCGGACATCAAGACGCACCAGCACGGTGATTGATCCGGACAATGTGCCTGCGCGACCGTCCCGAGGGGCGGCCTGGTCCCATTTGAGCCGGAGCGTGCTGCCGAGCACCTGGCTCTGGCTGTCGTCCACGCGAATGGCCTGGGCGCCGGCGCCTTTTGCCGCGGTGAGGAGGGCGACCGATAGCAGGAGCATGCCCCAGAGATTGCGGTTCATGGCTGGGAGAGCGTAAAGGTGACGGTGGCGGTATAGGTTCCCGAGGCAACCAGGTTCTGGTTGGCATAGCGGAACGTCATGCAGGTCTCGCGCCACTGGTTGCGCGAGATGGTGGTCAGCTGGGTGCTGCCGGCGCTGAAGGTGCCCGCACCGAAGGGCTGTGCGCCGACGTCGCCATTTCCGCTGGTGGTCCAGCTGATCTGCGAAATGGGTATGGTCTGGTTGTTTTCGTTCGTCAGGAACGCCGGGGCGCTGTAGGTCAGCCGCGCTGTGTTGCCGGTGCTTGCGTTCGTGGCCCGGTAGAAGCCGCCGACATAGACCTGGCCGGAATTGCAGAACTGGAAGTTGTCCCAGTCGCTGGTCGTGCGCGGGTTCCCGGGGGTTGTCATCAGGATCGACGTGTTGTTTCCCACCTGGTTTGCCGGGACGGTCGCCCGGACGAGGGGCACGTTCCCGCCGACGCCCGGCGTCGGGAAGGTGGGATTGAAGATCGATGGGGTACGGCTGTAAGGGCCGTTGATCATGACGCCGTCGCCCACTCGCAGGTACACCGCGCGCGGATCGCGGGCGGCGATGTTCACGTCGTACGCAGACGCCAGCTGCGGAAGCAGCGCGAGCGCAACGAGCATGGCGAACCGGTGGGAGGCGGCGAAGGGCATCAGTGGATTCCGTTGCGCCGGAACCGGCCCGAGGGGCCGGTTCCGGGCTCCAGCGACAGCCGGCCTTACGGGGCCGAGGCGGTGTAGGTCACGGTGCCGGTATAGGTACCGGCGCTGACGAGCGCGCTGTTGGCGTAGGTGAAGGTCCAGTTGGCGGACTCGTTGATCACGCCGTTGGTGGCGGTGAGCGGAGTGGCCGCCGCGCCGATCGCCGGGACCGGCAGGTTGGCCGCATTGTCGCTCGTGCCATTGATCTGCGACCAGGCAATCGTGTTGCCGCCGCTGACAAGGCCCGCGCCCGAGCCGGCCGCCGACAGGTTCACGTTGCCGACATTGCTGCGAAGGGCCACGTTGATCGGCGCGCCCGAGGCATTGGAGCGCGAAACCGGGCCGCTGACGCCGACGTCGGCCGCGGCCACGTTGAACTGCACCAGGTCCTCGGTGCCGCCGGTGCTGCCCACGCGGAAGCTGATGAAGCGCGGGATGATGACCTCGAAGTCCAGGTCGGCATTCGCGGAGAGCGCGCCGCCGCCGGTGACGAAGTCGGATTCGGCCAGGGCCGGGGTCATCGCGATCAGGCCGAGGGCCGCCACGCCGGTGAGGGCGAGGCCTCGGATGCTACGGACAGTGTTCATGGTGTTGGTTTCCTTTGGGTTTGCTGAAGGTGAAACGACTGGGATTGTTGGGTCGACATTCCGGGCCGGATCACCGACCGGGGGCTCGCAAACTGCGGGCTCGGTGGGCTGTATGCAGGAAGCGTGCCAACCCGTTCACGGCGTCATGATCCGGCGACAAATGTGAACAGGTTCACAGTATTCGGGGGCCGGCCGACACGCAAGCCGGGGCAGACGCCGGCCATCCGGCCGACGAACGGCAGGATTCGGGGGCGCAGCAGCGGACAAATGTGACGCGATGCGTCACATTTCCGGGCGGCCGGTCACAGTTTCATGGGTTGGCGACGCCGGTCACCGGCCGTCGCGGTCTCCCGCCGGGGCAACGCGGCCCCCGCCGGGGCGGGGCCGGTCGGGGCTCAGACCTCGAGCGAAGCCAGGTCGCCCTTGGCTTCCAGCCAGGCCTTGCGGTCGCCGGCGCGCTTCTTGGCCAGCAGCAGGTCCATCAGGCCGCGGGTGGCCTCGGCGTCGTCCACCGTCAGCTGAACCAGGCGGCGGGTGTCGGGGTGGATGGTGGACTCGCGCAACTGGGCCGGGTTCATCTCGCCCAGGCCCTTGAAGCGGGTGACGCTGACCTGGCCGCGGATCTTCTCGCGCTCGATCCGGTCGAGCAGCAGGCGCTTCTCTTCCTCGTCCAGGGCGTAGAACACCTGCTTGCCCACGTCCACGCGGAAAAGCGGCGGCATGGCCACGAACACGTGGCCAGCCCGCACCAGGGCCGGGAAGTGGCGCAGGAACAGGGCCGAGAGCAGGGTGGCGATGTGCAGGCCGTCGGAATCGGCGTCGGCCAGGATGATCACTTTCCCGTAGCGCAGGCCGCCGATGTCCTGCACACCGGGGTCGCAGCCGATGGCCACGGCCAGGTCGTGCACCTCGTTCGAGGCCAGCACGCCGCCGGATTCGACCTCCCAGGTATTCAGGATCTTGCCGCGCAGCGGCAGGATGGCCTGGAAATCCTTGTCGCGGGCCTGCTTGGCGCTGCCGCCGGCCGAGTCGCCCTCGACCAGGAACAGCTCGGTGCGGCCCAGGTCCTGGCTGATGCAGTCGGCCAGCTTGCCGGGCAGGGCCGGTCCCTGGGTGACCTTCTTGCGCACCACCTGCTTCTCGGACTTGAGCCGGGCGGCGGCGCGGTCGATGGCCAGCTGGGCGATCTGGGTGCCCAGCTCAACGTGCTGGTTGAGCCAAAGTGAAAACGCGTCGTGCGCCGCGCCCTCGACGAAGGCCGCGGCCTGGCGCGAGCTCAGGCGTTCCTTGGTCTGGCCGCTGAACTGCGGGTCGGTCATCTTCAGGCTCAGCACGAAGCTGACCCGGTCCCAGACGTCCTCGGGGGCGAGCTTCACGCCGCGCGGCAGCAGGTTGCGGAAGTCGCAGAACTCGCGCAGCGCGTCGGTGAAGCCGCTGCGCAGGCCGTTCACGTGGGTGCCGTGCTGGGCGGTGGGGATGAGGTTGACGTAGCTTTCCTGCACCAGCTCGCCCTCGGGCACCCAGGCCACGGCCCAGTCGGCCACCTCGGTGTCCTTGGACAGGTGGCCGACGAACAGCTCGGCCGGCAGCAGCTCGCGGCCCTGCAGTTCGCCCAGCAGGTAGTCGCGCAGGCCGTCCTGGTAGCACCACTCGTGGCTCTCGCCGGTGCTGGCGTCGTGCAGGCGCACGGTCAGGCCCGGGCAGAGCACGGCCTTGGCGCGCAGCAGGTGCCGCAGCGGCCGCAGGGCGATCTTCGGGCTGTCGAAATACTTCGGGTCCGGCCAGAAGCGCAGGCGGGTGCCGGTGTTGCGCTTGCCGACGGTGCCCACGACCTCCAGGGACGAGGCCCGGTCGCCGTCGCGGAACTCCATGCGGTGTTCCTGGCCCTCGCGCCTGATGAACACCTCGACCTTCTTCGAAAGCGCGTTCACCACGCTCACGCCCACGCCGTGCAGGCCGCCGGAGAAGGTGTAGTTCTTGCCGCTGAACTTGCCGCCGGCATGCAGGCGGGTGAGGATCAGCTCGACGCCCGGGATGCCCTCCTCGGGGTGCACGTCCACCGGCATGCCGCGGCCGTCGTCGGACACCTCCACGCTGCCGTCGGCGTGGACCGTCACCTCCACCAGCTTCGCGTGCCCGCCGAGGGCCTCGTCCACCGAGTTGTCGATCACTTCCTGGGCCAGGTGGTTGGGCCGGGTGGTGTCGGTGTACATGCCCGGGCGGCGCTTGACCGGGTCCAGGCCCGAGAGGACTTCGATGTCGGCGGCGTTGTAGCGGGTGTTCATTGGCCTGCGGGGTCTTGTCGGCGCGGTCCTGCGCCCTCGGGCGGCAAGGATAGCAGCGGCGCCGGGCGCGGCGTCCCTGTGCGCGGCCCGGTGTTGCCGCTGGCGGGAATGTGTGTTGCGTCATGGATCAGGAGCGGCGGCCGCCGCCTCGCCGGGCCAGCGGATACCGTGGAGGGATCATCAGCAATGCCCCGGGGGCGCCATGGCCGATAATTTCGACGATCTGCAGCAGAGTTACGGGCGATGCCTGCGCGGCAAGGACTTCATCGAGCGCTTCTACGAAATATTCCTCGCAAGCCACCCCGCCATCGGGCCCATGTTCGCCGCCACCGACTTCCAGAAGCAGCGCCTGGCGCTGCGCCGGGGCATCAGCATGGCCATTTCGCATGCGGCCGGCGGCGGGCTGGTGAAGCGGGGCATCGAGCAGATGGCCGACGTGCACGCGCGCAGCGGCCGTACCCCGGTCGATCCTGCGCTCTATCCCTATTGGGTCGACAGCCTGGTCAAGGCCGTGGCCGAAACCGACCCCCAGTTCACCCCGGCCCTCGAGCGCCGCTGGCGCGAGGGCATGTCGGCCGTCATCCAGACCTTCAGCCAGCGCCACTGAGGCGCGGCGCCCGTCCGCCGCCCGGCGGGCGGGCGCAAGTGGCTGAGCGGGGCGCGGAATTCGCGTCCGGGCGGGGGAGCCGGTAGAATGCGGTTTTCCAGCGCCCCCAAATCCCATGACCCGTCTAGTCTTCGTTACCGGTGGCGTGGTGTCCTCGCTTGGCAAGGGCATCGCTGCGGCCTCGCTGGCGGCCATCCTGGAGGCCCGCGGCCTGCGGGTCACCATGATGAAGCTCGACCCCTACATCAACGTGGACCCGGGCACCATGAGCCCGTTCCAGCACGGCGAGGTCTACGTCACCGACGACGGTGCCGAGACCGACCTCGACCTGGGCCACTACGAGCGCTTCCTGCGCGTGCGCCTGAGCCGCAGGAACTCGGTCACCACCGGCCGCATCTACGAGAACGTGATCCGCAAGGAGCGCCGCGGCGACTACCTGGGCGGCACCGTTCAGGTCATCCCGCACATCACCGACGAGATCAAGCGCTGCATCTTCGAGGCCACCGACGGCTTCGACGTGGGCCTGGTCGAGATCGGCGGCACCGTGGGCGACATCGAGTCGCTGCCCTTCCTCGAGGCCATCCGCCAGATCCGCACCGAGCGCGGCCCCGACCAGGCGATCTTCATGCACCTGACCCTGGTGCCGTACATCGCCGCCGCCGGCGAGCTCAAGACCAAGCCCACCCAGCATTCCGTGAAGGAGCTGCGCTCGATCGGCATCCAGCCCGACATCCTGGTCTGCCGCAGCGAGAAGCCGCTGCCGGACGGCGAGCGCCGCAAGATCGCCCTGTTCACCAACGTGCCCGAGAAGGCCGTCATCAGCTGCGTGGACGTGGACAACATCTACAAGCTGCCGCTGTGGCTGCACAGCCAGCAGCTCGACGAGATCGTGGTCGAGCGCCTGCGGCTGGAGGAAAAGGCTGGCCACGCCGACCTGTCGGAGTGGGAGGCCGTGGTGGACGCGGTCGAGCACCCGGTCGACGAGGTCACGGTGGCCGTGGTGGGCAAGTACATCGACCACCAGGACGCCTACAAGTCGCTCTCCGAGGCGCTCAAGCACGGCGGCCTGCGCCAGCGCACCCGCGTGAAGCTCAAGTGGCTCGAGTCCGAGCAGGTCGAGAAGGAAGGCGAGCAGGTGCTCGAGGGCGTCGACGCCATCCTGGTGCCCGGCGGCTTCGGCGACCGCGGCTTCGAAGGCAAGGTGCGCACGGCCCGGTATGCCCGCGAGAAGGGCATCCCGTACTTCGGCATCTGCTACGGCATGCAGGCCGCGGTGGTGGACTACGCCCGCCACGTCGCCGGCCTGGCGGGTGCCAACAGCACCGAGAACGACCGCAACTGCCCGCACCCGGTGATCGGCCTGATCACCGAGTGGCGCACCGCCTCGGGCGAGATCGAGCGCCGCGACGAGCACTCCGACCTCGGCGGCACCATGCGCCTGGGCCTGCAGGAGCAGCGCCTGAAGCCGGGCACCAAGGCGCGCGAGCTCTACGGCAAGGACGTGGTCGGCGAGCGCCACCGCCACCGCTACGAGTTCAACAACCGCTACCGCACCCAGCTCGAGGACGCCGGCCTGGTCATCAGCGCCAAGTCCATGGACGACCTGCTGGTGGAGATGGTGGAGCTGCCGGGCCACCCGTGGTTCGTGGCCTGCCAGGCGCACCCGGAATTCCTTTCCACGCCGCGTGACGGCCACCCGCTGTTCATCGGCTTCATCCGCGCCGCCCGCGAGCACAAGGCCGGCGGCCGGCTGCTCAAGGAGGCCCAGGCCTGATGGAACTGTGCGGATTCAAGGTTGGCCTCGACCAGCCCTTCTTCCTCATCGCCGGCCCCTGCGTGATCGAGTCGCTGGAGCTGCAGCTCGAGACCGCCGGCCGCCTGAAGGAGATCACCGGCAAGCTCGGCATCCCCTTCATCTTCAAGTCCAGCTTCGACAAGGCCAACCGCACCTCGGGCACGAGCTTCCGTGGCCCGGGCATGGAGGCGGGCCTGAAGGTGCTGGCCGAAGTGAAGCGTCAGCTCGGTGTGCCGGTGCTCACCGACGTGCACGAGTACACGCCGATGGACGAGGTGGCGGCGGTCGTCGACGTGCTGCAGACCCCGGCCTTCCTGTGCCGGCAGACCGACTTCATCCAGCGCGTGGCCTCGGCCGGCAAGCCGGTGAACATCAAGAAGGGCCAGTTCCTCTCGCCCTGGGAGATGAAGCACGTCACCGACAAGGCGCGCGCCACCGGCAACCAGCAGATCATGGCCTGCGAGCGCGGCGTCAGCTTCGGCTACAACAACCTCGTTTCCGACATGCGCTCGCTGAGCGTCATGCGCGACACCGGCTGCCCGGTGGTGTTCGACGCCACCCATTCCGTGCAGCTGCCCGGCGGCGCCGGCGGCAAGAGCGGCGGCCAGCGCGAGTTCGTGCCGGTGCTCTCGCGCGCGGCCGTGGCCGTGGGCATCAGCGGCCTGTTCATGGAAACCCACCCCGACCCGGACAAGGCCCTGTCCGACGGCCCCAACGCCTGGCCGCTGCCGAAGATGGCGGCGCTGCTGGAAACGCTGGTCGAACTCGACCGCATCACCAAGAAGAACGGATTCCTCGAGGACAACGCATGAATACTGTCGCCACCCCGATCAAGCACTCCGGCCTGGGCATCGCCTCCACCGTCATCGCCGTGCTCGCCGGCCTGGTGATGCTGGGCGCCATTTTCTACGCCGGCTACGTCGGCATGAACGAGCCCGGCGGCCAGCTGTCGGAGACCGACCCGCGCGCCATCACCATCGGCGTGCTGATGCTCGGCTCGATGGCGGTGCTGCTGCTGGGCGCCATCCTCGGCATCGCCGGCCTGTTCGTGGGCGAGCGCAAGCGCGTGTTCTCCTGGATCGGCCTGGTCCTCAATGCCCTGCCGATCCTGGGCGGCCTCGCCCTGATCCTGCTCGGCCTGGCGATGTCCTGACTCCAAAACACGAAAGAAACGACATGACCACGATCAGCAAAGTCCACGCCCGCGAGATCCTCGATTCCCGCGGCAACCCCACCCTCGAGGCCGAGGTAACCCTCTCCACGGGCCACGTCGGCCGCGCCGCCGTGCCCTCGGGTGCCTCCACCGGCACCAAGGAGGCGGTGGAGCTGCGCGACGGCGACAAGAGCCGCTACCTGGGCAAGGGCGTGCGCAAGGCCGTGGCCAACGTCAACACCACCATCGCCGAGGCGCTGGCCGGTTTCGACGGCGCCGACCAGGCCGGCCTGGACAGCAAGCTGGTCAACCTCGACGGCACCGAGAACAAGGGCCGCCTGGGCGCGAACGCGCTGCTGGGCGTGTCGATGGCCAACGCCCATGCGGTGGCCGCGGCGCGCGGCCTGCCGCTTTGGAAGCACCTGGCCGGCGCCCGCGAGGCGGTGCTGCCGGTGCCGATGATGAACATCATCAACGGCGGTGCGCATGCCGACAACAACGTCGACATGCAGGAGTTCATGGTGCTGCCGGTCGGCTTCGACCGCTTCTCCGAGGCGCTGCGCGCCGGCACCGAGGTCTTCCACGCGCTCAAGTCCGTGCTCAAGGGCAAGGGCCTGGGCACCGCGGTGGGCGACGAAGGCGGTTTCGCGCCGGACCTGCGTTCGAACGAGGAAGCCATCGAGGTCATCCTCGAGGCCATCGGCAAGGCCGGCTACCGCGCCGGCGAAGACATCCTGCTGGGCCTGGACGTGGCCAGCTCGGAGTTCTTCGACAACGGCAAGTACAACCTGGTGGGCGAGGGCAAGCGCCTCTCGCCGGAGCAGTTCGTCGACTTCCTGGCCGGCTGGAGCGCCCAGTACCCGATCATCACGATCGAGGACGGCATGGCCGAGCACGACTGGGACGGCTGGAAGCTGCTCACCCAGCGCCTGTCGGGCAAGGTGCAGCTGGTCGGCGACGACCTGTTCGTGACCAACCCCAAGATCTTCCGCGAGGGCATCGAGCAGGGCGTGGGCAACGCCATCCTGATCAAGGTCAACCAGATCGGCACGCTCAGCGAGACCCTCGAGGCGATCGCCATGGCCGACGCCGCGAACTATGCCGCGGTGGTGTCGCATCGCTCGGGTGAAACCGAGGACACCACCATCGCCGACATCGCGGTGGCCACCACCGCCACGCAGATCAAGACCGGCTCGCTGTGCCGTTCCGACCGCGTGGCCAAGTACAACCAGCTGCTGCGCATCGAGGAGGCGCTGGGCGACGCCGCCCGTTACGCCGGCCGCGACGCCTTCGTCAGCCTCAAGCGCTGAGCCTGGCCCTTGCGCCGCTGGCTGATCCCCGCCGTGCTGCTGCTGGCCCTCGCGGGCCTGCAGGCCAAGCTCTGGTGGGGTGGCGGCAGCCTGGGCGAGGTGCGCCAGCTCGAAGCCAGGGTGGATGAGCAGCGGCGCGAGAACGCCCGCCTGCAGCTTCGCAACGACGCGCTGTCGGCCGAGGTCGACGACCTCAAGTCGGGCGAGGCGGCGGTCGAGGACCGCGCCCGCAGCGAGCTGGGCATGATCAAGCCGGGCGAAACCTTCTACCGCGTGGTCGAGCCGGCGCCGCCGGCGCCGGCCCGCGAGGAACGGCGCCAGTGACCTGGGCGGTCGTTCCGGCCGCGGGCCGCGGCACGCGCTTCGGCGCGCCGCTGCCCAAGCAGTACCTGGCCCTGGCCGGCCGCCTGGTGATCGAACACAGCCTGCGGGCGGTGCTCGACCACCCCGGCGTCGATGGCGCGGTGGTGGCGCTGGCGCCCGGCGACGACGACTGGCCGGGCTGGCGCGAAGTGGGCGGCAAGCCGGTGCTCACCTGCACCGGCGGCGCCGAACGCGCCGATTCGGTGCTGGCGGCCCTGCATGCGCTGCCGGCCAGCCTCGACGAGCAGCAGTGGGTGCTGGTGCACGACGCCGCGCGCCCCTGCCTGCACCGCGACGACCTCGCGCGCCTGCTCGAGCTCGGCCAGGCCGACCCGGTGGGTGCGCTGCTGGCCGCGCCGGTGCGCGACACGCTCAAGCGCGCCGACGACCAGGGCCACAGCCAGGCCACCGAACCGCGCGAGTCGCTGTGGCGCGCGCTGACCCCGCAGCTGTTCCGCCGCGGCGGCCTCACCCGCGCGCTCGAGGCGGCCCGCCGCGCCGGCGCCGCGGTCACCGACGAGGCGATGGCGATGGAGCGGCTGGGCCTGAAGCCGCGCCTGGTCGAGGGCCGCGAGGACAACCTCAAGATCACGACGCCCGCCGACCTCGCCCTGGCCGAATTCATCCTGTCCCGAAGCAGCGAGAGAACATGACCGACATCCGAGTGGGGCAGGGCTACGACGTGCATGCGTTCGGCGAGGGCGACCATGTCGTGCTCGGCGGCGTGCGCATCGCGCACGAGCGCGGCGTGCTGGCGCACTCCGACGGCGACGTGGTGATCCACGCGCTGTGCGACGCGCTGCTCGGCGCGCTGGCGCTGGGCGACATCGGCGTGCACTTCCCGCCCAGCGACCCGCGCTGGAAGGATTGCGACAGCCGGCATTTCCTGCGCCACTGCCGCGCGCTGCTGGCCGGCCGCGGCTGGCGCGCCGGCAACGTCGACGTCACGGTCGTCTGCGAACGGCCCAAGGTGGCGGCGCACGCGCCGGCGATGCGCGCCAACCTGGCCGAAGACCTCGGCATCGGCCTGGACGCGGTCAGCGTCAAGGCCACCACGTCCGAGAAGCTGGGCTTCACCGGCCGCGGCGAAGGCCTGGCGGCGATGGCCGTGGCCCTGCTGGTGCGCGCGTGAGCGAACTGCCCGGCGGCCACGGTGGCCCGGTGCTGCGGGCGGTGTTCCGCGCCGCGCCCGAGGACTTCATCGTCGAGGAGCTGCCGGGTTTCGAAGCCTCGGGCGAAGGCGAGCACCTGCTGCTGACGATCGAAAAGCGGGGCATGAACACCGTGCACGCCGCCCGCTGCCTGGCCCGCTGGGCCGGCATCGCCGAACATGGCGTGAGCTACGCGGGGCTCAAGGACCGCCACGCCGTCACCCGCCAGCGTTTCACGGTGCACCTGCCCAAACGCGTGGCACCGGACCCGGCGGCGCTGGAGGCCATGGAGCTGCGCGTGCTCGACAGCGCCTGGCACCAGCGCAAGCTGCCCCGCGGCGCGCTGCGCGGCAACCGCTTCAGCCTGCGCCTGCGCGAGGTCGAAGGCGACCCGGCCGCCATCGATGCGCGCCTGCAGGCCATCGCCACGGGCGGCCTTCCGAACTATTTCGGCGAACAGCGA
The DNA here is from genome assembly GCF_003024235.1 of Arenimonas caeni. GTDB lineage: Bacteria > Pseudomonadota > Gammaproteobacteria > Xanthomonadales > Xanthomonadaceae > Arenimonas > Arenimonas caeni. Next base: position 127,440 of record NZ_KZ679084.1, on the reverse strand, counting down.
TTCGGCCGCGACGGCGACAACGTCGATGCCGCCCGGCGCATGTTCGCCGGTGCCCGCGTGCACCGGGACAAGCGTTCGATCTACCTGTCGGCGGCGCGTTCGGCGCTGTTCAACGCCGTGCTGGCCGGGCGCGTGCGGGCCGGCGACTGGGCCAGCGGGCGCGAGGGCGAGGTCTGGATGCTCGATGGCAGCCAGAGCGTGTTCGGCCCCGAGCCGGCCACGCCGGAACTGGCGGCCCGCGCCGCGCGCCTCGACATCCACCCGACCGGCCCGCTCTGGGGCCGGGGCGAGCTGCGCAGCGCCGGCGCCACCCGCGAACTCGAACTGGCGGCGGTGGAGCCCTACGCGGACATCCGCGCCGGGCTGGAGGCCGCGGGCCTGAAGCAGGAGCGGCGGGCCCTGCGCGTGCGCGTCGGCGACCTGGCCTGGGACTGGCCGGCGCCGGGCGAGCTGGCCCTGCGCTTCGAGCTGCCGCCGGGCGCCTATGCCACCGGCCTGCTGGCCGAGCTGGGCGAGGCGAGGGACGGCTCCCGCGGCGGCACTTGTGCGGCCCAGCCGCAGGAGTAGGCTGGCCTGGCGGTATTCCTGCTGCCCTTGGAGGTCGTCATGAATGTCACCCGCAAGTGCCTGCTCCTGGCCGTCCTGGTCCTGCCCGCCGCCTGTGCCGGCACGTCCGAGACCCGCGTAAGCGCCGAAAGCCACTACGACACCGATTACATCAGCGCGGTCGAGTACGTCGCCTACAAGCGCGGCGTGCGCGTGTTCTGGGTCAACCCGCCCAACGAGCGCATCGAAGACTGAACTCAGGCGCCGGGCGGCTGCAGCGCGCCAGGCCGCCGGCGGGCGAGCAGCACCAGCACCGCACCGGTTCCACCCATCGCTTCCGGCGCGGAGGCGTAGGCCAGCACGTCCGCGCGCTGGCGCAGCATGCGGTCGACCAGCGCCTTGAGCACCGAACCGCCGGCGGCGGCGCGGTGGCCCTTGCCGTGGATGATGCGCACGCAGGCCTGGCCTTCGGCGCGGGCCTCGGCCAGGAACACGCGCAGCCAGCGCTCGGCCTCGGGCGCGCGCAGCTGGTGCAGGTCGAGTTCGGCGCCGACGCTGTACTGGCCGCGCCTGAGCGCCTTGAGCACCTTCTCGGGGACTTCGTCGCGCCGCCAGGCCAGGGCTTCGGCGGCGTCGATGGTGGCTTCGAACCAGCCGGCGCTGCGCGATTGCGCCAGCGCCTCGGCTTCGTCGAGCGCACGCATGCGCGGCTTCGGGGGCGGCCGCGGACGCTCGGGCGGCGGCGGCGGGGCAGGCAAGGGGCGCACTTCGCCGATCGCCTCCCGGAACAGGGCGGCGTCGTCCTCGCTGACCTGCGTGTCGGGGGCCTTTCGTCTTGCCATGCCGGAAGCCTACCGCAGCACGGGTGAAACCGGGGTTGTCGCTTCCGCTATCATGGGGTCCTTCCCGCGAGATCCCTGATGCGCGTACTGGTAAGCAATGACGATGGCGTGGAGGCCCCCGGCATCCGCGTCCTGGCCGAGGCGCTGCGCGCCGCCGGCCACGAGGTGACGGTGGTCGCGCCCGACCGCGACCGTTCCGGGGCCAGCAATTCCCTCACGCTCGACCGGCCGATCCGGGTCAAGTCGCTGGGCGAGCGGGTCTGGCGCGTGGCCGGCACGCCCACCGACTGCGTGCACCTGGCGCTGACCGGCCTGCTCGAGCGCGACCCGGACATCGTGCTCTCGGGCATCAACACCGCCGCCAACCTCGGCGACGACGTCATCTATTCGGGCACCGTGGCCGCGGCGATGGAAGGCCGGTTCCTGGGCCATCCGGCGATCGCGATGTCCCTGGTCACCGACGAGCATTCCGGCCGCCACTACGACACCGCCGCCCGCGCCGCGCTCGAGATCACCGCGCGCCTGCTGGTCGACCCGCTGCCGGCCGACACCATCCTCAACGTCAACGTGCCCGACCTGCCCTGGGACGAGCTGCGCGGCTACGAAGTCACGCGCCTGGGCCATCGCCACCGCGCCGAGCCCTGCATCGAGCAGTTCGACCCGCGCGGCCGGCCGATGTGGTGGATCGGCCCGGCCGGTCCGGAGCAGGACGCCGGCCCGGGCACCGACTTCCACGCGGTGCGCACCGGCTGCGTTTCGATCACGCCCATCCACGTCGACCTCACGCGCTACCAGGCGCTGGACAAGGTCGCCAGCTGGGTCGGCGGCCTGGGCGAAGGAATGAAAGCCAAGCCATGATGCCCCGTTACCGGATACAGCCCGAGGCCAAGGGCCTGGGCATGACCTCGCAGCGCGCCCGCGACCGCATGGTCGAGCGGCTGCGCAAGGAAGGCGGCATCGTCGACGAGCGCGTGCTCACCGCCATGCGCACCGTGCCGCGGCACCTGTTCATCGACGAGGCCCTGGCCAGCCGTGCCTACGAGGACACCGCGCTGCCGATCGGCAACGGCCAGACCATCTCCCAGCCCTGGGTGGTGGCGCGCATGACCGAGGCGCTGGTTGAACATGGCCTGCCGGCCCGGGTGCTCGAAGTCGGCACCGGCTCGGGCTACCAGGCTTCGGTGCTGGCCACGCTGGGGCTGGAAACCTACAGCGTCGAGCGCATCGAGGAACTGCTGCGCATCGCCCGCCGCCGCTTCCGGCACCAGGGTCTGAACGTGCGCACCCGCCACGACGACGGTCGCGCCGGCTGGCCCGAGTACGCGCCCTTCGGCGGCATCATCGTCACCGCCGGCGCGGCGGCGATCGAGCCGGCCCTGCTCGCCCAGCTCGAGGAGGGCGGCACGCTCGTGGCCCCGGTCGGCGGCCCTTCGGGCCAGCGCCTGCTGCGCATCCGGCGCCTGGACGGCCAGTTCTTGCAGGAAGACCTGGGCGCCGTCGTCTTCGTGCCGCTGCTGCCGGGAACGCTGTGATGAAGGCCTGGTTCACCCGCGCCGGCGTCGCCGTGCTGCTACTTGCCCTGGTGGCCGCCTGCGGGCATTCGCGCGTGGTCAAGCGCGAGGGCGCCCGCCCGGCGCCGCGCCCGGCCAGCGTGGAAGTGCCGCGCGACGGCAGCTACGTGGTGCGGCGGGGCGACACCCTCTACGGCATCGCCTTCCGGCACGGCCTGGACTACCGCGAGGTGGCCGGCTGGAACGGCATCCGCGCGCCCTACACGATCTACCCGGGGCAGCGCCTGAAGCTGCGCGGCGGCCAGCGGGTCGCCGCCACCAGCGGCGGCAGCGTCACCGGCATGCCCCCGGCGCGACCGGCACCGACGCCGTCCGGCACGCCCGCGACGACACCCCCGGCCCGTCCTGCGGCCACGACGCCGGCCACGACGCCCGGCCGCGCCACGACGCCGCCGCCGCCGACGCCGCCGGCCACCAGCGGCATCGCCGGCGCCTGGCGCTGGCCGGCCAACGGCCAGATCATCGGCCGCTTCGTCGCCGGCGACCCCAAGCGCCAGGGCCTGGACATCGCCGGCAGCGCCGGCGACCCGGTGCTGGCCGCCGCCGACGGCGTGGTGGTCTATTCGGGTGCCGGCCTGGTGGGCTACGGCGAGCTGATCATCGTCAAGCACAGCGACGAGTGGCTGTCGGCCTACGCGCACAACCGCCGCCGGCTGGTGGGCGAGGGCGCCAGCGTCAAGGGCGGCCAGCAGATCGCCGAACTCGGCCGCACCGGCACCAGCCGCGACATGCTGCACTTCGAAGTGCGCCGCAACGGCAAGCCCGTCGACCCCCTGCAGGTCCTCCCCGCCCGCTGACCCCTGTGGGAGGGCCTCCAGGCCCTCCTGCAGGGTCAGCCGGGTACGAGGAAGGCGGCGACGACGGCGCGGCCTTCGGTGGCCAGGACATTGAAGGTGCGCGCCGCGGCGGCGCTGTCCATCACTTCCATGCCGATGCCGCGGGTGAGCAGGGCGGCCATCACGGCCGGGGCCGGGAAGCGCTGGCGCGGGCCGGTGCCGAGCAGCACCACGGCCGGGTTGAGCGCCAGCACGGCGTCCATGTCTTCGGGGGCCAGGGTTTCCACGGAGGCCGGGCGCCAGGCTTCCACCAGCTGGTTGGGCGAGAGCACGAAGCTGGCGGTGAGCAGTTGCTGGTTCACGCGCACGCCTTCCGGGCCCGCGCCACGCAGCACGTAGGCGAAATCCGGGTTTTCCTGGAAGAGCTGCATGCCGCCGCGCCGTCAGCCCTTGGGCAGAACGATCATCGGCTTGTCGGCGCTGCGGCGGTAGAGCACCGCCACGTTGCCGATGCGGGTGACCAGGGCGGCGCCGGTGCGCTCGCACAGCTCCGCTACCCAGGCGTCGCGCTCCTCGCGGTCGCCGGCGTGGACCTTCACCTTCACCAGCTCGTGCTGCTCGAGCACCAGGCCGGCCTCGGCCACCAGCGGATCGGTGATGCCCTTGGCGCCGACGATGAGCACGGCCTTGAGGTCGTGCGCCAGGCCGCGCAGGTAACGCTTCTGGTTGTTGCTGAGGGCGGCGGCCATGGGATCCGGGCGGGTCGGGAAGGGGCGCTAGGGTATCATGGCGGCCAATCCCCCGATCCCCTGCCCATGGCCCGCAGCCGAAGCAGCCAACGCTGGCTCAAGGAACACTTCGACGACCCCTTCGTTAAGAAGGCCCAGGCCGAGGGCATGCGCTCGCGCGCGGCTTACAAGCTCGAGGAACTGATCGAGCGCGACCGCCTGCTCAAGCCCGGCATGGTCGTGGTTGACCTCGGCGCCGCCCCCGGCGGCTGGTCCCAGGTGGTGCGGCGCGAGCTGGGCGACCGCGGCCGGGTCCTGGCCCTGGACATCCTCGACATGCCCCCGATCGCCGGGGTCGAATTCATTCACGGCGATTTCAGAGAGGACGGGCCATTGTCCGAACTGGAAGCCCTGCTGGGTGGCGATCAGGTGGACCTTGTGCTTTCCGACATGGCCCCCAATATGTCCGGGGTGGACACCGTGGACCAGGCCCGGGCGATGTATCTCTCGGAGCTGGCCCGCGATTTCGCCGACCGGCACCTCCGGCCGGGCGGGAACTTCCTGATCAAGCTGTTCCAGGGCGAGGGCTTCGATGCCTACGTCAAGGACCTCAGGACCCGCTACGACAAGGTGGTGGTCCGCAAGCCCGCGGCGTCCCGGCGCCGCTCGAATGAAGTTTATGCGCTGGCCACCGGCAAGCGCCGAGGAACCAAGTGATGAACGACCTGGCTAAAAACCTCCTGCTCTGGCTGGTCATCGCCGTCGTGCTGATGGCGGTGTTCAACAGCTTCTCGACGCCGGGGGCCGCCAGCACCGAGCTCACCTACAACCAGTTCATCGAAGAGGTGAAGTCGGGCCGCGTCGCCGACGTCACCATCGCCGACAACGGCCTGGCCATCACCGGCACGCGCAAGGACGGCAGCCGCTTCACCACGTCCAACCCGCGCGACAACCGCCTGGTCGACACCCTGTTCGAGAACAACGTCAACACCGTCCAGCAGAAGCCGCAGGAGCGGTCGATGCTGTTCACCCTGCTGATCAATTTCCTGCCGGTGCTGCTGATCATCGGCTTCTGGTTCTTCATGATGCGCCAGATGCAGCAGGGCGGCGGCAAGGGGGCGATGAGCTTCGGCAAGTCGCGCGCCAAGCTGCAGGGCGAGAACGACATCAAGGTCACCCTGGCCGACGTCGCCGGCTGCGACGAGGCCAAGGAAGAAGTGGGCGAGCTGGTCGAGTTCCTGCGCGACCCGGGCAAGTTCCAGAAGCTCGGCGGCAAGATCCCGCGCGGCGTGCTGATGGTCGGCCCGCCGGGCACCGGCAAGACCCTGCTGGCCCGCGCCATCGCCGGCGAGGCCAAGGTGCCGTTCTTCTCGATCTCCGGCTCCGATTTCGTCGAGATGTTCGTCGGCGTCGGCGCCAGCCGCGTGCGCGACATGTTCGAGACCGCCAAGAAGCACGCGCCCTGCATCATCTTCATCGACGAGATCGACGCCGTCGGCCGCCATCGTGGCGCCGGCCTGGGCGGCGGTCACGACGAGCGCGAGCAGACCCTCAACCAGCTGCTGGTCGAGATGGACGGCTTCGAGGGTGGCGAGGGCGTGATCGTCATCGCCGCCACCAACCGCCCGGACGTGCTCGACCCGGCGCTGCTGCGTCCGGGCCGCTTCGACCGCCAGGTCACCGTCGGCCTGCCGGACGTGCGCGGCCGCGAGCAGATCCTCAAGGTGCACATGCGCAAGGTGCCGCTCGACAGCGACGTCGAGCCGGCCACCATCGCCCGCGGCACCCCGGGCTTCAGCGGTGCCGACCTGGCCAACCTGGTCAACGAGGCCGCGCTGTTCGCCGCCCGCGAGAACGCCAAGTCGGTGCGCATGGAGCACTTCGACCGTGCCCGCGACAAGATCCTGATGGGCGCCGAGCGCCGCTCGATGGCCATGAGCGAGGACGAGAAGAAGCTGACGGCCTACCACGAGGCCGGCCACGCCATCGTCGGCCGCGTCGTCCCCGAGCACGACCCGGTCTACAAGGTCACGATCATCCCGCGCGGCCGCGCGCTGGGCGTCACCATGTACCTGCCCGAGGGCGACAAGTACAGCTTCAACCGCACCGCCATCGAGTCGATGCTGTGCTCGCTGTACGGCGGCCGCGTCGCCGAGGAGCTGATCTTCGGCGCCGACAAGGTCACCACCGGCGCGTCCAACGACATCGAGCGCGCCACCAAGATGGCCCGCAACATGGCCACCAAGTGGGGCCTGTCGGAGGAACTGGGTCCGATCGCCTACGGCGAGGAGGAGGACGAGGTGTTCCTGGGCCGTTCGGTCACCCAGCACAAGAACGTCTCGGACGACACCGCGCGCCGCATCGACGAGGTGGTGCACGGCATCCTGGACCGCGCCTACTCGCGCACCCGCCAGATCCTCACCGACAACCTCGACAAGCTGCACATGATGGCCGAGGCCCTGCTGACCTACGAAACCATCGACGCCCAGCAGATCGACGCGATCATGGAAGGCCGCCGCCCGGGCCCGCCGGCCGACTGGGCCAAGTCCGGCCGCATCTCCAAGGACGACCCGGGTCCGGCCGCGCCGCTCGGCGGCCCCGCGCCGCAGACCTGAGCCTGGCCGGCGCCCCGCTTGCGCAGGGCGCCCGCCTCGCTTGTGTAGGAGCGCCTTCAGGCGCGAAGCTTTGAGCCAGAAGCTTCGCGCCTGAAGGCGCTCCTACATTGTTTTTGGAGGCCCTGATGTTCGACACCATCCCCCAGCTCGACTGCGTCGGCCGCATCGTCAGGCTCGACGTGCCGCGCGTGATGGGCATCGTCAACGTCACGCCCGATTCCTTCTCCGACGGCGGCGCCCACGACACCGTCGAGGCCGCGGTGGCCCACGGCCTGCGGCTGGCGGAGGAGGGCGCCGACATCCTCGACGTCGGTGGTGAGTCCACCCGCCCCGGTGCCGGCGAGGTCGGCGAGGAGGAGGAATTGCGCCGGGTCGTCCCGGTCATCGAGCGGCTGGCGAAGGAAACCTCGCTGCCGATCTCGGTCGACACCTCCAAGCCCGGGGTGATGCGCGCGGCGGTGGCCGCCGGCGCCGGGATGATCAACGACGTCCATGCCCTGCGCCGCGAGGGCGCGCTCGACGCGGCGGCCGCCGCCGGCGTGCCGGTGGTGCTGATGCACATGCAGGGCGAGCCGCGCTCGATGCAGGAGGCGCCGGTCTACGACGACCTGGTGGGCGAGGTGCACCGTTTCCTGGCCGAACGCATCTTCGCCTGCGAGATGTCCGGCATCCCGAAAAAGCGCATCGTGCTCGACCCCGGCTACGGCTTCGGCAAGACCACCGCCCACAACCTGCTGCTGCTGCGCCAGCAGTCGCGCCTGCTCGACCTGGGCCTGCCCCTGCTGGCCGGCCTGAGCCGCAAGCGCAGCCTGGGCGAAATCACCGGCCGGGAGGTCGGCGGGCGCCTGCACGCCTCGGTGGCTGCGGCCGTGCTCGCCGCCGAGTATGGCGCGCGCATCCTGCGCGTGCACGACGTGGCGGCCACGGTCGATGCGCTCAAGGTCTGGGCGGCCGTGGCGGCCCAGCCGGCGCCGAAACCGGCGCCGTCGGCGGCCGCCGGGATCCGCTGGCCCGACGACGACTGAGCCGGCCACTGGTCACGAATTGGCCACGATGGCTGCAGGCCGCGCCCTGACTGGCGCTGCCGATTCCATCCACATGGCTTCTCCCAGGCTTGTCCACAGGCGCTGTGGAAATCCCCGGTCGCCTGGTCAGAAATTCGCCAATCTTGCTGCAACCCGCGCCGCGCCGCGCTGTCGTGGTTCTGCCCACAAGGATTTCCCGACGGCTATCCACAGGCCCTGTGGATGACCGGCGACGGCGCCTCCGGCCCGGCACGCGTTCGCGCTAAGCTTGCCCGGCCCCAGGAACCGGCCCCGCACGCCATGAGCGAGTTTTCCCCGCTGCACATCACCTTCGCCGTCTACATCCTGGGCATGGTCGGCATCGGCCTTGCGGCCTGGTATTACACGCGCAGCTTCGACGACTACATCCTTGGCGGCCGCTCGCTCGGCCCCTACGTCACCGCGCTCAGCGCCGGCGCCTCGGACATGAGCGGCTGGCTGCTGCTGGGCCTGCCCGGCGCGCTCTACCTCTCGGGCCTGTCCGAGGCCTGGATCGCCGTCGGCCTGGTGATCGGCGCCTGGGCGAACTGGCGCTTCGTGGCCGCGCCGCTGCGCCTGTACACCGAGCGCAGCCAGAACGCGCTGACCCTGCCGGACTATTTCAACCAGCGCTTCGAGGACCGCAACAAACTGCTGCGGGTGTTTTCGGCGCTGGTGATCCTGGTGTTCTTCGCCGTCTACTGCGCCTCGGGCATCGTCGCCGGCGCGCGCCTGTTCGAATCGGTGTTCGCCATCCCCTACGCCCAGGCCATGTGGTTCGGCGCCGCGGCGACCATCGCCTACACCTTCATCGGCGGCTTCCTGGCGGTGAGCTGGACCGACACCGTGCAGGCCACGCTGATGATCTTCGCCCTGATCATCACCCCGGTGTTCGTCATCCTCGGCCTGGGCGGCCCGGCCGAGGCGGTGGCGCTGGTGGAGCAGGTGGACCCGGCGCGGCTGGACATGTTCAGGGGCACGACGGTGGTGGGCATCATCTCGCTGCTGGCCTGGGGCCTGGGCTACGTCGGCCAGCCGCACATCCTGGCGCGCTTCATGGCCGCCGACTCCGTGCGCTCGATCCCGGCGGCGCGCCGCATCGGCATGATCTGGATGGTGCTGTGCCTGGCCGGCGCCGTGGCCGTGGGCTTTTTCGGCATCGCGCACTTCCGCGCCCATCCGGAACTGGCCGGGCCGGTCGAGGCCAACCCGGAGAGGGTGTTCATCGAACTGGCCACGCACCTGTTCAACCCCTGGGTCGCGGGCGTGCTGCTCTCGGCGATCCTGGCCGCGGTGATGAGCACGCTCAGCTGCCAGCTGCTGGTGTGTTCGAGCGCCCTCACCGAGGACTTCTACAAGGGCTTCCTGCGCCCGCGGGCCGGCCAGCGCGAGCTGGTCTGGGTCGGCCGGATGGCGGTGCTGGCGGTGGCGCTGCTGGCCATCTGGCTGGCCGCCGACCCCGACAGCCGCGTGCTGGGCCTGGTCAGCTATGCCTGGGCGGGCTTTGGCGCGGCCTTCGGCCCGGTGGTGGTGCTGTCGCTGTTCTGGGGCGGCATGACCCGCAACGGTGCGCTGGCCGGCATGGTCACGGGCGCCGCCACGGTGATCGCCTGGAAGGAACTGTTCGCCGAATCCACCGGCCTGTACGAAATGGTGCCCGGCGTGGCGCTGGCGACCGTGGCCGTGCTGGTCTTCAGCCGACTGGGCGCGCCGCCGTCGCCGGCCATGCGCGGCCTGTACCAGCACGTGCAGGACGAACTGCGCCGCAGCCGGGACTGAGCATGCGCGATTCCCGCCCCCTGGCCATCGCGCTCATGGGCCCGACGGCCTCGGGCAAGACCGCGCTCGCGCTCGACTGGGCGCAGGCGCTGGATACCGAGGTGGTGAGCGTCGACTCGGCCCTGGTCTACCGCGGCCTGGACATCGGCGCGGCCAAGCCCGACCGCGCCACGCTGGCGCGCGTGCGCCACCACCTGGTGGACGTGCGCGACCCGCACGAGGTGTTCTCGGCCGCCGACTTCGCCCGCGAGGCCCTGCCGCCGATGCAGGCGCTGGCGGCGCGCGGCCGGGTGCCGCTGCTGGTGGGCGGCACCGGCCTGTATTTCTCGGCGCTGCTCGAGGGGCTGTCGGAACTGCCCGAGGCCGACCCGGGCATCCGCGCCGCCATCGCCGCCGAGGCCGCCGAACGCGGCTGGCCGGCCCTGCACGCCGAGCTGGCGGCGGTGGACCCGGCCGCTGGCCAGCGCATCAAGCCCGGCGACAGCCAGCGCATCACCCGCGCGCTGGAGGTCTGGCGACTGAGCGGCCGGCCCATCAGCGAGTGGCAGCAGGCCGCCGCGCCGCGCCGCTTCCCGTTCCGGGTGCTGCGCCTGGTGCTGGCGCCGGCCGACCGCGCCGTGCTGCACGAACGCATCGCCCGCCGCTTCGACCAGATGCTGGCCGAGGGTTTCCTGGACGAGGTGCGCCGGCTGCGGGCCGACCCGCGCCTGCACCCGGACCTGCCCTCGATGCGTGCGGTCGGCTACCGCCAGGCCTGGGCCCACCTTGATGGCCACACCGACGCCACCACGTTCAGGGAGCAGGCCATCGCCGCCACCCGGCAGCTGGCCAAGCGCCAGCTCACCTGGCTGCGGGCCCGGCCGGAGGCGCTGTGGTTCGACCCGACCAGCGAGCGGGCCGGGCTGGAGCGGGCGCTGGCGGATTTCACCGCCCGCCCGTCTGCGGCCTAGCTGCTAGACTGGCCCCCTTCGCGGCCCGGACCCATTGGCCGCAAACCGCGCCACGCTGGCGCGCCACAATAAGAAGACGGAGTCCACAGCATGTCCAAAGGCCAGTCCCTCCAGGATCCCTTCCTGAACGCCCTGCGTCGCGAACGCATCCCCGTGTCCATCTACCTGGTCAACGGCATCAAGCTGCAGGGCACCATCGAAAGCTTCGACCAGTTCGTCGTCCTGCTGCGCAACACCGTCAGCCAGATGGTCTACAAGCACGCGATCTCCACCGTCGTCCCGGCCCGCAATGTGCGCGTCGGCCCCGGTGGCGGCCAGGTGGCCAGCGCCCACGGCGACGAGGACGAGGCGGGCGAGGACGATTGAACGCGGCGCTGAACGATGTTTGAGCGCGCCCGCAAAGGCGAGCGCGCCCTGCTGGTGCAGCCGCACCCGCCGGGCCTGCAGGACCCCTCCCGGCTGGAGGAATTCACCGAACTGGCGCGTTCGGCCGGTGCCACCGTGGTCGGCTCGGTCGCCGCGCGCGTCGAGCGGCCGCACCCGGCCTACTACATCGGCACCGGCAAGCTCGAGGAAGTGCAGGCGGCCTGCGAGGCCACCCAGGCCGACCTGGTGCTGGTCAACGAGCTGCTCACGCCCGGCCAGGAGCGCAACCTCGAGCGCGCGCTCAAGCGCCGCGTGGTCGACCGCACCGGCCTGATCCTCGACATCTTCGCCCAGCGCGCCGCCAGCCACGAAGGCAAGCTGCAGGTCGAACTGGCCCAGCTCAAGCACTGGGCCACGCGCCTGGTGCGCGGCTGGACCCACCTCGAGCGCCAGCGCGGCGGCGCCATCGGCCTGCGCGGCCCGGGCGAGACCCAGCTCGAGCTCGACAAGCGCATGCTGCAGAAGAAGCTCGAGTCGGTGCGCGCGCGCCTGGACAAGGTCGAGGTGCAGCGCACGCAGATGCGCCGCGCGCGCCTGCGCAACGACGTCCCGCGCGTGGCGCTGGTCGGCTACACCAACGCCGGCAAGTCCACGCTGTTCAACATCCTCACCAATTCCGGCGTCTACGCCGACGACCGCTTGTTCGCCACGCTCGACCCGACCACGCGCCGCATCGAGGGCGTGGCGCCGCTGGTGCTGTCGGACACCGTCGGCTTCGTGCGCGACCTGCCGCACGAGCTGGTGGCGGCGTTCCGGTCCACGCTGTCGGAGGCGCGCGACGCCGACCTGCTGCTGCACGTGGTCGACGCCGCGGACGAACTGCGCGACGAGCGCATCGGCCAGGTCGACGACGTGCTGGCCGAGATCGGCGCCGGCGACATCCCGCAGGTGCTCGTGTTCAACAAGATCGACCGGATCGAGGGCGGCATGCCGCGCCGCGATCCGCCGGTGGAGGGGCGCGAGCGGGTCTGGCTGTCGGCGAAGACCGGCGAAGGCCTCGACGCGCTGCGCGGGCTGCTGGCCGAACGTTTCCTCGACCGCCGCCTGCACGCCGAGCTGCGCCTGGGCCCGGCCGAGGGACGGCTGCGCGCGCGCCTGCACGAGGTCGGCGGCGTGAAGGCCGAGTCAACGGACGAACAGGGCTGGCGGCTTGACCTGGACTTGCCACGCGCCGTGGCAGAAAGGCTGGCGGCAGAACCCGGCGGGCATCCGCTCGCGGCGGCCTTGCTTGTGGCACCTGACGCCCCTACCTACAATCCCGAGACAGACTGAAGCGCACCGCCCCGGCCCTGGCCCCCGCCAGACCGCCGGCCCAGGCGATGCGCCACGGAGCAGAAGATGGCCTGGAACCAGCCTGGCAAAGGCAACCAAGATCCCTGGAAGGGCAAGGACCCCGGCAACGAGGTCGAAGCCTTCGTCAACCGCCTCAAGGGCATGTTCGGCGGTGGCGGCGGCGCCGGCCGCGGGCGCGGCTCGTCGTCGCAGGGCGGGTTCAATCCCTTGCCCTGGGTCATCGGCCTGCTCGGCATCTGGCTGGTGTTCAACAGCTTCAGGCTGATGGACGAGCGCCAGCGCGGCGTCGTGCTGCGCTTCGGCGAGTTCGACCGCATCATGACCCCGGGCCCGAACTTCAAGTGGCCCTGGCCGATCGAGTCGGTGTACATCGTCGACGCCACCCAGGTGGTCGAGCTCAGCGACCAGGTGCGCGTGCTCACCCAGGACGAGAACCTGATCGACATCAAGTTCAATGTGCAGTTCCGCCGCGACGACCCGCGCACCTACCTGTTCGGTTCGGTCAATCCCGAGCAGACCCTGCGCGACTCGGCCGAGAGTGCCGTGCGCGAGGTGGTCGGCCGCAGCACCATGGACACCGTGCTGTTCGACCGCGCCGCGCTGGTGATCTCCTCGCAGGAGCGCCTGCAGGAGTCGCTGAACTTCTACCAGACCGGCCTGACCGTGGTGAACTTCAACCTGCAGGACGCGCGTCCGCCGGAGGAAGTGAAGGAAGCCTTCGACGACGCCATCGCCGCCCGCGAGGACAAGAACCGCATCGAGAACGAGGCCCGCGCCTACGCCAGCAAGGTGGTTCCGGAGGCGCGAGGCGTCGCCGCCCGCCTGCGCACCGAGGCCGAGGGTTACCGCGCTTCCGCCATCGCCCGCGCCGAGGGTGACGCGCAGCGCTTCAGCCTGCTGGTCGCCGAGTACCGCAAGGCGCCGGAGGTCACGCGCCAGCGCCTGTACCTCGAGACGATGCAGGACGTGCTGGCCGCCAACCCCAAGGTGATGGCCGGCGACAACAACATCCTCTACCTGCCGATGGGCGGCAGCACCAGCCGCGGCGTGCCCGCCGAGGCCCCCGTGCTGCGCCTGCCGGCCACGCAGGTCGCGCCGGAACCGACGCCCGATCCGCGTGACACCCGCCGCCAGGGAGGCCGCTGACATGGTCCGTGGATTCACCGCCATCGTATTCGCCGCCGTCATCGCCCTGTTCGTGGCGATGGGCTCGATCTACATCGTCAACGAAAGCCAGACCGCGATCGTGCTCAACCTCGGCCGCGTGGTGCGCGCCGACATCCAGCCCGGCCTGCACTTCAAGTGGCCGCTGGTGGAGGAGGTGCGCAAGTTCGACCAGCGCATCCTCTCGCTCGACGACGCCCCGGAGCGCTACCTGACCTCCGAGAAGAAGGACGTGAGCGTCGACTTCTTCGTCAAGTGGCGCATCAAGGACGTGGCCACCTACTACCGTGCCGCCAGCGGCGGCAACGAGGACGTGGCGCGCCAGCGCCTGACGCCCATCGTCAAGAACGCCCTGCGCAACGAGATCAACCAGCGCACGCTGCAGGAAGTGGTCTCGGCCGGTCGCGCCGAGCTCTCCGGCAGCTTCCTGGCCGCGGTCAACCGCGGCGCCGAGTCGCTCGGCGTCGAGGTGGTGGACGTGCGCATCAAGCGCATCAACCTGCCCGACGACAGCAACATCCTGGGCACGGTCTACAACCGCATGCGCACCGAGCGCACCCAGGTGGCCAACCAGCTGCGCGCCGAGGGCGTGGAGGTCAGCGAGACCATCCGCTCGGAGGCCGAGCGCCAGCGCCAGGTGACCATCGCCGAGGCCGAGCGCGACGCCCAGAAGCTGCGAGGCGAGGGCGACGCCCGCGCCGCCGAGATCGCCGCGGCCGCCTACGGCAAGGACGCGGAGTTCTACGCGTTCTACCGCAGCCTGGAGACCTACCGGGCGTCGATGGCCGACGGCCAGACCGTGCTGGTGCTCGACCCGGATTCGGAGCTGCTGCGCTACTTCGGCAACGACAAGCGCTGAGCCGTGTCCGACTTCTGGGCGGCGCTGTGCCTGGTGCTGGTAATCGAGGGGCTGCTGCTGTTCGCGGCCCCCGGCCTCTGGAAGCAGGCCGTGGCCCAGCTGCTGGCCCAGCCCGAGCGCTCGCTGCGGCTGGCCGGCGCGGTCATGGTGGGGCTGGGCCTGCTGGCCCTGCAGCTGGTCCGGGGCTGAACCCCGGCCGGGCTAGCCCCGGCCGGCCAATTCGCGGATAATTTCCCAAAGCCGGGGCGACCTCCGGCTTTTTCCGTGTCTGGGCCCCGGTCAGCGGCCCGGCGCCGTCGCCCCGCCGCCAATCTTTCTTCCGGAGTTCAGGGTCATGGGTCAGTCGGTCGTGGTGTTGGGCGCCCAGTGGGGCGACGAGGGCAAGGGCAAGATCGTCGACCTGCTCACCGAGGAGATCGGCGCGGTCGTGCGCTTCCAGGGCGGCCACAACGCCGGCCACACCCTGGTGATCGGCGGCAAGAAGACCGTGCTGCACCTGATCCCTTCGGGCATCCTGCGCGAAGGCGCGCTGTGCCTGATCGGCAACGGCGTGGTGCTCAGCCCGGCGGCGCTGAAGAAGGAAATCGCCCAGCTCGAGGAGAACGGCGTCGAGGTGCGTTCGCGCCTGAAGATCAGCCCGGCGACGCCGCTGATCATGCCCTACCACATCGCCCTGGACCAGGCGCGCGAGAAGGCCGCCGGCGGCAAAGCCATCGGCACCACCGGCCGCGGCATCGGCCCGGCCTACGAAGACAAGGTGGCGCGCCGCGGCGTGCGCGTGGCCGACCTGGCCTACCCGAAGGAACTGGCCGAGAAGCTGCGCAGCACCCTCGATTACCACAACTTCGTGCTCACCAAGTACCTGGGCGTCGACCCGGTCGACTTCCAGCAGACGCTCGACGAGGCCCTGGCCTTCGGCGAGTACGTCGACCCGATGAAGGCCGACGTGGCCGGCATCCTGCACGAGCTGCGCAAGCAGGGTAAGCGGGTGATGTTCGAGGGCGCGCAGGGCTCGCTGCTCGACATCGACCACGGCACCTATCCCTACGTCACCTCGTCCAACACCACCGTTGGCGGCGCCATGGCCGGCACCGGCGTCGGCGCCGACGCCATCGACTACGTGCTGGGCATCTGCAAGGCCTACGCCACCCGCGTCGGCGGCGGCCCGTTCCCGACCGAGCTCGACGACGAGGTCGGCCAGGGCATCCGCGACCGCGGCCAGGAATACGGCGCCACCACCGGCCGCCCGCGCCGCTGCGGCTGGATGGACATCGTCGCGCTCAAGCGCGCGGTCGCCATCAACGGCATCACCGGCCTGTGCATCACCAAGCTCGACATCCTCGACGGGATGGAAAAGCTCAAGATCTGCATCGCCTACGAATACCGCGGCAAGCGCACCGAGTATGCGCCGCTCGACGCCGCCGGCTGGGACGAGTGCACGCCGGTGTACCTGGAGTTCCCGGGCTGGGAAGACTCGACCGCCGGCATCACCGAGTGGGACAAGCTGCCGCCGGCGGCCCGCGCCTACCTGCGCGCGCTCGAGGAACTGGCCGGCTGCCCGCTGGCCATCGTCTCCACCGGCCCGGGCCGCGAGTCGACCATCGTGCTGCAGGACCCCTTCGCCTGAGGCCGGCGCGGGCGGGCCGCGCCCGCCCGGTTCAGTCCAGCGAGTAGCCCCAGCGCGCCGCGTGCGGCGCCAGGGTGGGCAGGTAGGGCTGGAGCTGGCCGCGGTAGCGCTGCCAGCGGCCCAGGGCCCGCCGGTAGATCGGCTCGGCGACCTGCTGGTAGCTGTTGGTGCGGATGCGCCCGCGTTCGCGGTTGCGCTGGTCGGCCTCGAGCGTGGCCGGGTCCCAGGCGATGCCCAGGAAGCGGCAGGCCGCCTCCGCTTCCGCCCCGGGCGCCTCCACGAGGTTCTCGTAGCGCACGTAGCCGACCGGCAGCGACAGCCGCGCCCGCAGCTTCTCCCAGAGCCCGAACACCGCGTCGTAGGTGCGGACGGTGTCGGCCAGCGTGTAGAAGTTCACGAACGCCTCGTTCACCGCGTACTGCTGCATGAAGTTGCTCAGCACCACGTCGCAGGGGTGGCGCAGCGAGAACAGCAGGCGCGCCTTCGGGAAAAGCGCCTGCACCAGGCCGGCGTGCACCGTGCGCAGCGGCAGCTTGTCGAGCACCAGCGTGCCGTCGCCGGCGCCGTGGTGGGCGAGGGCGGCCCGGTAAAGGCGGCGCAGCCGATCGCGCTCGCCGGCGTCCAGGCCCGCCAGCGCGGACGGATACCCCCCGGGCAGCGCGCGCAGGGCGTGCACCACCGGTTCGAGCGTGGGCTTTTCCTCGACCGAACGCACGCCCGGGTGGGCGTCGAGGATGGTGTCGAGCAGGGTGGTTCCCGAGCGCGGGAAACCCACCAGGAAACACAGGTCGGCGCCGGTGTCGCCGCCGTCGCCGGCGCCGGCCTCGATGCCCGGCGCGCCGGCGTCGAGCCAGTCGGCCACCTGGGCGACCTCGCGGAAGAAGGCCTCGCCGTCCACGGCCTCGCGGCGCACGCTGCGGGCCGCCAGGGCATTGCCCTGCTCGAAGGCGCGGAAGGCGGCGTCGTTCTGCTGGTTGCGGTCGAGCACGTTGCCCAGTTCGTAGAAGTACTGCTGGCGCACGCGCGCCGGCATGCGCTGCGGGTCGAGCCGGCGCAGCCGGGCTTCGGCGCCCAGCAGGTCGCCGCGGCGGCGCTCGAGCCTGGCCGCCTCGATGTTGAGCAGGGGGTGGCCGGGCGCATGCTGCAGGCCGGACTTCACCGCGTCGCCGGCCTGGTCCAGTTCGCTCGACAGCTCGTGCACGCCGGCCAGTTCGGCCCAGGCGTCGGCATCGTCCGGGCGCAGGGCCAGGGCGCGCCGCAGGGCGCGCACCGCCTCCGCGGGCTCGGACTGCTCGTTGAGCAGCACGCCGAGGTAGTACCAGGCCGACTGGTTCTCCGGCGCCAGCGACAGGGCGCGCTCGTAGCGGGCCCGGGCCTGCCCGAGATCGCCGCGCAGCTGCAGGCACAGGCCGGCGTTGACCATGGCCTCGACGTCGTCGCCGTCGCGGGCCAGCAGGGCGTCGAAACACGCCAGGGCCGGGCCGGGCTGGTCGAGCGAGAACCGGGTGATGCCCAGGTTCAGGCGCGCCGAACGGTAGCCGGGCGAAATCCGCAGCGCCTGCTCGAAGGCCTGGCAGGCCGGTTCAAGCTCGCCGCGGGCGCGCAGCGCGTGGCCCAGGTTGTGCCAGGCCTCGGGGTAGTCGGGGTTGGCGCGGACCGCGGCCTCGAAGGCCGACAGCGCGCCCGGCACCTGGCCCAGGTTGTGCAGCGCGCGGCCCAGGTGGTTGTGCGCGGGCGCGTGCGCCGGCGCCACGGCGAGCGCCTGCCGGCACAGGTCGACCGCGCCGGCGAAGTCGCGCGCCAGGTGGCGGGCGATGGCGGCGGCGACCAGCGAACGCGGCTCGCCGGCCGGGCCCGGCGCCCGCGCCATGGCCGCGGCGGCCTCGGCGTTGCGGCGTTCACCCAGCAGCTGCTCGCGCAGGCGCTCGTTGCACAGCGGGTCGTCGGCGAATTCGGACAGGATGGCGAGCGCGCCGTCGGCGTCGCCGCCACGCAGGCGCAGCCAGGCCAGGTGCCAGGCGGCGGTGGCATCGCGATCGGCCCCGGCGAGCTGGGCGAGCAGGGCTTCGGCTTCGCCGGTCCGGCCGTCGGCGGCTAGGGCCAGGGCGTGTTCGATGCGCTTGGGGTCGGTGGGCATCTGCGGGTTCCGTGCGGCTTGCGGCCCGGATTGTAGGCCGTTGGGTGCGGGCCAAAGAAAAAGGCCCGCCAAAGCGGGCCTTTGTTCTCGAAGATGGTGCCCAGGAGAGGACAGGGCCTCTGCCGGCAGCATCGCTCGTAACCCGTTGATTCTAATGGGCTTCGCGCCAAAAGGGGCTTCCAGTTGGCACACGTGAACGACACAGCCCTAGCCACTCAACCTACTTGGTGTTCTTCATCTTGTCGAGCAGGAACTCCATCGCCGCCAGCTCGTCCATCCGGTGCAGCCTTGCGGTCTGCTGGCTTCCGTACGTTCGGCTCTCTTGAAGCCGTGCTAGGCCCTCGCACAGGAATGTGGGGGTGAGAAAAATTCGTAGCGCGTGCCGCTTGGGCGAATCAGTGATATCCGCAGTTCCGCCGGGCTAATGAGCGCCTGTTATTAGCTTTATGTCGTCATCGAAGTCAGTATGCCTCTGGTCTGCAGAGCTCAATATCATTGGCGATGTCCAGTAATTCGCATTACCTTATCTATAAGCGCCTCGGGGTCTTCGCGTAGAAGTATTGCAGACCTTCGTAATAGGGATTTGGCGCGGTCGATGTCAGGCTCTTTGTCCTTGTCAGTTAGTAATATAATTGCGAGGGTCTGCATTCCCATAGCATTGTTCTGGGCTGCGGAAAGTTCAGCAAGTCTCAGTGCCTCACCTCTGTTCGCCGGCACCTCCGCTCCCTTGAAATAAAGGGATGCGAGGGTTGCCTGGGCATTTGCGTTTCCTTGGGTGGTGGCCAAGTTAAGCCAGTGGATTGCTTTTCGGATGTCCTTTTGCACTCCGTCCCCGAGCAGCAACTGCATGGCGGCTAAGTACTGTGACTCAGAGTCGCCTTGGCGAGCTGCTTCTTCAAGCCATTTAAGCTGTTCAGCTCTATTGGTCTCTGTTCCAATTCCATCGCGGAACATGGATGCCAATCTGGTTTGCGCCGGGACATGTCCTTGGAGAGCTGCTCGCGAGGTCCATGTGTGTGCCTCTTGATAGTCAAGAGGTACGCCTTCGCCGATGAGGTAAAGATGTCCAAGCGCTGTCTGTGCGATGGGGTTTCCGGCAGAGGCGGCTAAGCGAATCCATCGAGCGCCTTCTGGCTTGTTCGGAGTTCGCCCAGCGTATCCGCGTATAAGCGCAACCCCGTACTGCCACTGTGCGTCAGTGTTGCCGCTTTCGGCCCCCTCTTTCAGGCGCTGAAGTGAGTCAGAAAGAGTCTCATTGATGGCTGTGTAGACTTCGCCGCTGCTGGTCTGCCTCTGTGGATTCGAGCCAGTTTTATTCAGGTCTTTTGAATTGGCTGTCGACGATAGGGCGGCGCCTGCGACGAGGGTGGCCATTACTATTATTGGTTTCATCTCTGATGCGTCCGGTTCGGTTCCGAAATGTATACACGGCGAGACTGCCCCGGAGGGGTCTCAAAAGTCGTTCCGATGGCTTGTATCATAACGTCTAAGAGAATATAATAACATTTATGAGCCATACCGTCGGTTACGCCCGCGTCTCATCCATTGGCCAGTCGCTGGATGTCCAGCTCCAGAAGCTCGAAGAGGCTGGCTGCACCAAGGTCTTCGCTGAGAAGAAGTCCGGCAGGCAGTACGACAACCGGAAAGAGCTTCAGGCCTGCCTGAACTACGTCCGCGAGGGCGATGTGCTGGTCATCAGTCGTCTCGACCGCATGGCCCGGTCGGTGCTGGACCTCGCCAAGATTGCCGATACCCTCCAGCAGAAGGGGGTGGCTCTTCGGGTGCTTGACCAGTCCATCGACACAACGACCGCCGAGGGCAGGCTGATGTTCTCCCTGTTGGGCGCGTTCGCCGCCTTCGAGGCAGACATCCGTGCCGAGCGGCAGGCCGATGGCATCAAGATGGCCTTGGCCAAGGGGGTTCGGTTCGGTCGCCGCGAGGCCCTGACCGCTGAGCAAAAGGTCACCATCCGCCGCCTGAAGGAGGACGAGGGCTTCTCCGTTGGCCAGTTGCAGGACAAGTATCAGGTTGGGCGGGCGACCATCTATCGGGCGCTCCAGGAGTGCCCGCACTGATGGCCTTCGCACTCGTCCCTTCCGACCCGCGGCAGCGTGACCCTCGGTCTTGCCCGGTCGGGCTGTTCCTTGCCTTTGCCCTTGGGGCTGGTGGCCACCAGGGTTTCTACTGGTTCGCCACCGATGCCGATGCCCTCAAATTCCTGCGTGCCGAATTGTTTGGGGCTGAATCGGCCTTGGGCGCTGGCGAGGTAGAGGAAGAGCCTGACATCGCGTCCTGTGGCTTCTCAGGCGCTTCTACGGTGGGTGAGCTAGGCCTAGCTGCCATCAACGCTGCCCAAGACCGGGTGACGGTGCGATGGGTGGGGCGCGTAGGCGAGTTGCTGGTCGGTGATAGCCGATTCTGCCGTGAGGTTCGAGCCGACTTCGGTTCGCTGGTTGAGCCCGTGCTTGATGACACCTTCGAAGCGCACCTCGCTGCCTATGCTGCCCGGTATCCCGAGCGTCGCTACCTGTCGCCCTACAGTCCGAACTTGAAGGGATGGGCTGCTTGAGCAGCTCATCCTTCAACCCGTTCGAAGTTCAACTCCCAGACCACACCAGCGAATCCCATCCGCTGGTAGTCGTGCCTGTCTTCCTGCGAGTCGGGCTTATATACGCAACAGTAGCGCCGGGATATCGAGCGACCGTCCTTCATCAGAACAGGGGCGTGCTCGAAATCCGGAGGGACCTCGCTGCCGATGTCGCTCGACTGTATGAGCTCGGTGTCCATCGCCTGGTAACCACCATGTCAGCGGTCGACATACTCGAGGACGGGCTTGCTGGCCTACTGACTGACCTTGAAGGGTACGGAATCGACTGGAGCCATATTCCATTCCCTTCTCCTCGCCAGAAAGACGTTGGCTTTCAAGACTACTTGAGGGGCGAGGTGGAGGTAATCCGGCGAGATGTGCTCTCAGGTCGGCGGGTTGCGGTCCACCTTAAGGCGTGGGGTGCTGAACTAGAGCGTCGAATGGCTATCTTGGCGACGATGCTCGACCCCGAATTGTCCCTGGTCGAGGCGCGCTCGATGACGACGGCTGCGGTTCGGACGGGGCAGTGCATGTTGCCATTCTGACCAGCGGCAAGCACCCCTGGCAGTCGCTAGTTCAGTTTTCTTTGGGTATGAAGTCAATTGACTTCTGAAAGCCGAAACTAGGATTGCATGAATATCTCACCTATACCTAAGTGGCTCCGGAACTGGGCTGTAACGGCTGCGCCTCCGATGATTGCGGGCATCTGAGGAATCACGGTTAGTGTCTACCCAAATCATGGATTCCTCGCCAGGTAAGTCATGGTCGACGCCATTCCTGTCGAAGAGCCAGACCTTTAGACCATCTCGGTCAAAAGGAAACTTGCCTCGCTTAGTCACATAATCTGCTAAGCCATCTGAGTCCCATACAGATACTGTGTGAATGTTCTTGGGGGGAACCAACGGGATGTTCTTGCGTGTTTTCAATCTGCCGGCAGCCTTCTCCGCTATCGCTTTGAATTTGGACTCGTAGTCCTTGGCTGCATCGTCAATGCGGGCAAACAGAATATGGAAGTGGTGAGTCCCCGCATACTTCCCAATGGTCGTTCTCTCAACGCATACAGCCCCCATGGCCCTAAGGCGGATACGCTTGGGGAGTGCCTTGAAGATACACCTTAGGAAAAACTGAAGCGACGAGGCTGCTGCTTTGTCCGGTAGCCCGATGCTATACGTTAGTGTGACGAAGTAATCCGGCTCGATACCGGTCAGAAACGTCTTCCAAGCGTCTCTAACGTTTGCATGACTCAACTTTTCCACATTCTGCAATCTCCAGAAGGGGTGTCCGAGCAATGCTCGTCTCCTTCATTTCAAAGGAGTTTACAGAGTATGAAATTGGCTGGTCAACATTTAGCCAGGGTAAAATACGCTTGGGTCTTTCACCAACTTTCATTACACCAACGCAAAAGCAACCCGTCCCATGGGGTCAGGTTTGCTAGCTCGGCTGGCTGCCGAGAACGATTCCGCTTGGGTAATCATCATAGGTATATAGAAGCGCTGTGCTGCGCCGCGAAAAGAGCGAGGTATTGCCCATGTAGTTAGCCTTGGCTGCAATCAGGGGCTACCGCTGCTTGGCGACCCGCTTGGCGGCCTTCTTCGCCCGGGCCAGTTGCAACCTCCCGCCTTTCCATTCCGTGTCCTTATCGGCAATCAGCTTCTTGATGGGCGTCCAGTCGATGCCGAAGTCCAGCATCGGATGCAGCCTCGCCGCCAGCGTTGCGGGGCTGTGGGCACGCCCATAGGTATCCACGAAAACCTTGTTGGGGCGCTGTGAGTCCTCGTCGGTGCTGTGGCCCACGTAGGCGCAGGCAAGGTAGTCAAGGGACGCGTCCCCCTTGAACCGCTCGATAACGGTATGGCGAAGGGAGTAGAGGACGGCCCCATCGCCCTTCAGGCCTGCTGCCGGCAGCAGCTTCTGGTTGAACCAGTCACCCAACTCCCGGCTGACCTTCTGCTTGTGACGCATGGCCTCGGGGAACAGCGGGTCAGTTGGCTGGAAGTGGGCGAGGAAGACCTCGAAGCCCAAGGCCATGACCTCGGGGTGGAGGGGGACCGAGCGGGAGCTGGCGTCCGTCTTGAGCCGCTTTCCATCGTCCTCGTCCTCATGCTCCTCCGAGGCCGCAATCCGCAGGTACCACGTGCCGTCCTGGTCCTTGATGACATCCTCTCGGCGTAGCTGGCTGATTTCCGAGGGGCGTGCGCCGGTGTATAGCAGCAGCACGCTTCCCCACACGTAGAGGGCGAACTTCGCGCTCTGAAGCGTCGGAAGGCCCTCGCCGGTGAACAGGGTCTTCAGCTCGTCGTTGCTGAATACCTTTCGGTGCTTCTGGCTCTTCTTGTTCGACTTGATGCCCTCAAACAGCTTCTTGCCGTATCGTCCGTGCCAGTAACCTTGCCCTTCCAAGAACTCGAAAAACTGTGAGATGGTGGCGGCCTTCTCCTTCAGGGTCTTGGCGGAAGTCCCGCCGCCCTTTGGTTTCTTCTCCTTGGCGAGCGCACGCAGGGTCTTGCCCGTCGTGGTCTGAAGTGACTTCCAGTTCTTCGGCAGGTTGCGGACGATATTGTCGAACTCAGTGAAGTGGTCAGCCGTCAGGTCGGTGGTGGACAAGTCCTTGCCGACCACGTCGATGAACTGCTGAACGTAGCTGGTGTAGTTCGCCTTGGTGGCATCAGCCCAGCTGTCGTTCCGCTCGAGCCATAGCTCCAAGCCTTTGGACAGTAGGATGGGGTCGCAGGTGGGGCTGGGCATGCCTCCGGGCGAGGCGGCGGTCCTCGTCGGCTGTATAGCCTTGGGTGCGGCCTTGGCCAGCTCGGCATCCACGAGAAGGGCGCTGAGGTTGACGACCAGCGGGGTATCGAACCGAACCTCGTAGGGTCGCCTGGCGTGCTCGGACCCCTCCCACATGCCTGGCAGGCGGGAAAACACGGCCTCGACCTTGAGCAGGTTTTCATTCGCAGCGAGGGCCGCCGTCACGCTGGAGCGGGGGAGATAGGCCGTGGCGTCCGCGAAGTCCTCCAGCCGCTCGACCAGTTCCGCTCGAAGCGTCCCGTCGGGCTCGGGGCGGTCCACCCAGAGATTCGCGGCGCGATGTTCGACCGATAAGTAGAACGTGGCCCCGAGTCCGTCCAGGTGCGCCATCGTGTCCTTGAGGGCCTGCACCTCCACGGTCCCGGCGACGGCTCCTAGCGACAGCAGGGGCGTTTCCGGGGCGGTGGTTTCGGTGGGCATGCGGGCACGGGTCCTGATGGCGGCTATCAGGTCGTTGTATCGGATGGCCCGACCCGAGACAAGGAAGCCCTCAGCGGCCTCTAGGGCAGCCAGCCAGCAGCGTGCCGCCCGATGGCGAGCCGTTGGCGGGTGGGTCGTTCGCAGGGATAGGCGAAGCTCGCACGGTTCGCCCGACGGCATGCGCAGTCGGCAAGCCAAGGGAATGGACCAGCGGAAGTAGTAGGTGCCGTTGCGGCGGTAGAGGTAGGCGTTCGTGCTCATGGTCGTCTGGCGACCGGCACAGGGGTCCGTCACTTCCTGGGACCCACCTAGGAATTCCACGGCCCCGAAAACGCAAAACCCCGCATGGGAGCGGGGTTTCGGAAGGGGTGAACCCTAAAGCTGGTGCCCAGGAGAGGACTCGAACCTCCACGGTTTTACCCGCTAGTACCTGAAACTAGTGCGTCTACCAATTCCGCCACCTGGGCAGGTGTCTCGCCGCAGTGCGACAAGAGCCGCGTAATCTAAGGCCGGCGCCGGGTTTTGTCAACGACCGCGCGGCGACGCCGGAAGCGTGCGGCTGGCGCTCAGGGGCCGGGGTGTACCATGCGCGGATGACCCAAGCCCCCAAGAACAAGAAGAAGAGCCCGGGCGCCAAGCTGCCGCCCTGGATGCCCGAGAACCTGCGCGCCGGCGATTCCGGCAAACCCTCGAAGAAGGGCCGGCCGGCCGGCTCCGGCAAGGCCGCCCCGGCCGCCAAGTCCGGCAAGTCCGGCCCGGGCGGCAAGCCCGCCAAGCCCGGCAAGCCCGGTGCGGCGGAGGCACCGCGCCGCGGCGGCAAGGGGCCGTCCGCCCCGGCGCCGGCCCACCCGCCGCGCGGCCACAAGCGTGCCCCGGCCTTCCACGATCCCATGGCCGCGCGCGAGGCCGCCCGCTACGAGAACCCCATCGCCAGCCGCGAGGCGATCACCGAATGGCTGGTCGACGCCACCGGCCCGCAGTCGCTGCGCGAGATCGCCGAAGGGCTGGACCTGCTCGCCGAGGACCGGCTCGAGCCGCTGTCGCGCCGGCTGGCGGCGATGGTGCGCGACGGCCAGCTGCTGCTCAATCGCCGCGGCGGCTACGCCGTGGCGCGCAAGCTCGACCTGGTCGCCGGCACGGTCATCGCCAATCCCGATGGCTTCGGCTTCCTCAAGTGCGACGACGGCGGCGAGGACCTGTTCCTGCCGCCGGGCGAGCTGCGCAAGGCCCTGCACGGCGACCGCGTGCTCGCCTCGATCACCGGCGTCGACCGCCGTGGCCGCCGCGAAGGCGCCATCGTCGAGGTGCTCGAGCACCGCCTGACCCGGCTGACCGGCCGTTACGGCGAACGCGCCCGCATCGGCATCGTCGTGCCCGATGATCGCCGCGTGCTGACCGAGGTGCTGATCCCCGCCGGCGAGAACAACGGCGCCCGCGAAGGCCAGCTGGTGGTGGTGGAAATCACCGAGCCGCCGCAGGACGGACGCCCGCCGGTGGGCCGCATCCTGCTGGTGCTGGGCGACCGGCTCACGCCTTCGCTGGTGGTGCAGGCGGCCATCCACGGCCACGACCTGCCGCACGAGTTCCCGCGCGAGGCCTTGGCCGAGGCCGCCGAGGTGGCGCTGGAGGTGCCGGCCGCCGAGGCGCGCCGCCGCGTCGACCTGCGCAAGCTGCCCCTGGTCACCATCGACGGCGAGGACGCCAAGGACTTCGACGACGCCGTCTGGTGCGAGCCCAATGCCGAAGGTTTCCGGCTGGTGGTGGCCATCGCCGACGTCTCGCACTACGTGCGGCCGGGCACCTCGCTCGACGACGAGGCCACCAAGCGCGCGACCTCGGTGTACTTCCCGGGTTTCGTGGTGCCGATGCTGCCCGAGACGCTTTCGAACGGCATCTGCTCGCTGATGCCCAAGGTCGAGCGCCTGTGCTTCGCCTGCGACATGCAGGTGGATTTCGAGGGCAACGTCACCCGCTCGGAGTTCTACGAGGCGGTGATGCGATCGCACGCGCGCCTGACCTACACCCAGGTCTGGAAGGCGGTGGGCGAGGCCGACACCGAGGCCGGCGCCGAAGCCATCGCCCAGGTCGGTTCGCTGCTGCCGCAGGTGCAGCGGCTGCACCAGCTCTACCAGGTGCTTGCCCGGGCGCGCTCCCGCCGCGGCGCGATCGAGTTCGAATCCTCCGAAGTCCGCTTCGTGCTCGACAATTCGGGCGAGGTCGTGCAGGCCGGCATGCTCGAGCGCAACGACGCGCACAAGCTGATCGAGGAATGCATGATCGCCGCCAACGTCGAGGCGGCGAAGTTCGTGTCGGGCAAGCAGGTGCCGGCGCCCTATCGCGTGCACCCGCGTCCGCCCGAGGCCAAGTACGCCGACCTGCTCGAATACCTCTCCGAGTTCGGGCTGAGCCTGCCGGCCTGGGGGCGCGTGGAGCCGCGCGACTTCACCCGCCTGCTCAAGAAGGTGCGCGAGCGGCCCGACGCGGCCCTGCTCGAGACCGTGCTGCTGCGCTCGCAGAGCCTGGCCGTGTACCAGACCGACAACCACGGCCATTTCGGCCTGGCGCTGGAGGCCTACGCCCACTTCACCTCGCCGATCCGCCGTTACCCCGACCTGCTGCTGCACCGGGCCATCAAGCACGCGCTCGATGCCGGCCGCGACACCGGTTACGTGTACACCGCCAAGGACATGGCGGCGCTGTCGCTGCACTGCTCGGAGAAGGAGCGCAAGGCCGACGAGGTCGAGCGCGAGGTCGACGAGCGCTACCGCAGCGCCTGGATGGAGAAGCACGTCGGCCATGAGTTCGACGGCGTGGTCAGCGGCGTCACCAACTTCGGCCTGTTCGTCGAACTGGCCGGGTCGAAGGTCAACGGCCTCGTGCACGTGACCCAGCTGCCGCAGGACTACTATCATTTCGACCCGCTGCGGCGCAGCCTGGCCGGTGAGCGCACCGGGCTGCGCTTCCGGCTCGGCGACCCGGTGCGGGTGCTGGTGCTCAAGGCCAGCGTCGAGGACCGCCGCATCGATTTCCGCCTGGCCGAGCCGGAAGGCAGCCGCGGCGGCGTGAAGAAAAAGAAGAAGGCCTGGGCCGACTGAGCCCGCCACAGGAAACGACGATGGCTAACCGCAAGGACAACTGGGTCGCCGGCATCAATGCCGTGGCCTCGGCGCTGGAACACGACCTCGAGCACGTGCGCGAGGTGCTGCTCGAGGCCGGCAGCAAGAACCCGCGCATCAC
Source organism: Arenimonas caeni (assembly GCF_003024235.1). Taxonomy (GTDB): domain Bacteria; phylum Pseudomonadota; class Gammaproteobacteria; order Xanthomonadales; family Xanthomonadaceae; genus Arenimonas; species Arenimonas caeni. Next base: position 100,035 of record NZ_KZ679084.1, on the reverse strand, counting down.
CGAGATCGAGGAAACCGCCCGGCGCCGCGACGTGCCGGTGCGGCGCGTGCCGCTGCAGTCGCTCGAGGGCATCGCCGGCGGCCTGCGCCACCAGGGCGCGGTGGCCCGCTACGAGGCCGCCAAGGCCACCGACGAGAAGGAGCTGCCGGGGCTGGTGGAGGCCGCGGACGGCAAGGCGCTGGTGCTGGTGCTCGACGGCGTGCAGGACCCGCACAACCTCGGCGCCTGCCTGCGCACGGCCGCCGCCGCCGGCGTCACCGCCGTGGTGATCCCCAAGGACAAGGCCGCGCCGGTGAACGCCACCGTGCGCAAGACCTCGGCCGGCGCCGCCGACCGGATCCCGGTGGTCAGCGTCACCAACCTCGCGCGCACGCTCAAGAGGCTGCAGGAGCTCGGCGTCTGGATCTACGGCCTCGACGGCGAGGCGCCGGCCACGATCCACGCCACCGACCTCAAGGGCAACATCGCCCTGGTGATGGGCGGCGAGGGCGAGGGCATGCGCCGGCTGACCCGTGAAACCTGCGACGGCCTGGTGCGCATCCCGATGCCGGGCGAGATGGAGAGCCTGAACGTGTCGGTGGCCACCGGCATCGCCCTGTTCGAAGTGGTGCGCCAGCGCGGGGGTGGCCTGTGAGCCTGCAGTGGTACGACTTCGTCGGCCTGGCCGGCGTGGCCTTCGTGCTCGGCGCCTTCTTCCTGCTGCAGGCCGGGCGCCTGAAGGGCGACGCGCTGGGCTACCAGCTGGCCAACCTGTTCGGCGCCGTGTTCATCCTGGTCTCGATCTTCGGGCCGGGCCCGGACTTCAGCACCGTGATCTCCACCACGATCATGCAACTGGCCTGGATCGCCATCAGCCTCTACGGCCTGTGGCGCGGCCTGCGGGCACGGATGGGGCGCCTGCGGCCGGGGGGCGGGGCGGCCGGCCGCCAGGACTGAGACAGGACCCACTTAACCCGGGTGCCGAAGCTTGCTACCTTCGGTGGCACCAACAGGGGATCTTGGGCAATGAAGCACATGACGACGCGGGCCGCGCTGGCGGCCCTGGTGCTGGCGGTCGCGCCGGCCGCGGTGGGGCAGGACTGGGAGGACGAGTGGGAAGAGGAGGCGACTGCCAACCAGCCCTCCACGATCCAGCTCAAGGTCTGCAACCGCAGCAGCCATGACGCGCTGGTGGCGGTGTCGTACATCCCGGTGGGCGAGAAGCGCTTCTACAACCGCGGCTGGTTCCGCGTCGACGCCGGCGACTGCAACAACATCGTCGAGACCATCAACAGCAACTTCTATTTCTACGCCGACGCCGACGGCTCCGACCTCTACTGGGGCGGCAGCCACACGCTGTGCGTCGAGTACCCCGGCCCGTACAACTTCTACTCGACGAACGCGAACACCTGCGGGTCCGGGCAGGAAACCCGCGGCTTCCAGCCCGCCAGCATGGACGAGTACGGCACCTTTACCTGGAACCTCGACCCCTGAGGGGGCGGGCGCTCAGCCCGCCTCCAGCGAGGCCAGCCACTCGTCGTCGCTGCCTTCGTTGATGCCTTCGAACAGGAAGGTGCTCAGGTAGCGCTCGCCGGTGTCGGGGATCATGGCCAGCACCACGCTGCCCGGCTCGAGCGTGCGGGCCAGTTCCAGCGCCGCCGCGAAGGTGGCGCCGCCGGAGATGCCGCAGAAGATGCCCTCGCGCCGCGCCAGGTCGCGCGCGGTGTCGCGGGCGAGCACGTCGTCGACGGGCACGATCAGGTCGTAGATGTCGCGGTTGAGCACCTCGGGGATGAAGTCCGGGGTCCAGCCCTGGATCTTGTGCGGCTGCCAGTCCTTGCCCGAAAGCAGGGCGGCGCCGGCTGGTTCGGTGGCGGCGATCTTCAGGTCGGGCCGCGCCAGCTTGAGCACCTCGCCGGCGCCGGTCATCGTGCCGCCGGTGCCGTAGCCGGTGACGAACCAGTCCAGGCGCCTGCCGGCGAAGTCGCGCAGGATTTCCGGGCCGGTGGTGGCGCGGTGCCAGGCCGGGTTGGCCGGGTTCTCGAACTGCCGGGCGAGGAAGGCGCCGTGCCTTTCCGCGAACTCGCGCGCGCGCCTGACCATGCCGCTGCCGCGTTCGGCCGCCGGCGTCAGGATCACCTTCGCGCCCAGCGCGCGCATCAGCTTGCGGCGCTCGACCGAGAAGGTCTCGCTCATGAAGGCCACGAAGGGATAGCCGCGCGCCGCGCACACCATCGCCAGCGCGACGCCGGTGTTGCCCGAGGTGGCCTCGACCACCATCTGGCCCGGCTTGAGTGCGCCGGAGGCTTCGGCGTCGAGGATGATGGCGGTGGCCAGGCGATCCTTCACCGAGGACATCGGGTTGAAGAACTCGAGCTTGGCGTACATCGCGACGCCGTCCGGCGCCAGCTGGTTGATGCGGACGATCGGCGTGTCGCCTACGGTGCCGAGGATGGAGTCGTGGATCATCGCGGTCTCCCGGTTGGAGGGGCGCGCTCAGTCCTGGTGGCTTGCGGCGAGGTCCTGCGAGCAGAACTGGCGCCATCGGTTGAGCACCGCGCAAAACAGCTGCGCCGTGCGCTCGGTGTCGTACACCGCCGAATGGGCCTGGTCGCCATCCCATGGCAATCCCGCCGCCTGCACCGCGCGGCTGAGCACGGTCTGGCCATAGGCCATGCCGGCTAGGGTAACCGTATCGAAGGTGCTGAAGGGGTGGAAAGGGTTGCGTTTATGTCCTGTCCGCGTCACCGCAGCGTTCAGGAAACCGAGGTCGAAATGGGCGTTGTGGCCGACCAGGATCGCGCGCTGGCAGCCGTTGCGCTTCACGGCGGCGCGGACCTTGGCGAACACATGGTCCAGCGCCTCGCGCTCGGGCAGGGCGCCGCGCAGGGCGCAGTCGAGCCGGATGCCGGTGACCTCGAGCGAGCGCGGGTCGATCTCGCTGCCCGCGAAGGGCTCGACGTGGCTGCTGACGGTCTCGCCGGGCACGTAGTAGCCGTCGCCGTCGAGTTCGATCGGCACGGCGGCGATCTCGAGCAGGGCGTGGCGGCTGCAGTCGAAGCCGCCGGTCTCGACGTCGACGACGACCGGCAGGAAGCCGCGGAAGCGCTCGGCCATGCGCGGCAGGGGGGTGTTTTCCATGCCGCGCAGGATAACAGGGCGGCTCAGCCGGCGCGGGTCCCCAGCAGCACGCCGTCGCGCCGCAGTTGCCCGAGCATGCGCGCCCCTTCGGCCAGGAACGCGGCCGGGTCGGCGGCGCCGGCCTCGTCGGCAAGCGCCTGCAGCTGTTCCCGGCCGCAAAGGTCCGGTTGTTCCGACAAGCGCTGGAGCAGGCGGAAGGTGAGCGGGCTGAGCGTGTGGAAGCGAACGGCGTGGCCCGGGTCGCGCCGGACCAGGAGCAGGGTTGGCGCCGGCGCCGGCGCTTCGGGCACCTGGCCCGGGGCCAGCTGGTGCACCGGCCAGGCGTAGGCCAGCGGCCAGGCCAGCGGCGAGACGACCGGAACGCCTTCGAGCAGGTCGCCGGCCGGGTCGTGCGGCACATCCTCGTCGCTGTCCTCGCTCAGGTCGAGCGCCAGCTCCACCCATTCGTAGTGCGCCAGCTCCAGCCACCACGGCGGGTCGCCGCGCCCGGCTTCGGCGCGCGCCTGCAGGTACTGCAGGAACTCGCGCGGCAGCTCCGGGAACAGCGGCGTGGCGCAGTGGTGTTCGCGGTAGAAGGCGCGCACCAGCTCCGGCCAGGCCGGCTCGCCGAGGATCCGCCGCAGCACCGGGAAGTTGCCGCCCAGCAGGCCGAGCACGCTGTTGATGAACAGCTCGCGGTAGACCTGCAGGCGGCGCTCTTCGATCCCCGGAGGCGGCGCGTTGGCGGCCGGGTCGCGTACGTGCGCGGCCAGGCAGGCCTGCTGGCGCGCGAGCTGCTCAGGCGCGGACATGCCGGCTCCCGGCCGGGGCATGGCGCTGCAGCACCGTCCGCACCTGGCCCAGTTCGGCCACCAGCTCGGCATAGGGCGGGAAATTGAAATCGCGCTCGAGCAGGGTCGGGCGCGGCCCGAACAGCGAGCAGGCTTCGTCGAGCAGGGCGAACACGTCGGGCTTCACCGGCGCGCCGTGGGTGTCGACCTTCAGGTCCTCGGCCTCGTCGTAGTGGCCGGCGATGTGGAAATAGGCGATGCGCCCGCCCGGCAGCCCGCGCAGGAAGGCGTGCGGGTCGTAGCGGTGGTTGATGGCGTTGACGAAGACGTTGTTCACGTCCAGCAGCAGGTCGCAGTCGGCCTCGGCCAGCACTGCGTTGATGAAATCGATTTCCGCCATCGCCTGGAAGGGCGCGGCGTAGTAGGAGATGTTCTCCACCGCGATGCGCCGGCCCAGCGCGTCCTGCACCTGCCGGATGCGGCCGGCGACGTGAAACACGGCCTCTTCGGTGAAGGGGATGGGCAGCAGGTCGTAGAGCTGGCCGCCATCGCTGCAGTAGCTCAGGTGCTCGCTGAACACCGGCACGCGGTGTTCGTCGAGGAAGCGGCGCAGGCGGGCCAGGTAGGTGTCGTCGAGTGGATCGGTGGAGCCGAGCGAGAGCGACAGGCCGTGGCAGACCAGCGGGTGGCGCGCGCTGAGCTCGCGCAGGGCGGCGCCGAACCGCCCGCCCACGCCGATCCAGTTGTCCGGCGCGCACTCGAGGAAATCGAAGTCGCCCGGCGCCGCGCCCTGCAGCGGACCCAGCAGGGCCCGCCGCAGGCCGAGGCCGGCGGCCGTCGGTTCGAGCGAGCGCACGACCGGACTCATCGGCTCAGGCGGCGTGGCCGCCGCACTTGCCTTCGCCGCACTTGCCCTCTTCGGCCTTGTCGGAACCGCACTTGCCTTCCTCGGCCTTGTCGGAGCCGCACTTGCCCTCGCCACACTTGCCTTCGCCGCATTTGCCTTCTTCGGCCTTGTCGGAGCCGCACTTGCCCTCGCCACACTTGCCTTCGCCGCACTTGCCTTCTTCGGCCTTGTCGGAGCCGCACTTGCCTTCGCCGCACTTGCCCTCGCCACACTTGCCTTCCTCGGCCTTGGCGTCGCCGGCGGCCAGCAGGTAGCCCTGCGACAGGCTGTCCATGGCGAAGCTCGAGCCGGCCAGGGCCATCGAGCCGAACATGACCGCGCCGGCGGCGAGGACGACGGGTTTCAGGGTTTTCTTCGACATGCTTTGCTCCCTTCGGGTTTGCCGCGGCGGCAGGGTCGCCCCGCGCCCGACATCCTGCAGATTTTCGCGCGCCGGCGCACGTGCCGGGCGTGACGGGCGGGTCAATGTCCGGCGGGGTGGCGCGGCAGCGCCAGGGAAATGCCCGCCGCCAGCCCGAGCATCGCCGCCGAGGCGGCCAGGCAGGCCGCCAGGCCCCAGGCCTGGTAGATCGCGCCCGACAGCACCGTGCCCAGCAGGCGGCCGCCGGCGTTGGCCATGTAGTAGAAGCCCACGTCGAGCGAGACACCGTCCTCGCGGGCGTAGCTGATGATCAGGTAGCTGTGCAGGGCCGAGTTGAGCGCGAACAGCACGCCGAACGCGAGCAGCCCCCCGACCAGCACCGGCTGTGCCGGCCAGCCGGCCCAGAGCGCCGCCGCCATGCCGCCGGCCAGGCCCACCAGCGGCAGGGCCCAGCCGAAGGCGTCGCGGCCGTCGGGCAGGGCGCCGCGGCACAGCCCGGTGATGGCCGGCGCCAGCGCCTGCACCGCGCCGTAGCCGATGATCCAGAGCGCCAGGAAAGCGCCGATCGATTCGTGCCGCCAGCCCAGCGCCTCGGCCAGGAACACCGGCAGCGCCACCACGAACCAGACGTCGCGGGCACCGAAAAGGAACAGCCGCGCCGCCGACAGCCGGTTGATGGCCGGGCTCTTGGACAGCAGCTCGCGGAATTTCGGTTTCGCCTTCGCCTTGCCCAGGTCGCCCTGCAGGAACACCAGGCTGCCCAGCCAGACCAGCGCCAACGCGCCGGCCATCGCGAGCACCGCGCCGTCGAAGCCCAGCGTCGCCAGCAGCAGGCCGCCGAGGAAGAAGCCCACGCCCTTGAGCGCGTTCTTCGAGCCGGTGAGCACGGCCACCCAGCGGTAGAGCCGGCCCTGGGCATCGTCGGGCACGAGCGCCTTGAGGCTGCCCTTGGCGCTCATCTTGTTGAGGTCCTTGGCGATGCCGCTCAGCGCCTGCGCCGTCATCACCCAGGGCACGGTGAGCATGGCCGCCGGCACCGCCAGCATGGCCAGCGCGCCCACCTGCAGCACAAGACCGAGGTTCATCGTGCGGTTCAGCCCGAGCCGTGCGCCCAGCCAGCCGCCGACGACGTTGGTGACCACGCCGAAGAACTCGTAGAACACGAACAGCATCGCCACCTGCAGCGGCGAATAGCCAAGCTGGTGGAAGTGCAGCACCACCAGCATGCGCAGGGCGCCGTCGGTGAGGGTGAAGGCCCAGTAGTTGCCCGTCACCAGCAGGTACTGGCGAACGGCGTTGCTCACGCCAGGCCCACCTTGCGGGCCAGTTCGACGGTGCGGTTGGCGTAGCCCCATTCGTTGTCGTACCAGGCGAACACCTTCACCTGGGTGCCCGCGACGACCATGGTGAACGCGGCATCGACGATGCTGCTGCGCGGGTCGGTGCGGTAGTCGATCGACACCAGCGGGCGCGTCTCGAAGCCCAGGATGCCCTTGAGCGGGCCCTCCGCGGCGGCCTTGAGCAGCGTGTTCACTTCCTCCACCGTGGTCTCGCGCTGCACCTCGAACACCGCGTCGGTGAGCGAGGCGTTCGCCAGCGGCACGCGCACGGCGTGGCCGTTGAGGCGGCCCCTGAGCTTGGGGAATATCTCGGTGATCGCCGTGGCCGAACCGGTGGTGGTCGGGATCAGGCTCATGCCGCATGCGCGCGCGCGGCGCAGGTCCTTGTGCGGCTGGTCGAGGATGGACTGGGTGTTGGTGAGGTCGTGCACGGTGGTGATGGAGCCGTGGCGGATGCCCAGGCCCTCGTGGATCACCTTGACGATGGGCGCCAGGCAGTTGGTGGTGCAGCTGGCGGCGGTGACGATGCGGTGCTTCGAAGGGTCGTAAAGGTGGTCGTTGACGCCCATCACCACGTTCAGCACACCCGGCTCCTTCACCGGAGCGGTGACGACCACACGCTTCACGCCCTGGTCGAGGTAGGCCTGCAGGGCGACCGTGGTCTTCATCTTGCCGCTGGCCTCGATGACCACGTCGCAGCCCGACCAGTCGGTGCCGGCGATGGCCTTGTTCCGGCTGGTGGTGATGCGCTGGCCGTCGATGAGGATGTCGTCGCCCTCGTGCGTGGCCTCGTGCGTCCAGCGCCCGTGCACCGAGTCGAAGTTGAGCAGGTGGGCCAGCGTGGCCGCGTCGCCGGCCGGGTCGTTGACGTGCACGAAGCGTACGTCCTCCCAGCCGAAGGCGGCGCGCAGGGCGAGGCGTCCGATGCGGCCGAAGCCGTTGATGCCGATTCGAAGTGTCATGGGGGGCAGGTGCAATTAGGCTCGAAGTGTTGTCGGGATGGGGAGGGAAACAGGGCCTAGTTGCACCTGTCCCCAGTTCGGGCGCAGCAGTTTTCGGTGAGGTAGGCGACCAGGCCGCGCACGGTGTCGAGCGCGGCGCGGTAGCGGATGTGGCGGCCCTCGGGCTCGGCCCGCACCAGGCCGGCGGCCTGCAGGGTCTTGAGGTGGAAGGACAGCGTCGTGGCCGGGACGCCGAGGTGTTCGGCGATCTCGCCGGCGAAGGCGCCGTCCGGGGCGCGTTCGACCAGCCAGCGGTGCACCGCCAGCCGGTGCGGCTGGGCCAGGGCGGAGAGGGCGTCGAGGGCGGCTTTCGTTTTCACTGTTCCAGAATAGTCGAAACGTATGACGGAAACATGGCAGCCGCGCGGTGCGGCTAGACTCGGCGCATGTTGGCCAAGCTCTTCCTCGTATTCCTGCGCCTGGGCCTGGCCAGCTTCGGCGGCCCGATCGCCCACCTGGGGTATTTCCGCGAGGAGTTCGTCGTGCGCCGGCGCTGGCTTTCGGAGGCCGAATTCGCCCAGCTGCTGGCCATCTGCCAGGCGCTGCCGGGCCCGGCGAGCAGCCAGCTCGGCTTCGCCGTCGGCCTGCTGCGCGGCGGCTGGCGGGGCGGGCTGCTGGCCTTCCTCGGCTTCACCCTGCCATCGGCGCTGCTGATGTTCGGCCTGGCGCTGCTGGCGCCGCGCCTCGACGGCCCGCTGGCGCTGTCGGTGGTGCATGGCCTCAAGCTCGTGGCCGTGGTGGTGGTCGCGCACGGCCTCTGGGGCATGGCGCGCAGCCTGCTGCCCGACGGCCCGCGCGCCCTGCTGGGCGTGCTGGCCTTCGCGGCGATGACCTTCTTCGGCGGGGCCTGGCTGCAGCTGGCCCTGATCGGCGCCGGCGGCCTGCTCGGCCTGGTGCTGTGCCGCCACGTGCCCGCGCTGCCGGCCGCCGGCCTGGCGGTGCACCACGGCCGCGTGGCGGGTGCGGCGATGCTGGCGCTGTTCGCCGCGGGGCTGGTGGCGGCGCTCATGCTGGCCGGGGGCGGGGCCTCGCTGGCGTCGCTGGCGGCGGCCTTCTACGAAGCCGGCGCGCTGGTGTTCGGCGGCGGCCACGTGGTGCTGCCGCTGCTCGAGCAGTCCACCGTCGCCAGCGGCTGGCTGGCCCGCGACGACTTCCTGGCCGGCTACGGCGCGGCGCAGGTGCTGCCGGGGCCGATGTTCTCGCTGGCGGCCTACCTGGGCGCGCTGGCGCCCACGGGCGAGCCGCCGGCGCTGGGTGCCCTGGTCGCGCTGGCGGCGATGTTCCTTCCGGGCTTGCTGCTGGTGGCGGCGGTGCTGCCGCTCTGGGGCGGGTTGGCGCGGCTGCGCGGCGCCTCGCCGGCGATCGCCGGCATCAATGCGGTGGTGGTGGGCCTGCTGGCCGCGGCCCTGGCCGGCACCGTCGCGCCGGCGGGGCTGCGCGGCCCCGCCGATGTCGCCATCGCGCTGGCCGCGTTGGCACTGCTGCTGTGGAAGCGGGTGAACCTGCTGTGGGTGGTGGCCGCGATCGTGGCCACCACCGTCGTGGTTCAGGCCTCCGCCGGCTCCTTGTAGGCGTCGACCGGGATGCAGGCGCACATCACGTTCTTGTCGCCGTAGACATTGTCCACGCGCGCCACCGGCGGCCAGTACTTCTGCCGGCGCAGGCTGGCCAGCGGGAAGGCGGCCAGTTCGCGCGGGTAGGCGTGGGTCCATTCGCTGGCCGACACCGCGGTGGCGGTGTGCGGGGCGTTCCGGAGCGGGTTGTCCTCGCGGTCGAGCTTGCCTTCCTCGACGGCGCGGATCTCCTCGCGGATCTGGATCATCGCGTCGATGAAGCGGTCGAGCTCGTGCATCGACTCGCTCTCGGTCGGCTCGACCATCAGCGTGCCGGCCACCGGGAAGCTGAGCGTCGGCGCGTGGAAGCCGAAGTCGATCAGGCGCTTGGCCACGTCCTCGGCGCTGATGCCGGTGGCGTCCTTGAGCGGGCGCAGGTCGAGGATGCACTCGTGCGCCACCAAGCCGTTGCGGCCCGTGTAGAGCGTCTTGTAGTGCGGCGCCAGGCGCTTGGCGATGTAGTTGGCGTTGAGCAGCGCCACCTGGGTGGCCTTGCGCAGGCCCTCGGCGCCCATCATCACGATGTACATCCAGCTGATCGGCAGGATCGAGGCGCTGCCGAAGCTCGCCGCGCTGACCATGCCCACGTCGCCCTCGCCACCGAAGGTCTTGGGCAGGAAGGGCGCCAGGTGCGACTTCACCGCGCAGGGGCCGACGCCGGGGCCGCCGCCGCCGTGCGGGATGCAGAAGGTCTTGTGCAGGTTCAGGTGCGAAACGTCCGAACCCCACTTGCCGGGCTTGGCCACGCCCACCAGCGCGTTCATGTTGGCGCCGTCGGTGTACACCTGGCCGCCGTGCTTGTGCACGATCTCGCAGATCTCGACGATGTCCTCCTCGAACACGCCGTGCGTGGACGGGTAGGTGATCATCAGCGCGGCCAGGCGGTCGGAATACTGCTCGGCGGCGCGGCGCAGGTCCTCGACGTCGACGTTGCCGTTGGCATCGGTCTTGGTCACGACCACCGTCATGCCGCACATCTGCGCCGAGGCCGGGTTGGTGCCGTGGGCCGAATCGGGGATCAGGCAGACGTCGCGATGGCCCTCGCCGCGGCTGCGGTGGTAGGCGCGGATGGCCAGCAGGCCGGCGTACTCGCCCTGGGCGCCGGAGTTGGGCTGCAGGCTGACGGCGTCGTAGCCGGTGCACTCGACCAGCATGGCCTCGAGCGTGTCGACCAGCTCGCGGTAGCCGGCGGCCTGGTCGGCCGGGGCCAGAGGGTGGATGTTGGCGAACTCGGGCCAGGTGATCGGGATCATCTCGGCCGTGGCGTTGAGCTTCATGGTGCAGCTGCCCAGCGGGATCATGGTGCGATCCATGGCCAGGTCCTTGTCGGCCAGCGAGCGCATGTAGCGCAGCAGTTCGTGCTCGCTGTGGTGGGTGTTGAACACCGGGTGCTGCAGGTACTTCGACTGGCGCACCAGGCCGGCCGGCAGGGCGTCGGTGGTGGCGGCGTCGAGCGCGTCGATGTCCTCGATGCGCGCGCCGAACAGCGCGGCCAGGGCGACCACGTCCTCGCGGGTGCTGGTCTCGTCGAGGCTGATGCCGAGGCTGCGGCCGTCGATGCGGCGCAGGTTGATGCCGGCGGCCACGGCGCGCGCGTGCACGGCGTCGGCGTCGACGCCGGTGATGTGCAGGGTGTCGAAGAAATCGCCGCCGACGTTCACGTCGGCCTTGCGCAGCGCCGCGGCCAGCAGGCTGGCCAGGCGGTGGGTGCGGGCGGCGATGCGGCGCAGGCCGTCCGGGCCGTGGTAGACGGCGTACATCGCGGCCATCACCGCCAGCAGCACCTGCGCGGTGCAGATGTTGGACGTGGCCTTCTCGCGGCGGATGTGCTGCTCGCGGGTCTGCAGGGTCAGGCGGTAGGCCGGCTGGCCCTCGGCGTCGATGGACACGCCGATCAGGCGGCCGGGCATGGAGCGCTTGAAGGCGTCGCGGCAGGCCATGAAGGCCGCGTGCGGGCCGCCGAAGCCGAAGGGCACGCCGAAGCGCTGCGTATTGCCGACCACGATGTCGGCGCCCCATTCACCCGGCGGGACGAGCAGGGTGAGCGCGAGCAGGTCGGTGGCCACGCAGACCAGGCCGCCGCGGGCGTGCACGGCCTCGGCCAGGGCGCGGTAGTCGTTGGCGTGGCCGAAGGTGTCCGGGTACTGCAGCAGCACGCCGAAGGCGTCGGCACCGGCAAGCTCGGCGTCGGGCAGCACGGCCAGCTCGATGCCCATGGGCTCGGCGCGGGTGCGCAGCACCTCGAGGGTCTGCGGGTGCACGCCGGCGGAGACGGCGAACAGGTTCGACTTCGACTTGCCCGAGCGCTTGGCCAGCGTCATCGCCTCGGCCGCGGCGGTGCCCTCGTCGAGCAGGGAGGCGTTGGCGATCTCCATGCCTGTCAGGTCGGCGCACAGGGTCTGGAAGTTGATCAGCGCTTCCATGCGGCCCTGGGAAATCTCGGCCTGGTAGGGCGTGTAGGCGGTGTACCAGGCGGGGTTCTCGAGGATGTTGCGCAGGATGACGTTCGGCGTGTGGGTTCCGTGGTAGCCCTGGCCGATGAAGCTGCGGAAGATCTTGTTCTTCGAGGCGACGGCGCGGATCTTGGCCAGCGCCTCGACCTCGGTGACCGGGGCGGGCAGGGCCAGCGGGGCGGTGGACTTGATGCCGGCCGGCACGATGGCGTCGGTGAGCGCATCGAGCGAGTCGTGGCCGACGATGCGCAGCATGTGCGCGATCTCGGCGTCGTTGGGGCCGATGTGGCGTTCGAGGAAGGCGTCGTGGTTCTCGAGCTGGCGCAGGCTGTCGCGATTCATGGCGGATCCGGACATGGGGAGGGGCCGTGCGAACCCGCACGGGGGTGCCCCTCTGTCCTTTTGCCTGAGAGTTTTGGCTGCAATCCCTGCGGCCATGCCCCTTCGGCGCCGGCTGGTTCCGGTCTCTCCAGAGTCGCTCGCGCGGAGGCGGTTCGGGTTCCTGAGCGATTACGGGCGTTACGCCTTCGGCGCTGGCCGCAGCCAGCCTCTCCCGCTCCGCGCATCGAGCCCGTCCATTCTACCCCGCCGGGCCCCTTTTTGCCCCGCCGGCCGCCCCGTCCCGGCCCCGGGCCAGGCCCGGCCGGCAAACCGCCACCAGAAGCGCCTTCAGGCCCGACTGCCTAGCGCAGGCCCTTCCGGCCGGATGCCTGGCGGAGTGGCGCCGCCGCGCACGCGTACGACTCGCCGTCCGGCCGCGCGCAGGCGTCATCCATAACCAGCTTACGGCCGTGCGTTGCGGACATCCTGTCCTCCGCTCCGTCGAGTCGTACGCGTGCACGCCGTCGCTCCGACTGTAGCCAGCGGCCTCCAGGGACGCGGCATGCCTGCTTGCCTGTCGGCCATGACGAATTTTCGAGGAGGTGGCGTGCGTTCGCCCCGGCCGACCCTCGGAGACATGGATGTCGACGAGGAGCCCCCATGGATGGGTTCACGGCGTGTCGGCCGGGGCGAATGCACGCCGCGTCCACCCGCGAAAGTGGCGAGTCGCCCAATCGCAGGCAGACAGGGCAGTCGCGCCTGAAGGCGCCCCAGCGGGGGGCGGGGTCAGGAGGACGTGAGGTCGGCCTTGGCGCGGTCGCCGGCGGGGAGTTCGCCGTGGACGAGGAACCAGGTGTTCTCGGCGATGTTGGTGGCGTGGTCGCCGATGCGCTCGATGTTCTTGGCGATGAACAGCAGGTGCGTGCAGGCCGTGATCTGGCGCGGGTCCTCGGCCATGTAGGTCAGCAACTCGCGGAACAGGCCCGTGTACTCGGCGTCGAGCTCGGCGTCGCGGCCGCGCACCTGCATCGCCTTGTCGGCGTCGCGCAGGCGGTAGGCGGCCAGGGCCTCGGTGACCAGGTTGTTGGCCAGCCGGGCCAGGGCCGGCAGGCCGCGGGCCACCGTGACCGGCGCGCTCTGGTTGAGCACCATCGAGCGCTTGGCCACGTTGGCGGCGTAGTCGCCGATGCGCTCGATGTCCGACGAGATCCGCAGCGCGGCATAGACCTCGCGCAGGTCGCGCGCCATCGGCTGGCGCAGGGCCAGCAGGCGCAGCACGTCGTGGCTGATTTCGTGTTCGAGCGCGTCGATGGCCTCGTCGTTGGCCACCACGCGCATGGCCGCCTGGCTGTCGCGGCGCTGCAGCACGTCGATGGCCGCATCGAGCTGGGCCACGGCGATCTGGCCCATGCGCTGGATCTCGCCGTCGAGGCGCGTGAGCTCGTTGTCGAAGCTCTTGACGATATGGTCGGTCATCGCGATGTCCTCAGCCGAAGCGGCCGGTGATGTAGTCCTCGGTCTGCTGCTTCGAGGGCTTGGTGAAGATGGTGGTGGTCGGCCCGTGCTCGATCAGCTCGCCCAGGTACATGAAGGCGGTGTAGTCCGAGCAGCGCGCCGCCTGCTGCATGTTGTGGGTGACGATGAGGATGGTGAACTGCTGCTTGAGCTCGGCGAAGAGCTGCTCGATCTTGCCGGTGGCGATTGGGTCGAGCGCCGAGGTCGGCTCGTCGAACAGGATCACCTGCGGCTTGAGCGCCACCGCGCGGGCGATGCACAGACGCTGCTGCTGGCCGCCCGACAGGCCCAGCGCGCTCTGCTTGAGCTTGTCCTTGACCTCGTCCCACAGCGCCGCCTGGCGCAGCGCGGCCTCGACGCGGTCGGCCATGTCGGCCTTCGACAGCTTCTCGTAGTGGCCGATGCCGTAGGCGATGTTGTCGTGGATCGACATCGGGAACGGTACCGGCTTCTGGAACACCATGCCGATCTTGCTGCGCAGCCGGTTGAGCGGGTACTTGGCGTCGAGCACGTCCTCGCCGTCGAGCAGCACCTGGCCGCTGGCGCGCTGGCCCGGGTAGATCGAATAGATGCGGTTGAAGATGCGCAGCAGGGTGGACTTGCCGCAGCCCGAGGGGCCGATCAGCGCGGTCACCTTGTTCTGCGGCACGTCGAGGTTGATGTCGCGCAGCGCGGTGAAGTCGCCGTAGTGGAAGGCGAGGTTGCGCGCGGCCAGCTTGACCGGGGTCGGCGCCGCGTCGGCGGCCGTGCCGGCGTTCGGGACGGCGGTGGCGAAGGTGATCGGGGCGTCAGTCATGGTGGGTCTTCTTGCGCAGCAGGAGGGTGCGGGCGACCAGCGAGACGGCCAGCACGAACAGGGTGATCAGGAAGGCGCCGGCCCAGGCCAGCTGGTTCCAGTATTCGAACGGGCTCATCGCGAACTGGAAGATGGTGACCGGCAGGTTCGGCATCGCGCCGGACATGTCGGTGCTCCAGTACTGGTTGTTGAAGGCGGTGAACAGCAGCGGCGCGGTTTCGCCGGCGATGCGGGCCAGGGCCAGCAGCACGCCGGTGACGATGCCGGGCAGGGCGGCGCGGTAGAGGATCTGCGTGGTCACCTTCCACTGCGGGATGCCCAGCGACAGCGCCGCCTCGCGCATCTGCGAGGGCACCAGGCGCAGCATCTCGTCGGTGGTGCGCACCACCACCGGCAGAACGATGAAGGCCATGGCGATCGAACCGGCGTAGCCCGAGAAGGTTCCGGTCGTGCGCACCACCAGCGTGTAGACGAACAGGCCCAGGACGATCGAGGGCGCCGAGAGCAGGATGTCGTTGACGAATCGGATGACCTCGCCGATCTTGCGCGCCCGGGCGTATTCGCTCAGGAAGGTGCCGGCGGCGATGCCCACCGGCGCGCCCAGCAGCACGGCCAGCGAGCTGAGCATCAGCGAGCCGACGATGGCGTTCTTCAGGCCGCCGGTGTCCTGGCCCGGCGGCGGCGTCATCTCGGTGAACAGCTGCAGGCTCATCGCGTCGACGCCCTTGCTGATCGTGGTCCAGAGGATCCACACCAGCCAGAACAGGCCGAACAGGGTCGCGGCGCCCGAGAGCACCAGGGAAACGCCGTTGACGACGCGGCGGCGCAGGTACAGGCGGTCGGCGGTGGTGGCCATCAGTTGCCCTCCCGCTTGGCCAGGCGCATCAGCATGAACTTGGAGATCGCCAGCACCACGAAGGTGACGATGAACAGCACGAAGCCCAGGGCCAGCAGGGCCGATTGGTACATCGGCGTGGTGGCCTCGGCGAATTCGTTGGCGATCGAGGCGGCGATCGAGTTGCCGGGCATCAGCAGCGAGGCGTTGATGTGGTGCGAGTTGCCCAGCACGAAGGTGACGGCCATGGTCTCGCCGAGGGCGCGGCCCATGCCCAGGAAGATGCCGCCGATCACGGCCGAGCGCGTGTAGGGCAGCACGATGTTCCAGACCACCTCGAAGGTGGTCGAACCCAGCGCGTAGGCCGATTCCTTCAGGCGGTTGGGCACGGTCATGAAGACGTCGCGCATCACCGAGGAGATGAAGGGGATGACCATGATCGCCAGCACGATGCCGGCGGTGAGCATGCCGATGCCCAGCGGCGGGCCGGCGAAGAGCATGCCGACCAGCGGGATCTGGCCCAGGTTCGCGTCTACCCACGGGTAGACGTTGTCGGCCAGGAAGGGCGCCAGCACGAACAGGCCCCACATGCCGTAGATGATCGAGGGAATGCCCGCCAGCAGCTCGATGGCCATGCCCAGCGGCTGGCGGATCCAGGACGGGGCGACCTCGGTGAGGAACAGGGCGATCCCGAAGCTCACCGGCACCGCGATGATCATCGCGATGATCGTGCTCACCACGGTGCCGTAGATGGCCACCGCCGCGCCGTACTCCTCGGTGACGGGGTTCCAGGCGGTCGAGGTGAGGAAGCCGGGGCCGAAGGCCAGGAAGGCCTCGCGTCCGCCCCAGGCCATCGACAGTGCGGCCAGGCCCAGTGCGATCAGCACGAACCAGCCGGCGATGGTGACGAGATTGCGGAAGAACCAGTCGGCGAAGGCA
Source organism: Arenimonas caeni (assembly GCF_003024235.1). GTDB lineage: Bacteria > Pseudomonadota > Gammaproteobacteria > Xanthomonadales > Xanthomonadaceae > Arenimonas > Arenimonas caeni. The sequence goes on along the minus strand of NZ_KZ679084.1, from coordinate 84,064 downwards.
TCGAAGCGATGCGATCGTTCAGCGGGACTCGGGGCGGAAGTGGCTTGCATTCGCGGCGCTCTCTGTTGGGTGCCTGCGTCCGTAGAAGGGCCGCGCGCCGGTGGGCGCGCGGACCCGGGGTGGGGCGCTTACTTCAGGTTCGCGGTCCAGTAGGTCTCGATCTGCCCGACCAGGGCGTCCGGCAGCGGCACGTAGCCGAGCTGGGTGGCCGAGTCGTCGCCGTTGGCGTAGACCCAGGCGAAGAACTCGCGGGCCTGTCGGTTGCCGTCGGCGTTCTTCGGGCGCTTGGACATCAGGATGAAGTTGGTGGCGGCGATCGGCCAGGCGTCGGCGCCCGGGGCGTCGGTCACGACCAGGAAGAAGTCCCTGGACTTGCCCCACTCGGCGCTGGCGGCGGCAGCCTGGATCGAGGCATTGGAGGCCTCGACGAAGTTGCCCGAGGCGTTCTGCATCCGGGCGTAGGCGACCTTGTTGGTCAGCGCGTACGACAGCTCGATGTAGCCGATGCCGCCGCGGATCTGCTTAACGTAGGCGGTCACGCCTTCGTTGCCCTTGCCGCCCACGCCGGTCGGCCAGCGCACGGCGGTGCCTTCACCGACCTTCTGCTTCCACTCCGGCGAGACCTTGGAGAGGTAGTTGACGAAGTTGAAGGTGGTGCCCGAGCCGTCCGAACGGTGCACGACGGTGATGCGCAGGTCCGGCAGGGCCAGGCCCGGGTTGAGGCCGGCGATGGCCGGGTCGTTCCACTTGGTGATCTTGCCCAGGTAGATGTTGGCCAGGGTGTTGCCGTCGAGCTTGAGCTGGTTGGCTTCGATGCCCGGCACGTTGAAGGCCGGCACGATGCCGCCCATCACCGACGGGAACTGCACCAGGTTCGAGGCGGCCAGCTCCTCGGGCTTGAGCGGGGCATCGGACGAGCCGAAGTCCACGGTGTTGGCCTTGATCTGGGCGATGCCGCCGCCCGAGCCGATCGACTGGTAGTTGACGCGATGGCCGGTGGCCGCGTTGTAGTCGGCCGACCAGCGCGACATGGTCGGGAACACGAAGGAGGCGCCGGCGCCGGTGATCTCGGCGGCCTGCGCGGCGGGGGTGAGGCTGGCGGCCAGGGCCACGGCGGCCAGGCTGAGCTTCAGGGACTTGAGCACGGAACGACTCCTGTGGGTGGGTACGACCTCGGGGGACTTCCCCCGATGCCCCGGCATTACAGTCCGGACCGGTGACAAGCCTGTTGCTTGTTCGTTACAGCCGTATGACAGTCCGGCCCAGCGCCTGCAGTGGTGCTGTCACCGGGCTGTCACGAAATGCACAAGTGCCTGTCATGGGGCGGGAGCAGCCTGTGCACGCCCGGCGGCCGGCCTGACGGCCCCTTCACGGCTTACCATCCTCCAAGGAGTTCATGTCATGCGTTTGACCATCCTGGCCGCTTCGCTCGCGGCCGCCCTCACCGGACTCGCCCCCGGGGCCGCCCATGCCCAGCAGGCCAGCGACCAGGAGCTCGCCGAGCTCAAGGCCCAGCTGGCGGCGCTGATGAACCGCATCGACGAGCTCGAGGCCCGCGACGACGCCCAGTCGGCCGTGAACATCGACACCGCCGAGTCGCTCAAGGCGATGCAGACCACCCAGCCCAAGGTCGAGACCAAGGGCGGCCTGAAGGTCACCTCCGCGGACGGCGCGTTCTCGTTCGGCCTCGGCGGCCGCCTGCACTTCGACGGCTACGCCTTCGACCGCGACCTGGCCTCCACCACCGGCACCACCGAGTTCCGCCGTGGCCGCCTGACCCTGTCGGGCACCGCCTATGGCTGGGAATACAAGATGGAGCAGGACTTCGCCGCCGGCAGCAACCTCGACGGCCTGCGCGACCTGTACATCGCCCGCACCCTGGGCCCGGGCAAGCTCACCATCGGCCACTTCAAGCCCTACCGCTCGATGGAGGAGCTGACCAGCTCCAACGAGATCCTGATGATGGAGCGCCCCTACGCCTCCGCCACCGGCCTGTTCAGCGGCCGCCAGTTCCAGCAGGGCGTGGGCTACCTGATGGGCGGCGCGAACTGGAGCGCCGGCGCCACGGCGTTCAACCTGCGCGGCGCCAGCGGCGCCCGCAACGAGGGCATGGGCTTCTCCGGCCGCGCCACCTGGGCCCCGCTCATGCAGGGCGACCGGGTGCTGCACCTGGGCGGCTGGTACAGCCACGAGAACATGAACCAGGGTTCGGCCAACCTCGCGGCCACCGCCAACTACGCCGGCCGTCGCGGCCCGAGCCTGTCGATCGCCACCAGCAACGGCGCCAGCGGCGAGCAGGTCGATGCCTACGGCCTGGAGTTCGCCGGCATGTTCGGCCCGCTGTTCTTCCAGTCCGAGTACGCCAACGCCAGCTTCGGCCAGCCGCTGGGCCCGGACCAGGATGTCGAGACCTTCTACGTGCAGGGCAGCCTGATGCTCAACGGCGGCCGCAAGGTCTACAAGCCGGGCAACGGCGTGTTCGGCTCGCCCAAGGTGGCCGGTGCCGGCCTGTGGGAGCTGACCGCGCGCTTCGACCAGATCGAGAACAAGGACCTCATCGGTCGCGAGGCCAGCAGCTGGATCCTGGGCATGAACTACTACGTGAACCCGAACCTGCGCTTCATGTTCAACTACACCCAGGGCGACAACGAGCTGACCGGCGACGAGACCGGCCAGTACGCGCTGCGCACGCAGTTCAACTTCTGACCCAGCTCCAGATCGGGGACGGGTGCAATTTGGTGAAGCCAAATTGCACCCGTCCCCTTATCCGCACCCGTCCCCTTTTCAATCGGCGGTCTTGTCCTTGTAGCGGCACAGGTCGCGGATCACGCACTGCGGGCAGTCGGGCTTGCGCGCCTTGCACACATAGCGCCCGTGCAGGATCAGCCAGTGGTGGGCGTCGAGCCGGTATTCGGCCGGCACCGCCTTGAGCAGCTTGTCCTCGACCGCGCGCACGGTCTTGCCCGGCGCCAGGCCGGTGCGGTTGGAGACGCGGAAGATGTGCGTGTCCACCGCGATGGTGGGTTCGCCGAAGGCGGTGTTGAGCACCACGTTGGCGGTCTTGCGACCGACGCCGGGCAGGGCCTCGAGCGACTCGCGGTCGCGCGGCACCTGGCCGCCGTGTTTTTCCACCAGGATGCGGCAGGCGGCGACCACGTTCGCTGCCTTGGCGTTGAACAGGCCGATGGTGGAGATGTACTTCTTCAGGCCGTCCTCGCCGAGCGCCAGGATGGCCTCGGGCGTGTTCGCCACCGGGAACAGGCGCCGCGTGGCCTTGTTCACGCCCACGTCGGTGGCCTGGGCCGAGAGCGTCACCGCCACCAGCAGCTCGAACGGCGTGCTGTATTCGAGTTCGGTGGTCGGCTTCGGGTTGAGTTCCTTCAGGCGGGCGAACAGTTCCCGCCGATCCGCCGGCTTCATGCGGCGCCCCCGGCCACGCGCAGGCGCCAGGCCTGGCGCATCGCCACCAGGCAGGCCAGCACCGCGAACGCGCCCACCGGCAGCATCGCCAGCAGGAAGCCGGGGTAGCCTTCCGCGACCAGCTCCAGGCCGGGCAGGCCGAGCAGCCGGCCGGCGCCGGCGAACAGGCTGCCTTCGCCCACCATTTCGCGGATGGCGCCGATGGCCAGCAGCACCCACAGGAAACCCAGGCCGGTGGCGAAGCCGTCGAGCGCGGCGCGGGCCGGGTCGTGGCGCGAGGCGAAGGCTTCGGCGCGGCCCATCAGGGCGCAGTTGGTGACGATCAGCGGGATGAACAGGCCGAGCACCGCGTGCAGCTCCGGCAGCCAGGCACGCATCGCCAGTTCGATGGACGTGACCACGGCGGCGATCACCATGATGAAGGCCGGGATGCGCACGTCGCGGCGGGTTAGCCGGCGGATGGCGGCGACCACGGTGTTGGTGGCGGTGAGGGCGAGCACGGTGGCCAGGCCCAGGCCGAGCGCGTTGACGGCGTTGTTGCTCACCGCCAGCAGCGGGCACAGGCCCAGCATCTGCACCAGGCCGACGTTGCCGCTGGACAGGCCGTATTCGAGGATGGCGCGGGGCGTGGGGGAACTCATCGGGCGGGCGGCGGGTCGGCGGGCGCGTCGTCGAAGGACAGTGTAGCGCCGGCTTCGGCGGCGCGGACCGCCTCGCCATGCGTGGCCACGAACTGCAGCGCGCGGCGCACCGCCGCGACCACCGCGCGCGGCGTCAGCGTGGCGCCGGCGAACTGCGGGAAGTCGCCGCCGTCGCGCGCCACGCGCCAGCGCGACGGCGCCGGGTCGCCGAGCGCGCGGCCGCTGAAGCGGGTGATCCAGTCGCTGCGTCCGGCCTCGATGTCGTCGCCGAGGCCCGGCGTTTCGGTGTGCGCCGTGACCCGCACGCCGAGCACGCGGCCCGCCTGGTCCACCGCCACCAGCAGGCGGATCGGGCCGGCGTAGCCGTCGGGCGCGGTCGCCTCGAAGACCAGGGCCACCGGTTCGCCGCCGCGACGCGCGCGGTACACCGGCGAGGAAGGCTGGCCCAGCCAGGCGGGGGCCTGCACCTGCACGGCCTCGGCGATCGGGTCGTTGTCGTGCAGGGTCGCCGGCAGCACGATCTGCAGCGCCTCGCGGCGCGCCCGCTGCTCGCTTTCGGCGATGCGTGCGTGGGTCAGGGCCCAGGTGCCGGCCAGCAGCAGCGCCGCCGCCAGCCCGGCCAGGGCCAGCTGGGCGCCGGCGCGCAGCGATTCGCGCAGGCCTTCGCTCATGGCGCCTTGCCCTCGCCGAGGATGCGCGGGCGGGTGTGCGCATCGATCCAGGGCGCGGCGCAGTTCATCAGCAGCACCGCGAAGGCGACGCCGTCGGGAAAGGCGCCCCAGCGCCGGATCGCCAGCGTCAGCACCGCCACGCCGGCGCCGAACAGCAGGCGGCCGCGCGGCGTGGTGCAGCCGCTGACGGGGTCGGTGGCGATGAAGAAGGCGGCGAGCACCAGCGCGCCGGAAAACACATGCTGCAGCGGCATCGGGTGCAGGTCGGGGTCGAGCAGCCAGAACGGCAGGGTCAGCAGCACCGTGGTGCCCAGCGTCGCCACCGGCACCTGCCAGGGGATGATGCGCTTGTAGAGCAGCAGCAGGCCGCCGAGCGCGAAGAAGTTCGCCACCCATTCCCAGCCGCGTCCGCCGAAGTCGCCGAACAGCGGCGCGCCGCGGATCTCCGACAGCGTCACGCCCTGGCTCGACAGCGTGCGCACGGTATCGAGCGGCGTGGCCTGGGCCAGCGTGTCCCAGCCCCAGGGCGGCGGCAGCGCGCCGGTGAGGATGGCGCGCAGGCTGTCGCCCAGGCCCGGCACCGGCAGCGCACCGTCCAGGCCGGCCGGCGCCAGCCACTGGGTGAACTCGCGCGGGAAGGCCAGCAGCACCACCGCCAGCCCGACCATCGCGGGGTTGAACAGATTGTGGCCGAGGCCGCCGAACAGATGCTTGGCGACCACGATCGCCGCGAACATGCCGATCGCCGCCAGCCACCACGGCGCCAGCGGCGGCAGGCACAGCGCGAACAGCACGGCCGTGAGCGGCGCGCTCAGGTCGGTGAGGAAGGGGCGCATCGGCTGGCCGCGCAGGCGCAGCATCGCCGCCTCGAAGGCGAGCGCGAAGGCGGTGGCCAGGGCGATCTGCAGCACGATGCCGGGGCCGAAGAACCAGGCATGTGCCGCGATGCCCGGAACCAGCGCTCCCAGCACCCAGCCCATCACGGCGCGCACGCTGCGGCGCGCGGGCAGGTGCGGGGCGGGGGCGGTGTCGAAGGTCTTCATTCGTGGGCGTCCGGGTCCTGCAGCGCGGCGCGGCGCGCGCGGGCGCGCTCGAGCGCCGCGGCCACGCCTTCGGGGCTGGCCGCCGCGGCCTTGCGCGCCGCCAGCCGCGCCTCGCGTTCCGCGGCCTCGCGCACCAGTCGCTGCTGGCGCGCTTCGAAGCGCGACTTCGCCGCGGCGGCGTCGGCCGCGGCGGCATCGGCGGCCAGCAGTTCGCCCTTGGCGCGGCGGAAGACCTCGGTGAGCGGGATGTGGCTGGGGCAGGCCAGGTCGCAGCAGCCGCATTCGATGCAGTCGAACAGGCCCTGGCCGCGGGCATCCTCGAGCCGGCCGGCGCGTGCCTGCCACAGCAGCTGCTGCGGCAGCAGGCGCGACGGGCAGGCGCCGGCGCAGTCGCCGCAGCGGATGCAGGGCATCTCGTCGCCGCCCGGGCGCAGGCCGGCGGCGTCGAGCACCAGCACGCAGCTGTGGGTCTTGCCGATCGGGAAGTCGTCGTGGGGCAGGGCCTGGCCCATCATCGGGCCGCCCAGCAGCAGGCGCGCCGCCGCCGGCGTGTAGCCGCCGGCCTGTTCGACCAGGTGCGCGACCGGCGTGCCCAGCGGCACCCGGTAGTTGCCCGGGCGCGCCACGCCCGGCCCGGTGACGGTGACCACGCGTTCGAGCAGCGGTTCGCCCAGCGCCACCGCCCGCCAGGCCGCCCGCGCGGTGGCCACGTTGAACACCACCACGCCGATGTCGCGAGGCAGGCCGCCGCGCGGCACTTCGCGGCCGGTGAGGGCGAGGATCAGCTGCCGCTCGCCGCCGGCCGGGTAGCGGGCCGGCACGGCGACGACCTCGATGTCTTCGTTTTCGGCATCCACCGCGGCATGGCAGGCCGACAGCGCCTCGCGCATGTCGTCCTCGACCGCCAGCAGCACCCGCGCGGCGCCGGCGGCGCGCGCCAGCACTCGGGCGCCGCGCACCACCTCGCCGGCGTGGGCGCGCAGCAGGGCGTCGTCGCAGCTGATCCAGGGTTCGCACTCGGCGCCGTTGAGCACGAGGATGTCGCGCGTGGCGCCCAGCTTCTCGGCGGTGGGGAAGCCCGCGCCGCCCAGACCGACGACGCCGGCCTCGGCAATGCGCCGGCGCAGCATGGCCGGATCGGCGTCGGCCGGCAGCGGCGGCAGCAGCGCGTCCTCGGACCCGCCCGAAGGCTCGAGCAGCAGGTGTGGCACGGGCAGGCCCGCCGGGCCGGGCAGGGGCCGGGACTCAAGCGCCAGCACCCGGGCCGCCAGCGGCGCATGCACCGGCGCGCCGGCGCCCTCGGGCACCGCGACCACCTGGCCGCGCACCACCCGATCGCCCGCGCCGACCACCGGCCGGCAGGGCGGGCCGGCATGCTGGCGCAGCGGCAGCAGCAGGCGCGGCGGCGGCGCGCAGTCACGCAGGCCGCCGGCCATCGCCGCGGCCTTGTGCCCTTCGAGCACCAGCCCTCCGTGGATGGCGTGCGGGCGCACGGCCGGCGCCGGGGTCAGCGGCCGGTGAACTGCGGCTTGCGCCGGGCCAGGAAGGCGCCGGTGCCTTCCTTCATGTCCTCGGTGGAGAAGGTCACCGCGAACACCTGGGTTTCGTGGTCCAGGCCGGTATCGAGCGGCGCCTCGCCGCCCAGCAGCACGGCGTCGAGGATGCCGCGCAGGGCCAGCGGCGCCGAGCTGGCGAGCTGGCCGGCGACGGCATCGACCTCGGCATCCAGGGCCTCGGCCGGCACCACCCGGGTGACGATGCCCAGGGCCGCGGCCCGGGTGGCGTCGATCGGCGCACCCAGCAGGCACAGCTCCAGGCAGGCGGCGCGGCCGGCCAGGCGCAGCAGGCGCTGGGTGCCGCCGAAGCCCGGCACCAGGCCGAGGTTGATCTCGGGCTGGCCGACCTTGGCGGTGTCGGCGGCGATGCGCAGGTGGCAGGCCATGGCCAGTTCCAGGCCACCGCCGAGGGCGAATCCGTTGATGCGCGCGATGACCGGCTTGCCCAGCCGCTCGATGCGGGTCATCAGGGCCTGGCCGTGGGCGGAGAAGTCGCGTGCCTGGGCCGGGCTGAGGCCGTTCATCTCGGCGATGTCGGCGCCGGCGACGAAGGCCTTGGGGCCGGCGCCGGTCAGCACCACCACCCGCACCGCGGCGTCCCGCCCGGCGGCTTCGAAGGCCGCGTGCAGCTCGGTGAGGGTGGCGAAGTCGAGCGCATTGAGCTTGTCGGGGCGGTTGAGGGTGATGCGGCGGATGGCGCCGTGGTCCTCGACCAGCAGGTTGCGGTACTCCATGGGGTGAAACTCCTTGAATTGGGGAACTCCGGGCGCCGTGGCCTGTCGGGTAATGGCCACGGGCCGACGTCAGTGGCGATTCAGCCGTGCGGGGGCTATCCTAGCGCGGCGTTCGGGGCCCTACATCGCCCTATACAATCAACCGGAGATTCCCTGATGAAGTTGCGTTTGATCGCTGCCGGCATGGCGGCCCTTGGCCTGAGTGCCAGCGTGGCGATGGCCCAGACGGCCCCCGCGAACCCGCCGCAGCCCCCGCCGGCCAACAAGCCGGTGCTCAGCTACGCCATCGGCTTCGACCTGGGCAAGGACCTCGCCGACCAGAAGGTGGACGTCGACATCAACGGCGTCATCAAGGGTATCCAGGACGGCTTCGCCAAGCGCGCGCCGGCCCACCCGGCCGACCAGATGGAAATGCAGCTGGCCGGCCTGCAGGTGCGCATGGTTGCCCAGGCCCGCGCCGAGTTCGAGCGCAAGGCCAACGAGAACAAGGCCGCGTCCGACGCGTTCCTGGCCGCCAACCGCTCCAAGCCGGGCATCACCACCCTGCCCAGCGGCATCCAGTACCGCGTGATCGAGCAGGGCACCGGCGCCAAGCCGACCAACACCAGCCAGGTGCAGATGCACTACCGCGGTTCGGTGTCGACCGGCCGTGAGTTCGCCAACACCTACGCCCAGCAGGATCCGCAGCCGGTGACCCACGTGGTCGGCGAGTTCCCGATCCCGGGCGTGCGCGAAGTGCTGGTGATGATGCCGGTCGGTTCGCGCTGGGAAGTGTTCCTGCCGTCCGACAAGGGCTTCGGCAACGACCCGCGTTCGCCGGTCGGCCCGGGCCAGGCCCTGGTGTTCGACATCAAGGTCGTCGGCGTCAAGTAATACCCGCGGTGCCGCGCCGGCAACGGCGCGGCACCGTCGTTCCAGGTAACCCATGTCCCAATCCCCCGCATTCCGCGCCGTGCTCAGCCCCTGCATCGGGGTCTGCTCGCTTGATGGCGCCGGGCTGTGCGAGGGATGCCACCGCACCACGGCCGAGATCGCCCGCTGGTCGCAGATGGGCGACGACGAGCGCCTTCACCTGATGGAGGTCGTGCTGCCCGGTCGCGAGGCCGTGCGCGCGTGAGCCCGCCGCCGGATCCGTTCGAACGGATTCCCGCCGCCCTGCATCCGCTTGGCCAGCCGCCCGCCGGTCCGGGCTGGAACCAGGCCGAACTGGCCGACCTGCTGCCGCCGCAGATGCCGCTGCGCCCCGCCGCCGTGCTGGTGGCGCTGGTCGAGCATGCCGGCGGACCGCAGGTGCTGCTGACCCGCCGCACCGAGGCCCTGCGCCACCATGCCGGCCAGGTCGCTTTCCCCGGTGGCCGCATCGAGCCCGACGACACCGATCCGGTCGCCGCCGCCCTGCGCGAGGCCCGCGAGGAAGTGGGGCTGTGCGATTCGCTGTCCTCGCCGCTGGGTTACCTCGATCCCTTCGTCACCATCACCGGTTTCCACGTCTTCCCGGTCGTGGCGACGGTGCGCGCCGGCTTCGTGCCTACGCCCGATCCTTCCGAAGTGGCCGAGGCCTTCGAGGTGCCGCTGCAGTTCCTGCTCGACCCGGCCAACGTGCATTCGCACGAGATCGATTTCCAGGGACGGAGCCGGCGCGTGCTCGAGTTCCGCTACGGCGGCCACCGCATCTGGGGCGCGACCGCCGCGATGCTGGTCAATCTCAGGCAAAGGCTGGAGCAGCTGCGATGAATTGGACCACGCTGGTCTCCGTCGACGAACTGGCGGCGGCCCTGGGCCGTCCCGGCCTGGTGCTGGTCGATTGCCGCAACGTCGCCGGCGGCACCGACACCGGCGCGGGCCGCGAAGCCTGGCGCCGGGCGCACATTCCGGGCGCGGGTTACGCCCACCTCGACGAAGACCTGTCGGACAAGCGCAAACCGGCGTCCGAAGGCCGGCATCCGCTGCCCGACGAGGAGCGTTTCGGCGAGCTGCTGGGACGGCTGGGCATCGGTCCCGACGACCAGGTGGTGGCCTACGACGCCGGCGACGGCGCGATGGCCGCGGCCCGCCTGTGGTGGCTGCTGCGCCTGTACGGCCACCCGCAGGCGGCCGTGCTCGACGGCGGCCTGGCCGCCTGGCTGGCGAAGGGCCTGCCCGTGGATACCCGCGAGCCGCTGCCCAAGCCGCCCTGTCCCGGGCGCTTCGACCGCTCGCAGCTGGTCGACGCCGCGCAGGTGCAGGCGCGCCTGGGCCAGTCGCCGGGCTGGCTGCTCGACGCCCGGGCGCCCGAGCGCTTCCGGGGCGAAGTCGAGCCGCTCGATCCGGTGGCGGGGCATATTCCCGGCGCCCGCAACCGCCCCTTCCAGGCCAACCTCGCCGACGGGCGCTTCCGGCCCGCCGCCGACCTGCGCGCGGATTTCGAGGCGCTGCTGGGCGGACATGCGCCCGGCGAGGTGGTGCTGTCCTGTGGTTCGGGCGTCACCGCCTGCCACAACCTGCTGGCGATGGAGCACGCCGGCCTGTCCGGCGCGAAGATCTACGCCCCGTCCTGGAGCGGCTGGGTCAGCGACCGGTCGCGGCCGGTCGCCACGGGCGACTGATCACAGCCGCAGGCTGTCGCGGCCCGACGTCACCGGCAGGATGTCCACGCGCACCAGGCGATGGCCGTCGACGGTCATGCGCCAGCGTCCGTCGCTCAGGTGCGGCGGCTGCTGCACCTCGAAGCGCGCGCTCATCGGCCCGAAACCGATGCGGAAGCCCTCGCCGTCGAAGCCGTGCACCGGGCCCTCGATCGAGATGCGCGAGCCGGCGCGCACGTACTCGTAGTCTCCATGGCCTTCGGGCGTGATCACCAGCAGCACGCTGTCGCCGCGCCAGTGCCCGGCGTAGTCGGCGAACCCCTCCGGCAAGGGCTGTTCGGAACAAGCCGCCAGCAGGAGGCAGGCCAGCGCCAGGAACGGCGCGCGGGCAGCCAGGCGCAGGTTCATCTGCCCAGCCGCGCCACCAGCGCCTTGAGCGCAGCCTGCGTGGACGGCGAGTTCCACTCGGCCAGGAAACCGTCGAGGTCGTCGTTGCGGAAGCCGTCGAGGGCCGCCACCAGGTCGGCGCGGGCGATCCGGCGCGTGGCCAGCATGGCCTCGCCCGGCAGGGCCAGCAGTTCCTGCAGCCAGACCTCGGCGCGCTTGGTCACGTGCTCGCCGTCGGTGAGTTCGTCCACCAGACCGATCGCCAGCGCCTGCTCGGCCTCGACCAGGGCGCCGGCCACCAGCAGGCGCTCGGCGCGGTAGGGCCCGACCACGCGGCGCATCAGGTGCTGGATGGCGTCGGGCGCCACCAGGCCCACCTGCACCTCGTTCAGGCCGATGCGGAAGGGGCCGCGCGCCATGATCCGGTAGTCGCAGCACAGCGCCAGCACGCAGCCGCCGGCCGGGCTGTGGCCACCGAGGGCGGCGACCACGGGCACGGGCGAGCGGGCGATGGCGCGCGCGGCCGAGAACAGCGAGGCCCAGCCGGCCTTGAGCCCGGCCGGGTCCAGGCCCATCAGGTGCGGCACGTCCATGCCGGCAGAGAACACCCGCTCGCCGCCCGAGAGGATGATGGCCCGGGCGCCCTGTTCCGGCGCGGCCTGCACCGCGGTGCGCAGGGCGGACAGCATCTCCGGCGTGAGGGCGTTCACCGGCGGGCGGGCCAGCCGGATCTCGTGGATCGCTCCGTGGGCGTGGATCTCGATCATGGTTCAGGGAATCCGGACGTCGGGAGTCCAACGATAGCGCACCGTGTAGCTCAGTTGCGCCTCGCCGCCGGCCGGCACCGCCAGCTCGAAGCCGGCGAGCTGGGCATCGAGCTTGCGCGCCGGCACGCTCGAGGCGGTGATCTCCCAGTCGGTCCAGCGCGGCAGCGCCTCGCGCACCTGCACGGTGGCGGCCTCGGCCTTGGCGTTGCGCACCACCACGGTGATGGTCTCGGTCATGGTGCGGCCGTCGCGGTCGAGCCGGAAATCTTCGCGCCGGCGTTCGGCGGTGAGGTCGAACACCGTGCCCAGTTCGAGTTCGACCTTCTCGTTGGCCGGCGTGTGCGCCAGGCGGGCTTCGCCGAGCAGGTCGCCGCCGTCGAACACGCGCACGCGTCCGGCCGGCAGCGGCAGGCCCAGGCCGCCGTCCTTGCGGTTGTCGAAGGCCAGGTGGGCCGTCACCGGCGGCTTTTCCTCGCCGGCGCCGTAGTTGGCGTCGACGATGGGCCGCGGCGGCTGCCACTGGCCCATGGTCGAGGACACCCGGTACGCGCGCTCGCAGGGCAGGCCGGGCACGCGGTCGAGCAGCGGCAGCCGCTGCACGCTGCCCTGCGGCAGGTCGCCGGTGCCGGGCAGGCGGTAGGCGTGGTATTCGCCGGCGGCTTCGGGGGTCGGCGCGGCGTCGGCCAGCACCATCGCCCGCTCGGCCTTGGCCACCATCGGCGCCGGCGCGTAGCCACCGTCGGAGACGCGGTTGGGCTGGCCGGCGACCAGGGTCAGGGCGACGCCGCGGAAATCGGTGCCGGCGCCGTTGGCAACCAGGGCGGCGCCGTCGAACTGCATGCGGCAGGCCTTGCCCTGGCCGCGGAGCGTGGCCTGGTATTCGGCGCGCCAGGCCAGGCCGGCGGTCGCATAGGCCAGGTCGAAGGACTCGCGGCCGGCGCGGGCGGCGGCCAGGGTCCAGGCCAGCCCGGGTTCGACGGCCAGGCCCGGGGGCAGGGCCGGAAGCTCGAAGCTGGTGTAGCCCGAGAGCACCTTCACCCGGCCGTCGGCCAGGCGCAGGGTCAGGCCGTCGCCGGCCGCGAGCAGGGTGCCGGATACGGTCTCGCGCTGGTTGCCGACCGCATGCTCGACCTGCACCTGCTGGCCGATCGCGCGCTGCAGCAGGGCATGCTGCCCGGCCAGGGCGAAGTCGTAGCGCTGGCCGCGAACCTGGGCGCCGCCCAGCGGCTCGAGCCGCACCGAGCCGACGTCGAGGGTGGCCGGCAGGCCGCCGAGGCGCACTTCGTTGTCGCCGGCGCGCAGGTCCCAGGACAGGCGGGCCTGGTAGTGGGCCAGCCCGGCGCCGCTGGCATGGCCGCCGGACTGCACGACCGACTCGTAGTCGCCGCTGTAGATGGTCAATCGCGGCGCCTCGGCGTGGGCCGGCGAGACGAGGGCGGCGGCGATGGCGAGGGAGATCAGCGAAGGTTTCATTCAGGGCTCCTGTACGGGCGTGGACTTACTATAGGCCCATGAACGCACGCCACCTTTTCGCGGGGTTGCTGGCCCTGCTCCCCGCTTCAGCCGCCGTTGCGGCAACCCCCGCCGACTGCCTGCCGGTGGTCGGGTCGCCCTGGGTGCGCTCGGCGCCGCCGGGTGCGAAGACGCTGGCCGGCTACCTGGTGCTGCGCAATCCCTGCGAGGCGCCGGTGGTCGTGGTGGACGTCGAGAGCCTGGACTTCGGCATGCCGATGATCCACCGCACGGTGGAGGAGGGCGGCGTGAGCCGGATGCGCGAGGCGGGCCGGCTCGAACTGCCGCCCGGCGGCGAGTTGCGCTTCGAGCCGGGCGGGCTGCACCTGATGCTGATGCGCCCGCTGCGGCCGCTGGCCGAGGGCGACGTGGCGCGGGTGCGCCTCGTGCTGGAGGACGGCCGCCGGGTCTTCGCCGAATACCCGGTGCGGCGCGAGGCGCCCTGAGGCGCCGGGTCTTTCAGGCCGCCGGTTCGCAGGCGGCGCGCACCTTGTCCGGCAGCGGCACGCTCTGGCCGGCGCGGTCCACCCACACCAGCACGGTGTGGCCGTCGCAATAGAGCACGCCCGGGTCCGCGGCCGAAGTGATGCGGTGCCCGATGGTCAGGCTCTTGGTGCCCATGCGGTCGGCGATGAGCTCGATGCGCACGGTTTCGGGCCAGTTGATCGGCCGCCGGTAGTTCACCGCCACCGCCGCCATGATCGGCGCTGCGGTCTCGCCGGCCCAATCCTCGCTCAGCGACTTGAACCAGCGCACGCGCGCTTCCTCGATGTAGCCCAGGTAGCTGGCGTTGTTGACGTGGTTGAAGGCGTCGAGGTCGCGCCAGCGCACTTCCAGCTCGACCTGGTGGACGACGTGGCTCATGCCTTTTTCCTCTTCTTCGGGGCCGGCGCCGGCGCGTCGGCCAGCAGCTTGGCCAGGAACCGGCCGGTGTGCGAGTGCGGGTTGGCGGCGATCTCCTCGGGCGTGCCCTCGGCGATGATCATGCCGCCGCGGTGGCCGCCCTCGGGGCCAAGGTCGACGATCCAGTCGGCGGTCTTGATCACGTCGAGGTTGTGCTCGATCACCACGATGGTGTTGCCCTCGTCGCGCAGCTTGTGCAGCACGGCCAGCAGGTGTTCGATGTCGTGGAAGTGCAGGCCGGTGGTGGGTTCGTCGAGGATGTAGAGCGTGCGGCCGGTGTCGCGGCGGCTGAGCTCCTTGCTCAGCTTCACGCGCTGGGCCTCGCCGCCCGAGAGCGTGGTGGCCGGCTGGCCGAGCTTGATGTAGCTCAGGCCCACGTCCACCAGCGTCTCGAGCTTGCGCGCCAGCGCCGGCACCGGCTCGAACAGGGTGAGCGCGTCCTCGACGGTCATCTCGAGCACGTCGTGGATCGAGTAGCCCTTGTAGAGGATCTCCAGCGTCTCGCGGTTGTAGCGCTTGCCGTGGCAGACGTCGCAGGGCACGTAGACGTCGGGCAGGAAGTGCATCTCGACCTTGATCAGGCCGTCGCCCTGGCAGGCCTCGCAGCGGCCGCCGCGCACGTTGAAGCTGAAGCGGCCCGGCGAATAGCCGCGGGCGCGCGCCTCGGGCACCTGCGCGAACAGTTCGCGCAGCGGCGTGAACAGGCCGGTGTAGGTGGCCGGGTTCGAGCGCGGCGTGCGGCCGATCGGGCTCTGGTCGATGTCCACCACCTTGTCGAACAGGTCCATGCCCTCGACCTCGCGGTGCGCCGCGGCGGTGTGCGAGGCGCCGTTGAGCTCGTTGGCGGCCAGGTGGTAGAGCGTGTCGTTGATCAGGGTGGACTTGCCCGAGCCGGACACGCCGGTGACGCAGGTGAACAGCCCGGCCGGGATCGCCAGGTCGACGCCCTTGAGGTTGTTGCCGGTGGCGCCGCGCACGTGCAGCGTCATCTTCGGGTTCGGCTTGTGCCGCTGGGCCGGGATCTCGATCCGGCGGCGGCCGGAGAGGTAGTCGCCGGTGACCGAGCGCGGCGCCTTGAGCACGTCGGCGTAGCTGCCCTCGGCGACGACTTCGCCGCCGTGCGCGCCGGCGCCGGGGCCGATGTCGACGATGTGGTCGGCCAGCCGGATCGCGTCCTCGTCGTGCTCGACCACGATCACGGTGTTGCCCAGGTCGCGCAGGCGGGTGAGGGTGCCGAGCAGGCGCTCGTTGTCGCGCTGGTGCAGGCCGATGGACGGCTCGTCGAGCACGTACATCACGCCCACCAGGCCGGCGCCGATCTGGCTGGCCAGGCGGATGCGCTGGGCCTCGCCGCCCGAGAGCGAGTCGGCCTTGCGGTCGAGGGTGAGGTAGTCCAGGCCCACGTCGACCAGGAAGCGCAGGCGGTCGTGGATCTCCTTGACGATCTTGGCGGCGATCTCGCCGCGCCAGCCGGCGAGCTTGAGGTGCGAGAAGAAGTCCAGCGACTCGTCCACCGGCAGCTTGGTGATCTCGGGCAGGGTGCGCTCGGCCACGAACACGTTGCGCGCCGAGCGGTTCAGGCGCGCGCCGCCGCAGTCGGGGCAGGGGCGGTCGGAGATGAACTTGGCCAGTTCCTCCCGCACCACCTGCGACTCGGTCTCGCGGTAGCGGCGCTCGAGGTTGGGCACGATGCCCTCGAACTTGTGCTTGCGCTGGGTGCGGCCGCCGGATTCGGTGAGGTAGGTGAAGGTGATCACCTCCTCGCCGCTGCCGTAGAGCACGGCCTGGCGCACCGGCTCCCCGAGCGACTCCCAGGCAGTGTCGGGGTCGAAGCCGTAGTGCTTGGCCAGCGAGGCGATGAGCTGGAAATAGTAGGCGTTGCGGCGGTCCCAGCCGCGCACGGCGCCGGCGGCCAGGCTCAGCTCCGGGTGCACGACCACGCGCGAGGGGTCGAAGAACTGGGTGATGCCCAGGCCGTCGCAGGACGGGCAGGCGCCCATCGGCGCGTTGAACGAGAACAGGCGCGGCTCGAGTTCCGGCAGCGCGTAGTCGCAGACCGGGCAGCTGAACTTGGACGAGAACAGCAGCGGCGCCGCGGACGCATCGTCGAGGTCCTGCACCTGGGCCAGGCCGTCGCCGAGCTTGAGCGCGGTCTCGAAGCTCTCGGCCAGGCGCTGCTTGAGGTCCTCGCGCGGCTTGAAGCGGTCGACCACCACCTCGATGGTGTGCTTCTGGCGCAGGGCCAGGGTGGGCACGGCGTCGAGCTCGTGCAGCTGGCCGTTCACCCGAACGCGCACGAAGCCCTGGGCGCGCAGCTGGTCGAAGACCTGGGCGTGCTCGCCCTTGCGGTCGCGCACCACCGGGGCCAGCAGCATGTAGCGGCGGTCGGCCGGCAGGGCCAGCACCTGGTCGACCATCTGGCCGATGGTCTGGGCCTCGAGCGGGTAGTGGTGGTCCGGGCAGCGCGGGGTGCCGACGCGGGCGAACAGCAGGCGCAGGTAGTCGTAGATCTCGGTGATGGTGCCCACCGTCGAGCGGGGGTTGTGCGAGGTGGACTTCTGCTCGATCGAGATCGCCGGGCTCAGGCCCTCGATATGGTCGACGTCCGGCTTTTCCATCACGCTCAGGAACTGCCGGGCGTAGGCCGACAGGGACTCGACGTAGCGGCGCTGGCCCTCGGCGTAGATGGTGTCGAAGGCCAGGGACGACTTGCCCGAGCCGGACAGGCCGGTGATCACGATCAGCCGGTTCCGGGGCAGGTCGAGGTCGATGTTCTTGAGGTTGTGGGTGCGGGCACCGCGGATGCGGATCGTGTCCATGCGCCGGCAGGGGCTCCTTGCGGCTGGCGGAATCGGGAACCCGGCAGTCTAGCAGCCCGGCCCGGTCCGGCCCTCCACGCCGGGTGAAATCCCTTTGTGGACAGGGGCTTGCGCCTCGGGCTCCGGAACCCCTATAATTCCGCTTCTGTCCCGTCGACCGCGGGCAGGTTTGTCCAAAATAACTACAGAGGAATCCCGGTCATGTACGCAGTCATCGTTACCGGCGGTAAGCAATACCGCGTGATGCAGGGCGAGACCCTGAAGGTCGAGAAGATCGACCTCGAGGAAGGCAAGAGCTTCGAGATCGACAAGGTCCTGATGCTCGGCGACGGCGAGAACGTCAAGGTCGGCGCCCCGACCGTCGACGGCGCCAAGGTCACCGCGACCGTCAAGTCGCACGGCCGCCTCGACAAGGTCCGCATCGTCAAGTTCCGCCGCCGCAAGCACCATCGCAAGCAGATGGGCCACCGGCAGTATTTCACCGAAATCGAAATCACCGGCATCGCCGGCTAAGCCAGAGGAGACAACGTCATGGCACAGAAAAAAGGCGTAGGCTCGTCCCGCAACGGCCGCGATTCCAACCCGAAGTACCTCGGCGTGAAGATGTACGGCGGCCAGGCCATCGAGGCCGGCAACATCATCGTCCGCCAGCGTGGCACCGAGTTCCATCCGGGTCCGGGCGTCGGCCTCGGCCGCGACCACACCCTGTTCGCCCTCGTGGACGGCGTGGTGGATTTCTCGGTCAAGGGCCCCAAGAAGCGCCGCACCGTGAGCGTGGTCCCGGCGGCCTGATCGCCGCCCGGTTCCGCCGCAAGGGCCCCGCTTCGGCGGGGCTTTTGTTTTCAGCCCCCTGGCTGTCCGGCCCGGCGCCCTTCACGGCGCGGCGCGGACGGCCCACAATCGTGGTGCACGGCCCTTCGGCCGCCGCCTGGGACAAGACCCGTGAAATTCGTTGATGAAGCGCAGATCACCGTCACCGCCGGCAATGGCGGCAATGGCTGCATCAGCTTCCGGCGCGAGAAGTTCATCCCGCTCGGCGGGCCGGACGGCGGCGACGGCGGCGACGGCGGCAGCGTGTGGCTGCAGGCCGACGAGAACCTCAACACCCTGATCGACTTCCGCCACCAGCGCCACTACCGCGCCCAGCGCGGACAGAACGGCATGGGCCGGCAGATGTTCGGCAAGGCCGGCGAAGACGTGGTGATCCGCGTGCCGGTCGGCACCGAGGTGATCAACGTCGGCACCGACGAGATCATCGGCGACCTCACCCGCCACGGCGAGCGCCTGCTGGTGGCCCAGGGTGGCCACGGCGGCAAGGGCAACGTGCACTTCAAGAGCTCGGTCAACCGCGCCCCGCGCAAGGCCACGCCCGGCACCGAGGGCGAGGAGCGCGAGATCCGGCTCGAGCTCAAGCTGCTGGCCGACGTCGGCCTGCTGGGCTTCCCCAACGCCGGCAAGTCCACCTTCATCCGCGCCGTCTCAGCGGCCACGCCCAAGGTGGCCGACTACCCGTTCACCACGCTCTACCCGAACCTGGGCGTGGTCAGCGTGGAAACCGACCGCAGCTTCGTCATCGCCGACATCCCGGGCCTGATCGAGGGCGCGGCCGACGGCGCCGGCCTGGGCGCGCAGTTCCTGCGCCACGTCCAGCGCACCCGCCTGCTGCTGCACTTGGTCGACCTGGCGCCGTTCGACGACGCCACCGACCCGGCCGAACAGGTGCGCGCCATCGAGGCCGAACTGCGCAAGCACGACCCGGCCATGCTGGAGAAGCCGCGCTGGCTGGTGCTCAACAAGGCCGACCTGCTGCCCGAGGACGAGCGCGAAGCGCGCGCGAAGGCCGTGGTCGAGGCGCTTGGCTGGAAGGAACCCTGGTTCGTGGTGTCGGCCATCGGTCGCGAGGGCACCTGGCCGATCGTGCTCAAGGTGCAGCAGTTCTTCGACGACCAGAAGGCGGCGGCGCTGGAAGCCGCCGAGGACGCCGCGGCGCGCGCGGAGATGGCGCGTGGCGGCTGAGGCCGTGGCTTCGTGCGTCAAGGCCGGGGCGATGTCCCCGGCCGGATCCGGGGCAGCAAAAAGGCCGGCTTGCGCCGGCCTTCGCTTGCCGATCGCGGCGCCTTGCGGCGCCGGCGGATCAGGCCTGCTTGAGCGCCTTGATGTGGTCGCTCAGGCGGCTCTTGTGGCGGGCAGCCTTGTTCTTGTGGATCAGGCCGCGGGCCGAGTAGCGGTCGAGGATCGGCTGGGCGGCGACGAACGCGGCTTCGGCGCCGGCGGCGTCCTTGGCTTCCAGGGCCTTGAGGACCTTCTTCACGGCGGTGCGCAGCATGGAACGCTGGCTGGCATTGCGGGCGTTGCGGACGACAGTCTGCTTGGCGCGCTTCTTGGCGGACTTGATGTTGGCCACGGAGGGCTCCTGAAATCGTTGGACGATGGCCGTGGCAAGGCGCCCTGGCCGGGAAACGGGGGTGGAAAGACCCGAAATTATGGTCGATTCAGTAGCTTGAGTCAAACACCCCCCGGGGGGCAGGCATGAGCGGGCCGGTGGGGGGCAAGCCCCGGGGCGGCCTGCTGCGCTCGACGGCCGTTTTCAGCGCCATGACCCTGCTATCGCGGGTGGCCGGCTTCGCCCGCGACATGGTGCAGGCCCACATCTTCGGCGCCGGCGGCATCGTCGACGCCTTCGCCGTGGCCTACCGCATCCCCAACTACCTGCGCCGGATCTTCGCCGAGGGCTCCTTCGCCTCGGCCTTCGTGCCCGTGCTCTCGGAGCTGCGCCAGCGCGGCGACGAGGCCGCGCTCAAGGACTTCCTCGACCACGTGGCCGGCGCCCTGTGCGCCGCCGTGCTGGTGGTCAGCGGCCTGGGCCTGCTGGCCGCGCCGCTGGTGGTGGCGGCCATCGCCCCCGGCCAGCTCGACGACCCGGCCAAGTTCGGGCTCACCACCGACCTGCTGCGCATCGTCTTCCCCTACCTGGCCCTGGTCTCGATGACCGCGCTGGCCGGGGCCGTGCTCAACAGCTTCCAGCGCTTCGCGCTCCCGGCCGTGACCCCGGTGCTGCACAACCTGTCGGTGATCGCCGCGATGCTGCTGCTGGCGCCGCTGCTGGCGGTGCCGATCAAGGCCCTGGCCTGGGGTGTGCTGGCCGCCGGCTTCCTGCAGCTGGTGCTGCTGTGGCCGGCGATGGGCCGGCTGGGCCTGCGCCCCCGGCTGCGCCTGAATTTCCGCCACCCGGGCGTGCGCCGCGTCGGCACCCTGATGTTGCCGACCCTGTTCTCGTCCTCGGTGGCCCAGCTCAACCTGATCGTCGGCACGATGTTCGCCTCGCTGCTGGTCGACGGCAGCCAGAGCTGGCTCTACTACTCCGACCGCCTGGTGGAGTTCCCGCTGGGCCTGTTCGGCGTGGCCCTGGGCACGGTGATCCTGCCGCACCTGTCGCGCCGGCACGCCGACGCCGACACGGAGGGCTACGCCGCCTCGCTCGACTGGGGCCTACGCACGGTGCTGCTGCTGGCCATCCCGGCCGCGCTGGGCCTGGCCCTGCTGGCCGAGCCGCTGGCGATCGTGATCTTCGAGCGCGGCGAGTTCATGGCCGCCGACAGCCGCATGACCTCGCTGAGCCTGGTGGCCATGAGCCTGGGCATCCCCGGCTTCATGGCCAGCAAGGTGCTGCTCTCGGCCTTCTACGCCCGCCAGGACACCAGGACGCCGATGCGCGCCGCGGTGGCTACCGTCTTCATCAACGTCGCCCTCACCGCGGCCATCACCACGCCGCTGTGGCTGGGCGCGGTGCCGGGTGCGCACGCCGGCATCGCCCTGGCCACCGGCCTGGCCGGCCTGGCCAACGCCCTGCTGCTGTGGCGCGCGCTGCGCCGCCAGGCCGGTTTCCGTCTGGCGCCGGGCTGGGGCCGGCACCTGCTGCGGCTGGCGCTGGCCAGCCTGGCGCTGGCGGCGGCGGTGCTGGCCGCCAAATACGCGGTCGGCGACTGGCGGGCCTGGACCGGGGCGGCGCGCTGGGGCCTGCTGCTGGCCGTGGTGGCCGCCGGTGCCGCCGCCTATGGCCTGGGCCTGCTCGCCAGCGGCTGGCGTCCGCGTGAACTGCGCGGCCGGTGAGCGGTGCCGGCTATAATTTCCGGATGAACAAGCTGTTCCGGGACGTCGAGGGCAAGCCTGCTTGCCCGCAGGGCAGCGTGGTTTGCATCGGTGCCTTCGACGGCCTCCATCGGGGCCACCAGGCCCTGGTCGGCCACGTGCGCGCGCGTGCGCGCGCCGCCGGCCTGGCCGCGGTGGCGCTGAGTTTCGAACCCCTGCCGCGTGAATACTTCGCCCCGGCCGATCCGCCGGCCCGGCTGCTGCTGCCGCGCGCCAAGTTCGAGGGCCTGTGCCGGCTGGGCATGGACGCGGTGGGCCTGCTGCGCTTCAACGCGGCGATGGCGGCGATGTCCGCCGAGGCCTTCGTCGAGCGGGTGCTGGTGCACCGGCTGTCGGCCCGCGAAGTCTGGGTCGGCCCCGAATTCCGCTTTGGCCACCGCCGCGTCGGCGACCTGGGCCTGCTGCAGGCCCTGGGCGAACGGCACGGCTTCCGGGCCGCCGAAGTGCCGGTGGTGGCCGACGGCGGCGGGCGGGTTTCGGCCAGCGCGGTGCGTGCGCACCTGGCCGCCGGCGACCTCGGGGCCGCCGCCGAGGCCCTGGGCCGGCGCTACGCCATCGCCGGCAAGGTGGTGCGCGGCAAGCAGCTCGGCCGCCAGCTCGGCTACCCTACGGCCAACCTGCGGCTGGCCGGGAGGAAGGCGCCGCTGGGCGGCATCTTCGCGGTCTGGGTGCACGGCATCGGCCCCGCGCCGCGCGCCGGCGTGGCCAGCCTGGGCACGCGGCCGACGGTGCAGGGCGTCGAGCCCCTGCTCGAGGCGCATGTGTTCGACTTCGATGGCGACCTCTATGGATCGCGCATCGAGGTGGAGTTCGTCGCCAAGCTGCGCGACGAAGAGAAATTCGACGACCTGCCGTCCCTGGTGCGCCAGATGGACGAGGATGCCCGGCAGGCCCGGCGCGCTTTGCGCCAAGACAGGGAAGAACGCGGAGTGACGGCGTGAGCGAGAACGGCGGCAAGGACTACAAGCACACCATCAGCCTGCCGGAGACGGCATTCCCGATGCGCGGCGACCTGCCCAAGCGCGAGCCGGGCATGCTGGCCGCATGGAAGGAGCAGGGCCTTTACCAGCGCGTGCGCGAGAAGGCCGCGGGCCGGCCGCTGTTCGTGCTGCACGACGGCCCGCCGTATGCCAACGGCTCGATCCACATCGGCCATGCGGTGAACAAGATCCTCAAGGACCTGGTGGTGAAGTCGAAGCTGCTCTCTGGCTTCGACGCGCCCTACGTGCCGGGCTGGGACTGCCACGGCCTGCCGATCGAACTGGTGGTGGAGAAGAAGCACGGCAAGGTCGGGCAGAAGCTCGACGCCGCGCAGTTCCGCGCCCAGTGCCGCGAATACGCCGCCGAGCAGATCGCCGGGCAGTCGAAGGACTTCCAGCGCCTGGGCGTGCTGGGCGACTGGGACCATCCCTATCGCAGCATGGACTTCAGCTTCGAGGCCGACATGCTGCGGGCGCTGGCGAAGATCGTCGAGCGCGGGCACCTGACCCGCGGCGTCAAGCCGGTGCACTGGTGCTTCGACTGCGGCTCGGCCCTGGCCGAGGCCGAGATCGAGTACGCCGACAAGGTGTCGCCGCAGGTGGACGTGGCCTATGACGCCCACGACCCGAAGGCCCTTGCGGCGAAGTTCGGCGCCGACGCCGGCGACGCCCTCGTCGCCGTGCCGATCTGGACCACCACGCCCTGGACGCTGCCGGCTTCGCTGGCGGTGACGCTGGGTGCGGAAATCGACTACGTGCTGGTCGAAGGCCCGGCGCGCGCCGGCCGGCGCGTGCTGCTGGTGCTGGCCGAGGCGCTGCACGAGGACGCGCTCAAGCGCTACGGCGTCGCGTCGCCGGTGGTGCTGGGCCGCGCCGCGGGCGCCGCGCTCGAAGGCATGGTCCTGCACCACCCGTTCTACGAGCGCGAGATCCCCATCCTGCTCGGCGAGCACGTCACCACCGACGCCGGCACCGGCGCCGTGCACACGGCGCCCGGCCACGGCCAGGAGGACTACCAGGTCGGCGTGAAGTACGGCCTGCTCGAGAAGTACAAGCAGCCCGTGCTCAATCCCATCGGCGGCAACGGCGTCTACCTGCCGGGCACGCCGCTGGTGGAAGGCCAGTACATCTGGAAGGCCAACGACTTCATCACCAACCTGCTGGGTGAGCGCAGCGTGCTGCTGGCCTCGGGCAAGATGGAGCACAGCTACCCGCACTGCTGGCGGCACAAGTCGCCGGTGGCCTTCCGCGCCACGCCGCAGTGGTTCATCTCGATGGAGCAGGCGCACCTGCGCCGCGACGCGCTCGCGGCGGTGAAGGGCGTGCAGTTCGTGCCCGACTGGGGCCAGGCGCGCATCGCCGGCATGGTCGAGGGCCGCCCGGACTGGTGCATCAGCCGCCAGCGCACCTGGGGCGTGCCGATCACGCTGTTCATCCACAAGGTCAGCGGCGAGCCGCACCCGCGCTCGGTGGAACTGATGCACGCGGTCGCAGACCGCGTGGCGCAGCAGGGCACCGACGCCTGGTTCGAGCTCGACGCCGCCGAGCTGCTCGGCGCCGAGGCCGGCGACTACGAGAAGGTGACCGACATCCTCGACGTCTGGTTCGACTCCGGCGTCACCCACGAAGCGGTGCTGGCCGCGCGTGCCGGCGATGGCCTGCGCAAGCCCGCCGACCTCTACCTCGAGGGTTCCGACCAGCACCGCGGCTGGTTCCAGAGCTCGCTGCTCACCGGCGTGGCGATGGACGGCGCGGCGCCGTACAAGGCGGTGCTGACGCACGGCTTCACCGTCGACGCGCAGGGCCGCAAGATGTCCAAGTCGATCGGCAACGTGGTCGAGCCGCAGAAGGTCAACGACGCGCTGGGCGCCGACGTGCTGCGCCTGTGGGTGGCCTCGGCCGACTACCGCAACGAGATGTCGGTTTCGGACGACATCCTAAAGCGCAGCGCCGACAACTACCGCCGCATCCGCAACACCGCGCGTTTCCTGCTGGGCAACCTGCACGGCTTCGACCCGGCCGCGCACCTGCTGCCCAACGACCAGCTGCTGCTGCTCGACCAGTGGGCCGTGCACCGCGCCTTCGAGCTGCAGCAGAAGATCCGCGCGGCCTACGACGCCTACGACTTCGCCGCCGTGGTGGCCGCGGTGCAGAACTTCTGCACCAACGACCTGGGCGCGGTGTACCTGGACGTCACCAAGGACCGCCTGTACACCATGCCGCGCGACAGCCACGGCCGCCGCTCGGCGCAGAGCGCGATGTTCCGCATCGCCGAAGCCTTCGTGCGCTGGATCGCGCCGGTGCTGAGCTTCACCGCCGACGAGATCTGGCAGCACCTGCCGGGCCAGCGCGAGGGCCACGTGCTGTTCACCACCTGGTACGACGGGCTGGCGCCGCTGCCGGCCGGCGCCGCGCTGTCGGCGGCCGACTTCGACGCCCTGCTGGGCCTGCGCGAGGAAGTGAGCAAGGTGCTCGAGCCGATGCGCGCCAACGGTGCGATCGGCGCCTCGCTGGAGGCCGAGGTGGACGTGTACGCCGACGAGGCCACGCTGTCGCGCTTCGCGCCCGTGGCCGACGAGCTGCGCTTCTTCTTCATCACCTCGCGCTTCGACCTCAAGCCGGTGGCCGGCCGCCCTGGCGCGGAAGGCGAGGGCGCCGGCCCCTGGGTGCATGCCACCTCGACCGGCCACGGCAAGTGCGTGCGCTGCTGGCACTACCGCGCCGACGTCGGCAGCCATGCCGACGACCCGCAGCTGTGCGGCCGCTGCGTCGACAACGTCAACGGCGCCGGCGAAACCCGGCGGTGGTTCTGATGTCGCGTCCCTCGCCCAACGCGCTGCCCTGGCTGGGCCTGTCGGGCGTGCTGCTGGTGCTTGACCAGTGGGCCAAGTGGCTGGCGACGGCGTCGCTGGAGTACGCGCGCCCGGTGGCCTTCATCGACGGCTTCTGGAACTGGACGCTGGTGCACAACTACGGCGCCGCCTTCAGCTTCCTCTCCAGCGCCGGCGGCTGGCAGCGCTGGTTCTTCACGGTGCTTGCGCTGGTGATCAGCGCGGGCCTGACCTTCTGGCTGGCGCGCACGCCGCGCGGCGACTGGCGCACGGCGCTGCCGTACGCGCTGGTCATCGCCGGCGCCATCGGCAACGTCATCGACCGCCTGCGCTTCGGCTACGTGGTCGACTTCGTCGACTGGTACGTGGGCGGGTGGCACTGGCCGGCCTTCAACGTGGCCGATGCCTGCATCGTCGGCGGCGCCATCGGGCTGGTCGTGTTCAGCTTCCGGCACGCGCCGGACGCCGGGAAAAACGGATAATCGCGCCATGGACGTCCTGCTCGCCAACCCCCGCGGTTTCTGCGCCGGCGTCGACCGCGCCATCGAGATCGTCAACCGCGCCATCGAAACCCTGGGCGCGCCGATCTACGTGCGCCACGAGGTGGTGCACAACCGGTTCGTGGTCGAGGACCTGCGCCAGCGCGGCGCCGTCTTCGTCGAGGAGCTCGACGAGGTGCCGGCCGGCGCCACCGTCATCTTCAGCGCCCACGGTGTTTCCCAGGCCGTGCGCGCCGAGGCCGAGCGCCGCGGCCTGAAGGTGTTCGACGCCACCTGCCCGCTGGTGACCAAGGTGCACATCGAGGTCGCGCGCCACTGCCGTGCCGGCCGCGACGTGGTGCTGATCGGCCACGCCGGCCACCCGGAGGTGGAGGGCACCATGGGCCAGTGGCGCCGTGAGCACGGCCACAACCACATCCACCTGGTCGAGGACGTCGCCGGCGTGGCGACGCTGCAGCCCACGCAGCCCGACAACCTGGCCTACACCACCCAGACCACGCTCAGCGTGGACGACACGGCCGAGATCATCGCCGCCCTGCAGGCGCGCTTCCCGGCCATCCAGGGCCCGAAGCACGACGACATCTGCTACGCCACCCAGAACCGCCAGGACGCCGTGCGCGTGCTGGCCGGGCAGTGCGAGGTGGTGCTGGTGGTGGGCTCGGTGAACAGCTCGAACTCCAACCGCCTGCGCGAGCTGGCCGAGAAGCAGGGCGCCCGCGCCTTCCTGATCGACGGCGCCGAGTGCATCGACCCGGCCTGGGTGGCCGGCGTGGCCCGGGTCGGCGTCACCGCCGGCGCCTCGGCGCCCGAGGTGCTGGTGCAGGGCGTGGTGGCGCGGCTGCGCGAGCTCGGCGCCACCGGCGTCGAGCACCTCGAAGGCAAGCCCGAGGACGTGGTCTTCGCCCTGCCCAAGGAGCTGCGGATCCAGCTGGTAAATTGACCGGCCGGGCCCTGAAAGCCTAGAATCCGCGCCTCACGCCGGAATAGCTCAGTTGGTAGAGCGGCGCATTCGTAATGCGTAGGTCGCAGGTTCGACTCCTGTTTCCGGCACCAAGAAAATCAAGGGGTTGCGGTGCTTTCTGGCGCGCAGCCCCTTTTTCTTTCCGGCGCCGGCCGGGCCTTACGCTCAGTCGATCGACTCGGTGAACGTCACCTGCTCTTGCTGGTCGCCGATCCGGATGTTCACTGTGAACTCGGCGCCGCCCCGTCTCTTTCCCGGCAACACCACCATCACTCCGCCCATGACGGATTCGTCCTGCCCGAGGGTGGTGGCCTGCAGCGCGCGTGCGTCCAGCGAAGCCCTTTGATACTCCGCGTTGGCGAGTGTCTGCTCGATCAGTTCGCGATTTTGCTGGTCAGCCTCCGCCTGTGCCCGTGCGGCGGCCTCGGCGTCGTAGTAGCTGCCTGAGTAGTATCCCGAGTTCGTGCCCGAGGCATAGGTCGTGCCGCCGTTGCCGTAGAGGGTGCTCGCCGAGCTTCCCTGGTAAGTGCCGCTGTAACTGGTGTGGCCGGCCTGGCTGGCGCTGTAGCTGTTCATGCCAGCAAGCAGTGCCGTTCCGATGGTGGCCCACATCTCCCGGCGCTTCTGCCGCTTGAGCAGGTCCTCGTAGCCCAGCACTCGAAGCCGGCGTGCGCCCTGGCTGGCGCTGATGGCGTCATCGGAGACCAGAAGCGGGGCCTCCGATCGATTCAGGACCCCGAGGTTGACCCAGCCTCGCCGCCTGCCGTCCGGCTCGAACGCGATCGCCACCGCGAACCCGGGCCGCTCGATGAGGATGAAAGGCTGCCCGTTCTCGTATTCAAGGGTTTGGCCCTCGCCGGCGACCGGAGTGAAGTTCCGTGCGGTGGCAAGACCGGGCGCGAGAAGCAGCAGCAGGACCACGTGGCGCGCATTCATGGGGTGGTGCCCTGGAGGACCTGCCCGACTATAGCGCCAGCCGATCGCCCTTCGTATCCCTCGTTCCGCCGTTTTCCTACGCCCCCGTGCCGCCGGCGCCGGCAGGCTGTGCTCGTCCGATCCGGGACTGGGAGGGAAACGATGCACACGTTCAATTCGATCATGGCGGGCCTGCTGCTGGCGGGCGTGGGGCTGGCCGTGGCGCCGATGGCGCAGGCCGCGAAGGCGGGCGCGCGTGCCGAGGCCTCGCCGCTGCAGCGCTGCGTCAGCGAGTCCTGGCACAAGGTCTATACCCGCGCCGACGCCGACTACGAGCTGGTGCGGGCGCATCTGGAAACGGCGCTGGGCAGCCCGGCGCCGGGTGCGCGGGTGCTCGATCCGAAGCGGCCGCCGCTCGGGCGCCTCTCGTTCACGGTCAGCATCGAGTCGCGCCACTGCGAGCAGGTGCCGGCCGGGCCGGGGGCCTGGCAGGCGCCAGTGTTGCCCTCGGTCTGCACCGAGGTGGGCTGCGTCGACCCGCTGCCGGGTACCACCGGCCGCGAGGGCTCGATCATGGTCATCGAGTCCTGCGAGGGCGGCAAGCGCACCACGGCGGTCTACGTGCGCAGGAACGGCAGCTGGGTGATGGTGGAATACCAGCAGGAGCGCAGCAACGACTGCGGCTCATCCATCGATGAGTGAATCCCGGCCCGTGCACGTGGGCTGCCGGGCAGGGCTAGACTGCGCGCATGTGCGCGCGCTACGCCCTGTTCGGCCCCTTCAGCCCGGGCAACCTGGTGCCCGGCTTCGTCGAGCACGTGGTCAATCCGCTGGCGGGCTTCGCCCAGTACAACATCGCGCCCAGTCAGGTGAATCCGGTGGTGGTGGCTGGTGCCGGCGGGCCGGGCCTGGAGTCGATGCGCTGGGGGCTGCTGCCGCACTGGGCGAAGGACCCGAAGATCGGCTACTCCACCGTCAATGCGCGCGCCGAGACGCTGGCGGAAAAGCCCGCCTTCCGCGACGCCTGGCGCCACGGCCAGCGCTGCCTGGCGCCGGTGACCGGCTGGTACGAGTGGGTGGACCTGGGCGGCAAGCGCAAGCAGCCGTACTTCCTGCGCTCGGCCGATGGCCACAACCCGATGATGCTCGCCGGCCTGTGGTCGCGCTGGACCGATGCGGAAGGAAAATCCGTGGCGACCTACACGGTCGTCACCACCGAGGCCATGGGCGAGGTGCGGCGCGTGCACGACCGCCAGCCGCAGGTGCTGCCGGCCGAGGCCTGGGAGGCCTGGCTGCGGGCCCCGGCGGCGGAGGCGGCGGCCTTGCTGCAGCCGGCGGTGACGGCGCTGCGCATCACGCCGGTGGGGCCGGCGGTGGGCAACCCGCGCAACCAGGGGCCGTCGCTGGTGGAGCCGCTCGAGGACGCCGGCTAGCGGAAGTTGCGCGAGCGGCTGTCGAGCTGGCCGGCCAGCGCGCTTTCGTCGTGCAGGCGGCTGGCGATCAGGTGGCTCACGCCGTCCAGGGTTTCCCAGCGGCCCTCGACGCCGAGCAGGCGCGATTCGACCAGCACCCGGCGCTGGCGTTCGCCCAGGTCGCGCCAGACCACCACGTTCACCATGCCGTCTTCGTCCTCGAGCGTGACGAAGGTGGTGCCACCGGCGGTCTCCGGGCGCTGGCGCATCGTCACCAGGCCGGCGGCGCGCGCCCGGCTGCCGTTCGGCAGTTCGCGCAGTTCGCGCGAGCGCCGGTAGCGGCGCGCGGCCAGCTGCCGGCGCAGCAGGGCCAGCGGGTGCGGTCCGAGCGTCAGGCCCAGCCGGGCGTAGTCGGCCAGCAGGTCTTCGCCGGCGCTGGGCACCGGCAGCTGCACGGCATCCTCGGCCGGCGAGGCGGCGAACAGCGGCAGCTGTTTCTCGACGCCGCCCACGGCCCAGCGCGCCCGGTGCCGGTGCCCGGCCAGGCCGCGCAGGGCGCCGGCCTCGGCCAGCAGCGAGCGCGCGCGTTCGTCCAGGCCGGCGCGGTGGCACAGGTCGGCGACGTCGTCGAAGGGGCGCGCCGCGCGCGCGGCCACCAGGCGCTCGCCGGCTTCACGCGCCAGCCCGGCCACCTCGCGCAGGCCCAGTCGCAGCGCCGGCTGCCGGGCGGCATCGCCCGGCCAGGGCTCAAGCGTGTTGTCCCAGTGGCTGTGGCGCACGTCCACCGGCCGCACCGCGATGCCGTGCCGACGCGCGTCCTGCACCAGCTGGCTGTTGGAATAAAAACCCAGCGGCTGCGAGTTCATCAGCGCGCAGGTGAAGGCCGCCGGCTCGTGGCACTTGAGCCAGCAGCTGACGTAGGTGATCAGCGCGAAGCTGGCGGCGTGCGATTCCGGGAAGCCGTAGCTGCCGAAGCCGCGGATCTGCTCGAAGATGCGTTCGGCGAAGTCGGTGTCGTAGCCATTCTTCGCCAGGCCGGCGAACAGCCGCTCGCGGAAATGCTCCAGGCCGCCGCGGCGTTTCCAGGCCGCCATGCCGCGGCGCAGTTCGTCGGCCTCGCCGGCGGAAAACCCGGCGGCGACGATCGCCACCTGCATCACCTGCTCCTGGAACAGCGGCACGCCCAGGGTGCGCCGGAACACTTCCTCCAGTGCCCTGGAGGGGTAATCCACCGGTTCCAGGCCCTGCCGCCGCTGCAGGTAGGGGTGCACCATCTTTCCCTGGATCGGCCCGGGCCGGACGATGGCCACCTGGATCACCAGGTCGTAGAAGGTGCGCGGCTTGAGCCGCGGCAGCATGGCCATCTGCGCCCGCGACTCGATCTGGAACACGCCGATGGTGTCGGCGCGCCGGATCATGGCGTAGGTGTCCGGGTCCTCGGCCGGGATCGTGGCGGGCGTGAGCTCGCGGCCGCGGTGTTCGCGCAGCAGGGCCAGGCACTTGCTCACTGCGGTGAGCATGCCCAGGGCCAGGCAGTCCACCTTCAGCAGGCCCAGCGACTCGAGGTCGTCCTTGTCCCACTCGATGATGGTGCGTTCGGGCATGGCCGCGTTCTGCACCGGCACCAGGTGGTGCAGGGGCTGGTCGGAGATGACGAAGCCGCCGACGTGCTGGCTCAGGTGCCGCGGTGCGTCGAGCAGCTGGCGGGTGAGCGCCAGCACCCGCCGAAGCACCGGCGCCTCCGGGTCGAAACCGCGCTCGCGCAGGCGCTCCTCCACCGGCGCTTCGCCGTCCCACCAGGCGAAGCAGCGGCTGAGCTGGTCCACCTGGTCCGGCGGCAGGCCCAGGGCCCGGGCCACGTCGCGCACCGCGCTCTTGCCGCGGTAGCAGATGACGGTGGCGGCCAGCGCGGCGCGCTCGCGGCCGTACTTGCGGTAGACGTACTGGATGACTTCCTCGCGCCGCTCGTGCTCGAAGTCGACGTCGATGTCGGGCGGCTCGTTGCGCTCCTTCGACAAGAAACGCCCGAACAGCAGGTTCATGCGCGCCGGGTCCGCCTCGGTGATGCCCAGGGCGAAGCACACCGCCGAGTTCGCCGCCGAGCCGCGGCCCTGGCAGAGGATGCCCTGGCCGCGCGCGAACACCACGATGTCGTGCACGGTGAGGAAAAAGGCCTCGTAGCGCAGCTCGGCGATGAGCTCCAGCTCCTCGTCGACCTGGCGCCGTACCTTCTCCGGCGTGCCCCCGGGCCAGCGCCGCGCCATGCCGCGTTCGGTGAGCACGCGCAGCCAGCTCGTGGGCGTGTGTCCGTCCGGCACCAGTTCGTGCGGGTACTGGTAGCGCAGGTCGCCCAGCTCGAAGCGGCAGCGCGCGGCGATGCACAGGGTCTGATCGAGCAGCTCGCGTGGATAGATCGCCGCCAGCGCCCGGCGCGTGCGCAGGTGGCGCTCGCCGTTGGGGAACAGGTGTGCGCCGGCCCCGGCCACGGTGAGGTGGTGGCGGGTGGCGGTAAGCACGTCCTGCAGCGCGCGCCGGCCGCGCGCGTGCATGTGCGCGTCGCCGGCGGCCACGGCCGGCAGGCCCAGCCGCGCCGCCAGCGCCTGCAGCGCCGCCAGCCGCGCGTCGTCGTCGGGGCCACGGTGCAGTTCCACCGCCAGCCAGCAGCGGCCCGGGAAGCGCTCGCGCAGCCACTCGCCCTCGCCGGCGTCGGGCTCGGCGCCGGGCAGCCACAGCGCCAGCAGCCCGCCGGTGTCGCCGTCGAGATCGGCGCGCTGCAGCCGGTACTCGCCCTTGGCGCTGCGCCGGCGGCCGAGGCTGATCAGTTCGCACAGGCGCCGGTAGCCGGCGTCGTCCTCCACCAGCAGCACGCAGCGCAGGCCGTCGGCCAGGCGCAGTTCGCTGCCCACGATCAGCGGCACCCCGGTGGCCTTCGCGGCTTCCCAGGCGCGCACGATGCCGGCCAGGGTGGCCTCGTCGGTGATCGCCAGCGCGGCGTAGCCCTGCTGCTTAGCGCGCTCGAACAGTTCGCGCGCCGACGACGCGCCGCGCCCGAAGCTGAAGTGCGTCAGGCAGTGCAGTTCGGCATAAGCGGGCGCGCTCACGCGAACCAGCCGTGCAGCATGAACGGCCCGCGCTCGCCGGCGGCGCAGAACACCCAGGCGCGCTGGCCTTCGGCGGTGCGTGCCACGTAGTAGTCGCGGCGCACGTCGTCGCCGTCCCACCAGCCCGCTTCGATGCGCTCGGGCCCGGCCAGCAACTCGGGCGCCGGCCCGCGCAGGGGGATGGGCCGTTCGAGCAGCCAGGTCGGGCGCGGCAGCGGCGGGGGCAGCAGGCAGCGGCCGCGCAGCGAGCGCACCCGGCGCTGGGCGTGTTCCGGGCGCGGGTCGGCATGCGGCGCCCACTGGTACACGGCCTCGTCGCCCAGCCGCGCCTGCAGGCGCGCCTGCAGCGCCGGCCAGTCCATGGCCCCGGCCGGCCGCGCCTCGAACAGGTCGCGCCCGGCCGGCACGAAGGGCGGCAGCTCGGTGGCGCGCAGGCCGAAGGCGCGCACCGGCGCCGGGATCGATTCGCGCTCGAGCACCAGCTTCGCCAGCTCGAACAAGCGTGCCGGGTCGCGTTCGGACGCCATCGCGCCGACCACGTGCGTGCTCGGCGGCCGCAGCTCGTGTTCGTACACCAGCTCGAAGCGCTGCACGCCGCCGTCGCGCCCGACCAGGAAGGCGCACAGGTCGCCCACCAGGCGTTTGAGCGGAAACAGCAGGCCGGTGTGGTAGCGGATCTCGTCGTCGAACTCGAAGCGCGCTTCGAAAAAATCCGGCGGCTGGTAGCACGGGCGCAGGTCGGGCGCGTCGCCGGTGAGCTTGTCGAGCAGTTCGGGCAGGCCGGCGCCGAAGCGCCGCCGCAGCCCCGCGCGCGGCAGCGCGAACACCTGCTTCAGGCGACGCACGCCCAGCGCCGCCAGCGCCTCGCGCTGGGCCGGCGCGAACGGCGCCAGCGCCAGCGGCAGGGCGTCGAGCGCACGCCGCAGCTGCGCCGTGTCGCGCACCGCCAGGCCGTCGCGGTGCCGCGCCAGGCACAGCGCGCCCAGCGGCGTCGGCGCCACCGCCAGCGCGTGCGCCAGGCCCAGTTCGCGCAGGTCGTCGCGCAGCAGGCGCTCGAAACGCGGCCAGGGCCCGAACAGGCCCAGGCTGCCGCCCACCTCCAGCCACACCGTGTCGGCTTCGTCGCGGCAGACCTGGCCGGAATAGCGGTAGGCCCAGGCGCAGGCCAGGTCGAGCAGGCGGCTGGCTTCGGCGGCGTCGAAGGGCAGGGTGGCCAGGCCGGGGCAGAGCGCCACCGCCGCCGCCAGCGGCTGGCCCGGGTGCACGCCGGCGGCGGCCGCGTTTTCATTGGCCTGCACCACCACGCGCCGCTGCGGCGGCCCGTCGGCCAGTGCCAGCGGGGCGGCGGGGTCAGGCTGGCGCCGGAGCGCGGCGTCGAGCGCCCGTCGCGGCAGGTGGATGGCGGCCCAGAGCACGGCGCGCCGGCATCAGTGGGCAAGCGCCGGCGCCCAGGGCACCGGCGACGCAGGCGGATGGCTGCCGCGGCACTTGAGGACGCGCACGCCGCCGGTTTCCAGCTGCAGGCGCAGCGCCGCCGGCGAGGCGTTGCGCGCCGCCGACAGCGGCCGGAACACGAAGCCCAGCGCCTGCCCGGTTTCGCAGGCCACCTGCAGCCGGCGCAGGGTCTTGTCGTCGGCCTGGCGCGGCCAGCCCAGCACGGCGCCGCAGGCCTGGCTGCGCAGGCACTGCTCGAGCGCCCAGGCCGACTGCCGGCCACCGGTGTCGACCACGTGCAGGCGGGCGAGGTCGAGACCGGCGCGCGCCAGCGCCGGCGCGTAGGGCCGGTAGGGCGGGTCGACCCAGGCGATGTCGCGGCCGGCGCGGGTGAGCCGCGCCAGCGTGGGCAGCAGCAGCGCCAGTTCGCCGACGCCGTCGGCCGGCAGCAGCAGTTCGGTGAGCGCGGCCTCGGGCCAGCCGCCGCCGGGCAGGGCGGCGTCGAGCGCGGCATGGCCGGTGGGCTCGCGCGCGGCCTCGGCGCGGCCGCCGGGCTGGCCGCGCCAGAGCCGGCGCTGGGCCAGCAGGGTGTCGAGGGACAGGACGGCGCCCATGCTCAGCCCCGCCGCACCAGGCCGCAGTACACGCCCTCGATGGCGAACACGGCGCCGGCCGGCACCTCGATGGGCGCGTGGTCGGGGTTGCGCGGCAGCAGGGTGATGCGGTCGCGGCGCCGGCGCAGGCGCTTGACGGTGAGTTCGCCGTCGAGCCGCGCCACCACGATCTGGTTGTCGGTGGCCTCGGGCGTGCGGTGCACGGCGATCAGGTCGCCGTCGAAGATGCCGTCGTCGCGCATCGAGTCGCCGCGCACGCGCAGCAGGTAGTCGGGGCGCGGGAAGAACAGGGCGCGGTCGAGCAGCAGCTGGCCCTCGAACTCGGCGTCGCCGATGGGCTGGCCGGCGGCGACCGCGCCCAGCACCGGCAGCGCCAGCCCGCCCGGGGGCGCCGGCGGGTTCGTGAGCCGGATGCCGCGCGACTTGCCCGCCAGCAGCACCAGCGCGCCCTTGGCCTCCAGGGCCTGCAGGTGCGCCTGCGCCGAGCGGGCCTGGCGGAAGCCGAATTCCCGGGCGATCTCGGCCAGGGTGGGCGGCATGCCTTCGCGCGCCACGTGGGCGGTGACGAAGCCGAGGATGGCCTGCTGGCGGTCGGTGAGGGTATCCATGGCACAAATATATGTGGTATTCCTGTGTCCGGCCAGTGCCCCGGCCGGCGGTTCCCCGACAGCCTGTCGCGGGCCTGTCTCACGGGCTGGGACGGCGGCCGGTTTACCCTTCCACTCCCCGATACGGACTTCGACCCCATGGCCAAGGCCAAGACCGCCTACGTCTGCTCCGACTGCGGCGCCTCCACCACCCAGTGGCAGGGCCAGTGCGCCGACTGCGGCGCCTGGAACACGCTCTCGGCCTTCGTGGTCGAGCCGGCCACGGCCGGCAAGGCGGCCGCGCCGGCCACCGCCCGCCACGGCGGCTGGGCCGGGCGCCCGGAGGCGGCCGGCATCACCGCGCTCCGGGACGTGAGCCAGGCGGCGGAATCACGCACCTCCACCACCATCGGCGAACTCGACCGCGTGCTCGGCGGCGGCCTGGTGGACGGCTCGGTGGTGCTGGTCGGCGGCGACCCGGGCATCGGCAAGTCCACCCTGCTGCTGCAGGCGCTGGCGCAGATGTCGGCGCAGCGGCCGGCGCTCTACGTCACCGGCGAGGAAAGCCTGGCCCAGGTGGCCGGGCGCGCGCAGCGCCTGGGCCTGCCCATCGACAACCTGCATGCGCTGGCGGAAACCTGCGTCGAGAAGATCCTCGCCCAGGCCTCGTCGGCCAAACCGGCGCCGCGCCTGCTGGTGGCCGATTCGATCCAGACGCTCTGGAGCGAACTGCTCACCGCCGCGCCCGGCTCGGTCAGCCAGGTGCGCGAAAGCGCGGCCAAACTCGTCCGCTTCGCCAAGGAAACCGGCACCTCGGTGTTCCTGGTCGGCCACGTCACCAAGGAGGGCGGCATCGCCGGCCCGCGCGTGCTCGAGCACATGGTCGACGCGGTGCTGTATTTCGAGGGCGAGTCGGGCAGCCGCTTCCGCGTGCTGCGCGCCTTCAAGAACCGCTTCGGCGCGGTCAACGAACTGGGCGTGTTCGCGATGGGCGACAAGGGCCTGCGCGAGGTGCCCAATCCTTCGGCCATCTTCCTGTCCGGCTCGAGCACGGCCCAGCCGGGCAGCGCGGTGATGGTGACGCGCGAAGGCACGCGGCCGCTGATGGTGGAGGTGCAGGCCCTGGTCGACCAGTCGCCGCTGGCCAACCCGCGCCGCGTCGCCCTGGGCCTGGAGCAGAACCGCCTGGCCATGCTGCTGGCGGTGCTGCACCGGCACGGCGGCGTGGGCGTGTTCGACCAGGACGTGTTCGTCAACGTCGTCGGCGGCATCCGTGTGCAGGAAACCGCGGCCGACCTGCCGGTGCTGCTGGCGGTGCTGAGTTCGCTGCGCGACCGGTCGCTGCCCGAGAAGACGATCGCTTTTGGCGAGGTCGGCCTGAGCGGCGAGATCCGTCCCGTGCCCAACGGCGAGGAGCGCCTGAAGGAAGCCGCCACGCACGGGTTCCGGCGCGCCATCGTGCCCAAGGCCAACGCGCCGAAGAAGGGCGCCTACAAGAACCTGGAGGTCATCGCGGTCGAGCGCCTGTCCGAGGCCCTCGACGCCGCCGCCGAATAGCATCTGCCCTTGTAGGAGTGGCCTCAGCGCCGGTGCAGGACGAGTTCGTAGACGAACTTGCTGCCGAAGAAGGCCAGCAGCAGCAGCACCATCGCCACCAGGGTGAGCTTGGCCGCGCGCGGACCGCGCCAGCCCCAGCGCCAGCGGCCGAACAGCAGCACCGCCAGCACGCACCACGACAGGATCGACAGCACCGTCTTGTGGCCCAGGTCCTGGGCGAACAGGTCGTCGACGAACAGCACGCCGGTCAGCAGGGTCAGGCCCAGCAGCACGAAACCCGCCCACAGGGTGCGGAAGAGCAGGGTTTCCATCTGCGTCAGCGGCGGCAGCAGGCGCACCCAGCCGCCGAGGTGGCGCTGGCGCAGGGCGTGGTCCTGGAACCAGAGCATCAGGGCCAGCACCGTGGCCACCGCCAGCGTGGCGTAGGCCAGCAGGGCGAGCAGCGCGTGCAGCTGCAGGCGCCAGTCGAGCGGTGCGCCGGGCGCGGCGCCGCCGAGCAGGGCGTAGGCCAGCAGCGCGGCCGCGGCCAGCGGGAAGACGATGATGCCCAGCGCCTCGATGCGCTGGGCCGGGCCCAGCAAGGTGGTCAGGCCGGCCATGCCCAGGCCCACCAGCGACAGCGCCGGGAAGAAGTGCAGGTCGGCCGAGCCCAGCTCGCGCCAGGCCAGGCCGTGCACCAGGGCATGCAGCACCAGCGCCGGCAGCGCCAGCGCCAGCCAGTGCCGCGGCGTCGGGTGCGGGCCCTGTGCGTGGCCCGCCAGCCGGTGGCTGGCCAGGGCGTACAGGGCGGTGGCGATCAGGGCAAAGGCGAGGGCCGACATCGCTCAAGTTTGGCACAGTGCCCGCCGGGGCGATAACGATCGCCGCCCGGCCGGGGCCGGCCGGCCCGGCGCGCTATACTTCGCGCCCCTTCCGCACGACCCACGGCCCATGTTCGAGTCACTCACCCAACGCCTGTCCGGCACCCTGCAGAAGCTGCGCGGGCGCGGCCGGCTGACCGAGGAGAACATCCGCGAAGCCACCCGCGAGGTGCGCATCGCCCTGCTCGAGGCCGACGTGGCGCTGCCGGTGGTCTCGGCCCTGGTCGAGCGCATCAAGGTGCGCGCGGTCGGCCAGGAGGTGCTCACCAGCCTCACCCCCGGCCAGGCCCTGATCAAGGTCGTGCGCGACGAGCTGGCCGCGGTGATGGGTTCGGCCGCCACCGAGCTCAACCTCAACGTGCCGGCGCCGGCGGTGATCCTGATGGCCGGCCTGCAGGGCGCGGGCAAGACCACCACCGTGGGCAAGCTCGCCAAGCACCTGAAGGAAAAGAAAAAGAAGAAGGTGATGGTGGTCTCGGCCGACGTCTACCGGCCGGCCGCGATCGAGCAGCTCAAGACCCTGGCCGGGCAGGTCGACGTGCTGTTCTTCCCGTCCAGTGCCGACCAGAAGCCCGAGGCCATCGTGCGCGCCGCCATCGACGACGCCCGCAAGAGCTTCGTCGACGTGCTGCTGGTCGACACCGCCGGCCGCACCACGATCGACGAGGCCATGATGGCCGAGATCCGGGCGCTGCACGCCGCGGTCAAGCCGGTCGAGACCCTGTTCGTGGTCGACGCCATGACCGGCCAGGACGCCGCCAACACCGCCAAGGCCTTCGCCGACGCGCTGCCGCTGACCGGCGTGGTGCTCACCAAGACCGACGGCGACGCCCGCGGCGGCGCCGCGCTGAGCGTGCGCTACATCACCGGCAAGCCGATCAAGTTCGTGGGCGTGGGCGAGAAGCCCGACGGCCTGGACGTGTTCCACCCCGACCGCGCCGCCAGCCGCATCCTCGACATGGGCGACGTGCTGAGCCTGGTCGAGCAGGTCGAGCAGCAGGTCGACAAGGACAAGGCCGCGAAGCTGGCCGAGAAGGTCGCCAAGGGCAAGAAGTTCGACCTCAACGACATGCGCGACCAGCTCGAGCAGATGCAGAGCATGGGCGGCCTGCACGGGCTCATGGACAAGCTGCCGGGCATGGGCCAGGTGCCCGAGCACGTGAAGAACCAGGTCACCGGCAAGGAAGTGCCGCGCATGGTGGCCATCATCAATTCCATGACCAAGAAGGAGCGCCGCAACCCGGGCCTCCTGAACGGTTCGCGCCGGGCCCGCGTGGCCCGCGGTTCGGGCACCACGCCGGCCGAGGTGAACAAGCTGCTCAAGCAGTACCAGCAGATGGAGAAGATGATGTCCAAGCTGTCCCAGGGCGGCATGAAGGGCCTGCTCCGGGGCATGAAGGGCATGATGGGCGGCGGTTTCCCCGGTCGCTTCCCCGGGCGCTGAAAACCCGCTACAATCCGCGATTCCCCGGGCGGCCTGGCCATCCGGTTCACCGTCCAAGAACTGCAGAGCAAACC
This sequence comes from Arenimonas caeni, assembly GCF_003024235.1. GTDB lineage: Bacteria > Pseudomonadota > Gammaproteobacteria > Xanthomonadales > Xanthomonadaceae > Arenimonas > Arenimonas caeni. The sequence goes on along the minus strand of NZ_KZ679084.1, from coordinate 45,628 downwards.
GACATGGTCAAGATCCGTCTGACCCGCGGCGGCGCCAAGAAGCGCCCCTTCTACCACATCATCGTCACCGACCAGCGCAACAAGCGCGACGGCCGTTCGATCGAGCGCCTGGGTTATTACAACCCGGTTGCCCAGGGCAACGAAAAGCGCGTCGAGCTCGACACCGAGCGCGTCAAGCACTGGGTTTCGCACGGCGCCCAGCTGACCGAGAAGGTCAGCGCGCTGGTCAAGGAAGTCTCGGCCAAGGCTTCGGCCTGAGGCCCCGGGCCTCGCCCCGCGCGAGGCCAGCTGGCATGAGCAACGGGCGCCGCATCCTGCTGGGCAGGGTCGCCGGCGCCTTCGGCGTCCGGGGCGAGCTCAAACTCCTTTCCTGGACGGACCCCCGCGACGCCCTGTTCCGCTACCAACCCTGGATCCTGCGCTCGGGCAACACCGAGCGCGAGGTCACGGGCGTGCGTGGCCGCGACACCGGCAAGGTGGTGATCGCCACCTTCCCGGGCGTCGAGAGCCGCGACCAGGCCGAGGCCATGAACGGCACCGAGATCTGGGTGCCGCGCGAGCGCCTGCCGCCACCCGGGCCGGGCGAGTACTACTGGGTCGACCTCGAGGGCCTGAAGGTGGAAACCACCGAAGGCGTCGCCCTGGGCCAGGTCTCGCACCTGTTCGAAACCGGCGCCAACGACGTGATGGTCGTCGCCGGTGAACGCGAACGGCTGATTCCCTTCGTCACCGGCCAGTACATCGTTTCCGTCGATTTCGATGCCGGCAAGGTCGTGGTCGACTGGGACCCGGACTTCTGAGCCCGGGCGCGCCATGCGCATCGACGTCGTCAGCCTGTTCCCCGATTTCATCCGCGAAAGCGCCGCCCTGGGCGTGGTCGGCCGCGCCCAGGAGCGTGGCCTGCTCACCGTGCAGGCCTGGAACCCGCGCGACTACGCCACCGACAACTACCGCCGGGTCGACCAGCGCCCCTTCGGCGGCGGCCCCGGCATGCTGATGCTGGCCGAGCCCCTGGGCGCCTGCCTGGCCGCGGCGAAGGCCGCCGACCCGGCGCCGGCGAGGGTGATCTACCTCAGCCCCCAGGGCCCGCGGCTGACCCAGGCCCGGGTGCGCGAACTGGCCGCCTTGCCCCGGCTGGTGCTGCTGTGCGGCCGCTACGAGGGCCTGGACGAGCGCTTCATCGCGCGCGAGGTCGACGAGGAGCTCTCGATCGGCGACTACGTGCTCTCCGGTGGTGAACTGGCCGCCGCCGTGGTCGTGGACGCCGTGGGCCGGCTGCAGGAGGGCGCGCTCAACCACGCCGACTCGGCCAGCCAGGACAGCTTTGAGGACGGCCTGCTCGACTGCCCGCACTACACACGCTCCGAGGCCTCGGGCACCGAAGGCGTGCCGGCCGTGCTGCTCTCGGGCGACCATGCCGCGATCGCCCGCTGGCGCCGCCAGCAGAGCCTGGGCCGGACCTGGTTGCGGCGGCCGGACTTGCTGGCCCGGGCCCGGCTGGACAAGGCCGACAGGGCCCTGCTGGCCGGCTTCATCGACGAGTGGCGCCGGGCGCACCCGCCGGGCGTCTGAACCGCTTCCATTTCAAGGGCTTGGGCCGCTATACTAGCCGGCTCCACGATCAGCCAAGCACGGGTTCCGGGCCTCTGGCACGCACGAAAACAACCATCAGAGGCGTAAGAATCATGAGCATCAACAAGCTGCTGCAGCAGTTCGAGGCCGACCAGGTCACCCGCGAGCTGCCGAAGTTCGCCCAGGGCGACACCGTCGTCGTCAACGTCAAGGTCAAGGAAGGCAACCGCGAGCGCGTGCAGGCCTACGAAGGCGTGGTCATCGCCGTCAAGAACGCCGGCCTGAACTCCTCCTTCACCGTGCGCAAGATCTCGCACGGCTTCGGCGTCGAGCGCGTCTTCCAGACCCACAGCCCGATCATCGACTCGGTTAGCGTGAAGCGTCGCGGCAAGGTGCGCCAGTCGAAGCTGTATTACCTGCGCGGCCTGGAAGGCAAGAAGGCGCGCATCAAGGAAGACCTGGCGGCTCGCTCGGCCGAGTGATCCCGGGTCCACCCGTTCCAGCCAGCGGCCGCCTCCGGGCGGCCGCTGTCGTCTGGGCGTTGCTCGCCGCGTTCTCGCAGGCGGCACCGGCCGCACCGGCCCCGCGCATCGTCCCGCTTGAATCGCCGTCGCCGCTGGCCAGCACCGCCGAACTGGTGCGGCGCACCTTCAGCCCCACCAGCCGCGACCGGCTGCAGCAGGTCGCGGCCGGCACCGGCCAGCAGCCGCCCGAATACAGCCTCGATGCCAGCCGGGAGGAGCTTGAGCTGTTCGTGCCGCCGGCGCCGCCGGATGGGCGCTACGGCCTGCTGGTGTTCGTCATGCCGGCGCAGTCGCTGCAGATGCCCGACGACTGGCGCCAGCCGCTGGCCGATGCCGGCTTCATCTACGTCTCGCCCCGGCGCGCGGGCAACGACCAGGCGGTGATCGAACGTCGCATCGCGCTGGCGGTGCATGCCTACGCCTACGTCAACGGCCGCTATCCCATCGATCCCGAGCGGGTCTTCGTGGGCGGCTTCTCGGGCGGCTCGCGCATGGCCCAGTGGACGGCCATGGCCTATCCCGACGTCTTCCGTGGCGCGATGCTGGTCGGCGGCAGCTTGCAGATCGGCGAGTACGAGGTGGTGCTGCCCCCGCGCGACCTCGCCCTGCAGTTCCTGTCCCGCAGCCGCCTGGTGTTCGCCACCGGCAGCGAGGACGCGCTCAACGGCGGCATCGACCGGCGCAACCGCAAGGTGCTGCAGTCGCTGTGCTTCGGCGGCTACAGCCGCGAGGCGCAGCTGCGCCTCGGCCACTGGCTGCCCAGCGGCAAGGGCCTGGCCCGGGTGCTGCAGGCGCTGCAGGAGCCGGTGCCGGCCGATCCGCGCTTCGAGGCCTGCGTGCGCGGCCTGGACGAGGACATCGGGCGCCGGCTCGCCGACGTCGAGGCGCTGATGGCCGCTGGCCGCATGCAGGAGGCCGGCGTCGCGCTGGGCCGGATGGAGGACCGCTACGGCGGCCTGGCCGGCGACCGGGCCGTGCCCCTGGCCCGGCGCATTGCCGCGGCCCTGGCCGCGGAGGACGTGCAGTGAGCGGCGCGCAGGCTCCCGTGGCCGGGGTGCGCCTGGACGTCTGGCTCTGGGCGGCCCGCTTCTTCAAGACCCGGGCCCTGGCCCGGCAGGCGGTCGAGGGCGGCAAGGTGCAGGTGGGTGGGCAGGGTGCCAAGCCCTCGCGCGCCCTGCGCGCGGGCGACGCGCTCACGGTCCGCCGCGGCGAGGAGATGTTCGAGCTGCGCGTGCTCGGCCTGTCGGACCAGCGCGGCCCCGCGCCGGTGGCGCGCCTGCTGTACGAAGAGTCCGAAGCCTCGCGCGTCGCGCGCGAACAGGCTGCCGCCGAACGCCGTGCCGCCGCGGCCGGCTACCGGCCGCCGGCCAGCAAGCCCGACAAACGGGCCCGTCGCCTGATCCAGGCGCTGGGCGACCTCGACGCGCTCTGAGTCACTCGTCCCCGCCGTTCGCGTACACCGGCAGTTCCGGCGCACGCTGGAAGGCGAAGATCAGGTGCGTCTCGATGTGCGCCACTTCCGCCCGGCTGGTCAGGGCCGACATCGCGAAGTCGCGCAGGTGGTCGCTGTCGCGCACGCCAACGTGCACGAGGAAATCGTCGGCGCCGGCCACGTGGTACAGGCACAACACCTCCGGCAGCCCGAGCAGGTGAGCGTGCATGGCTTCGACGTCGGCGCGCGAGTGCCGCGCCAGGCGGACGGCCACCATCGCCTGCAGGCCGATGCCCACCGCGGCCGGGGCGATCTCAGCGTGGTAGCCCAGCAGCACCCCGGCCTCGCGCAGCCGACGGACCCGCTCGAGGGCGGTGGACGGTGCGACGCCGACGCGCGCGGCCAGGTCCTTGTTCGGGATCCGAGCATTCTTTCGCAGGAGCCTGAGTATTTCGAAGTCAGTTCGGTCGGGATGCATCCGGGTCCCCGTTCCATGAAATAGTGTTCGGCCTGGCCGAATCCTACCCGGGTCTGGGCGATAGTGCCGCTTTCCAGCCCGGGGAGGCCGCCATGAACCACATCGACACCCTTGCCGTGCATGCCGGTCGCGAGGATTTCGCCGCCCTCGGCGTGCACGCGCCGCCGATCGACTTGTCCACCACCTATCCGGTGGCCGACTTGGGCGAGGGCACCGAGAGCTTCGATGCCCTGGTGGGCGGCGCCGCCAGCGCCGCCAACCCGATCTACGCGCGCCTGCACAACCCGACCGTGGGCCGGGTGGAGTCGGCGCTGGCCACGCTCGAGGGCACCGAGGCCTGCGTGGCCTACGGCTCGGGCATGGCCGCGCTGACCGCCGTGCTGATGGGCGCGCGCAGCCGCGGCGGCCACGTGCTGGTGGTGCGCCCGCTCTACGGCACCTCCGACCACCTGCTGGCCTCGGGCCTGTGCGGGCTGGAGGCCGAATTCGTCGATGCCGGCGACATCGCCGCGCGGCTGCGCGCCGACACCGCGCTGGTGATCATCGAAACCCCGGCCAATCCCACGCTCGACCTCATCGACATCCGCGCCGTCGTCGCGGCCGCCGGCCAGGTGCCGGTGCTGGTGGACTCGACCTTCGCCACGCCGGTACTGCAGAAGCCGGCGGCGCTGGGCGCGGCCTACGTGATGCACAGCGCGACCAAGTTCCTGGGTGGCCACGGCGACGTGATCGCCGGCATCGTCTGCTGCAGCGAACAGCGCGCGCGCCCGCTGCGCACCGTACGTGCCGCCACCGGCGGGCTGCTGCACCCGCTGGGCGCCTACCTGCTGCACCGCGGCCTGCCGACGCTGGCGCTGCGGGTCGAGCGCGCCCAGGCCAACGCCATCGAGCTCGCCGGCCGGCTGGCCGCGCACCCGGCGGTGGCGCGCGTGCATTTCCCCGGCCTGGGCACGGTGCGCAACGCCCACCTCGTGGGCACGCAGATGGCCGGCCCCGGCTGCCTGATGGCGATCGACCTGCGCGGCGGCTACGAGGCCGCGGCGGCGGTGATGGCGAAGGTGCGGCTGATGACGCCGGCGGTGAGCCTGGGTTCGGTGGACACGCTGATCCAGCATCCGGCCGGCCTGACCCACCGCGTGGTGGATCCGCAGGCCCGGCTGGACAGCGGCATCGGCCCCGGCCTGCTGCGGCTGTCGGTGGGCATCGAGGCCGTGGACGACCTCTGGGCCGACCTGGCCCAGGCCCTCGAGGGCGTCGCGCTCAGCGCAGCTGCCTGAGCCGGTAGAGCGCCTCGAGCGCCTGCTTCGGGGTCAGTTCGTCCGGGTCGATCGCATCGAGCGCCTCGAGCGCGGCCGAGGGCGCCGGCGCGAACAGGCTGGCCTGCTGCGGCTGCTCCAGCGCGGCCGGGCTCATGCGCGCCACGGCCTGCGGCGCGCCGCGCTGCTCGAGTTCGGCCAGGGTGCGCCGCGCCTGTTCGACCACGCTGCGCGGCAGGCCGGCCAGCGCCGCCACCTGCAGGCCGAAGCTGCGGTTGGCCGGGCCGTCCTTCACCGCGTGCATGAACACCAGGCGGTCGCCGTGCTCGATCGCGTCCAGGTGCACGTTGGCGATGCCGCTGCCGGGCTCGGCCAGGGCGGTGAGTTCGAAGTAGTGCGTGGCGAACAGTGTGTAGGCGCGGTTGTGCTGCGCCAGGTGGCGCGCGCAGGCCTCGGCCAGCGCCAGGCCGTCGTAGGTGGAGGTGCCGCGGCCGATCTCGTCCATCAGCACCAGCGAGTTCGCCGTGGCGTGGTGGAGGATGTAGCTGGTCTCGGCCATCTCGACCATGAAGGTGGACTGGCCGCGCGCGAGGTCGTCGCCGGCGCCGATGCGGGTGAGGATGCGGTCGATCGGGCCGATCACCGCGCGCGCGGCCGGCACGAAGCTGCCGATGTGCGCGAGCAGCACGATCAGCGCGTTCTGGCGCATGTAGGTGCTCTTGCCGCCCATGTTCGGGCCGGTGATCACCAGCATGCGGCGCCCGCTCCCGTCCGCGTCGTCGTCGAGCAAGAGGTCGTTGGGCTCGAAAGGCTCCTCGCGCACCGCTTCCACCACCGGGTGGCGGCCGCGCTCGATGCGCAGGCCCGCGGCCTCGGTGAGTTCGGGGCAGGACCAGTCCAGGGCCCGGGCGCGCTCGGCGAAGGCCGCCAGCACGTCCAGCTCGCTCAGGGCCGCGGCGCAGCGCCGGAGCGGCTCGAGCGAGGCGTTGAGCGCGTCGAGCAGCTCCTCGTAGAGCGCCTTCTCGCGGGCCAGCGCGCGTTCGCGGGCGCTGAGCACCTTGTCCTCGAAGGCCTTGAGTTCCTCGGTGATGTAGCGCTCGGCGCCGGTGAGCGTCTGCCGGCGGGTGTAGTGCGTCGGCGCCTTGTCGGCCTGGCCCTTGCTGATTTCGATGAAGTAGCCGTGCACGCGGTTGTAGCCGACCTTGAGGTTGGCGATGCCGGTGGCGGCGCGCTCGCGCGCTTCCAGGTCGACCAGGAACTGGTCGGCATTGGTCGACAGCGTGCGCAGTTCGTCGAGTTCGGCGTCGAAGCCCTCGGCCAGCACGCCGCCGTCGCGCAGCAGCACCGGCGGCTGCGGCACCACGGCGCGCGCCAGCAGCGCGGCGGTGCCGGCATGCTCGCCCAGTTCCGCCGCCAGCGCGGCCAGGCGCGGCGAGTCGAGCGGCGCCAGCAGGGCGCGCACGCCCGGCAGCAGCGCGAGGCCGTCGCGCAGGGTGCTCAGGTCGCGCGGCCGCGCCGAGCGCAGGGCCACGCGCGAGAGGATGCGTTCGAGGTCGCCCAGGCCGCGGAAGGTTTCGCGCAGTGCTTCGTGCGCGCCCCATTTGACGAAGGTGGCCACGGCGTGGTGGCGGCGGCCGAGCACGCCGCGGTCGCGCAGCGGGCGGTTGAGCCAGCGCCGCAGCAGGCGCCCGCCCATCGGGCTGACGCTGGTGTCGAGCACGCCCAGCAGGGTGTGTTCGGTGCGGCCGTCGGTGCGGCTGTCGAGCTCGAGGTGCCGGCGCGTGGCGGCGTTGAGCGCGATGCCGTCGCCGGCCGGCTCGAAGGCGATCGAGGTCAGGTGCGGCAGCTGCTGCTTCTGGGTTTCCTCGACGTAGGCGAGCAGGGCGCCGGCGGCGGCGGTGGGCAGCGGCTTGTCCTCGAGGCCGAAGCCGCTGAGGTCATGGAGCTTGAAGAAGCGCAGCAGCTGGCGCCGGCAGGCGTCGGCGTCGAAGCCCCAGGGCGGGCGGCGGCGCAGGCCGGCCTGGCCGGCCAGGAAGGCGGGCCAGCCGTCCTCGTCGGGCAGCAGCAGCTCGGCCGGGTCCAGGCGCGCCAGCTCGGCGGCGAGCTGGTCCTCGTCGGCCACCTCCGACACCAGGAAGCGGCCGCCGGCCAGGTCCGCCCAGGCCAGGCCGAAGCCGGTGCGGCCGCGCGCCACCGCCATCAGCAGGGTGTCGCGGCGCTCCTGCAGCAGGGCCTCGTCGGTGACGGTGCCCGGGGTGACGATGCGCACCACCTTGCGTTCGACCAGGCCCTTGGCCAGCGCCGGGTCGCCGATCTGTTCGCAGATCGCCACCGATTCGCCCAGCGCCACCAGCCTCGCCAGATAACCCTCGTAGGCGTGCACCGGCACGCCGGCCATCGGGATCGGCGCGCCGCCCGAACTGCCGCGCTGGGTGAGCGTGATGTCGAGCAGTCGCGCCGCCTTGCGGGCGTCGTCGTAGAACAGCTCGTAGAAGTCGCCCATCCGGAAGAACAGCAGGATGTCCGGATACTCCGCCTTGGCGGCGAAGAACTGCTTCATCAGGGGCGTGTGCTGGGGCTGGGCTTCTGCGGACATGGGCTGGATGCGGACCGGATCGCCCTATTGTGCCGGAAGCATCGCTGCGGGCGGCCGTGCGCCGGAAACAACGAGGCCGGGCGGTGCCCGGCCTCGTCGGCGACGCGGGGTGGCGTCAGGCGCGCGGCGTGTCAGCCGGCGCCGGTTCGTTCTTGGCGAACTGCACCGGCACGACCACCCAGCCTTCAACCTTCTCGCCGTCGTTTCCGCGGCGGCCGGCGTTGAAGCGCCACTGCCAGGCGGCGTCCACGGCAGCTTGGTCGAAAACACCGCCGGGCGAGGACTTCTTGACCTTCACTTCCTTCGGCACGCCGTCGGCGCCCACCAGCACCTCGAGCCAGACCGTGCCCTCGATGCCCTGCTCGAGCGCTTCGGCCGGGTACTTCGGGGCGTCCAGCACGTCGTGGGAGGTGACGGACTGCAACGGCTCGCTCTTGGCCGCGGCCGGTTCGGCCGCCCAGGCGGCGAAAGTGAGCGCGGCCATCGAGGCGGCGAGCAGGGCACCGGCGACGCGGGTGCGCCGGGCGGAGGGCAGGGGGCGGGTCAGCATCGCGATTCTCTCCTTGAGCGGGTGGCAGGATTGCCAGTGGCAACCCAGCGGCAGGCCGAAGTCCGCGAGCTGGGTCTTGAGCATCACCTCGCCGTAGCGACGGCGGGCGCGGGGGTGGCGCGCGAGGACGTCGGCGTCGCAGGCCAGCTCCTGGTCGAAGCGGAAGCGAGACGCCGCCAGGTGCATCAGCGGGTTGAACCAGAACAGGCAGCGCAGGCCGGCGCACAGCGCCTGGGCCCACAGGTCGCCGCGGCGCAGGTGCTGGCGTTCGTGCTCGAGCACCAGTTGCTGCTCTTCGGGCGTGTAGCGGCGCCCGAAGTCCGAGGGCAGCACGATGCGCGGCCGCCACAGGCCCACGACCGCGGGCCCGAGCGGCGCCCCGCCGTCGTCGCCGCGAAGCTCGCGTTCGCGCAGCTGCCGGCCGAAGCGCCACTGGCGCGCGGCGAAGACCATGGCCAGGGCCAGCGCGCCGGCCAGCCAGGCCAGCAGCAACCAGTGCATCGTGCCGCTGGCCTGCATCGCCACGCCGGCCTCCCGCGCAGCGCCGTGCAGGGGCTGCACCATGGGTGCGATGGGCCCCGGCAGGCCGGGCGCGGCGGGCAGCAGCGCGGCCAGCCCGGCCAGCGGCACCAGGGCCCAGGTGGCGTAGGCGACTCCGGCGCCGGCCAGGCGGCGCAGCGGCTGCCGCGCGGCCAGCACCAGGACCAGGGCGGCGCTGGTGGCGAGCGTGGCTTCCAGCAGCATCCCGGGCAGTTCACTGGCCATCGTCGATCTCCTCGAGCAGGCGCCGCAGTTCGGCGATGTCCTCCGCGCTCAGCGCCCGCTGGCTCGACAGGTGCGCCACCATCGGCGCCAGCCGGCCGTCGAACAGGCGGTCGAGCAGGCCGCGGCTCTGCCCGGCCACCCAGTCCTCGCGCCGCAGCACGGCGTGGTAGCGGTAGCGACGGCCGTCCTTTTCGGCGCGCACGGCGCCTTTCTTCAGCAGGCGGTTGAGCAGGGTCTTGATGGTGGGCTCCTGCCACTGGCTGGAGGCGACCAGTTCGGCCACCACCTCTTCGGAGGTGCGCGGGCTGCGCTGCCAGAGCACTTCCATCACCACGCTCTCGGCGTCGCTGACCGGGGCTTGATTGTTTACGGGCGTAATCATGGATTCAGATTACTCATGTAATCGAAGCTGTCAAGTGCCGGGTATTTCCGGGTCGGGCGGCCGGCCTTACCCTTGGGGCCATGAGCCCCGACGCATTCCCCACCGACGACGACCTGCATGCCCTGGCCCTGCGCGTGGGCGCGGCCCTGCAGGACCGGCACCTGATGCTGGCCACCGCCGAAAGCTGCACCGGCGGCTGGATCGCCAAGATGATCACCGACATCCCCGGCTGCTCGGCCTGGTTCGACTGCGGCATGGCGGCCTACAGCTACGAGGCCAAGCAGGCCCTGCTGGGCGTGCGCCCGGAGACCCTGGTCGAGCACGGCGCGGTGAGCCGCGAGACCGTGACCGAGATGGTGTCCGGCGCGCTGGTCAATTCCGGCGCCTCGATCGCCGTCGCCGTGACCGGCGTGGCCGGCCCCAGCGGTGGCACCCCGGACAAGCCGGTGGGTACGGTCTGGATCGGCTGGAAGCGCCGCGGCGGCTACCCGCGCGCCGAGGTCTTCCACTTCGGCGGCGACCGCGACGCGGTGCGCCGCCAGACCGTGGCCGCCGCGCTGGAAGGGCTGCTGGCGCTGGCCGCCTGAGCCCGATCATTCCCTGCCGTCCCATCCGCCGGAGTCGCTGCAATGAGGTCATTGCTGGTCGCATCGCTGCTGCTGTTCACCTCGCCAGCCACGACGGCCCAGTCGCCGGACGATGAAGCCGAGCGTCGCTGGGAATTCGTCGCCGGGTCGGACGTGCAGTACCTGGTCGGTTTCATCCGCCAGTACCCGGACAGCCCGCGCGTGGCGCAGGCCAGGGCGATGCTCGAGGCCTCGGATGCCGCGCCGCTGGCGCGCCTGGTCGATCCGGACCCGGCCTGCCGCGCGCTGGTCGATGCGCGTGCGCGCAGCCTGCTTGACGACGACCTCGACGACGCGCCGCCAGCCGGCTATTTCGAGTCGTCGCCGCGCTGGGTCGCCGTGCCCGGCGGCGGCGATGCGACCGCCGCGCCAATCGAGCAGCGCTTCACCCTGAGCCTGATCGCCAGCGCTGCCGGTGAGTGCTCGCTGATCATCCGCTGGCGCTACGGCAGCGGCCTGGGTGAGGCCTGCCGCTGCGAGCCCATCGAGGCCGGCTATGTGTTTCCGTCGCGACTGGCCAGCCGCCTGCTCGACGAACACGCCAGGTTCCGAGGCGGCGCCCTGGCTTGCGGCCTGCCCACGGAGGATGCCGATGCCTATCTGGCCGAGGCCACCCGGGCCTACGGCGCCAAGGCGGCCGCCCAACAGGCCCGCCTCGATGCCGGCGGCACGCTGTACCCGACCGAGGAGGGCGAGATGAAGGACATCGCCCACGCCCTGTCCGTGCTTGCCAGTGCAGGGCCCGACGAGGGCATCGCGCTGCGGGAACGGGCCCGTGTCGAGGCGCTGCCGGACGACGTGCGCGGCCGTTTCTGCGGCCAGGCCCTTCCCGGGCTGATGGCCGAGGCCCGGATGCGGCTGGTGATGCTGCAGACGCAGGTCAGGTCCCCCTGAGGGCTTGACAGCCGGCCCGGGTTCGTTAGTAGTATTGCTACTAATGGATATCACCGACACCCAGCGCGCCATCCTCGCCTTCATCGCCGAGCGCATCGAAGCCGACGGGGCGTCGCCGTCCCAGGTCGAGATCGCCCACGCCTTCGGCTTCAAGGGCGTGCGCGCGGCCCAATACCACCTCGAGGCCCTGGAGGCCGCCGGCGCGATCCGCCGCGTGCCCGGCCAGGCCCGGGGCATCCGACTGGTGCAGTCCCCGGCCGCCGACCTCGTCCCGGCGGCCGGGGACGACCTCCTGCGCCTGCCCATCCTCGGCCGCGTGGCCGCGGGCATGCCCATCGGCGCCGATGCCGGCCACGACGGCATGGTGCTGCTCGACCGCGTGTTCTTCTCGCCGGCGCCTGACTACCTGCTGCGCGTGAAGGGCGACTCGATGCGCGACGAGGGCATCCTCGACGGCGACCTGATCGGCGTGCACCGCACCGCCGAGGCGCGCAGCGGCCAGATCGTGGTCGCCCGCGTGGACGAGGAAATCACGGTCAAGCTGCTGAAAATGGGCAAGGACGGCGTGCGCCTGCTGCCGCGCAACCCGGATTTCGCGCCCATCGTGGTCCGGCCCGACCAGGACTTCGCCATCGAGGGCCTGTACTGCGGCCTGGTGAGGCCGAACCGGTGAGCCCGGGCAGGAAGAAGACCACGAAACGAACCTCCGAACCCTTACGACACAAGCCCGCGCCGGCTTCTCAATCCGTGAGACCTGGCCCCGCTAACGTGGCGCCCACAGACAACACAGCCCCGAGGAACCAAACCATGGACGAGAACAAGAAGCGCGCCCTCACCGCCGCCCTGAGCCAGATCGAGAAGCAGTTCGGCAAGGGTGCGGTCATGCGCATGGGCGACAAGGCGGCCGAGGCGGCCGAGGTCATCGGCACCGGCTCGCTGATGCTCGACATCGCGCTGGGCATCGGTGGCCTGCCCAAGGGCCGCGTCATCGAGATCTACGGTCCGGAGTCCTCGGGCAAGACCACGCTCACCCTGCAGGCCATCGCCGAGTGCCAGAAGGCCGGCGGCACCGCCGCTTTCATCGACGCCGAGCACGCGCTCGATCCCACCTATGCGGTCAAGCTGGGCGTGAACATCGACGACCTGCTGGTCAGCCAGCCGGACACCGGCGAGCAGGCGCTCGAGATCGCCGACATGCTGGTGCGCTCGAACTCGGTGGACATGGTCGTGGTCGACTCGGTGGCCGCGCTCACCCCGCGCGCCGAGATCGAGGGCGAAATGGGCGACCAGCTGCCGGGCCTGCAGGCCCGCCTGATGAGCCAGGCCCTGCGCAAGCTCACCGGCAACATCAAGCGCAGCAACTGCATGGTCATCTTCATCAACCAGCTGCGCATGAAGATCGGCATCATGATGCCGGGCCAGAGCCCGGAAACCACCACCGGCGGCAACGCGCTGAAGTTCTACGCCTCGGTGCGCCTGGACATCCGCCGCATCGGCTCGGTCAAGAAGGGCGACGAGGTCATCGGCAACCAGACCAAGATCAAGGTGGTCAAGAACAAGATGGCGCCGCCGTTCAAGGTCATCGTCACCGAGATCCTCTACGGCCAGGGCATCAGCCGCGAGGGCGAGCTGATCGACATGGGCGTGGACGCCAAGCTGATCGAAAAGGCCGGCGCCTGGTACAGCTACAACGGCGAGCGCATCGGCCAGGGCAAGGAAAACGTCCGCCAGTGGCTCAAGGACAACCCGGCCGTGGCCAAGGACCTCGAGGCCAAGCTGCGCGAGAAGTTCGTGCCGGGCCTGGTGATCGGCGACGAGAACGCCGAGCCGGTCGAGGGCTGAGGCCGGCATGGCCGGCGCGCGCCGCGAGGCTGCCGACGCCTACCAGCGGGCCCTGGGCCTGCTGGTGCGTCGCGAGCACTCGCGGCGCGACCTCGCGCGCAAGCTGGCCCAGCGCGGCGTCGAGCCCGCCGAGGCCGAGGCCGCCGTCGAGCGGCTGGCGGGGCAGGGCTACCAGGATGACCAGCGCTTCGCCGAGAGTTTCGCCCGCGACCGCACCAGCGCCGGCTACGGGCCGGTGCGCATCCGGGTCGAACTGGCGGGCCATGGCCTGCCCGAGGATGCCATCCAGGCCGCGCTGGCGGCCTGCGAGGCCGACTGGCCGGCCCTGGCCCGGCGCCAGGTCGAGCGCCGCTGGCGCCCGGCCGAGCTGGCGGACCCGGCGCGGCGGCGCAAGGCCGTCGAATTCCTGCTGCGCCGGGGCTTCGACCAGGGCGATGCCTGGTCGGCGGTGCGCTCCGCGCCCGACGAGGGCGTCGATCCCTAGCGGCGCGTCGCGGTCGCCGGGCGGCGCCGAAAACCACGCGGGGCGAGCCCGCGGGCTGGTAATCTTGAGGGTCTGGCCACACCGTTTCCGGCGTGGCCCTCCGCCTCACTGCCAGCAGCCATGACCAAGACCAGCCAACAGATCCGCCGGGACTTCCTCGAGTTCTTCCAGTCTAAGGGCCACCAGATCGTGCCCTCCAGCCCGCTCGTGCCGGGCAACGACCCGACGCTGCTGTTCACCAACGCCGGCATGGTGCAGTTCAAGGACGTCTTCCTCGGTGCCGAGAAGCGCAGCTACAAGCGTGCGGTCAGTTCGCAGCGCTGCGTGCGCGCCGGCGGCAAGCACAACGACCTCGACCAGGTCGGCTACACCGCCCGCCACCACACCTTCTTCGAGATGCTGGGCAACTTCAGCTTCGGCGATTACTTCAAGCGCGAGGCCATCGCCTACGCCTGGGAGCTGCTGACCAAGGTCTGGGGCATTCCCGCCGACAAGCTGCTGGTCACCGTCTACCACACCGACGACGAGGCCTTCGACATCTGGCACAAGGAGGTCGGCCTGCCCGCCGATCGCATCATCCGCATCGGCGACAACAAGGGCGCGCCCTACGCCAGCGACAACTTCTGGCAGATGGCCGACACCGGCCCCTGCGGCCCCTGCAGCGAGATCTTCTACGACCACGGCCCGTCGATCCCCGGTGGCCCGCCGGGCAGCCCGGACGAGGACGGCGACCGTTTCATCGAGATCTGGAACAACGTCTTCATGCAGTACGACCGCCAGCCCGACGGCACCCTGGTGCCGCTGCCGGCGCCCTGCGTGGACACCGGCATGGGACTCGAGCGCATCGCCGCCGTGCTCCAGCACGTGCACAGCAACTACGAGATCGACCTGTTCCAGCACCTGATCAAGGCCGCGGCGGCGCTCACCGGCGCCACCGACCTCGAGCACAAGTCGTTGCGGGTGATCGCCGACCACATCCGCGCCTGCAGCTTCCTGGTGGTGGACGGCGTGCTGCCGTCCAACGAGGGCCGCGGCTACGTGCTGCGCCGCATCGTCCGGCGCGCCGTGCGGCACTTCTGGAAGCTCGGCGGCCTGAGCGCCGACGGCAAGTTCTGGCGCATGGTGCAGCCGCTGGTGGAGGCGATGGGCGAGGCCTATCCGGAGCTGGCCGCCAAGCAGAAGCTGGTCGAGCAGGCGCTCCGGGCCGAGGAGGCCGCGTTCGCGCAGACGCTCGACGCCGGCATGGACCGCCTGCACGAGTACCTGGCCGCCGGCGGCAACCGCATCGGCGGTGAGCAGCTGTTCCAGCTGCACGACACCTATGGCTGCCCGCCCGACCTGATCGCCGACCTGCTGCGCGAGAACGCCGACAAGGGCTGGACCCTGGCCGACGGCGCCCTGGCCGGCTACGAGGCGCTGATGGAGCAGCAGCGCGAGCGCGCCCGCGCCGCCAGCAAGTTCGCCGGTACCACCGCGCTGCCGGCCGACCTGGTGGCCACCCTCAAGCCCACCGAGTTCCTCGGCTACGAAGCGCTCGAGTCCGACGGCTGCCGCGTGCTCGCGCTCGTGCGCGACGGCAAGCCGGTGCAGGAAATCGGCGCGGGCGAGGAGGCCATCGTGCTGCTCGAAGCCACGCCGTTCTACGCCGAGTCCGGCGGCCAGGTCGGCGACACCGGCGTGCTGCTCGATCCGCGCGGCGACCACTTCGAGGTGCGCGACACGCTCAAACTCGCCGGCGCCTTCCACGGCCACGCCGGCCAGCTCGGCAAGGGCACGCTGAAGGTCGGCGACCGGGTCTCGGCCCGCGTCGACGCGCAGCGCCGCCAGGCCACCGTGCTCAACCACTCGGCCACCCACCTGCTGCATGCCGCGCTGCGCAAGGTGCTGGGCGAGCACGTCACCCAGAAGGGCTCGCTGGTCGCACCCGACCGCCTGCGCTTCGATTTCTCGCACTTCCAGGCCATCACCGGCGAAGAACTCGAGCGCATCGAGGCGATGGTCAACGCCGAGATCCGCCGCAATGCCGAGGCCGAGATCCACCACATGGGCATGCAGGAAGCGCTGGATTTCGGCGCCATGGCGCTGTTCGGCGAGAAGTACGGCGAGCGCGTGCGCGTGCTGCGCATGGGCGAATTCTCGACCGAGCTGTGCGGCGGTACCCACGTGCACCACACCGGCGACATCGGCCTGTTCAAGATCACCAGCGAGGGCGGCGTGGCCGCCGGCGTGCGCCGCATCGAGGCGGTCACCGGCGAAGGCGCGCTGGCCTACGTGGCCGAAGAGGAAAAGCGCCTGGCCCAGGCCGCCAGCCTGCTCGGCGGCAGCCCGCGCGACGTGCTCGACAAGCTGGCGCAACTGCTCGAGCGCCAGAAGAAGCTCGAGCGCGAACTCGAATCGCTCAAGGCGAAGGCCGCGGCCGGCGCCACTGCCGACCTGGCCGCCTCGGCGCCCGAGGTCGCCGGCGTGAAGGTCGTCGCGGCGCGCCTGGAGGGCCTGGACGCCAGGGCCCTGCGCGAGGCGGTCGACCAGCTCAAGTCGCGCCTGTCCGACGCGGTCATCCTGCTGGCCTCGGCCAGCGACGGCAAGGCGTCGCTGGTGGCCGGCGTGCAGGGCGGGGCGCTGGGCAAGGTAAAGGCGGGCGAACTGCTTTCGCACGTCGCCGGCCGCATCGGCGGCAAGGGCGGCGGCCGTCCCGACATGGCCCAGGGCGGCGGCAGCGACGGCCCCGAACTGCTGGCCGCGCTCGCCGACGTGAAGGACTGGGTGGCGCAGCGCCTCGGCGGCTGAGGGCTTCACGGACGCTTGATTGCACGCGCGGCGGCCCCGAACTACCATCCGGGGCACGACGCGCATCCTGCGCGGACGGGGAACCGCGGAGCACCGCTCCGAGGGCCGGTGCAGGGACGTATCGGGAGGGAAGGGGATGCTGATACTGACGCGAAGGGTTGGGGAAACCCTGATGATCGGTGACTCGGTCACCGTCACGGTGCTGGGCGTCAAGGGAAACCAGGTGCGCATCGGCATCACCGCGCCGAAGGACGTTGCCGTGCACCGCGAGGAAATCTTCCAGCGCATCCAGAAGGACGACGTGCCGGGCGCCGGGGCCGACGGCGACGATGCGGGTTTACCCAAGCCCGGCTGAAGGCTATCCTATGCGGCCGGTCACGCCCCTCGCGGGTGGGCCGGAAAGCGTTTCCGGAGTGATGCCCGAGAGGCCGAAGGGGCTCCCCTGCTAAGGGAGTATAGGGTCAAAAGCTCTATCGAGGGTTCGAATCCCTCTCACTCCGCCAGCTTCGAAATCGCCGCCCGCGCGCGGCGATTTTTTCTTCCCGCCGGCACGGGGGAAGGCGAGGCAGGCAAGGCACGACGAACGAAGAAGTTGAAAAGATGTATTGACGACTTCGACGACGTGCCCCATAATTTCGCTTCTGCGCGCCCGTAGCTCAGCTGGATAGAGCACCAGGCTACGAACTTGGTGGTCGGGAGTTCGAATCTCTCCGGGCGCGCCACTAATGCAAACAGGGTGCTTCGGCACCCTTTTTGTTCGGATGGCGGGGTTGGCACGGCGCATTGCGCCACCAGCTCCGCCAGCCGTAAAGTGAGACTCCTGCGGCGTGCTTGCACAGACGTCGGGCTTCACCGCCGGGGTATAGCTCAGCCTGGTAGAGCGCCAGCTTTGGGAGCTGGATGTCGTGGGTTCGAATCCCTCTGCCCCGACCAGGCCGCTGTATCCCGGACCTGCGACCCGCATGGATGCGGCGCGGGCCGGCCGGTATCATTCCGGCAGGCGCCCGTAGCTCAACCGGATAGAGCACCGGCCTTCTAAGCCGGCGGTTGCAGGTTCGAGTCCTGCCGGGCGCGCCAGGCAGGGTGGGGCGGGAGGCAGGGTGGTTTTACATTGGTGGATGTAGCTCAGTTGGTTAGAGCATCGGATTGTGATTCCGAGGGTCGCGGGTTCGAATCCCGTCTTCCACCCCAGTTCCAGGCACGGCATAATTAGCCGTCGCAGCCGCTTCGGCGGGAAGATTGGGCCGTTAGCTCAGTTGGTAGAGCAGCTGACTCTTAATCAGTAGGTCCTAGGTTCGAATCCTAGACGGCCCACCAATCTTCCCGATGAAACGATCCCGCGCGGCATGCGAAAGTGGCGGAACTGGTAGACGCGCTGGATTTAGGTTCCAGTGGGGCAACCCGTGAGAGTTCGAGTCTCTCCTTTCGCACCATCCGGCAACGGAGGCGCGGGGACGAACCGAAGCTCCGCGGGTTTTTTCATTTTCGCGCCCTCTGAAACGGCGCGGTCGCAGGAGTGAACATGCAAGTCTCGCTTGAGAACACCGCCAACCTGGAACGTCGCCTCACCGTCAGCCTGCCGGCCGACCGCCTCGAGGGCGTCGTGGGCAACCGCCTGCGCGAGCTGGCGCGTACCGCCAACATCAAGGGCTTCCGCAAGGGCAAGGTCCCGACCAAGGTGATCGAACAGCGCTTCGGCGCCCAGGTCCGCAACGAGGCCTACGGCGAGCTGGTGCGCGACAGCCTGGGTGAAGCCATCCGCCAGCAGGACCTGAAGCTGGCCGGCAACCCGGACATCAAGGCCGAGCCGGACGGCGAGGCGGGCGAGATCCGCTTCACCGCCACCTTCGAGATCGTGCCCGACTTCGGCACCATCGATCCGGCCACGCTGCAGATCGAGCGCGTCACCTCCTCGATCGAAGAGTCCGACATCGACACGATGATCGAGACCCTGCGCCAGCAGCGCCGCCAGTTCGAAGTGGTCGAGCGCGCCGCCGAGCCGGGCGACATGGTGCAGGTCGAGACCTTCGCCGAAACCGACGCCGCCCGCGTGCCGGCCGAGGGCGCCGAGCGCGGCGCCACCGTCATCGGTTCGAACGTGATGTACCCGGAGCTGGAATCGCGCCTGGCCGGCATGAAGGCCGGCGAGGAAGCCCAGGTCGAGGTCACCTTCCCCGAGAACTGGCGCGTGGCCGACCTGGCCGGCAAGCCCGCCAAGGTCACCCTGAAGGTGCTCAAAGTCTCGACCGCCAAGCTGCCCGAGGTGGACGCGGCCTTCATCAAGAGCTTCGGCATCAAGTCCGGCAAGCTCGAGGTGTTCCGCCAGGAAGTGCGCGCCAACCTCGAGCGCGAGCTCAAGGGCAACCTGGCCCAGCGCCTGCGCGCCGAAGTCGCCAGCAAGCTGGTCGAGGCCTACAAGGACGTCGAGCTGCCGCCGCGCCTGATCGAAGCCGAGGCCCGCGGCATGGCCGCCAATGCGGCCCAGCAGGCCCGCCAGCAGGGCCAGGCCAACGCCAGCTTCGAGGCCGAGCAGTTCATGGGTGCCGCCCGCAAGCGCGTCGCCGCCGCCCTGCTGGTGGGCGAGGTGGCCCGCCAGAACGAACTGCGGCTCGACAACAAGCGCCTGACCGAGACCCTGCAGCTGATCGCCTCGACCTATGAGGACCCGGCGCAGGTGGTCGAGCTCTACCGCAACGATGCCAACCTGATGGCGGGCCTGCGCAACCGCGTGATGGAGGAGCAGGTGATCGACTGGATCGCCGAGCGCGCCCAGTCCAACGCGAAGGCCATGAGCTTCGCCGAACTGATGCGCCCGGCTTCCTGAGCCGGGCCCCACGCAAGGAGTAGGGCATGGATCCGATCAAGGCTTTGAACCTGGTGCCGATGGTGGTCGAGCAGACCAGCCGTGGCGAGCGCGCCTACGACATCTATTCGCGCCTGCTCAAGGAACGCGTCATCTTCCTGGTCGGCCCGATCGACGACTACATGGCCAACGTGATCGTCGCCCAGCTGCTGTTCCTCGAGGCGGAAAACCCCGAGAAGGACATCAGCCTGTACATCAACTCGCCGGGTGGCGTGGTCACCTCGGGCATGGCGATCTACGACACCATGCAGTTCATCAAGCCCGACGTGAGCACCATCTGCGTCGGCCAGGCGGCCTCGATGGGCTCGCTGCTGCTGGCCGCCGGCGCCGCCGGCAAGCGCTACATCCTGCCCAGCGCCCGCGTGATGATCCACCAGCCGCTGGGTGGCTTCCAGGGCCAGGCCAGCGACATCGAGATCCACACCCGCGAGATCCTGACCCTGCGCGACCGCCTCAACGGCGTGCTGGCCAAGCACACCGGCCAGCCGATCGAGCGCATCGCCAAGGACACCGACCGCGACAACTTCATGGACGCCGAGGCCGCCAAGGCCTACGGCATGGTGGACGCGGTGCTCGACCGCCGCCCCGACGACACCGTCCAGGCCGGCTGACCGGCCCCGCCAGCGCCGTCTCCACGCCCCGTCCCGGCCCTTCCGGGGGCCGGGGCTTGGCCCGTGCCGGCCTGTGATATTCTCGATCCCGACCCATTCCACCAGGGCAGCAACCGCATGACCGAAGACCGCCAGGGCCGCTCCGGCGACAGCAGCAAGATCCTCTACTGCTCTTTTTGCGGCAAGAGCCAGCATGAGGTGCGCAAGCTGATCGCGGGCCCCAGCGTGTTCATCTGCGATGAATGCGTCGAGCTGTGCAACGACATCATCCGCGAGGAGCTCGAGGAGAAGGCGCACGCCGCGCGCAGCCACCTGCCCAAGCCGCGCGAGATCCTCGAGGTCCTCGACCAGTACGTCATCGGCCAGCAGCGCGCGAAGAAGACGCTGTCGGTGGCCGTGTACAACCACTACAAGCGCATCGAGAGCCGGATCAAGAACGACGACATCGAACTGTCGAAGTCCAACATCCTGCTCATCGGCCCGACCGGCTCGGGCAAGACCCTGCTGGCCGAGACGCTCGCGCGCCTGCTCAACGTGCCGTTCACCATCGCCGACGCCACCACCCTCACCGAGGCGGGCTACGTCGGCGAGGACGTCGAGAACATCATCCAGAAGCTCCTGCAGAAGTGCGACTACGATGTGGACAAGGCCCAGCAGGGCATCGTCTACATCGACGAGATCGACAAGATCTCGCGCAAGTCCGAGAACCCGTCGATCACCCGCGACGTCTCGGGCGAGGGCGTGCAGCAGGCCCTGCTCAAGCTCATCGAGGGCACCGTCGCCTCGGTGCCGCCGCAGGGCGGCCGCAAGCACCCGCAGCAGGAGTTCCTGCAGGTCGACACCAAGAACATCCTGTTCATCGTCGGCGGCGCCTTCGCCGGCCTCGACAAGGTCATCCAGGCGCGCAGCACCGAGGCCGGCGGCATCGGCTTCGGCGCCAAGGTCAAGTCCAGCGAGCGCAAGGCCGACGTCGGCAAGCTGCTGTCGCAGGTCGAGCCCGAGGACCTGATCAAGTTCGGCCTGATCCCCGAGTTCGTCGGCCGCCTGCCGGTGGTCGCCACGCTCGAGGAGCTCGACGAGGCGGCGCTGGTGAAGATCCTCACCGAGCCCAAGAACGCCATCACCAAGCAGTTCAAGCGACTGTTCGAGATGGAGGGCGTCGAGCTGGAGGTGCGCCCGGACGCGCTGATGGCCATCGCCCGGCGCGCCCTGAAGCGCAAGACCGGCGCCCGCGGCCTTCGCACCATCATGGAGTCGGTGCTGCTCGACACCATGTATGAGCTTCCGTCGCTGGAGAACGTCAGCAAGGTCGTCGTCGACGAGTCGGTCATCAACCACCAGACCGAGCCCTACCTGATCTACAGCTCGGGCGCCCAGGCCGCGCCCAAGGCCGCTTCGGCCGACTGAACGGCCGCACGCAAGTCATTGAATGAAGGGCCGGTTTTTCCGGCCCTTCGCTTTTGGGTCGCCGGCGCTTGCAAGCGGGCCGGCCGGACCCCATAACCTGAGCCTGAGCGGGGCCCCGCCCCCAGGAGCCGACCATGCAAGAAACCGCCCCCACCGCCCGCCTCGACCTTCCCGTGCTGCCCCTGCGCGACGTGGTCGTCTACCCGCACATGGTCATCCCGCTGTTCGTGGGCCGTGACCGCTCGATCAAGGCGCTCGACCTGGCCATGGCCGCCGACAAGCAGATCCTGCTGGTGGCCCAGAAGAGCCCGGACACCGACGATCCGGGCGCCGACGACCTTTACCGCACCGGCACCCTGGCCCAGGTGCTGCAGCTGCTCAAGCTGCCCGACGGCACCATCAAGGTGCTGGTCGAAGGCAGCGCGCGCGTGGCCGTGGACGGCTTCGGCGACCGCGAGGGGGCGCTCACCGCCACCGGCGTGGTGGTCGACACGGTGCACGAGCGCGACGAGCGCGAGCTCGAGGTGACCCTGCGCTCGCTGATGAGCCTGTTCGAGCAGTACGTCAAGACCAACCGCAAGCTGCCCCCCGAGCTGCTGACCACGCTCTCGGGCATCGACGACCCCAGCCGCCTGGCCGACACCATCGCCGCGCACCTGGGCGCGCGCCTGTCGGACAAGCAGCAGCTGCTCGAGACCCTCGAGGTCGGCCAGCGCCTGGAGATGCTGATCGGCCTGGTGGACGGCGAGATCGACGTGCAGCAGATCGAGAAGCGCATCCGCGGCCGCGTGAAGTCGCAGATGGAGAAGAGCCAGCGCGAGTACTACCTCAACGAGCAGATGAAGGCGATCCAGAAGGAGCTCGGCGAGCTCGACGAGGCGCCCAACGAGCTCGAGGAGCTGGCCAAGAAGGTGGCTGCCGCCGGCATGCCCAAGGCCGTCGAGGCCAAGGCCAAGACCGAGCTCAACAAGCTCCGGCAGATGTCGCCGATGTCGGCAGAGGCCACCGTCGTGCGCAATTACATCGACTGGCTGGTGGGCGTGCCCTGGAAGAAGCGCAGCAAGGTGCGCAAGGACCTCAAGGCCGCGCAGGACGTGCTCGACGCCGACCACTACGGCCTGGAGAAGGTCAAGGAACGCATCCTCGAATACCTCGCCGTGCAGTCGCGCGTGAAGCAGATGCGCGGCCCGATCCTGTGCCTGGTCGGCCCGCCGGGCGTGGGCAAGACCTCGCTCGGCCAGTCGATCGCCAAGGCCACCAACCGCAAGTTCGTGCGCATGTCGCTCGGCGGCGTGCGCGACGAGGCCGAGATCCGCGGCCACCGCCGCACCTACATCGGCTCGATGCCGGGCCGGATCGTGCAGAACCTCAACAAGGTCGGTTCGAAGAACCCGCTGTTCGTGCTCGACGAGATCGACAAGATGAGCATGGACTTCCGCGGCGACCCGTCCTCGGCCCTGCTCGAGGTGCTCGACCCCGAGCAGAACAGCGCCTTCAACGACCACTACCTCGAGGTCGACCTCGACCTGAGCGAAGTGATGTTCGTGGCGACCGCCAACTCGCTCAACATCCCGGGCCCGCTGCTCGACCGCATGGAGGTGATCCGCATCCCGGGTTACACCGAGGAGGAGAAGCTGGGCATCGCGCAGCGCTACCTCGTGCCCAAGCAGCTCAAGGCGAACGGCCTGAAGGCGACGGAGCTGAAGATCAGCGAAGCGGCCGTGCGCGACATCGTGCGCTACTACACGCGCGAGTCGGGCGTGCGCAACCTCGAGCGCGAGATCTCCAAGATCTGCCGCAAGGTGGTCAAGGAAATCGCGCTCGCCGGCCCGCGCAAGTCCGGCAAGCCGGTTGCCACCAGCGTCACGCCGAAGAACCTCGACAAGTACCTCGGCGTGCAGCGCTACGACTTCGGTCGCGCCGAGCAGGAGTCCGAGGTCGGCCTGGTCACCGGCCTGGCCTGGACCGAGGTGGGCGGCGACCTGCTGCAGATCGAGGCCACGCTGCTGCCGGGCAAGGGCCAGCTGATCCTCACCGGCCAGCTCGGCGACGTGATGCAGGAGTCGGTGAAGGCCGCCTACAGCGTCGTGCGCTCGCGCTCGGAGCGGCTGGGCCTGGACGCGGAGTTCCACCAGAAGTTCGACACCCACGTGCACGTGCCCGAGGGCGCCACGCCCAAGGACGGCCCCAGCGCCGGCATTGCGATGGTGACCGCCCTGGTGTCGGTGCTGTCGGGCGTGCCCGTGCGCGCCGATGTCGCCATGACCGGCGAGATCACCCTGCGCGGCCGCGTGCTGCCGATCGGCGGCCTGAAGGAGAAGCTGCTGGCGGCGCTGCGCGGCGGCATCCGCACGGTGCTGATCCCCGAGGAGAACCGCAAGGACCTGGCCGACATCCCGAAGAACGTCACGCAAGGCCTTGAGATCATTCCGGTCAAGTGGATCGACGAAGTGCTCGACGTCGCCCTGGTGCGCGCGCTGGCCCCCGGCAGCGCGCCGGAGCCGACGCCCGGTACCGCCGAAGGGCAGGGCGACAAGGACGCCACCGGAGCCACCCTGAGGCACTGAGCCGGCACGCGCAAAATGGCTGGAACCCGCGAGAAACTTGGGTTCCAGCCGTTGCGGATGCCTTGGGCCGCTGGTATAAATCCTTCAACCGCCGCGCGGCATCGAGTTCCGGACGGTGGCGGTACAGGTGGATCGGGGCGCCCCAGGCCGAGGCCGGGCGTCCTCGATTATCAAGAACGCGGGTCCTGCCCGCTCAGGGAGTCCATAATGAACAAAGCCGAATTCATTGGTGCCGTCGCCGACGCCGCCGAGCTGTCCAAGGCCGACGCCGGCCGTGCCGTCGACGCGATGATCGAAGCCATCACCAAGGCCCTCAAGAAGGGCGACACCGTGACGCTGGTGGGCTTCGGCACCTTCTCGGTGCGCAAGCGCGCCGCCCGCCAGGGCCGCAATCCGCAGACCGGCGACACCATCAAGATCAAGGCTTCGAAAAATCCTGCGTTCAAGGCTGGCAAAGCCCTGAAGGATGCTGTAAACTGAGCGTCTTCCTTGGGAAGGGTGCTTAGCTCAGCGGTAGAGCGTCGCCCTTACAAGGCGAGGGTCGGGGGTTCGAAACCCTCAGCACCCACCAGGTAAGTGATACGCGGAGTGGTAGTTCAGTTGGTTAGAATGCTGGCCTGTCACGCCGGAGGTCGCGGGTTCGAGTCCCGTCCACTCCGCCATATCCCCGAGGGCGCCCCACAAGGGCGCCTTCGTTTTTTCAGGCCCCGGTAGGCCCGGGGCATCACCGGACGGCATCGCACACATGCTCCAGAGAATCCGAGACAAGTCCTCAGGCTGGATGGCTTTCACCGTCCTGGGCCTGGTCATCGTCACGATGGCCTTCTTCGGCATCGAGTCCTATTTCGCCCCCAAGATCGAGACCTATTCGGCCAAGATCCAAGGCCCGGCCAAGTTCTGGATCTGGGGCAAGACCTCCCGCGAGATCGGCCAGGACCAGTTCCAGCGTCGGTTCGAGCAGGTCCGCCAGCTCGAGCGCGCCAGGCAGGGCGACGCCTTCGATCCGCTGGCCTTCGAGTCGGCCGACAACCGTCGCCGCGTGCTCGACGAGATGATCGACGAGGAGGTGCTTGCCCTGTTCGCGGAGCGCGAAGGCATCACCATCGGCGAGGCCGAGGTGGCCGCCGAGCTCAAGCAGATGGACGAGTTCCAGGTCAACGGTGCCTACAGCGCCGACCAGTACCGCCTGGGCCTGGCCGCGCGTGGCATGAGCCACGGCCAGTTCATCGCCAGCGTGCGCGCCGACATGGCCAGCCGCCTGGTGCCCACGCAGATCCTCGCGACCGGCCTGGCCACCGACGCCGAGCTCGACGAGTTCCTGCGCCTCTCGCGCCAGGTGCGCGACCTGGCGCTGATCGACCTGCCCACGCCCTCCGCGCCCGAGGCGCCGGATGACGCCGCGCTGCAGGCCTGGTACGAGGCCAACGCCGCCCGTTACCGCAGCCCGGAGCAGGTCGCCATCGAGTACGTCGAAATCGACGCCTCGCTCCTGGACGTGCCGACGGTCGTCGACGAGCAGACCCTGCGCGCGCGCTACGAGGAGCAGCGCGGCCGCTACGTCACCGATCCGGTGCGCACCGCCGCGCACATCCTGGTGGCCGCGCCCGCCAATGCCGATGCCGCCACCGACCAGGCCGCGCGCGAGCGCGCCGAGGCGCTGGCCGAGCAGGCGCGCGCCCCCGGCGCCGACTTCGCGGCGCTGGCCCGGGAACATTCCGAGGACCTGGGTTCGAAGGCCGACGGCGGCCTGCTGGGTCCGATCGAGCCGGGCCTGTTCGAAGGTCCGTTCCAGGACGCGCTGTTCGCGCTCGACCAGCCCGGCCAGGTCGCCGGCCCGGTGCGCACGCCCGACGGCTGGCACGTGATCCAGCTGGCCGACATCACCGCCGGCAGCGGGCGCAGCTTCGAGGAAGTGCGCGGCGAGATCGAGGCCGAGTACCTGGCCACCGAGCGCGACCGCCGCTTCAGCGACCTGAGCAACACCCTGATCGAGCGCATCTACCGCGACCCGACCTCGCTGGCCCCGGCCGCCGAGGCCACCGGCCTCGAGGTCAAGCGCACCGCGCTGTTCGAGCGCGGCAACGGCGAGGGCATCGCCGCCATCCCGGAGGTTCGCGCCGCGGCCTTCGCCGACAACCAGCGCATCGAGCGCCAGGTCAGCGACGCGGTCGAGATCGGCCCCGGCCAGGTGGTGGTGCTGCAGGTGGTCGAGGTGGTGCCCGAGGCGCAGATCCCGCTCGAGCAGGTGCGCGAGCGCGTGCGTGCCGAGCTGGTCGCCGACACCCTGTCCAAGGCCTCCGAGGCCCAGGCCGAAGCCCTGCTCGAGCGCGCCCGCGCCGGCGAGTCCTTCGAGGTCCTGGCCAGCGAGGTCGGCCGCACGGTGGCCGAGCTGCCGGGCATCACTCGCCAGGCGCCGGTTCCGCCGGCGCTGATCGACGAAGCCTTCCGCCTGCCGGTGCCAGGTGGCGACGCGCCGAGCGTCGGCATGGTGCGCCTGGGTCCGGACCGCCACGCCCTGGTGCAGGTGCTCAAGGTGTCCGACGGCGAGCTCGAGGGCCTGGACGAGGCCACGCGCGACCAGCTGCTGGGCCAGGTGGCCCAGGCCCGGGCCGTGGTCGAGCGCGAAGCCTTCGTGCGCGCGCTGCGCCGCCAGTTCACGGTGACGGTGGCCGAAGACCGGCTCTGAGCCGGCGGCCGCCGCGCGGCCAAAAGAAAAGGCCCGGACGCGAGTCCGGGCCTTTTTGTTTTCCGGGTTGCCGGCGCGGCGCCTCAGACGCCTTCGATGCCGGTCATGCCCAGGATGTTGTAGCCGGCATCGACGTGGGTGACCTCGCCGGTGACGCCCGCGGCCAGGTCCGAGCACAGGAAGGCGGCGACGTTGCCGACGTCCTCGATCGTGACGCTGCGGCGCAGCGGCGCGTACTGGTCGACGTGGCCGAGCATCTTGCGGAAGTTGGCGATGCCCGCCGCGGCCAGGGTCTTGATCGGGCCGGCGGAGATCGCGTTCACGCGGGTGCCCTCGGGGCCGAGGTTGAGCGCGAGGTAGCGCACGTTGGCCTCGAGGCTGGCCTTGGCCACGCCCATCACGTTGTAGTTCACCAGCGCGCGCTCGGCGCCCAGGTAGCTGAGCGTGAGGATGCTGCCGCCGCGGCCCTTCATCATCGGCCGGGCCGCCTTGGCCAGCGCGGCCAGGCTGTAGCTGGAGATGTCGTGGGCGATGCGGAAGGTCTCGCGGGTCAGGCCCTGCAGGTACTCACCCTCGATCGCCTCGCGCGGCGCGTAGCCGACCGAGTGCACCAGGATGTCGAAGCCGTCCCAGCGCTTGCCCAGCTGCACGAACACGTCTTCGATCTGCGCGTCCTCGGCCACGTCCAGCGGCAGCACGATGTCCGAACCGCAGTCGCGGGCGGCTTCCTCGACGCGCGACTTGAGCTTGTCGTTCTGGTAGGTGAAGGCCAGCTCCGCACCCTCGCGGTGCATGGCCTCGGCGATGCCGGTGGCGATGGAGCGCTGGCTGGCGATGCCCACGATCAGGGCGCGCTTGCCCGTCAAAAATCCCATGTTTTCCTCCTGGAGCCACCGCGCCTGCGGTGGGAACGGCCTAGTTTCGCCCGCGAACGGCCATACCGCCAAGCATGGAGCCGCTCAGGGGTCGATGCGCAGTTCCTGGCCCGGGCGAAGGATCGAACGGCCGTCGAGGCCGTTGAGCCGGAACAACTGCCGCAGCTCGACGCCGTAGTGCCGGGCGATGGCCGACAGCGTGTCGCCGGAGCGCACGCGGTGGCTGCGCTCCGGCGGCTCTGGCGTGGCGCCGGCACCAACGCCTTCCGGCGGGATCGTCGCGGCTGCGAGCAGGGTGGCCGGGGTGGCGGGTGCCAGCACTTCGCGCGGCACGCCGGCGCGGATGCGGCCCTGGCGGTAGGCCGGGTTGAGCTTGCGCAGCGTCGCGCTGTCGGTGGCCAGGGCCAGCGCCGCCTGGTCGAGGCTGGCGGCCCGGGCCGGCAGCGGGAAACGCGCCAGCGGCACGAAGCGCGCCTCGCGCGGCAGTTCCAGGCCGGCGGCTTCCGGCTCGGACACCAGGCACGAAAGCGCGCGC
Source organism: Arenimonas caeni (assembly GCF_003024235.1). GTDB lineage: Bacteria > Pseudomonadota > Gammaproteobacteria > Xanthomonadales > Xanthomonadaceae > Arenimonas > Arenimonas caeni. The sequence continues at coordinate 17,896 of NZ_KZ679084.1, read as the reverse complement.
AGCTTGGCGGTGTATTCGTAGGTGATGCCGGGCAGCCCGGCGGGCTGGCGCTCCTCGCCCGAGGCGATGCGGTGCTGGTTGGCCCTGAAGGCCCGCTCGATCCGGTATTCGCCGGCGTTGTAGGCCATGGCCATGGCGCGCCAGTCGCCGTCGAAGCGCGTGGAGAGCGCCTCGAGGTAGCCGAGCGCGGCGTCGGTGGAGGCCACCGGGGAAAGCCGGCCGTCGTAGCCCTGTTCGACGCGCACGCCGTGGTTGCGCGCGGTGCTGGCGATCATCTGCCACATGCCCGCCGGCCCGCCGGGGCCGATCGCATCGGGGCGGTACCAGCTCTCGACGATCGGCACGAACACCAGCTCGCCCGGCAGGCCGCGCCGGTCCACCTCGGTGGCGACGTAGGCCATCAGCGGCAGGATCTTCTCCAGGTGCCGGGCGAACGAGGCCGGGTGGCCGGCGTAGCGCTTGCGCCAGGCGCGGTTGGCCGGGCCGTCGATGCAGGCCGGCTGGCTGAGCCGGGCGGTGATGAAGTCGAAGAGCTCGGCGCCGGTGTCGATCGGGTCGGGAGCGGTTTCGGTGTCGGTTGCCGCGGGTGCTTCGGCCTGCGCCGCGACCGTGGCGTCCGCCACCGGTGCGGCCGCGGGCCCGGCGGCCACCCCGGCGTCGGGCGGCACCGGCCGCACCGGCACCTGGCAGGCCGCCAGCAGCAAGACCAGCGGCCAGGTGAATCCGTGCCTGCGGCTCATCCGGCGAACCCGTCCTTCCAGGCGCGCAGCGCGGCGAAGGCTTCGGCCCGGTCGCCCGGGGCCTGCCCGAGGCGCGCCGCCAGGCCGGCCAGCACGCCGGGCGCGTCCACCCGCAGGAAGGGGTTGCAGGCACGCTCGCCGGCCAGGGTGGAGGGCAGGCTGGGTTCGCCGCGGGCGCGGCGCGCGGCCACCTCGGCCAGGCGCTCGTCGCGGGCCGCGTTCTCCGGCTCGGCGGCGCGGGCGAAGCGGCCGTTGGCCTCGGTGTATTCGTGCGCGCAGCACACCCGGGTGTCGCCGGGCAGGGCGGCAAGGCGGTCGAGCGAGGCCAGCATCTGCGCCGGCGTGCCTTCGAACAGGCGGCCGCAGCCGAGGCTGAACAGGGTGTCGCCGCAAAAGAGCGCGCCGCCGCCGTGGAAGGCGATGTGGCTGCGGGTGTGGCCCGGTACGGCGATGACATCGAAGCCCAGGCCCAGCGCGGGCACGTCGACGCGATCGCCGTCGCCGACGCGGATCGCGGCGGCCGGGATACGCGGGTCGTCGGGGCCGTAGCAGGGCACCGGGAAACGCGCCAGCACGGCCTCGACGCCGCCGACGTGGTCGGCATGGTGGTGGGTGAGCAGCACGGCCACCGGCCGCAGGCCGCGCGCGGCGGCCTCCAGCACCGGCGCGGCATCGCCCGGGTCCACGACCACGCAGGCATCGTCGGCGCCGGCCAGCAGCCAGATGTAGTTGTCCTGGAAGGCCGGCAGCGGAATCGTTCGTGTCAAGCGGGGTGACCTGGAAGGCGTGGATGACGCAGAATCGCGACCATGCCCGCGGTCCACTTCCGACGTCAACCCGAGCGACCCGCCGAGGCCTGGCTCCGCCGCGAAGGCTCGCTGGCCCTGCTGCAGGAACTGCAGCGGCAGGCGATCCCGGAGCTCACCCGGGTCTTCGGCCACACCGGCCTGTACCTGCGGCCCAGCGAGGCCCTGCCCGGGCCGCTGTCGGGCAACATGCTGGCCCGGGTGGTCAGCCTGCACCGCGCCGACGGCCGCCTGGCCGGCGAACTGGCCTGCGAGGACGAGGCCCTGCCGCTGGCCAGCGGCAGCGTGTCGCTGGCCTATGCCCTGTGCGTGCTCGAGACCTCGCCCCGGCCGGAGGCGCTGGCCGGTGAGCTGGCGCGCGTGCTCAAGCCCGGTGGCGTGGCCCTGGTGCTCACCCTCAACCCCTGGGGCCTGGCGCGACTGCGCTGGTCCTTCCGCGGGCTCGGCGCGGTCGAGCCCGGGAGCCTGGCGCAGTGGCTGGGCAACTGCGGCCTGGACATCGAACGGCAGCGCTGGCTGGGGCCGATGTGGTCGCCGGCCGCCGGCGTGGACGTGCGCGAGGCCCGGTCCGGTGGCCTGCTGGCCGGCCTGCGCGCCGGCCATCTGCTGGTGGCGCGCCGCCGCGAGCCGGGGCTGACGCCCCTGCGCGCCGGCTCGACGGCGCTGGCCCTGCGCCCGGGGATGAGCGCCGGATGAGCCAGGCCCGCAAGAAGGTTGAAATCCATACCGACGGCGCCTGCCTGGGCAATCCCGGGCCGGGCGGCTGGGCGGCGCTGCTGCGCCACGGCGGCCACGAGCGCGAACTCGCCGGCGGCGAGGCCGGCACCACCAACAACCGCATGGAGCTGATGGCGGCGATCATGGCGCTCGAGGCCCTCAAGGCGCCCTGCGAGGTCGACCTGTCCACCGACTCGCAGTACGTGCAGAAGGGCATCGGCGAGTGGCTGCCGAACTGGATCCGGCGCGGCTGGAAAACCGCCGGCGGCCAGCCGGTGAAGAACCAGGACCTGTGGATGCGCCTGGATGCCGCCGCCAAGCCGCACGCGGTGCGCTGGCACTGGGTCAAGGGCCACGCCGGCCACCCCGAGAACGAACGCGTGGACCAGCTGGCCCGCGCCGAAGCCGAGAAGATGAAAGGATGAACCCGCGCATGCGCCAGGTCGTGCTCGACACCGAAACCACCGGCCTGTCCTGGGAGAAGGGCAACCGCATCGTCGAAGTCGGCTGCATCGAGCTCGTCGAGCGCCGGCCCACCGGCCGGCACTTCCATCGCTACTTCAACCCGGGCCGCGAGATGGAGGCCGGCGCGCAGGAAGTCACCGGTCTGACCCTGGACTTCCTGCAGGACAAGCCGCGCTTCGAGACGGCCGTCGACGAGTTCATCGAGTTCATCCGCGGCGCCGAGCTGATCATCCACAACGCCAGCTTCGACGTCGGCTTCCTGGACTACGAGCTTTCGCTGGCCGGCGCCCACTTCGGCCGCATCACCGACCATGCCAGCGTGCTCGACACCCTGGCGATGGCGCGCGAGCGCTACCCGGGCCAGCGCAATTCGCTCGACGCGCTCTGCCGTCGCCTCGGCGTCGACAACGCCCACCGCAAGCTGCACGGCGCGCTGCTCGACGCCGAGCTGCTGGCCGAGGTCTACCTGGGCATGACCTCGGGCCAGGCCGACCTGGGCCTGGTGGCCAGCCACGAACCCGAAGCCGGCACCGGCCCGGGCGCCGGCCTGGCCGCGGTGCTCGCCGCGGCCCCGCGCCGCGTGCTTCGCGCCAGCGAGGCCGAACGCGCCGCCCACGAGGCCCGGCTGCGCAAGATCGCCGGCAAGGCCGGTCGCGTGCTCTGGCCGCTGCCGGAGGCCGCCGACAGCTGAGGCGGCTTGGTGGATAATCGGCCCGTGCCCCTGCCGGCGAGGTTGCCTTGAACGCCACCGTCCTGCTCACCTCGGTCGACATCGACATCCCCGGCTACCGCATCCTCCGGCCGATCGGCGAGGGCGGCATGGCGTCGGTGTTCCTGGCCGTGCAGGAATCGCTCGAGCGCGAGGTGGCGCTGAAGGTGATGGCGCCGGCGCTGGCGGCCAACCCCGAGTTCGCGCACCGCTTCCTCACCGAGGGCAAGATCACCGCGCGCCTGCAGCACCCGAACCTGGTCACGGTCCACGACATCGGCCACCACGGCAACGTCTACTATCTCGCCGCCGAATACATCCCCGGCGGCACGCTCAAGGAGCGCATCGCCGAGGGCGGGCTGGGCGTGGGCCAGATCCTCGACATCGCCGGTGACATCGCCGGCGGCCTGGACTTCGCCCACCAGAAGGGCTTCGTCCACCGCGACGTGAAGCCGGGCAACATCCTGTTCCGCAACGACGGCCGCGTGGTGCTGGCCGACTTCGGCATCGCCAAGGCCATGGACGGCAGCAACAGCTCCACCGTGGCCGGCACCTCGATCGGCACGCCCGACTACATGAGCCCCGAGCAGGCGCGCGGCGAGCCGGTGGACGGCCGCGCCGACCTCTACAGCCTCGGCGCGGTGCTCTACGAGATGCTCGCCGGCGTGCCGCCCTACCAGGCCGCCGACGCCTTCACCGTGGCGCTGATGCACGTCACCCACCCGGTGCCGGAACTGCCGGAGCCCTTCGCCTGGCTCCAGCCCCTGGTCAACGGCCTGATGGCCAAGGACCCGGCGCAGCGCTTCAACACCGGCGCGGCCTTCGTCGAGGCCATGCACAAACTGGTGGCCTCGGCGCCGCAGGGCGCGGTGGCGCAGGAAACCGGCGCGCGACGCGGCGGCCAGCGCCTGTCCGGCGCTGGCGCGACCCAGCAGCGCACCCGCATCAGCGCGCGCGACGAGAACAAGCGGCCTGCCTGGCTGCTGCCGGCGGCGGGCCTGGGCGGCGCGTTCGCGCTGGCCCTGCTGGCCTGGTGGGCACTGTCGCCCCGCGAGCCGGCCGTGCCGGCGGATACGCGGGCACCGGGCACCGTGGCCGTGCCCGCGACCACGGGTGGTGACGCCACGGGGCCGATGCCGGAAGGCTTCGAACTACCCAAGCCGGTGGGCGTGCCGGCCAGCGGGGAACTCGAGCGCCTGCTCAACGCCGGCGACGCGCTGCTGGAATTCGGCACCACGCCCGGCGAGAACCTCAGCCGCAAGCTCGACTACCCCGAGGACGACAGCGCGCTGGGCTATTACCGCAAGGCGCTGGCGCTCGACCCGGAGAACGCCCGGGCCCGCGCCGGCATCGCCGGCATCGTCGCCTTCTACCGCCGCTATTCCCACCAGGCCTGCGACCGCGGGCGCTGGACGCAGTGCCGGCTGCTGGTGGGCAAGGGCCTGGCGATCGACGCCGAAGACCCCTACCTGCGGCAGCTGCAGGACGCCGCCATCGCCGGCGAAGGCGGGCAAGCGCCGGCCTTGCCGCCGCCGCCCGCGGGTTAGGCGCGGCTCAGCGCCGGCGCAGCAGGACGACGGTGACGTTGTCCGAGCCGCCGCCGTCGAGCGCGGAGGACACCAGGTGGTCCACGCACTCCTGCGCCGACAGGTCGCCGCGTGCGAGCAGGGCGCCGATGGTGGCGTCGTCGACTTCTTCGGTCAGCCCGTCGCTGCACAGCAGCAGCTGCTGGCCTGGCCGCAGTTCGCCGGCCAGGGTCTCGACCTTGAGGCTCTCCGGGTCGGTCACGCCCAGCGCCTGGGTGACCACGTTGCGGTGCGGGTGCACGCGCGCCTGTTCGGCGGTGATCGCGCCCTGGTCGATCAGCTCCTGCACGTAGCTGTGGTCGGCCGAGAGCTGGCGCAGCTGGCCGTTCCACAGGTAGGCGCGGCTGTCGCCGACCCAGGCCAGTTCGAAGCGGTGGTCCTGCACGCGCAGCGCCACCATGGTGGTGCCCATCGGCAGGCTTTCCGAGCGCTGGCGGCTGTGCCGGATGATGTCCTCGTCGGCCCGGCGGATGGCCTCGGCCAGCGGCCGGCCGGCGCGCACCTCGCGCACCACCGCGTCGCGCGCCAGCGCGCTGGCGACTTCGCCGAACTCATGCCCGCCCATGCCGTCGGCCACCAGCCACAGGCCGAGCTCGGCGTCGCCGTAGTAGGTGTCCTCGTTGAGCTCGCGCCGCAGGCCGACGTGGCTCAGGTGGCCGAATTCGATCATCAGAACTCCATCCGCAGGCCCAGGGCCAGGTTGTACTGGGACGTGCGGTCCCGGCCCAGCAGTCGCTCATAGTAGAAGAAACCGGATCGACCCTTGGTGAGCACCATCGACATGCCCAGGCCGATCCGGAAGTAGTCGGTGTCGAGCGGGTCGCCGCTGAGCACCATCGGGGTGCCGGTGGGGTCGTGCAGGAAACGTGCCTCGAGCGCCTGCGGGTCGTCCCGGAACTCGTGCTCCCATTCCAGCTGCAGGTGCGGCATCAGCACGCCCCAGTCGGTGCTGTGGGTGTAGGTGAACTTGCCGCCGAGCACGCTGGCCAGCGACTCGAGCTGGCGCGAGCGGATCTGCAGGCCCAGGCCGCTGCCGGGGCCCGTCTCGAGGGTTTCGTTGATCTGGTCGAAGTCCAGCCGCGTGTACAGCAGGCGTCCGTAGGGGCCGAAGCCCCAGGCGCCGCGGTTGAAATCGCGGCCGAAGGTGAACGCGCCGGAGAACAGGTCGCCGCTGGAGTCCGAGCGCGCCTGCTGGTCGATGCTGGTGCTGCCGCCGCCGGGCAGCGGCACCGTGTACTGGATGCGCCGGAGCATCTCGTAGTCGTTGCGGCCCCAGGTGAGCACGCCGTCGAGGTACCAGCTGTCGGGCTTGTACCAGGTGGTGTAGGCCGACACGCTCCAGCCGCTGGTGTCGAGGGTGCCGCGGCCGTCGGGCAGCCGGGTGTCCTGGCGGGTCATGCCGAGCGAGCCACCGAACACCCAGCGGTCGGACCAGCGGTAGTCCACGCCGGCGGTAAGCCCTTCGATGTCGTTGTCCCAGGCCGGGTCCACGCTGCCCGCTTCGGCTTCGGCGCGGCCGACGGTGCCGGCGGCGAAAAACCCCCAGCGGCTGAAGTCGGCGCCGACCTCGGCGGGGTTGCCGCCGTCGGAGAGCGCCGTGGACAGCAGGCCCAGCGTCAGCGGCCCCTGCGGCGTGTTGACCGCCAGGCCACCGAAGGACGTGCCCTGGGTACCGGCGCGCAGCGCGGCGATGCGGGTGCGCAGGTTCTGGAACTGGGCCTGCGCGGCGGACAGGCCGGCATGGCCCTGGGCCATGGCGAGTTCGGCCATCAGCTGGTCCAGCGCCAGCACCACCGAGCCGGGGTCGATGCCGGCGGCGTCCACGAGCTCGAGGCAGCGGGCCAGCAGGTCCTGCTGCTCCGGCGTGGGCGTCGCCAGTTGCGCCAGGGCCGGACAGGCCTGGTCGATGGCGCGGGCGACTTCGATCTGCGGCGCTCCCAGGCCGACGAGGTTGCCCAGCGCGCCGGAGATCGCGAAGGTCGCGGGCGCGCCGGCCAGGGGCGAACTGGCGGTGACGTCGACCGGGCCGGCGATGGCCAGGGTGACGCGGTTGCTGGCTTCGCCGTTGGCGTCGGTGGCCGAGGTGGCGGACTCGAGCGTGCCTTCCGTGGTCGTCCAGGCCACCGTGGCGCCGGGGATCGGCAGGCCGGCGGCATCCCTGAGCACCACCACCAGCGGCTCCGAGGGCACGTTGGCGGCGAGCGTCTGGGCGTCGCCGGAGACCACGTCCAGGGTGCCGAGCGCGCCGACGCTGAGGTTGAAGGTGACCGAGGCCGTCGGCGCATCCTGGCGCGTGGCGGTGACCACCAGCGGGCCGGGCGTCAGCCCCGCCGTCAGGGTGGCGCTGGCCAGGCCGTTACCGTCGGTGGCGGCGCCCGGCACCAGGGTGGCGTCGCCGGTGAGCACCCAGTCGATGCCCACGCCGGCCGCGGGCACGCCGCTGTCGTCGGCCAGCACCACCAGGGGCAGGGTGAAAGCGTTGCCGGGCAGGGCGGACTGGCCGTTGCCGCTGTCGATGGACAGCGCGGGCAGCGCCGCCACGGTGATGCTGAAGGTCTGCGAGGGCACCGCGCAGAAGGTGCAGCCACTGTTGGCGAACACGGTGTAGACGCCGGGCACCGTGGCGCTGAAGGTGGCCGTGCTCTGGCCGCCGGCCGTGGCCGGGCTGGTGACCGCGCCGTCGCCGCCGGCCGGCCCGGCCGTGATCGACCAGGAGATCGGCGTGCCGTCCGGGGCCGGCAGGCTCGGGCTGCCGTAGGACACGCTCATCGCCAGCGGCGTGCCCGAGGGCGTGGTCGGGGCCAGCGGCGTGAGCGCCGCCAGCGACACCGGCTCGACCTCCACGGCGAAGGGCACCGCTGCCACCGCCGCGCAGCCTTCGAGCACGAAGGCGACCGGACACTCGAGGCTGCCGGCGAAGACGTAGCTGCCGGCGGTGGTGATCGACTGCCCGGCCAGCGTCGCTACGCCGGCGACCGGCGCGACGACCGTCGGCGGCGAGGGCACGCTGACATTGGCGAAGCTGGTCGCGAGCGTGCCGTCGGCGCCATTGAGCTCGAGGCGGGTGGCCAGGTCGAAGCTGCTGATCTGGTTGGTCACCACGTTCGCCGGCAACACGGCCTCGTAGACGAACTCATTCGCCGTGCGGTAGGTGTAGACCACCGATCCGACGCAGCCGCCGGCGGGGCAGGACACGGTGAACGTGCCGACCTGGCCGGGGGTGGGGCCCAGCGTGAGCGCGAGGTCGGTCGGTGCCAGCGGCGCCACGTCGAACGCGCCGGTGGGCGCCAGCGTCGCACCGCCGGTGGCGTCGGGCAGGTTGATCACGGCTTCGACGGAGACCAGGGCCGCGCAGCCGCCCACCAGCCGGAACTGATAGTTGAGCGAGTCCGAGGCGGGTGCGAGCAGGTCCGTGTCACCCACGGCCTCGATGGTGCAGGCCGCGACCTGTGCGTTCGTGCCGCTGCTCCAGGCCAGTGCGAGCAGCGCCAGCCCGCACGCCGCGAGCCACTGCCTGCCGCGCTGGAAATATCCGTCCACCGTCCGTCGGCCCAACGCGACGCTGCTCTCGGAGTCCATCGCATTTCCCCTGGTTTGAGGCTATAACGGCGGCTCGAGTATAGCGGCTGACGCGCCGCTGCAATGTTCCCGGCGCGGGCCGCATTGCTTCCCAAGGGAGCCATGCCCATGAGCCTGCAACGCGCTTGTCCGGTCCATTCCCGCCTTCCCGTTTTTGCACTTGGTTTAGGCCTGGCGATCGTGCTCGGCCTGCCTCCCGCGCCGGTGCAGGCCGCCGTGCGAAACGCCGAAGACCTGATGATCGTCGACTGCCTGCTGCCGGGTCAGATCCGCAAGCTCGGCCGCCAGGCCACCTACCTCAGCGCGCGCCGGCCGGTGCGCACGACCCAGGCCGACTGCGAGATCCGCGGCGGCGAGTACGTGGCCTACGACCGCGCCAACTACCAGACCGCGCTCAAGGTCTGGCTCGAGGGCGCGATGTCGGGCAGCGCCGAGGCGCAGAACAACGTCGGCGAGATCTACGCCAAGGGCCTGGGCACCGCGCCCGACTACGGCATGGCCTTCCAGTGGTTCCGCAAGGCGGCCGACCAGGGTTACGGCCGCGCCAAGATCAACCTCGGCTACCTGTACGAGCAGGGCCTGGGTGTCGAGCGCGACCAGGCCGCGGCGCTCAACCTCTATCGCGAGGCCTCGGGCATCGAGGACGAACTGATGTACGCCTCGGTGGTGCAGGTGGAGATCCGCGCGCGCGACGAGAAGATCACCGGGCTCGAGGCGCAGGTGGCCGAAGGCGAGGCCGAGTCGGCGGCGCTGCGTGAGCAGGTGCGCAAGCTGCAGGCCGAGCTCGGGCAGCGTCGCGCCGAACTGCACAAGGCCCGCGACGAGCTCGCCGACACCCAGCGCCGACTGGCCGAGGCGCGCGAGCAGCAGGACGACGACCTCACCCGCCTGCTCGAGAACCAGCTGCTGGTGCAGCAGGAGCAAATCAACGACCAGCAGACCCAACTCGCCTCGCTCGAGCGCCAGGCCGGTGCCGGCGGGGCCCTGCTGGCCGGGTCGCCGCGGCTGGAGATCCTTGATCCGGTCTTCGTCGCCACGCGCGGCCGGAACACCGCCGTCTACCGGGGCGGCCCGGGCAAGCGCCAGATCGTCGGCCGGGTGAACGCGCCGCAGCTGGTGCGCGAGGTCACGGTCAACGGCCAGCCGGCCCCGATGGGCGCCAACGGCGCCTTCAGCGCCGAAGTGGACGTGCCGGCCGGGGGGGCGCAGGTGCAGGTGGCCGCCGTCGACACCGGCGGCACCCGCGCCCGGATCGAATTCACCCTGCTGCCACAGGCCGGGCAGGGGGGCGCCACGGCCGCGCCGGCGCCGGCGCCGTCCGGCGTGCTCCCGCGGGGCGTGAAGCTGGGCCGGTACCACGCCGTGGTGATCGGCAACAACAGCTACCGCGACGCCGGTTACCCGACGCTGCGCAGCGCCGCCAACGACGCCAACGCGGTGGCCGAACTGCTGCGCTCGCGCTACGGCTACCAGACCACGCTGGTGCTCAACGGCACGCGCCTGGAGATCCTCACCGCGCTCAACGAGATGCGCGAGACGCTCAAGCCCGAGGACAACCTGCTGATCTACTACGCCGGCCACGGCGAGATCGGTGCGGACGGCCAGGGTTACTGGGTGCCGACCGACGGCGCCAGCGGCAATCCCAGGTCCTGGATCTCCAACGCCGCGGTCAGCGACATCCTCAACACCATCCCGGCCAGGCACGTGCTGGTGGTGGCCGACTCGTGCTACTCGGGCACCATGACCCGTGCTTCGGTGCCCACCTTCACGGCCGCCACCATGCCGCCGGAGAAGTGGGCCGAATGGGTCCGGGCCATGGCCGACGGCCGCAGCCGCACCGCGCTGACCTCGGGTGGGGTGATGCCGGTGCCCGATGCGGGCAGCGGCCGCCACAGCTATTTCGCCCGCGCCTTCCTCAACGTGCTCCAGGACAACAACCGCCTGCTCGAGGGCCAGCGCCTGTTCCAGGAAGTGGCGATCAGCCTGGCCCTGGTGTCGATGGATTCGCCGCTGGCCCAGATGCCCGAATACGCGCCGATCCGGTTCGCGGGCCACGAGAGCGGCGAGTTCTTCTTCCTGCCCAAGGGGGGCGGGGCCGCCGCCGGCCCCTGAGGCTGGCGGGGCGACGCCGGCGCCCCTATAATGGCGGGCCCGACGCCAGCTGCCACGGTGTCGGGGTCCGGAGAGGTGGCAGAGCGGTTGAATGTACCTGACTCGAAATCAGGCAGGCGTTTATAGCGCCTCGAGGGTTCGAATCCCTCCCTCTCCGCCAGATTCAAAAAAGGGGCCTGCCAGGGCCCCTTTTCTTTTGCCCCGCGCCCGGCGGCGTAGACTGTCGCCATCAAGACGGAGACCCAAGCATGTCCGAGATCCAGGTGCCCGTGTCCTTCGGCGAGCTGCTCGACAAGATCGCCATCCTGCAGATCAAGTCCGAGCGCATGTCCGACGAGGCCAAGCTGGCCAACGTGCGCGCTGAGCTGTCCGCGCTCGAAAGCACCTGGATGGCGCACCCGGCCGCCGGCACCGACATCGCCCGCCTGCGCGCCGAGCTCAAGGCGGTCAACGAGCGCCTGTGGGTGATCGAGGACGACATCCGCCTCAAGGAGAAGGCCCAGGCCTTCGACGAGGAGTTCATCCGGCTCGCCCGCTCGGTGTATTTCGAGAACGACGAGCGCGCGCGCATCAAGAAGGACATCAACCTCGCGCTGGGCTCGGCCTACGTCGAAGAGAAGTCCTACCAGGATTACCGCGCCGGCTCGACGCCCTGAGTCAGGCGCCGCGTTCGGCGCGCAGGGCCTCGAAGCGTTCGACCACTTCGTCCACCTGCACCAGGTCCATCACGCCCGGGAATTCCACCCGCTTGCCCCAGGGCAGTGCGCCGGCCGGCTTGCCCAGGAAGCGGCGCGCGGCGTCGTCATAGTGGTTCACGGTCCAGCGCCGGTCCGAGTACGGCCCCGAGCGTTCGGCGTCGGTGCAGGCGTGCAGGCCCAGCACCGGCGTGCCCATGGCGTTGGCCATGTGCGCCGGGCCCGAATCGGGCGTGAGCACCGCGCTGGCGCGGGCGAGCAGGGCGAGCAGCTGCTTGAGCGTGTCCTGGCCGACCAGGTCGATGGCCGGCGCCTGCATGGCGGCGAGGATGGCGTCGGCGGTGTCGCGCTCGAGCGCGCTGCGGCCGCCGCAGATCAGCACGCGCCAGCCGCGCGAGGCGGCGTGGTCGGCCACCGCGGCGTAACGCTCCGGCCGCCAGTTGCGCAGTGGATGGCTCGAGCAGGGCGAGACGAGCAGGGTGGGCTGGTCGCCCGGCAGCTTCTCCGCCGCCCAGGCGTGCGCCTCGGCCGGCACCGGCAGCCGCCATTCGGCCGGCCCGGGCGTGATGCCCAGCGGCCGGAGGAACTGCCGGAAGGCGTCCTGCACGTGGTGGCCGCCGGCCGGGATGCGTTCGTTGATGAACAGGCCGTGGCCTTCCTTGCTGCGGCCGCGGTCGAAGCCGATGCGGCGGTCGGCGCGGATGGCGGTGGACGCCAGGCCGGCGCGCAGCGCCAGCTGCAGGTTGAGCAGCACGTCGAAACGCTGCCCGGCCAGCTGCCGGCGCAGCGCGCGCCAGCCGGCCAGGCCGGCCTTCTTGTCGAAGACCACGAACTGCACGCCGTCCAGCCCTTCGAGCAGCCTGGCCTCGCCCTTGCCGATCACCCAGGTGATCGGCAGGCCGGGCCAGGCCCGCTGCAGGTCGCGCACCAGCGCCACCGCGTGCACGGCGTCACCCAGCGCCGAGAGGCGCAGCAGGCAGAGTGAACGCGGCGCGGCTTTCACGGGCATTGGGTAGACTGGGCGGATGGGAACCAGACCTGCCATTGCCGCGATCGAAAAGACCTTCCGCGACGCCGGAGGCGACGGGGCGATTGTGTTCGACCCCGCGCGGCTGCCGCAAGCCACGCCGGACTGGCTCGAGCGTGCGTTCTGGGGCGAGGGTGCGCAGCCGGTGGTCGCCGGCGGCCGCGGCGCCGCCTGGTTCGTGCAGGGCGAGTTCGGCGAGGGCGTGCTGCGGCACTACCGCCGCGGCGGCATGGCGCGCCACCTGAGCGCCGACCGCTACCTGTGGCTCGGCCCCGGGCGCGTGCGCAGCCTGCGCGAGTTCCACCTGATGGCCGAACTGCATGCGGCCGGCCTGCGCGTGCCCGCGCCGCTGATGGCGGGCTACCGCCGCGAAGGGCTGGGCTATCGCGCGGCGATCCTGGTCGAACGCATCCCGGGCGCGCGCCCGCTGCACGACTGGCTCGACGAGCCCGCCGCCCGCGCCTGGGAAGCCGCCGGCATGAGCATTGCCCAGCTGCACCACGCCGGCGTCGAGCACGCCGACCTCAATGCCCACAACGTGCTGCTCGACGACGATGGCTGGGCCTGGCTGATCGATTTCGACCGCGGTCGCCGCCTGCCGCCCGCGGCCGCCTGGCGCAAGGCCAACCTGGCCCGGCTGGCGCGCTCGCTGGCCAAACTCGCCGGCCCGGGCCGCGACGGCTGGAAGGCGGGCTTCGAGCGCCTGCGCCACTCCTACGAGCGCACCCTCCTGCACGCCGACGACCACGCCCGGAGGGACTGATGAGCTGGAGCCTGCAGTTCCTCGGCGTGGGCAATTCGCAGTCGGCGGCCGAGCTCGGCTCGGCCTCGGCGGCCATCGAGCGCGACGGCGAGCCGGTGCTGATGATCGACTGCGGCCACGAGGCGCTCGCCGCCTGGCAGGCCCGCTACGGGGCCATGCCCGGCGCCGTGTTCGTCACCCACGTGCACATGGACCACGTGGCCGGGCTCGAGCGGCTGTTCTTCGCCACCTATTTCGACCAGGCGCGGCGCGGCCGCGTGCGCCTGTACGTGCCGGTCGGCGTGCTGCCGCACCTGCAGGCGCGGCTGGCCGATTACCCCGGCGTGGTGGCCGAGGGCGACGCCAACTGGTGGGACGCGTTCCAGCTGGTGCCGGTGAGTCGCGGCTTCTGGCACGCGGGGCAGTGGTACGACGTCTTCCCGGTGCGCCACCACCTGCCCGACACCGCCTTCGGCCTGCGCCTGCCCGGCAGCCTGGTCTGGACCGGCGACACCCGGCCGATCCCGGAGATGCTGGCGAAGTTCGCCGGCGCCGGTGAAATCGTCGCGCACGACTGCGCCCTGCACGGCAATCCCTCGCACAGCGGCATCGACGACCTCGAGCGCGAGTACCCGGCGGGCCTGCTGTCGCGCTGCGTGTTCTACCACTACGCCTCGCCGGCCGATGCCGAGGCGATGCGCCTGCGCGGCCACCGCGTCGCCGTTCCGGACGAGCGCCTGGCGCTGGCCGAACCCCTGCCGCCGCCGGGCCAGGGGCCGGGCGAGGCATGAACGCGCTGGCGGCCGATGCGCTGGCGCCGCTCGACCGCCTCGGCCGGCCGCTGCGCGACCTGCGCGTGTCGGTGGTGGAAACCTGCAATTTCCGCTGCCCCTACTGCATGCCCGAGGGCGCGACGCCGACCAACGAGGTGCTCGACCGCGCCGCGCGGCTGGACTTCGACGAGATCGAAACCGCCGTGCGCGGCTTCGCCCGTCTGGGCGTCGGCAAGCTGCGCCTGACCGGCGGCGAGCCGCTGCTGCGCCGCGACCTGCCGGCGCTGGTGGCGCGGCTGGCGAAGGTGCCTGGCATCGAGGACATCGCGCTCACCACCAACGGCTCGCTGCTGGCGGGGCAGGCGAGGGCGCTGCGCGAGGCCGGCCTGCACCGGCTGACGGTGAGCCTGGACGCGCTCGAGCCGGGCCTGTTCCGCACGCTGACGGGCCATCGCGGCGAGCTGGATGACGTGCTCGCCGGCATCGCCGCCGCCGAGGCCGCGGGCTTCGAACGGCTGAAGATCAACTGCGTCGTGCAGCGGGGCGTCAACGAGTCGCAGGTGCTGCCGCTGGCGGAACGCTTCCGCGGCACGCCGCACGTGCTGCGCTTCATCGAATACATGGACGTCGGCACCTGCAACGGCTGGCGCCCCGGCCAGGTCGTGCCTTCGCGCGAGCTGCACGCCGCCATCCACGCGCGCTGGCCGCTACGGCCGCTGCGGCCGGGCTATCGCGGTGAGGTGGCGGCGCGCCATGCCTACGTCGATGGCGCCGGCGAGATCGGCTTCGTCAGTTCGGTCAGCGAGCCGTTCTGCGGCGACTGCCACCGCGCGCGGCTGTCGGCCGACGGCCAGCTCTACACCTGCCTGTTCGCCGCGCGCGGCGCGCCGCTGCGCGAGCACATCGGGCGCGGCGAGGAGGCGCTGGCCTCGCACGTGGCCGGGCTGTGGCGCCAGCGCGCCGACCGGCACAGCGAGCTGCGCGCCGATACCCTGCGGCCGGCGCGGCGCATCGAGATGTTCTACATTGGCGGCTGAGGCGATGGCGAAGGCGAAACTCACCCACGTGGATGCAAAGGGCCGCCCGGCCATGGTCGACGTCTCGGCCAAGCCGGCCACCGCGCGCGAGGCCGTGGCCGAGTGCCGGGTGCGCTTCCCGGCGGCGGTGGCGCAGGCGCTGCGCAAGGGCGGCATGAAGACCGCCAAGGGCGCGGTGATGGACACGGCGATCATCGCCGGCACCATGGCGGTCAAGCGCACGCATGAACTGGTGCCGTTCTGCCACCCGCTGCCGATCGACGGCTGCCGCTTCGACCTCGGCTGGGCCGGCGACACCGTGCTGCGCATCGAGTGCGCGGTGCGCACGACGCACCGCACCGGCGTGGAGATGGAGGCGCTGACCGGCGCCACCGTCGCCGCGCTCACGGTGTACGACATGTGCAAGGCGCTCTCGCACGCCATCGTGATCGGCCCGGCGAAGCTGCTGGCCAAGCGCGGCGGCAAACGCGAGGTCGGCAAGGCGCGGGCATGAGCATCACGGTGCTGTACTTCGCCAGCCTGCGCGATGCCGCCGGCGTGGCCAGCGAGACATTGCCGCTGCCGGACTCGCTGCCGGCGCTCTACGAATCGCTGCGCGCGCGCCACGGCTTCGCGCTGGCGCGCGATCGGCTGCGGGTGGCGATGGACGGCGAGTTCGTCGCCTGGGACACGCCGCCGCGCGAGGGCGCCGAAGTGGCCTTCATCCCGCCGGTGTCGGGCGGATGAAGCGCTTCGCGCTCAGCGACGCCGCCTTCGACGTCGCGCCGCTGCGCCAGCGCCTGCTGTCGCCGCGCGCCGGCGCCTTCGCCAGCTTCGAGGGCTGGGTGCGCGACCACCACGGCGGCCGCGGCGTGCTGGGCCTGCGCTACGAAGCCTATGCGGCGCTGGCCGAAGCCGAGGGCGAGCGCATCCTGGCCGAGGCCGTGCAGCGCTTCGACATCGTCGATGCCGCCTGCCTCCACCGCACTGGCGAACTGGCCATCGGCGAACTCGCCGTCTGGGTCGGCGCCAGCGCCGCCCACCGCGGCCCCGCCTTCGACGCCTGCCGCTGGATCATCGACGAAGTGAAATCGCGCGTGCCCATCTGGAAGCACGAACGCTACGCCGGCGGCGACGCGGAGTGGCTGCACCCTTCGTGAGGGGTCGGTTTTTGAACACGGATAAGGGCGGATGGACACGGATAGGGCGAATCGATAGTGGATTCGTCGCCGCTTCATCCGGCGCAGCGTCCTTGAGGTGCTTTCCCGGCGTTCGTGAACGACGCCCAGCCCCCCTTGGCAAGGGGGGCGCGCCGACAGGCGCGAGGGATTGGGAGTGCAGACCGGGGCCCGAGGTTTGCGCGGCAAACCTTGGGCCACCCCTTTGGGCTGCGCCCAAAGGGTGGCAGCCCCGCCGACTGATCCCGGCACCCGCGTCATCCAATACCGTTGCTGCCTTCCGGCCCTGGCGGAGTTTTCGGACTAGCGTCGCGGGAGGCCGACGGGGCCACCATTGAAGCGAACGGCGCGTCCCGGGACGCGCCGCTGGAAGATGGCGGAGAGAGAGGGATTCGAACCCTCGATACGGGGTTTAGCCGTATACACACTTTCCAGGCGTGCTCCTTCAACCACTCGGACATCTCTCCGCAGAGATAACCGCCTGAAACAAGGGGGGAATCATACCCGTCCGGGGCCGCAGCCACAAGCGCGGCGACGTCCCGGGCTGGCCGGGGGGCGGGGTGGTTGGCACAATGGGATGCGTCGGTCCCGACCTGCCGAAGAGAGCCTGGATGTCATACCTCGTGCTTGCCCGCAAATGGCGCCCCCGGCGTTTCGCCGAGCTGGTCGGGCAGGAACACGTCGTGCGCGCGCTGACCAACGCGCTCGAGACCGGCAAGGTGCACCACGCCTTCCTGTTCACCGGCACCCGCGGCGTGGGCAAGACCACCATCGCCCGCATCTTCGCCAAGTCGCTCAACTGCGAGCGCGGCACCAGCGCCGACCCCTGCGGCGAGTGCGAGACCTGCCAGGCCATCGACCAGGGCCGCTACGTCGACCTGCTCGAGATCGACGCCGCCAGCCACACCGGCGTCGACAACGTGCGCGACCTGATCGACAACGCCCAGTACATGCCGGCGCGCGGCCGCTACAAGGTCTACCTGATCGACGAAGTGCACATGCTGTCGAAGGCGGCCTTCAACGCCCTGCTCAAGACGCTCGAAGAGCCGCCGCCGCACGTCAAGTTCCTGTTCGCCACCACCGACCCCGAGAAGCTGCTGGTCACCGTGCTCTCGCGCTGCCTGCAGTTCAACCTGCGCCGGCTCGACCTGGGCCAGATCGCCGGGCAGATGACCCGCATCCTCGCCGCCGAGGGCATCGCCGCCGAACCGGGCGCCATCGACCTGCTTGCGCGGGCCGCCGACGGCAGCCTGCGCGACGGCCTGTCCCTGCTCGACCAGGCCATCGCCTACACCGGCGGGCAGCTGGGCGAGGCCGCGGTGACGGCCATGCTCGGCACGGTCGACCGCGGCCAGGTCGACGGCCTGCTCGAGGCGCTGGCGGCCGGCGACGGCCCGGCACTCATGCAGCGCATCGAGGCCCTGGCCTCGTTCTCCCCCGATTTCGGCCACGTGCTCGGCGACCTGGCCGTGGCCCTGCACCGCATCCAGCTCGAGCAGCTGGTGCCGGGCGCCGCCGGCGAGGCCCTGGTGCCGGCGCTGGCGGCGGTGGCGCAGTCGCAGCCGCCCGAGCTGGTGCAGCTGTGGTACCAGATGGCGGTGTCCGGGCGTCGCGATCTCGGCTTCGCCCCAAGCCCCCGCGTGGGTTTCGAGATGAGCCTGCTGCGCATGCTGGCCTTCCGCCCGGCGGGCGAGGCTGGCGGCGTGCGCCCGGGCCCCGCCGCCTCGGCCGAGGCCGCGCCGGCCCGCGCC